>NZ_KB908379.1 GCF_000381005.1 Selenomonas bovis DSM 23594
AGCTAATGTGTCGGATCAGGTTGAACAGTTTCATAAACGACCAGTCGCCAAGCGATATGCCGTCATCTTTTGTGATGCAATGTATGTCAATCTCCGTCGCGACAGCGTAGCCAAGGAGTCTATCCATGTCCTGCTCGGCATTACGCCGGAAGGACACAAGGAAATTCTTGACTATGCCATTCTGCCTTCAGAGTCAGCGCTGAACTACGCCGATATGCTAAAGAGCTTGAAAACGCGGGGACTGGAACAGGTACTGCTCTTCATCTCGGACGGCCTTGTTGGTCTCCCAGACGCAGTACAGAACGAGTTCCCGCGTGCCAGGCATCAGAGCTGCTGGGTTCATCTCATGCGTGCTGTAAGCCGCCTGGTGCGACCTTCTGATCGGAAGATCGTCCTGGATACGCTTAAGCGTGTGTACCGGCAGGAGAATGCCGCACTCGCAAAACAAGAACTGTCAGCCTTTCTCGGCTCGTATGGAACAAAGTACAAGCGACTTCATAAGCCTTTTCAGAATGAGTTCAGCCTCTTCTCGTTTTACGAGTTTCCGAAGAGCATCCGGCAGACAATCTACACGTCAAACCTCATCGAGAACAACAACAAAGGATTTCGTCACAAGGCAAAGCTCAAGGAGCAATTCCCTAATGAGGATTCTCTGGAACGATTCGCCTGCACGGTCTACTGTGATTATAACCGACGATTCTCTGGGAAAGCACATCGCGGATTTCAAGAAGCATATCCAGAGTTGTTGGAAATGTTCACGGATTAATTTTTTCGTCCTACACTATAAAGTTTACACATAAGAGTTGACACTACCAATAAATTAAATCATTGGTTGGCAAGCTGATACCATCTCATGTGGTATCGGTTACCATTCGACCTTTGTTTCTCAATCCGCTATCATTTTGGGCGCAACTTTGATGCACCCATAGTTCCTCCAGATTCTAAAATCAAACCGGTATCATCGTTAGGCTGAGGTGTTGACTGTCAACGATGTCTTATATATAATGTTGACTATAAAATGTTAGTGTTTCCTATTTATTCTGATTATAAAGCGAGGCCATCGAAATGAATCGAAACAACCGTACTCCCGACCAGCTGGCAACGGATATCATCGCAGGCGACCGCATCCGCCGCTCAAACGATCTTTCCCTCTTCCTCACCGCTCCCCTGGAGGAACTGCAAGAAGGCGCCGGCCGTTTGCAGCGGCACTTCTGCGGCAAGCATATTGATTTCTGCACCATCATCAACGGCCGGTCGGGACGCTGCGGCGAGAACTGCAAGTACTGCGCGCAGGCGGCATGCCATCATACGGGCATCGACGAGTACGGTTTCCTCCCCAAGGAAGAAATCATCCGCAACGCGCGTGCCAACCAGGAAGCCGGTGCGAACCGTTTCGCCATCGTGACCTCAGGGCGTGCGCTCACGGGTCGGGATTTTGACAAGGCCATCGAGACATACAAAGAAATGAAGCGAACACTCACGATCGACCTCTGCGCCTCGCACGGTCTGCTCACGCGCGAGCAGCTGCACCGGCTGCATGAGGCCGGCGTCACGAGCTATCATCACAACATCGAGACGAGCCGCCGCTTCTTCCCGCAGATCTGTACGTCGCACACCTACGACGACCGCATCCGTACCATCAAGATGGCGCAGGAGGAAGGTTTCTGCGTCTGCTCGGGCGGTATCATCGGCATGGGCGAGACCTGGGAGGACCGTCTCGACATGGCGCTCTCCCTGCAGGAGCTCGGCATCGAGTCCATCCCCATCAACGCGCTCATGCCGATTCCTGGCACGGGCATGGAGGGGCGGCCCCAGCTGCCCGCGGAGGACATCCTGCGCACGATTGCCTTCTTCCGCTACATCAACCCGACGGCGAACATCCGCCTCGCGGCGGGGCGCAAGCTCCTGCCGCAAAACGGCGCGACGGCGTTCGAGACAGGCGCCTCGGCCTCCATCACGGGCAACATGCTCACGACCTCCGGCACGACCATCAAGGAGGATATGCAGATGCTCAAAGATCTCGGCCTCACGAACAAGGATGAGGACTGCACGGCCGCGACCGGCACCTGCGGCGCGCACTGACACAACGCGACGTGATGCATCTGACAAAAACGTCAACCATATCATTCCCCAAAGCCTCGGCAAACGCCGAGGCTTTTGACGTACAAAGCTACATGCACAAACGTCCATTTCGTGGACATTGGGCATCGCCCTTACAGTAAATTCCATACGACTGCCCTTACCACAGTCTCTCCTCTGCCGCTTTGTCCCCACAGCGAAATCGGCGCGCATCTGGACAAACAAGAATGAATATGGTAGCGTGAAAGGGAATTTTCGTACTCATTATTTTACAAAGGAGTGTTTTCCATGTCTACCCGCCGCGCCATCGGCGTTGAGGAGCGCCTGCCGCTCCTCGAGACCATCCCGCTTTCGTTGCAGCACCTTTTCGCCATGTTCGGCTCCACGGTGCTCGTGCCGATCCTTTTCAAGGTGAACCCGGCCACCGTGCTGCTCTTCAATGGCATCGGCACCATTCTCTACCTCATCATCTGTAAAGGGCGCATCCCCGCCTATCTCGGCTCGAGCTTCGCGTTCCTCTCGCCGGTCTTCCTCGTACTCGCCCAGTACAGCTACGAAGCAGCGCTCGGTGGCTTCATCGTCGTCGGCATCGTCTTCTGCGCCGTCGGGCTGCTGATCCGGGCGGTCGGCACAGGCTGGATCGACGTCATTTTCCCGCCCGCCTCCATGGGCGCCATCGTCGCCGTCATCGGCCTCGAGCTCATGCCGACGGCTGCCGGCATGGCGGGACTCACGGGAGAGAAAACGGATGAGACTGCCATCTTCGTCTCCCTCGCGACGCTCGCCATCACGATCGTCGCCTCCGTCGCGTTCAAAGGCTTCCTTTCCATCATCCCCATCCTCATCGGCGTCGTTTCCGGCTACATCATCGCGGCCTGCACGGGCATCGTCGACTGGAGCCTCGTCGAGCGCGCGCCGTGGTTCGCGCTGCCCACGTTCTACCATCCCGTCTTCGAGTCCGGCGCCATCCTCATCATCCTGCCGGCCTCGCTCGTCGTCATCGCCGAGCACATCGGCCACCTCATCGTGACGGGCAACATCGTCGGCCATGACCTCACCAAGGATCCGGGGCTCGACCGCTCCATCCTCGGCAATGGCATCTCGACCATCATTTCCGGCTTCTTCGGCTCGACGCCGAACACCACCTACGGCGAGAACATCGGCGTCCTCGCCATCACGCGCGTCTTCTCCACCTGGGTCATCGGCGGTGCGGCCGTATTCGCCATCCTGCTCTCCTGCCTCGGCAAGCTCGCCGCCCTCATCCAGAGCATCCCCACGCCCGTCATGGGCGGTGTCTCACTGCTACTCTTCGGCCTCATCGCGGCCTCCGGCATCCGCATCCTCGTCGAGGCGAAGGTCGATTACAACCAGCCGATGAACCTCCTGCTCACCTCCATCGTGCTCGGCATCGGCGTCTCTACGGCAAGCATCACGCTCGGCACCGTCACGCTCAAGGGCATGGCGCTCGCGACCGTCGTCGCCATCGTGCTCTCGCTGCTCTTCCGCGTCATCGCCCTGCTGCGCGGCGAGCCCTTCGCGCCCGCGGGCCAAGGAGCAGCGGACGCCGCGGAGCGCCACGGGCAGCAGTCGTGACGCGCCTCATCGTCAAGCTCCCGGCAGGATGTACGGAGCTTCCCACGCGCGCCTACCTCATCCGTCACTACGGCATCTCGAACTCCCAGTGGAAACGCCTCAAGCACACCGGGGACTTCCGCAAAAACGGCCTCTCCGCCAACGCCACGCACACAATGGTGCAAAATGGCGACATCCTCACCTTCGAGAGCGAGAAACCGCGCAATCCTGACGCCTATCCCATCGAGCCGCAGGACCTGCCGCTCGACATCCGCTACGAGGACAACTTCCTGCTCGCCGTGAACAAGCCGGCCGGGCAGCTCGTCCATCCGCTCACCGTCGAGCCGAAAGGGACGCTCGCCAATGCCGTCCTCGGCTACTATCAGCGCAGAGGGGAAACACATCACTTCCACCCGCTGCACCGCCTCGACCGCCAGACAACAGGCCTCGTGCTCATCGCCAAGGAACCGCAGATCCAGCACATGCTCACGAAAAACGGCGAGAAAAGATTCCACCGCTTCTATCTCGCCGTCGCCTGTGGTACCTTGCCAACGGTAGAGGGAACCATTGACAAACCCATCGGGCGCAGCGACGGCAGCTTCATCCGCCAGGAGGTACGCGCGCCTGAGGACGGCGGCAAGGCGGCACGCACACACTACCGCGTCCTCGCTACCAGCGGCGGCCTCTCACTCGTCCGCCTTGCGCTCGACACAGGCCGCACCCATCAGATCCGCGTCCACCTTGCGAGCCTCGGCTGCCCTCTGCTCGGCGACGACCTCTACGGAACGCCAGACGCGCGCATCGCGCGCCAGGCGCTCCATGCCGCGCAGCTCTCCTTCCGCCATCCCATCACGCACGCGGACTGCTGTATCAACGCGCCGCTGCCGCCGGATATGCAGGCAATTATCACTTCTTCTTTCCCGTTTGCAAGCATTTGACGGATTTCGAGAAAATTTGCACAAGGCCTATACACCTGTCCCGCGTTCTATGATATAATGAAATAAGTTCATGAATGGTTGAACACAAATTACTAGGGGGTAATGTAAAAATGCCATTAGTTGGAACAAAAGAAATGTTCAAGAAGGCTTACGAGGGTGGCTACGCCATCGGCGCCTTCAACATCAACAACATGGAGATCGTCCAGGGAATCACGGAAGCTGCTGCCGAGCTGAAATCCCCGGTCATCCTCCAGGCATCCGCCGGTGCCCGCAAGTACGCCAAGGGTCCGTATCTCCGTCACCTCGTCGAGGCTGCCCTCGAGGTCAACGACATCCCTGTCGCCCTGCACCTCGATCACGGCCCGGACTTCGAGACGTGCAAAGCCTGCATCGATGATGGCTTCACCTCTGTCATGTTCGACGGCTCCAAGTATGAGTTCAAGGAGAACATCAAGCGCACGCAGGAAGTCGTTGCCTACGCGCATGAGCACGGCGTCGTCGTCGAGGCCGAGCTCGGCAAACTCGCCGGCATCGAGGATGATGTGAAAGTCGCTGCTCACGAGGCAGCCTACACGCAGCCGGAAGAGGTCGAGGAGTTCGTCCGCGAGACGGGCGTCGACTCCCTCGCCATCGCCATCGGCACGAGCCACGGCGCATTCAAGTTCAAGCCAGAGCAGTGCACGCGCAACGCTGACGGCGTGCTCGTTCCGCCTGAGCTCCGCTTCGACATCCTCGCTGAGATCGAGAAGAAGATTCCGGAGTTCCCGATCGTCCTCCACGGCGCTTCCTCCGTCATTCCGAAGTACGTGAAGATCATCAACGACAACGGCGGCAAGCTCGACGATGCTGTCGGCATTCCTGAGGATCAGCTCCGCAAGGCAGCGAAGTCCGCAGTCTGCAAGATCAACATCGACTCCGATCTCCGCCTCGCGATGACGGCCGGCATCCGCGAGCACTTCATGACTCATCCGGAGCACTTCGACCCGCGCCAGTACATCGCCGACGGCCGCTCCTATGTCAAGGAGCTCGTCGAGCACAAGATCAAGGACGTCCTCGGATCCAACGGCCGCGCAGATGAGATCCTTGCGCTCGTCAAGGCAAACAAGTAAGATTTCTTGATACATCCAGAAGGTGCAGTGCGAAGATTTTCGCCTGCATCTTTTTTATTTGCCTTTTATTTGCTAGTACGGACGCGCAGAATTTCAAAGCGGACAGGTTCCCTCTGCCCCAGACTGTTCCCAAGACCTCGCCGCCTGCTGTGCAAACAAAGAGAGGCACCTCTGACGATTCCTCAGCGGTGCCTCTCTTTGTGCGGGCTTTCTCACTGCAGTGCCTGTTTCAGCGCCTCCATATTTTTCCGCATGGCCACAAGGTACGCATCCGCCGCCTCCGGCGTCGCCTCCCCCGTCACCACAGGATCGAGCTCGTAAATCTTCGCCCCCGTCTCCCGCGCGATGGTCTCAGCGGCGCTCGGGGAATACTGCGGCTCGGTGAAGAGCACCTTGACCGGCAGCTGGTTCACCTGGTCGATGGTCGCCTCGAGTTCCTCCGGCGTCGGCTCCGAGCCAGGCTCCCGCTCGATGACGCCTACGATATGCAGGCCGAACTCCTCCGCGAAGTACGGGAACGCCTCGTGGAACGTCACGATGTCCTTATGCGGCACGCCGTCGAGCGCAGCGTGCATCTCATCCTTCAGCGCCGTGAGCTTCTCGAGATACGCCGCGGCGTTCGCTTCATACGCATCGGCGTGCTCTGGATCTGCTTCTTTGAGCTGCGCGGCGATGTTCTTCACCTGCTCGATGTCCTTCGAGATACTGAGCCAGACATGGGGATTCTGCTCCCCCTTCTCCTCGAGGAGCGGGATATCGCGCGAAGCGTCGATGACGACGAGCCCTTTCTGCGCCTTGATGACCTTGTCGAGGAAACTCTCCATCCCCGCGCCGTTGACGATGAACGCGTCCGCCTTCTCGAGCGTCTTCATGTCCTCCGTCGTGAGCTGGTAATCATGCAGACAGCCTGTCTGCGGCTTCGTCATATTCGTCACCGTCACGCCGTCAACGCCGCGCGTGATATTGATCGCGTCGATGTACATGGGATAAAACGACGTCACGATATGGAAATTGCCACTGTGTTCCTTCGTCGCGGTCTGCGCGCCACACCCCGCGAGCAGGATTGTCCCCACCGCCAAGAGGAGCAAAACGATATTCCGAACTCTCAAATGATAACCTCCTCATCTGCCGCACGAGGAACGCAGTGCCCCCCCACACGACTGGAAAAAATTCTCAATACGCTGTCATCATATCATAAATTGCGAAAAAAAGAAAATATATTGTTCCCAAACATGGTATGATAAGAGCAGACTACTGAATGGAGGAATTTGCATGAAATTCGCTATTCTCGGGACGGGCGGCACCGGCGGCTGCCTCGGTGCCTACCTCGCCCATGCCGGAAATGACGTAACATTCCTCGCGCGCGGCAAGAACCTGCAGGCGCTGCGGGAAAACGGCATCACCATCCGCCGCGACGCAGCGGCAGACCTGCGCATACCGCAGGTCAAGTCCTGCACCTTGGAGGAATATAGAGATACGCCGGACGTCATCTTCGTCTGCTTCAAATACAACAGCCTGCAAGCAGCCATAGACTTCGCCCGCCGCACAGCGGACAAAGAGACACTCATCATCCCCATCCTCAACGTCTTCGGCACAGGCGGCGTCATGCAGCAGGCGCTGCTCGGCCTCACTTGCCTCGACGGCTGCATCTACATCTGGGCACGGCGAGAGGCTCCCGGCATCATCGCGCAATCCGGCAAGATCCTGCGCGTCTTCTTCGGGTTCCGCCGCGAGCAAGACGATCGCCTGCGCGCGAAAGCCGCCGAGACCGAGCGCATCCTGCGCGCAGCAGACATCCACGCGCACTTCACCGATACCATCGAGCGCGATGCACTCCAAAAATTCGCCTTCGTCTCACCGATGGGGGCCGCGGGGCTCTACTGCGACGCCGTGAGCGGCGACATGCAGCCGGGCGGCCGCGCCCGCGACACCTTCATCGCCCTCATCGAGGAAGTCAAAGCCCTCGGCGCGGCCATGGGCCTCACCTTCGAAAAAGACCTCGTCCAAGAGGGCCTGCGCATCATGGACGCCTCCGCCCCGACGCTCACGACCTCGATGCAGCGCGACGTCGCCGCAGGCAGAACCTCAGAATTCTCCGGCCTCGTCGACCGCGTCGTCGCCCTCGGCGGAAAATACCACGTCCCCGTCCCGCTCTACACAAAGATCAGCGCCTGGGGACACGAGCAAGGAATAAAATAAGAATCTGCGCGAAAATGCAGAATAGGCTGGATGCCCGGAATGAGCATCCAGCCTTTCCTGTCTTATGTTCTATCCAAGAGAGAGAGGATATATGCCCGCATTTACGGTTCCCCCTCAGGCATGCGGATGGCAGCTGTTGCAGCCGCCATGACAGCCGGGACAGCCGCCGCAGCAATCCTCTTTGCCCTCGCGGAGATTCCGCACGACATGGCGCAGCGCGAAATAGAGTGCCACGAGAAGAAGTAGGCCTACAAGCAACGTTGCCATCATTTATCCCTCCATTCTAAGGAACTACGGATTCATTCACAATATAAGCAGGCGCTCAGAAGCCGAGCAGGCGTCCCACCTGATAGACGAGCAGGGAAACCACCCAGGCGATCGCGAACTGGTAGACCGCGGAGAAGCCGACCCATTTCCAGCCGCCCGCCTCCTTCTTGATCGTACCGAGCGCCGTGACGCAGGGCGTATAGAGCTGGGAGAAGACCATGAACGCGAACGCGGAGAGGCTCGTGAACGCCGTTGCCATGCTCGTCTGCATCATCGTCGATGCCGTATCGGCGGCATCCTCCGCCTCCGTCGAGACATCGCCTGCGCCGTAGAGGATACCGATGGTCGCGACAACCGTCTCCTTTGCCATGATGCCCGAGAGGATGGCCGCGCCGGCCTCCCAGGTGTCGAAGCCCTGCAGCGTGAAGAGTTTCGACATCCAGTCACCGAGCGTAGCGAGGATGGAGTCCTCGATCTCGCAGGGGCCGCTGAAATTGTAATTCGACATTACCCAGAGCAGTACGGAGGCCGCGAAGATGATGGTACCAGCTTTCACGAGGTAGCCCTTGCCCTTGTCCCAGGTCTCGAGCAGCACCGACTTCATGTCCGGCATGCGGTACGGCGGCAGCTCGAGCAGGAACGTCGATCCCTTGTCCTTGAACATCGTCGCGCCGAGACCCTTGGCGACGATGATGGCCATCACGACGCCGAGGATGTACATCGCGAAAACGATATTCGCCGCGTTGTCCGGGAAGAACATCGCCGCGAAGAGCGCCATGATCGGCAGCTTCGCGCCGCAGGTGAGGAACGGCGTGATGAGGATGGATACCATGCGGTCTTTCTCGGAGTCGAGCGCCCGCGCGCCCATGATGGCCGGCACGCCGCAGCCGAAGCCCATCATGAGCGGCATGATGCCCTTGCCCGTGAGGCCGCAGCGGCGCATGATCGGATCCATGATGAACGCGATGCGCGCCATGTAGCCTGTACCGTCGAGGAAGGACAGGCAGAAGAACAGGACGAAGATCAGCGGCACGAACGTGAGCACTGCACCCACGCCCGCGATGATGCCGTCGCAGACGAGAGAGACGAGCCAGTCGGCAACGCCGGCCTCCGTGAGGAAGCCCGTCATGAAATCGAGGAAATCCGTATTGATGGCATCATCGAGGAAATCAGCGATCGGCTGCCCGATCCAGGTGAAGGTGATTTGGAATACCCCGTAGAGAATCAGGAGAAATATCGGCAGCGCAAGCGCGCCGTTCGCGAGGTAATGGTCGATTTTCTCGGAGCGCGACGGGCCGACATTTCCGATGTCGACCGCATAGTCCATCACCTTATCGATGAGCGCGTAGCGCGCTTCGGCGAGTTCCTCCTGCTGCTCCGCCTCTGACCTGCCGTTCGCGCGGATGGCCTCGACTTTCCTGATATGCTCCTTCACGAGATTGCTCGGCTCATACTGCGCCATGACCGTCGACGTGAAGACGTCGAGGAGCCGGCGCGTGCTCTTCTTGCTGCGGCCGACCGTCTCGACGACCGGCATGCCGAGCACCTGCTCGAACTTCTTCGTATCGATCCGGATGCCGCGGCGCTTTGCGTCGTCCTGCATATTGAGATCGATGAGCAGCGGGATACCCTGCTCGAGGAGTTGCACGGTGAGGAAGAGATTGCGCTCGATGTTCGAGCTATCGACGACGTCGACGACGAGATCAAGTTTGTTGTTCAGGAGGAAATCCATGACGATTTTCTCCTCCGGGCTGCGCGCGTTGACGCTGTACGTCCCCGGCAGATCGACGACGGAGATCGCGCGATCCTTGTAGCGCGTATAGCCGACCTTCTTGTCGACCGTGACGCCCGGCCAGTTGCCGATCTTCTGCCGCGCGCCCGTCAGTTCGTTAAAGATTGTAGATTTACCGGTATTCGGATTGCCGGTGAGTGCCACTGCTAATGTTGACATAATGAAAAATACGTCTCCTTTCGCTGCTCTCGCGGCAGGAAGATTATCTCTCTAGAGAAAAAATCCGCCTGCTCTCGAGCCTTGCTGCGTTCAACCGGCAGATATCAGCCGACCTGTGCGACCTGGATCTTCGCCGCATCCTCGCGGCGCAGTGCCAAGTTATAAGAACGGATGCCAATGGCGATGGGATCGCCGAGCGGCGCAGAGCGCAGGACTTTGACCTGCGTACCGGGGATGAGTCCCATCGTCATGAGCCGATTCTTGAGCGCGGAATCACCGATTTCCAAGACCTTCACTTTCATGCCTGTCTTGCCATCCTTGAGTGTCAAGAGAAACGCCTCCTCGTATTGAAAATGATAATAGATGATTTCTACGCTGTTTATGATAACCTATATCATTATCATTGTCAAATAAAAAATATCCCCCGCCGGTTCCACCAGCGGGGAATGATGACTTACTCCTATTTCTCTCGTGATTTGCGCAATGTCTCACGGCAGCTCATCCATGCTACTGCTGCTGCATCTCTTTGAAATAACGATACGTGCGGCGCAGCCCCTCTTCGAGGCTCACTTCCGGCTGCCAGCCGAGCGCGCGCCGCGCGCGTCCATTGGCGAGCACGGACTGATAGATATCGCCGGAGCGCGCCTCCTTGCAGGAGACGGGAATCTCATGCCCCACTGCCTGCTCGAGGACGGAGACGAGCTCCTTGAGGCTCGTCTCCGTCTGCGTAGAGAGATTGTAAGCGCGGTTGACCTGCTGCGTCTTGAGCGCGGCGTAAATGCCGCTTGCGATGTCGCCGGCATAGATGAAATCCCGCGTCTGCCCGCCATCGCCGTAAATCGTCAGCGGTTCCCCCTGCGCGACCTTCTTCGCGAAGATGCTGATGACGCCGCCCTCGCCGCCGATGCCCTGTCGTTCGCCATAAACATTGGCAAAACGGAGCACGACGTAGTCGAGTCCGTAGGCGCGCTGATAGAGTGCGAGATATTTCTCCACCGTGACCTTGGAAAGGCCATAGAAGGAGAG
This sequence comes from Selenomonas bovis DSM 23594, assembly GCF_000381005.1. Taxonomy (GTDB): domain Bacteria; phylum Bacillota; class Negativicutes; order Selenomonadales; family Selenomonadaceae; genus Selenomonas_C; species Selenomonas_C bovis. Next base: position 11,142 of record NZ_KB908379.1, read on the forward strand.
CGGCGAGAGCGCCTCCGATTCGTCGATGGGCAGGCGCTCCTCTGGCACATCGCCGTAGCTGGCTGCCGTCGAGGCGAAGATCACACGGGAAACGCCGCACCGCCGCGCTTGCTCCAGAACGTGGATCGAGCCGATAACATTCTGCATGCCGTCGAGCTCCGGATCCGCCATCGAGACGTGAACGGTCGTCTGCCCCGCCAGATGCACGACGGCATCGAACGCACCCTCATCGAACACATCATTGAGTGCCGGGCTCGTTACATCGACCTGGCGACATGTTATCCCATTCGGCAGGTTTTCCCGCCGCCCAGTGCTGAAGTTATCAACGACCGTGACGTCCTCTCCCGCTTTCTGCAGCAAACGAACGAGATGAGAGCCGATAAAGCCCGCGCCTCCCGTCACCAAGACCTTCATAAATAATCCCCCTTCACGCATCCATCCCGCCTCTCTGCAACCGACGGAAGGACACCCTGACAGCAAGGAACCATACACTCCTTGCAGCTTCTTCTCGTATGGTAACATCCAGTTATGAAAAGATCATGAGCTCCGTCTTCCTCAGGCACAGAGACCGATGATGATATGCTCCAGGAGCTCATTGCCCCCCTGCCCTGTCTTCATCAGATAGTCGGCATCCACAAGGGAGAAGTACGCGTCTTTGAGCTGAGTATCACTGAACCGACTCGCTGCCTGCCCGAGCTTTTCCGCGATGAACGGATTGAGCTCAAGGGGCTTTGCGAGCGCCCGCCCGCGCACGCCTTGCGCCATCAGAAGGCGCGCCTGCCAGAGCTGGCGCACATGCCGCGCAAGCAGGGCGAGCAGCACGGTGAAATAGGTGCCGTCACTGAGCTGACGCACGAGGAGCGCGAGTGCCTTCTGCGCGTCCTTGGCGCTGATGGCGTCGACGAGCGCAAAGACGGAAACCTCCGGCAGGCCGGCAAAGACCTCGATGATTTCCTTTTTCGTGATGCGAGGCGCTGAGGAAAAAAGCGCGATCTTGTCAAACTCCTGGTCGAGGTACGAGAGCGAGATCTGCTGCATCATGGAGATGGCATTGAGGAAATACTCATAGGCATCGCGGTCGAGCTCCTTGCCCAGCGCGCGCAGCTTCGGACGCAGCCAGTCGTTGATATTCCACGCCCGCACGGGCTCCGCCTCAAGGATGAGCCCCGCCTGCTCGACGGCCTTTGTGATTTTCTTCCGCTTGTCAGGTTTTTCCTTCATGAGGAAGATCACATAGGAAAAGGAGGGCGGCGACGCGATCAGCTGCTGCAGCCGCTCCATTTTCTTGTCCGCCGTCTTTTTTCCCTTGGCAGAATCTGTCGCTTGCGTGTCCTTTTTTTTTCCGCCCGCCGCCTTGAAAAAGGGCGGCTCCTGCACAATGATGACATTCTTATCGGAGAAGAACGGCACCGTCTCGACGAGGCCAATGAGCTGATCGATGTCCATGTCGCCGGACACCCGCTCGATGGCGTCCTCGCCAGCCCCATCAGGGAAAAGGCGACGCTTCATGGCATCCACTGCCTTATTCACATAATAATGCTCCTCGCCCGCCAAAAGGCAGACGTGCGGAATCTCCTTGCGCAGCGCTCCCATAAACTCATTGAATTTCATTCCCATCCCCCTCGCGGCATCGGACAGTTCTCCTATCAGAGCCATACATGCTCACGCAAATGCGAATGTCTTCCGTTTTCCTATTATTTCAGTCGCATGTTACTGTAATATATGGTATAATAATACTAAATAAAGTACACGGAAGAGGTGTTGATGATGTTCTCGATGACAGCTACGACAGCCCTGCTCATGCTGGGACTTGCCCTGGTGTTTTCGCTACTCCCACAGCCGACGCGCATAGCAGCCGAAAAGCTCCCTGCCTGCCGTGACCGTGCTGCCTGCCCCTATGCGAAGCAATGCGATGGCAGGCATTGCCGTTGGAACTGAGCCGCATCTCTCGAAAGGAAAAGAGCCGGGACTTTCACTCTGTGCGTGAGAGTTTCCCGGCTCTTTTCTGTCTCACTCCTGCGCCGTGAGCTGGGCCCGCAGCGTCTTCTTCATGAGCGCGCGATCCGGTTCCTGACCGAACCAGAGTCGGAACGCCTCCGCGCCCTGCCCCACGAGCATATCCTCACCGTTGCGTGTGGGATGGCCGTGCTCTGCCGCCTCCCGCAGGAACCGCGTCTGGCGCGGCGTGTAGATGATGTCGTAGACAAACGCCTCCGGATGCACCTGCTCCCAGTCGATGGGCGGCGCCGCCTCTGTCCTCGGCGCCATGCCGAGCGGCGTCGTGTTGACGAGCAGCGCGGTCTGGGCGAGCTCGGCCTGGAACCGCTCCTCCTCCCAGTGATAGACGGCAAGCTCCGTGCCAAGCGTCGATGCCTTGGGCGCGAATGCCTGGCGCAGCATCTCCGCCTTTTCCGGATGACGCACGCCGATGGCGACGCGGGAAGCCCCAGATTTGATGAGGCCCCAGAGCACGGCGCGGGCGGCCCCACCTGCACCGAGCAGCACCACGCGCTTCTGCGCCAGAGAGAAGCCTGCGCCTGCAAGACCCGCGAGAAATCCCGCGACATCGGTATTGAAGCCCATGAGTCTGCCGTTTTCCTGCACGACTGTGTTCACCGCGCCGATGATCTGCGCGTCCTCGTCGATTTCATCGAGCAAGTCGATCATCGCCTGCTTGTGCGGTATGGTCACGTTCCAGCCACGGAAACGCAGCGCGCGCAGACCGGCGACGGCCGCTGCGAGGTGTACCGGCTCCACAGGCAACGCGGTATAAACGTAGTCGATCCCAGCCTTGGCGAGGGCCGCGTTCTGCATCGCAGGCGAGAGGGAATGCGCGATCGGCCAGCCCATGACGCCGAGATTTCCAGTCTTTCCAGTCAGCATCTCCATCCTCCTCAGCCGTGCTGCTTGCGCGTCTCGTAGAGCAGCCCCATCTTCATCTCATAGTAATCCGGCGTCATATCGAGATAGTGACGATGCGGGTTCTCGAAGCGCTGCTCCTCCTCCCAGATCTCCGTATCGAGCTGCTGCCTGGCGTAATCGCGGATGGCGTCGAGCTTCGGCAGCTCGACCGTGCGCTTGCCGTCCTTGACGTAGAGGCGGCGGAGGTTCTTGACCGTGCAGCCCTCGAAGGAACGGTTCTTCCACGGCTTCTGCGGGTCGACGTAGCGGAACGGCTCCGCCATATCAACCGGCTCGCCACAGAGGGCCAGGAGATCCGCGACGGCATGGCCGTCCGCATCATAGACGCGGTAGAGATCCTTGAGCCCCGGATTCGTGATTTTTTCGACGTTCTCCGAGACCTTGATACGCGGCGCGAACTCGCCGTTCTCACCAACGGCCGCGAGCTTGTAGACGGCACCGAAGACCGGCTCGGATTTCGCCGTGATGAGCCGCTCGCCGATGCCGAAGCTGTCGATGCACGCTCCCTGCGAGAGCAGAGACGCCACGGTGAACTCGTCGAGGCTGTTCGAGACGACGATCTTGCAGTCCGGGAGGCCCGCCGCGTCGAGCATCTTGCGCACACGCTTCGAAAGATACGCGAGGTCGCCGGAATCAATGCGAATGCCGAGCAGCCGCTTGCCCATCGGCTCGAGAATCTCGTGGGCGACGCGAATGGCATTGGGGATGCCGGAATGGATGACGTCATAGGTGTCGACGAGCAGCACCGTCGCATCGGGGTACGTCTGCGCGTATTTCTTGAACGCCTCGTATTCGTCACCGTAGAACATCACCCAGCTGTGCGCCATCGTGCCGCTGATGGGGATGCCGAACATCTGTCCCGCAGAGACCGTCGCCGTGCCGACGACGCCGCCGATATAGGCTGCGCGTGCGCCGTACGTCGCCGCGTCCATGTTGTGCGCGCGCCGCGCACCGAAATCGGAGACGGCGCGCCCTGCCGCCGCCTTGCAGATGCGGCGCGATTTCGTCGCGATGAGCGACTGGTGGTTGATCTGCGCGAGGATGGCCGTCTCGACGAGCTGCGCGTCGATGAGGGAGCCGACGACGGTGAGAATCGGCTCGTCGGGATACATGACCGTCCCCTCAGGCATCGCGTAGATGTCACCCGTGAAGCGGAAATCCCGCAGGTAGTTGAGGAATGCCTCGGAAAACATGTGCTGCGCGCGGAAATACTCGATATCGCTCTCGGAAAACCGCATGTTCTCCACATACTCGATGACCTGCTCGAGCCCCGCAAAGATGGCGAAGCCGCCCTCATCCGGGTTCTTGCGGTAAAAGACATCGAACGCGACCTTGGTATCCTTGTCATGATCCGCGAAGTAGCCGTTCGCCATCGTCATTTCGTAGAAATCCATCATCATCGAGAGATTTCTCTGATCGAATTGTGTCATGCTTGACCCCTCACTTATCCTCTAACAGCTCGACGAGCTCATCGTAATCCTTCTTGAGCCTAAAATATTCATCCGCGAGCTCGAGCGCCGAAAGAACCGCGATCTTGCGCGTATCAAGGCTACGCGTCCTCTTCGCGGCGCGCTGCATGTACTTATCCACAAAGGCCGCGAGCTTCTTGAGCTCCTGGGGATCTCCATCCGTACGGAACGGATACGTATCGCCAAAGATCTCCACGTTTACTTTCTTGCTTTTCGTCTTGTCCATCCCATCACCCGCTTATGCACGAAGTTCGGCGTGGAACTGCTGCTCGACCGCCGCGAGGATCTGCTGGAAGGCCGCATCGGCTTCCTCGTCCTTGAGCGTGCGATCCTTGCTCTGGAACGTCAGATTGAACGCGAGGCTCTTCTTGCCAGCCGCGACCTGCTTGCCCGTATAGACATCGAAGAGCGTCACGCCCGTGAAATGCTTGCCGCCGTGCTTCGCGATGACGCGCTCGATGTCCGCCGCCGCTACATCCTCATCGACGAGCATCGCGAGATCGCGCGCGATGGCCGGATATTTCGGCAGAGACTCGAAATGGAAATTCTTCGCCGTGTATTTCATGAGCGTCTCGACATCCATCTCGAAGAGATAGACCTTCTGCTTGATGCCGAAATTCTCCGCCGCCTCCGGATGGAGCTCACCGACGACGGCGATTACCTCGCGCCCTTTCTTGAAGCAGGCCGTCTTGCCCGGATGGAGTGCGAAATGCTCTCCCGCCTCGACCGTATACTTGCTGATGCCGAGCCGCGCGAAGAGTTCCTCGACAATGCCTTTCATATCGTAGAAGTCCACCTGCTCATTGCCCTGGTTCCAGCCGACTTCCTGCCTGCGCCCCGTAATGAGGCCGACGAGCTTCGTCTTTTCCTCCGGCAGTTCCGTGAGCGGCAGCTGCTTCGGATAGAACACCGGCGCCACATCGAAGAGCCTGAGATCCATGTTCTTGCGGGAGAAATTGCGCACGGCGTTCTCCATGATGCTCGTCAAGAGGCAAGTACGCACGAGCGGCGCCTCGTCCGTGAGCGGATTCATGATGGGGATGGCGCGGCGAAGCTCGCTTTCCTGCGGCACGCGCAGCTTATCGAAGAGCTCCGTGCTCGTGAAGCTGAAGGAAAGCTCCTCCGTCATGCCGAGCGCGGCAAGGGTCTGCTTGATGCGCTCGATGAAGGTCTGCCGTGCGCTCTGGCGTCCCTGCATCATGCGGCCGAACGGCGTCGTGCCCGCGATGTTGTCGAAGCCGTAGATGCGCGCGACCTCCTCGGAGAGATCCTCCATGTAAGTGCAGTCGTTGCGCCAGGATGGCACGGTCGCGCGGTAACGCCCCTCACCCGTCTCCTCGATGACGAAGCCAAGCTTCGTGAGGATGTCTACCATGCGGCTCCCGGGCAACTCCGTGCCGAGGCGCCCGTTGATCTGCGCCGCCGTGAAGTCGATGGTCACGGGCGTCTTCGGCTGCGGGTAGCAGTCCACGATACCCTGTGTGACCGTGCAGGCCCCCATCTCCTGAAGCAGCTGGCAGGCGCGTTCGAGCGCGCGCGGCGTATTCGTCACATCGACGCCGCGCTCGAAGCGTCCCGATGCCTCGGAGTGCAGGCCGCAGGCGCGCGCCGTGCGGCGGATGCTCGGCCCATAGAAGGACGCCGCCTCGAAAACGACCGTCGTCGTCTTCTCCGTGACCTCGCTCTCGAGCCCGCCCATGATGCCGGCAAGGCCCGCGGGATGCTCGCTGTCCGCGATGACGAGTTCCTCTCCCTTGGCGACGCGCGAGCTGTCGTCGAGCGTATGGAGGTTCTCCCCCGCCTTGGCGCGGCGCGCCGTGAGCGTATGTCCCGTGATCTCATCGTAATCATAGGCATGCATCGGCTGCCCGAGCTCGAGCATGACGAAGTTCGTCACATCGACGACGTTGTTGATGGCGCGAATGCCGGCCCCCTCGAGGCGCTGCTGCATCCACTCAGGAGACGGCGCGACCTTGACATTCTTCACCATGCGCACGCTGAAGCGATTGCAGAGATCCGTTGCCTCGATGCCCGTCTGGATGAGGTCGGCCGTCTTGGCTGCATCGTTCTCCTCACAGCGAATAACCGGCCACTTCGGCTCATTGCCCGTGAGCACGGCGATCTCGCGCACGAGACCGAGCACGCTGAAGCAATCACCGCGGTTCGCTGTGAGCTCGAACTCGAGCACGACATCGTCGAGGCCGAGCACATCCTTCGCCGGTACACCGACCGGCGTATCTGACGGCAGGATGTAGATGCCGTCCTTCTCCTCCTCTGTGAGCTTCGTGAGGTCGAGGTGCAGCTCTCCCGCCGAGCAGAGCATGCCGTTCGATGGCAGACCGCGCAGCTTGCCCTTCTTGATGTGCATGCCATTCGGCAGGTGCGCTCCAACCATCGCCACCGGCACGATCTGCCCCTGCGCGACGTTCTGCGCGCCCGTGATGATCTGGATGCGCTCCTTGCCGCCCACATTCATCTGACAGATTTGCAAGTGGTCAGAGTCCGGATGCGGCGTGATTTCCTCGATGCGGCCCGTGACCACATGGTCGAGCCCCTCATCCGCGCGGATGACGTTTTCCACCGGCACGCCCGCCATCGTGAAACGATCCGCGAGCTCCTCCGCCGACCAGTCAAAATCAATATAATCCTTCAGCCATTTTATCGAAACCTGCATAGTTTTCTCCCTTCACTTGCCATGTTCCTGCGCGCACCGGCGCGCAATACCGTCCCGACCGTTCAGAACTGGCGCAGGAAACGCATGTCGTTATCGTAGAACAGGCGCAGGTCATCCACGCCATAGGAAAGCATCGCGATGCGCTCGACCCCCATGCCGAACGCGAAGCCGCTCACGACCTTCGGGTCGTAGCCACTCATCTCGAGCACATGTGGATGCACCATGCCTGCGCCGAGAATCTCCAGCCAGCCCGTACCCTTGCAGACCTTGCAGCCCTTGCCGTGGCACATGACGCAAGAGATATCTACCTCCGCCGACGGCTCCGTGAACGGGAAAAAGCTCGGACGCAGGCGCACCTTGACATCCTCGCTGAAAATCTGGTGCAGGAACAGCTCGAGCGTTCCCTTGAGATCCGCCATCGTGATGCCTTTGTCGATGACGAGTCCCTCGACCTGCGTGAACATCGGAGAATGCGTCGCATCGTATTCGTCGCGGCGATAGACGCGTCCCGGCGCAATCATGCGGATCGGCGTGTTCGGCTCGTTTTTCTGCATCGTGCGCGCCTGCACAGGAGACGTCTGCGAGCGCATGAGGATATCCTCCGTGATGTAGAACGAGTCCTGCATATCGCGCGCCGGATGATCCTTCGGCAGGTTGAGCGCTTCGAAATTGAAATAATCTTTCTCGATCTCCGGCCCTTCCTCGACGGAGAAGCCCATGCGGAAGAAAATATCCTTGATGCGCGCGAGCGTCAGCGTCAGCGGATGAAGGTGTCCAAGCGGCTGGCGACGCCCCGGAAGCGTCACATCGATCTTTTCGCTCGCGAGTTTCTCGGCGAGCGCACGCTGTCTGAGCTCCTCATTCTTTTCGGCAATCAACGCCTCGATCTGCGCTTTGGCCTCGTTGACGACCTTGCCGATCTTCGGACGATCCTCCTTCGCGAGCGCGCCCATGCCGCGCAGGATAGAGGTGAACGCTCCCTTCTTGCCGAGGAACTTCACGCGGATCTCATCGAGCTCCGTGAGACTGCCCGCCGCCTGCTGGATTGCCTCGGCCGCCTGCGCCTTCAGCTGTTCGATTTTTTCTTCCATGTACAATAGCCTCCCAAAAATAAAGCCCTCGCCTCTACTGCATCCGCAGCAGGGGCGAAGGCATGTCTTCGCGGTACCACCCTGATTTATCGCTTTGCGGCCTTAGCGCGGCCAACGTCCGGACTACCACCCGCATGGGCTTCCCCCGGCTGCTCCGAAGGGAACTTCCTCCGCGCCCTGCCATCCCTTTCCAGCGACGGGACTCTCTTGCGGCAGCGAGACGGTCTACTTTCCTTCTTCATCACAAGTTATCTTGAATCATATCACAAAACAAGGAGAAATTCAAGGAAACGCTGATGAAATGAGGTGCCCTGGATTTGCGTAGATGCGCTGTATATCTCTAGGAGACAAACCGGAGGCGTAGCAGAGCTACGCTGAGGATTGTCGAGGGCGAGAGGACAGTGCAGATACGCAAAGGCAGGGTGCCGAATTAATCAGCGTTTCCTCAAGGAACAATATCGCCTCAGCGCCTGGAAGTACGCGCAAGCTCGAGCTCCCTCGCATACGCTGCGGTATCGCGTCCGTACACCTCGCGGAACGCCTCGCGCTCGCTCCCCAGGCGTCGCACCTGCTGGAGATAGGCACGATAGCTGCTCCAGCCGAAACGCGTCATGAGCTCGTCCGCAGCAAACTCCGCCAGCTCATTGACGATGTCGTCACCATAGCTTTCCGATGCCTCGCGCATGCCATCTGCTGTCAACAGCTGCTCAAGAGACGGAACGGCACCTGCCCGGCGCACTGCCTGCTGCCAGCCGCGGCGGTAGTCGGCATAGCGGCCCTGCCCCGCCTGCTCGAGCGCACGGATGCCGGCGAGGTAGATCATGCCGCGATCCAGCCATGCCACTGACTCCTCTCTCTTGTCGGCGACCTGCGTCTCCAAGAGGCGCGCGCAAAGCGCATCCACGCTGAAGATGCGCTGTTTGCCGTCGCCAAGCTCGCCCGCTTGCACGATAATGGTGCTGCCGTCCTGGATCCAGAGACTGCCCGTGGCCAGTTCCCGCGCCTTGTCCTGTGTAACGGCGCAGTTCTCCGCAATCGCCTGGATAAAATCTGCCGCATCCGCCGCAAGGATGAGGTCATAGCGTCCACAAAGGCGCTGGCCGTACATCCCGGCGAGCATGGGCTGCACCGCTGCCGCCTGCGTCTTCACGTCGGCGGCAAGCGCAGCGGAAACGCCAGGGCGTGCGATAACATGCGCCGCGAACGGCAGGTGGCGTTCCTGAACATACCACTGCTGAAATTCCTGCAAAAACTGCGCGTGCGTCATGCCGAATGCCTTTGAGAAAGCCTCCTCCCCGCTGCGCGTATCGGCGAGTGCCTGGAAATAGCGCACGATTGCGGCGAGCTCTGTTCCCTTTGCCTGCTTCTGCACGAGACAGATGACCATGGCATCCGCAAGCTGATACGAGTGGTATTTCTTCTCCATGAGCTGCATCCGTCGTTGGGGACTGCAATGCACGAGTTCCTTCGCGTTTACCGTCTCCTGCGCCCTACGCAGGTCAAACATGGTGTCCTGCTCCCATTTGTGCAGCGACTTGCCACCGCACCGCTCCGCGACGAGCGCGCCGACATAGTCGGCGCTCCCTTCCTCGAGCCAGAAGAGCGCCTGCTCAGCCGCATCATTGCCGTGGCTGAGGTCGTACTGGAGCTGATGGAACAGCTCATGCGCCGTCGTGCTCATGCGGCCGCTCCTATCCTGCATGACCCCCGCGGCGCCGTTGAGCGCTGTCTTTCCCTGTTTGCCGCCAGTCCAGCCGCCTGAAATCGCGGAAATCTTCGCGGCCTCTTCCTCTGAATGGGAGAACTGCTGCGTCAGCACACGCTCATAGTCCTCCTGCGTCGGTGCGACGAAGAGCGTCACGCCATGCGCGAGCGGCACGCCTGCCTCAGCCGCCAAGCGGGAAACCCCCGCTGCCGCCTCTCTGACATCCGCCATAACATCCGCAGGAACATCCCCTGCCGACTGGATTGCTATCCCCCGTTCGCTCTGCGGGGAACGCGGCCAGAAGGCATAGGTACAGGCAGCCGCCACCATGAGCAATGCCAGCAGGAAAATCCCTGCAACAAAACGGCGTCTCATGCCACACCCCTCCTAAAAATACCGTCCACATGCACGCAGTCTGCTTGTCCGTGGATAAACGAGAGGCGCAGCAAAAGCTGCGCCTGGCAAAAAACTGCTGATATGTAAAACCGATGCCAGCAGCCAACGCATCAGCGCTGCAAGATCTTATCTGCAGCGAGCCGGATTCCATCTATGAGATACGTCCCCACGCGATTGATGACATCCTTGTGGTTTTCATAGGCATCCTGTGCACCTGTGCGGACAGTTTCTGCCGTTTCCTGCAGCTTGCCGTTATGATCGAGCTGCGCGTTGACATCATCGAGCATCTGCTGCGCCTGCGCAAGGGAAGCATCTACCTGTTGCGCCGCCTGTTTGGCCGCGTCCCTTTCCGTCGTATTGACCGCTTTCTGCTTCTCCTTGTCACCCGTTACCTTGTCCACGAGCTTGCCGAACAGCGAACCACGATCCTCCGCTAGCTGCTCGTTCTTACCCTCTGCGCGCGCCGCCTGCAGCATGAGCTCCTGCTTCTTTTTCTCAAGTTCCTGCTTTTCCTGTTCTAATTCCGCCTTTTTCGCTGCCAGAGACGCAGCATCCCTCGCCTGGTTAGCTGCCTGTTCCTGCTGGATACGTGCACGCGTAGCTTGTTCCTCTTCCTGATGCTGCTTGTAACCGGCAAAAAGAAAACCGAGCAAGAGGGCGCAGAGAAAACCGCCCACGAGAATGGCTTTTTTCTTGCGGCGCTTCGTCCAGAACGGGACTTTCTCCGGCTGCCTTTGCAGTCTGTCCGGCGGCAAGGGATCGAGCTCATGTACCGTACCGCGCCGCGTTTCCTGCGTCAGCGCAGTCTCCTCCCCCGCTGGCGGCCGCACAGCCGGCATGGATTGAGTATCCTCACTCCGAGGACGAGAAGGATTCACCTTTTTCAAGAGCACGGTCTCATCCAGATTATTCTTTCTCATGCGCCTGCCCCCTCCGTTCCTTTTCCTTCTCTTGCGCAATCATGAAGGAATGTTCCTTCTGCATGGTCTCACAGAGACGCCGCAACGTCCAGAAAGAATTGAACGGCGTCACAACAGCCTTGTAGTGAAGACCTGGCCGGACGCTCTCCTGCAGGGCGGCGAGCACGGCATCGAGGCGTTTGCCCTTGATGTTGTCCAGCAAGAGGACCTCATGCGGGAAAATAAAGCCATCGACTTCCGCCGGCAGCGGACGGAACCCCTTTCTGCCGAGCAGGTAACCGACCTTCTGCTGATAGGCATCCGGCGGTATGAGCCGCGTCTTGATGCCAAGCCGGTGCAGCGTCTTCTCCACAAGGGCAATGCGTCCCTCATCCTTGAACTGATAGAGGAGTGCCTGTTCGTCTCGTTTCAAGATAGCTTACATCCTTTCCAGCAGTCAATGCATCATGCCGCGCATGAGCAAGTACGTCACGAGCTCATCAATCGACACGCCCTCGGACTGCATGCGCTGCACGAGTTCATGCTGCAGCGTGCGCGGCAGTCGCAGCACCAGAGTTCCTGGCTCCGCAGCCGCAGGTGCTGTGGCCTGCTCGGCAGTCTTCTGCTCCTGTAGGCCATGCGCCTTCTTCGCAGCTGCTTCCTTCCCCTTGGTCTTGGGCTTTTCCCTACCTTTTTCGTCCTGCGTCGCCTTATTGCTCACCCGCGGCTTCTTTTCCTCCGCGGGCGCTTTCTCGACCTTGGCGCTCTTTTTCGTCTCCTTCGCCTCCGCTTTTTCCGCCGCGGCCTTGCGCGACGAACGCTTCGCCTTCTCCTGTGGCTTCTCTTCCTGGGTCTGATGCTCCGCCTTCGCCGCAATCTCTTCCTTCTCTGCTTTCTCATTCTTCGCCTTGCGTGCGGTCTTTTTCACTGGCTTCACGGGCTTCTCGGGAGGGTAGCAGAGGAACTCGTCATAGGCGTTGCGGAGTGTCTCGCTCGCCTGCCTCGTACCAACGCCGATGATATAGGATTTCTCCCCCTTATTCAGCGCCTCCGCGATCCGCACGAAATCGGAGTCCGTCGTGATGATGAAGAACCGGCGCACACCGTCCTTGTAAAGCAGGACCGCCGAATCATAGAGCGCACTGTCCAGGGAATTCTTCCCAAGATAGGTGCGCGTCACCGAGCGGAACGTGAACCCGGGACGGCGGCGCAGGCGTTCCCAACGCTTCTGATCCGTCGGGCACTTCTCCCAATCCGTGACAACGATGATGCGGCACGGCTGGAACCGCCGCGCCTTGCCGAGTGTATAGTCAAGCATTTCGAACGGTGCATTCTCGATGTCATAGAGGATCGCCACAGTATCATTACTAGAATCAAATGTCATAAATCTATTCCCTCTTTATCTTGCGGGAGGATGCCTCCCGCCGTTTCCATACATTATTTTTCATTATATCCGACTGTCAGCGCTTTCGCAAGGCAAACTCCCCGCTCACGCAGGGCGTGTTGGCGGGCGCTGCGGGTGAGAGAACGCCGGCAAGGAGATGCCTCGATACGAAAATTGCCTTTCCGCCAAGGGAAAGGCATCATACAGGATGTATGCGTGCGGCGCTATCTCATGACGCCAGCGGCCAGTCAATCAGCTCTGCGCCGAGCGGCTTTCTGACCTGGGCATTGTAGGCGAGGCTCAGGCGCGTGGCGCGCTGAACCTCTTCCGGCGTCGACTGCGGGTCTCTGCGGATCTCATAGACACCGTGAGACGCCTGCTTGATAGAAAAGGACTGCGGCGTATGCAGCTGCAGCTCCACCGGCACACCCGCGGGGCTCACGAGCTGCACGTTGATGCCCTGATAGAACTTCCCGCCCCAGGCATTCCGGAATTTCACGACGCGATAGCCCGTGGCCACGAGCTTCTGCAGCGCGGTGCGCACTTGCTCATTGTACTGTCCGGAGGATGCGATGAGCGTATAGCGCAAGACGTCACTGACGCCGCTTGCCGCCTCTTCATAGCCGAGGGACTTCCCTGCCGCATCGCTCTCAATCTTGCGCGCGAGGCTGTCCTCGCTTTTCAGACGGCAATCGAGCCCCGCGAGACGGCTCGCCGCGTCTTCCAGGGACTGCATGTCTGCCGTCACGTCTTTTTCTGCAGCTGACGCGCGGGCGATCAGCTGCTTCGCGAGCATATGGCTCTTTATTTTCTTCGCTGTTACACTTTCCCTATCCTGAGCCCTCTCTTCGAGCAGCTCATCCTTGTCGAGGTCATCCTGATTATAGAGACTGGCCATCTCCGCGAAGACCGTACGATCCTCCCTAGTCGGCACTGCGGCAAAGCAATGTACGAGCATATAGGGCGCAAAGACGCAGGCCAGCGTGAGAAGCGCCGTCGTGAGGCAGCGCAGGGCATGACTGCCGTGCAGCTGCTTCTGAATGTTATTTCCCATGAATCGTCCCTCCAGTTTTCATCTCCTGGGCAAGTCTACGACGCAAGAGCGTACCTGCTTCATACGAAGCAGGTCCCCTGCATAGCGCAGCATTTGTTTGACAATCATAGGATAGCAGAGGTTCCTCAAAACTAGCTGACGATATGTGAAAACCGTCTGAAAGAGGATATTTCGCGTGCAATCAATTCCCTGGCAGGCGGCCCCTGTCGATGAGAGAAAGCTGCTGCACATCGAGCTGCGCCAGCGCTTCCTCATCTGTCGGCAATGACGGCAGATCCTCAAGGCTCTTGAGGCCGAACACCTGCAGGAAACGGTCGGTCGTCCCGTAAAGAATGGGGCGACCGATGGCCTGCTTCCGCCCAACCTCGGCGATGAGCTCGTATTCAAGCAGGCGCGCCAGCGCCTTTTCCGCACGTACGCCGCGGATGGCCTCAATCTCCGCTTTGGTGATGGGCTGCTTGAACGCGATGATGGAGAGCGTCTCCATCGTCGGCGCTGTGAGCCGTCGGTCGACGACCTGCGTGAGCTTCTCGATGGCATCATAGTACTCCGGCCGCGTCACGAGCTGGTAGCCGCCCGCGACCTCGCGCAACGTGAGGCCGCTGCCGCGCGCCTCGAGCCTTTCCTTCAGCTTTTCTGCCAGACGGCGAAGTGTCTCAGGCGGCTTAGCAAATATCTTTTGCAGCGCGTCGAGCCGTACGGGATCGCCGGCGGCGAAGAGCACTGCCTCCAGCGTGCCGAGTGCATCGCGTTCATCCATGCTGGCTCTCCTCCTGTTTCCTTCCCCGGACCTGCTCCATGGTAATCTCCTCATAGGCTCCCGCCTGCAACACGCGCACCTCGCCGAGGCGTATGAGTTCAAGGAGCGCGAGGAATGTCACGATGAGCTCCGTCCGATTCCCAGACGTGAAGGCCTCAGAGAAATAGAGGCAGCGCGGCACGCGTACGAGCAGCTGGCGAAGCTCACTCATCTTCTCCTGAACCGTGAACGATTCAGGCTGCACGAGCGCGTCAGGCAGGCGAAGCTCCTCGCGCACGGCGAGCACTGCCTGAAACGCCGCGAGAAGCCTGCTGAGCGGCAAGCGGTCTGCCAGCACATGATGCGTCGGCAGGTCAAGCGGCTCTCGCGCGCAGAAGCGCGCCTCTGAAACGGCCTGCCCTTGCAGGAGCTCGCTGACCTGCTGGAACTTCTTGTACTCCAAGAGGCGCGCCACCAGCTCCTGCCGCGGGTCTTCCTCCGCTGTCTCCTTTTCTTTTGACTGCTGCGGCAGCATCATGCGCGATTTGATCTGCAGCAAGGTCGCAGCCATGACGAGAAAGGAGCTCGCAATCTCCATATCGAGCTCGCGCATGCGGTTCAGATGCTCCATATATTGGCGCGTGAGCTCCGCGATGGGGATATCATAGATGTCAATCTTGTTTTTCTCGATGAGATGCATCAACAGGTCGAGCGGGCCCTCAAATGCCGCGAGCTGGATACGGTAGTCGTCCATCTCAGAAAATCAACTCAATGATGGCGGCAAAGACATGCCAGATCATCTGCTGCATCGGCACGAAGACATACTGCAGAATGGGCGTCATGATGAAGACGATCATGATGAGCAGACTGTAGCGTTCCAGGCTCGCGAACCGCCAGCCGAGTTCCCGCGGCAGAAGCTGCCGGAGGATATGCGCGCCATCGAGCGGCGGCACGGGGATGAGGTTGAAAATCGCAAAGTTGATATTGTAAATAATAATGAGGCGGCAGACAAGGATTGTGCCCTGGGAAAGGTGGAAGCCCATCTGTGAAAATAATACGAGCAGGAAGAGCGTGACAAATGCCGTCAGGAGATTCGCCAGCGGGCCTGCAACCGAGACGAGGATGTCATCGCGCCGCGGCTGACGGAAATTGTTCGGATTGATGACGACCGGCTTCGCCCAGCCAAACCGGATGAGGAAGAGCATGAGCAGACCCACGGGATCGATATGCGCGCGCGGGTTCAGTGTGAGCCTCCCCATGAGCTTCGGTGTGAAATCGCCAAGCGCCACTGCGACGCGGGCATGTGCGTACTCATGGATGACCATCGCGATGATGAGGCCCGGAATGCCGGCCAAGAGCGAGATGAGGCTGAAATCAAACATGCAGATCCTCCCAGAGCATAAGAATGGCAACAATAGATTTCGCGTCAAAGATACGGCCGTCACGCGTCATCTGCACCGCCTCCGCAAGCGGCACCTTCACAACGTTGAGGAACTCATCCTCATCAGGATGCTGCTCGCCAGGCGTCAGCCCTTCGGCGGCATAGATATGGATATACTCGTTCGAGAAACCGACGGTCGTGCCGATTGTCGTGAGTCTCCGCAGCGTGTCCGCCGTGTAGCCCGTCTCCTCGCCGAGCTCTCGCTTCGCACAGACGAGCGGATCCTCATCCGGTGCGTCGAGCTTGCCCGCGGGAATCTCGAGCGTCACGCGTCCGACGGGATAACGATACTGACGGACGAGGATAATCTCCTGCGTAGGCAGCAGCGGAATGACAGCCGATGCACCCGGATGCTGGATCCACTCCCGCGTCGCCTGCTCGCCATTCGGTAGCAGCGCCGTATCGCGCTTGACATGCAGCAGGTTCCCATCGAATATGTCTTCGCTCTTGAGCTTCTTCTCTATCAAATCCTCGTACACTTCTGATTCCTCCTCATGAATGATGGTAGTGCGCCTCAGCGGACAATTTGTTTCTATGACGCGCTGCGGCAGCTTAGCGCAAATGCTGCTTGCGGCTGCGGGCATGGGAGAGCATTTCCCGCGCGTTGTCGAGCGAGGCCGCCGAGACATCCGAGCCGGACGCCATGCGTGCGATCTCGTTGACCTCCTGCGCTTCTGTCAGACGAATGACCTCCGTAACCGTATGCCCCTCCTGCGCGTGCTTCGCGATGTAGAGATGGACGTCCGCCATACTCGCGATCTGCGGCAGATGCGTGATGCAGAGCACCTGCTTGTATTTTGCCACAAGTGCGATGCGTTCTGCAACCATCTGGGCCGTGCGCCCGCCGATGCCAGTATCTATCTCGTCGAACACCATGCTCGGCACCGAACGATCACGCGACGCGGAGACCGCCTTGATGGCGAGCGCGATGCGCGAAAGTTCGCCGCCGGAAGCAACCTTGGCGAGCGGCTTGGGAGCTTCGCCCTCATTGGCGGAAAACGTCATCTGCACGAGGTCAGCGCCGCGCGGGCCGAATTGCCCTGCCGCGGCAATCTCGATGGCAAAGGCAGCATGCGGCATGCCAAGGGATTTGAGCTGTCCCGCGATTTCCTCTGTCAGGATCGCCGCCCCCTGCCTGCGCAGCGCCGTAAGGCGCTCCGCGCAGGTGTGCACCTCCTGCTCCGCCTCGCGGATCGATGCCTTGAGCCTCTCCATATCGTCATCGTAATTCTCGATGGAAGCGAGCTCTGCCTGCACTTTCTGTTGATACGCGAGTACATCCGCAAGCGTCGCGCCATACTTTTTGCAGAGTTTGTCGATCGTATCCATGCGGCGCTGCAGCTGGTCGAGCCGCTGCGGGCTGAAGTCCATGGCCTCCCCGTAATCACGAATCTCATAAGCCGCCTCCTGCAGGGAAACGAACGCCTCATCGACGATTTTCTGCGCGTTGGCCAGGCTCACGTCAAAGCGACTCATATCCTCAAGGTTTTTCTTGATCTGCGAGAGAGCCGAGAGCACAGCCAAGGAGTTGCGCGCGTCGCTGTCGAGCAGATCATACGATTCTTTGACGTAATCGGCAATCTTCTCCGCATGCGAGAGCTTCCGGATCTCCTCCTCGAGCGCCTCATCCTCGCCTTCCTTCAGCTGCGCGTCCTCGATTTCCTGGTTCTGCCAGCGCAGCATATCGACGCGCTGTGCGTATTCGCGGGCATCCATCTCCTTCTTTGCATACGCCTGCTTCCGTTCCGTCCACGCGGCATACGCCTTGCGGTAGGCGGCAAGCGCCTGTCCGATGGAAGGATTCTCCCGGTCGAGCAGATCGTACTGGCTCGCCTCCTTGAGCAGCGCGAGGTTCTGGTTCTGTCCGTGGATATCGACGAGCAGCATGCCGATCTGCTTGAGCACAGCGAGTGTCACGTGACAGCCGTTCACAAGAACCATGTTGCGTCCCGCACGCGCCACCTGGCGCGTCACGATCAGCACATCCTCACTGACGTCGATGGCCTGTGACTGCAGCAACTCCTGCAGCGCCGGCTGCCCATCCAGTGTAAAGACAGCCTCGACGCGCAGCCAATCGCAGCCCGTACGGATGGCGTCAGTCGAGATGCGGTGGCCGAGGATGGCACCGAGCGCGTCGATGAGGATGGACTTGCCCGCACCCGTCTCACCTGTGAGGATATTCAGCCCCGCATCAAACTCGATCTGGACGTGCTCCAGCAGGGCGAAGTTCCAGACTGTCAGCGATTTCAGCATGTTCTCTCTCCTCTCTCACCGTTCGCCAGAACCATACGTCATATTGGCAAGCAGCTCCAGCACTTCCGGGACTGCCTTTTTCGGCTTGACGATGACGAGGATATTATCATCACCGGCAATCGTGCCGATTACCTGCGGCCATTTCGCATAATCTATGGCCGAGGCGACGGCATTGGCCGCCCCAGGCATCGTCTTGACGACGATGAGGTTCTCGCTGTAATCCATGCCGAGCACCGTATCGCGGAAGAGCCGCTCCATGCGGCTGCTCGAAAAGACGGCTTCCTTCGTCTCATGCCCTGCCGGATACGCATATCGATAGCGTCCCTGTCCCATCGGCACTTTGACGAGCATGAGTTCCTTGATGTCGCGGGAGACCGTTGCCTGCGTCACCTCGATGCCCTGCCGACGCAACGCGTTGGTCAGATCTTCCTGTGTCTCTATGACCTGACGTGTGATGATTTCATGTATTTTGTCGTAGCGTTCCTCTTTCTTCACCGTCTTCATTTCGCTTCCTTTTAATTCCACAGCTTCGTGCGCAAGATCCGATAATAATCCTGATCCTCAAACTTGACAATACGCGCGGACTGCTGCGCCTTCCTGACTACGACCTCATCGCCCGGCAGCAAGTGGAAACTCTCCTGCCCGTCAAAGGTGACGAGGATATCCTGATGTACCGCGGCAATGTGAATATGGATCACATCATGCTCATTGACGACAAGCGGCCGCATGTTGAACGTATGCGCGCAAATCGGTGTGACGAGCAACGCCTGGATGGTCGGGTTCATGATCGGGCCGCCCGCAGAAAGGGAGTAGGCCGTAGACCCCGTCGGCGAGGCAACGATGATGCCGTCCGCCTTGTAGTCCATGAGATGCGTCTCATTGATGGACAGCCCGAGGCGCAGCATCCTCGCCATACCGCCCTTCGTAACGACAACATCGTTGATGGCATTGCCGAGGAAATGTTCCCGCCCTTTGCTTTTTACAAACCCCGCGAGCAGCAGGCGCTGCTCGATGTAATAGCCGCCGACGAGGATTTTCTCCAATCTATCCTCCAGCTCATCGAGTTCGATGTCCGCCATAAATCCCAGCGTGCCGATATTGATGCCGCAGACCGGCACCTCGTTGCGCCCATAGCGGTGACAGACCCCGAGGAGGGTCCCATCACCGCCGAGAGAGAGAGCCATGTCGGCTGGTTCCTGCTCGATGTTCTCCACACCGTATGTCTCCGCGCAGCCGAAGAAGCGCGCCTCATGCATCGGAAGCATCAGCTGGACATCACGCTCAGAGAAAAATCGGAAAATCCTGTCGAGCACCGCGCCCGCATTCGGTTTGTCCACATTGGGAAACACCGCAATCCGCATCTGTCCCATCGCCCGTTTGCCCCTTCCTCAACGATCCAGTTCCGCGTGCGCCGTCTTCACCGTCTCGGCAACGAGATCCTCCGGTACGCCATCTTCTGCTGCCTGATCCTTGGAAAGCCAGATCAGATATTCAATATTCCCTTCTGGCCCTTTAACCGGTGAGAAGGTCAACGCCCGCGTGATAAAGCCGAGCGTGCGTGCCAACGATACGACCTTGTGAATCACCGCTTCATGGACGGCGGAATCGCGCACGACACCCTTCTTGCCGACATGCTCACGCCCTGCCTCGAACTGCGGCTTGATGAGCGCCAGCACCTCTCCCGTCTCTGAGAGCAGCTGCCAGGCAACGGGCAGCACCTTGTCGAGAGAGATGAACGCCACGTCGATTGAGGCGAAATCCAGCAGCTGGCCGATGTCCTCCGGCGTCACGTAGCGGATGTTCGTGCGCTCCATGTTCACGACGCGCGCATCCGTGCGCAGCTTCCATGCCAGCTGGCCGTAGCCGACATCGATGGCATAGACCTTCGCCGCGCCATTCTGCAGCATACAGTCCGTAAAGCCGCCCGTCGAGGCGCCGATGTCTGCCGCGGTCTTCCCCTGCAACTGCACGCCGAAGACCTGGATCGCCTTTTCGAGCTTGAGTCCGCCGCGGCTCACATAGGGAAGGTCATGCCCGAGCAGGCGGACCTTCGCCTCCGCCTTGACCATCGTCCCCGCTTTCTCGATCTTCTGTTCATCGACGAGCACCTCGCCCGCCATGATCATGCGCTTCGCGCGCTCCCTGCTGCCCGCAAGGCCGCGCTCCACCAGGAGCGCATCGAGCCTGACTTTTGGCATTCAGTCATCCAGTCCTTTCCAAAATTCCTCAACGCGCGCCGCAATCTGCTGCGGCGTCAGGCCGCAGAGCGCGAGCAATTCTTCCCGCGTTCCCTGCTCCACGAACGTATCGCCAATGCCGAGACGCAAGATGGGAAGCAGCGCATCCTCGTCTGCGAGCGTCTCAAGCACCGCGGAGCCAAAACCGCCCGCGAGCATATTCTCCTCGAGCGTCACAAAGGCGCGCACTTCCTCATCATGAGCCCAGCGGAGCAGAAGCTCCGCATCGAGCGGCTTGATGAATCGCATATTCGCCACGCGGGCAGAAATGCCGTCCGCCTCGAGCTGCTCCGCTGCCTGCTCCGCCGCAGACACCATGGTGCCAACAGCGAGCAGTGCGACGCTTCCCTGCGCGCGCAGGATCTCCGCCTTCCCGACAGTCAGAGGCGAAAAGCCTTCCCGGAGCGGCACGCCGACGCCGTGACCGCGCGGATAGCGCAGAGCGACGGGCGTGCCGAGCGAAAGTGCCGTTGCGAGCATATCGCGCAATTCCGCCTCATCCTTCGGCGCCATGACCGTCATATTGGGCAGCGGGCGGAGATAGCTATAATCAAAGACACCGTGATGCGTCGGCCCATCCTGTCCGACAAGCCCCGCGCGGTCGAGCGCCAGGACGACGGGGAGCTTTTGCAGGCAGACATCATGGAGGATCTGGTCGTAGGCTCGCTGCGCAAACGTCGAGTAGAGCGCAACCACCGGCTTCTTGCCCGCTGCCGCGAGACCCGCGGCGAGCGTCACCGCATGCTCCTCCGCAATGCCCACATCGAAGCACCGGTCAGGGAACCGCTCTCCGAACGCCTTGAGTCCTGTGCCCGACGGCATAGCCGCTGTGATGGCGACGATCCCTTGATCTGCAGCCGCCAGCTGCTGGAGCGCCTCACTGAACACGGCCGTATACGTCGGCGCCCCCTGCTTTTTCGGACACTCGCCTGTCTTGACGTCGAAACAGCCGATCCCGTGGAACTTCTCCGGTGCCTGCTCGGCGGGAAGATAGCCCTTGCCCTTCTTGGTATGCACATGGATGAGAATCGGCCCCTGCATCTGCCGCACCTGGGATAATGTCTCAATGAGCAAAGGCAGATTGTGTCCATCGAGCGGGCCCAAGTAGCGGAACCCCATCTCCTCAAAGAGTCCGCCGGGCACGAGTGCTGTGCGCACGCCGTCTTTAATAGCAGATGCCGTGCGATAAACCTTGCTGCCGATATGCGGAATGCTCTTGAGCAGATGCTCCACATCGCGCTTGGCGCGATTGTACTGCGGCATCAGACGCAGCTTCGACAGATATTCCGACATCGCCCCGACATTCTCGTCGATGGATCGACCGTTGTCATTGAGGATCACGATGAGGTTGCGCCCGAGATCGCCGGCGCTATTTAGTCCTTCGAACGCCTCGCCGCCCGTGAGCGCGCCATCGCCGAGCACGGCAATGACGGCATTCTTCTTCCCGTCCAGATCGCGTGCGAGCGCCATGCCGAGCGCCGCCGAGATCGCCGTGCTCGCATGCCCGACACCAAACGCGTCGTAGGGCGACTCGAAGCGGTTGGGAAACCCTGTGATGCCGCCCTTGGTGCGAAGCGTCGCAAACCGATCCCTACGTCCCGTGAGGATCTTGTGCGTATAGGCCTGATGTCCGACATCCCAGACGAGCTTATCCGTAGGAAAATCAAAAACGTGATAGAGCGCGAGCGTCAGCTCCACTGTACCAAGGCTCGGCGCGAGATGACCACCTGTCTTAGAGACATGTTTGATCATAAACGAACGAACTTCAGCTGCCAGTGTCTCCAGATCCCGCACCGTCAATTCCCGCACATCCTGCGGCGTTTTCAACTGTTGTAGTATCTGCGTCATAATAGCTTCCTTATTGCTTTCTGCCTAGCAAGGAACGCAACAGCTCCCGCAGGAAATCAGCTTCATCGCCGAACGGCTGCAGTGCCGCGATGCCCTGCGCCACGGTCTCCTCTGCCAGACGCTGCGCCCGTTCGAGCGAAAGTAACGTAACATAGGTGGATTTATGGTTACGCTCATCGCTTCCGATTGGCTTGCCGATAGTGGCTTCATCGCCCGTCACGTCGAGAATATCATCCGTGATCTGGAACGCGAGTCCGAACGCCTCCGCATACCGCGTGAGTGCGGCGAGCTGTTCCGTTTTCGCCCCCGCAAGCAGCGCGCCCGAGCGGATGGCCGCGCGGAAAAGCGCCCCCGTCTTACCGAGGTGCATCTGACGCAACCGCTCAAGTGGAATCTCCTGTCCCTCTGACTCCAGGTCGATGGCCTGTCCGCCCACCATACCATCCCTGCCTGCCGCCTGGCTCATCTCCCGCACAACAGCGAGACACACCGCATCGCTCACGCCTTGCTGTCGGAGCATGACCTCAAAGGAAAGCGTCAGCAACGCGTCACCTGCGAGCGTTGCCATGCCAGCG
The DNA here is from genome assembly GCF_000381005.1 of Selenomonas bovis DSM 23594. Classification (GTDB taxonomy): domain Bacteria; phylum Bacillota; class Negativicutes; order Selenomonadales; family Selenomonadaceae; genus Selenomonas_C; species Selenomonas_C bovis. Next base: position 33,829 of record NZ_KB908379.1, read on the forward strand.
CCGTAGACCTTGTGGTTTGTCAGCTTGCCGCGGCGGTAGTCATCGTTGTCCATAGCAGGCAGGTCATCGTGAATCAGCGAATACGTATGGATCATCTCGATGGCGCAGCCCGTCGTGATGAACCGCGTGCCATCAGTGCCGACAGCATCTGCCGCCGCCATGAGCAGGATGGGGCGCAGGCGTTTCCCACCGGCGAGCAGACTATATGCCATCGCTTCCTCGAGCGTCTTGTCAAGCGGCGCCGCTTCGCGCAATTCTTTTTCCAGATGAGACTCCACAAGTTTCTTTCTCGATTCCCACAATTCCTTCAACATGTCATTTCCCCTGTTCCTTTTCTATCTCCAGCGGTGTCGTCATTGCTTCGCCGTCCTTGTCCTGCAGCAGGAGATCCATCGCTTTTTCCGCACGCGAAAGGGACTGCGTACACTGATTCGCAAGCGTGACGCCCTCTGAATATCGCAGGACGAGATCCTGCAGGTTCAGCTCGCCCTGTTCCATCTCGCCGACAATCTGTTCCAAGCGCGCGAGTGCTTCCTCAAAGCTTGGTTCCTTTTTCCTTGGCATAGCCTGTACCTCCCTCAATCTTCCTGACTTTCGCCTCGATGCGCCCATCCGCAAGGCGTAGGGAAAGCTCATCCCCGACAGCTGCCTCGGCAATGCGCACCAAAGGATGTCCATCTTTCTCAACCACGGCATAGCCGCGGCGCAGCACGCGCACGGGATTGAGCAATTCCAGGCGATCAAGCGTCGTCTCGAGTTGTTTCCGCTTCCCATCTGCCGCAACAGCTGCGGCGCGTTTCAGGCGCTCTGCGAGGAGATCAAGCGCCTGCACCCTCGTGGCGAGCAAGAGCTCCGGACGCTGCAAAAACGGCCTCTCTGTCGCATGGCGCAGGCGTTCCCTACGCAAAGAGATTCCATGCTGCCGCGCCTGCTGCAAGCGCGTGCGCAGTGAAAGGACATGCTGCAAGACCTCCTGCCTATCGGGTACTGCAAGCTCGGCCGCCTGAGACGGCGTCGCCGCGCGCACATCGCTGACCTCGTCTGCCAGCGTGAAATCCGTCTCATGCCCTACAGCAGAAATCACAGGGATGCGCGAGGCGAAGATTGCCCGCACAACGCACTCTTCATTGAATGACCAAAGGTCTTCCATAGAGCCGCCACCGCGACCGACAATGAGCACATCGACAGGATAATGGCGATTGAAATAGCGGATGGCCGCCGCGATCTCCTCTGCCGAGCCCTCCCCCTGCACCTGCACGGGGAACAACACCAGTTGGACAGCCGGATTGCGGCGCTTACCGACATGATAAATGTCGCGCAGGACTGCACCGGAAAGAGATGTCACAACACCGATGCGTTTTGGAAAACGCGGCAAGGGACGCTTGTGCTCGTCAGCAAAGAGTCCTTCCGCCTCGAGACGCGCCCGCAGTTGCCGTAGCGCAAGCGCCAGCTGTCCCTGTCCCTCCGGTGCCAGACTATTCACATAGAGCTGATAGACGCCGTCACGCTCATAAACGGAAATGCTGCCGCTCGCCACGACCTGCTGGCCATCCTGCGGCACGAAGGACAGATACTGCGCGCGGCTGCGGAACATCACGCACTTAAGAGCAGCGTCCGCATCTTTCAGCGTGAAATAGCAGTGGCCTGAACGGTACGTCTTAAAATTGGAAATCTCGCCCCTTACCATGATGCGCTGCAGACTTCCCTCGGCATCTAGCATTCCCTTGATAAAATGGTTGACCTCACTGACACTGTGGATGGCCATAAACGCCCCCCTTTCCCTCTAAATCCTTGCATAAAACCATTGTGCGCCTGCCCTTGAAGTAAATCCAGCCAATCGCGCTGCGCCTGCGGCCTGCACTCTTAGGGATTTCCATAGTAAACTCAACGCACAAACGTCCACTTCGTGGACATTGTGCGCCCGCCCTTGCAGTAAATCCAGCCAATCGCGCTGCGCCTGCGGCTTGCGCTCTTGGGGATTTACATAGTAAACTACATGCCTTAACGGCACCATCATGAACGAAACCACCTCCAACTGTGGTAGAATATAGTTAGACGTTGCAAGGTCGATTCTTTTTTGGGTCTCGAACTCGCATAGTAAACTGATCTGGCCCCTTTTTGCACCACATTTTGTTCCTTCGAGGACGTATAGTAAAATAAGCGAATCATAGGGGCCACATCGTACATTTGGAGGTGGACTTCATGAAAGCGTTGTACGAACGTTGCTGTGGGATTGATGTGCACAAACGAATCGTGGTTGCCTGCTTGAAATGTGGCAAGAAGCAGGAAATCCGTGAGTTTGGCACTACGACAGAGGAACTTCGTTCCCTCACTGAATGGCTCTCGGACAGCAAATGCCAGATGATTGCCATGGAAAGCACGGGATCTTACTGGAAGCCTCTCTATAACATTTTCGAGCTTTCCTCCTTGGCGGCCATTGTTGTCAATGCCCGCGACATGAGGAACGTTCCTGGTCGCAAAACGGATATCAAGGATGCCGAATGGATTGCTGATCTCTTGCAGCATGGCCTTCTCCGCGCCAGCTATATCCCAAACAGGGAACAGCGCGAGCTTCGCGAATTATCCCGTTATAGGAAAAGTCTCATCGAAGAACGTGCCCGTGAGCTGAACCGTCTCCAGAAGATGCTGGAAGGCGGCAACATCAAACTGGCCAGCGTAGTGTCTGACATCAACGGCAGAAGCGCTCGGAACCTGCTGACACACATGCTCAAGCGCGATACATCCTTAACCAAGGAAGAAGTTTCTTCCTTGGTACGTGGCCGTTTGCGTCACAAGGTAGAGTCCATCATGAAGGCGCTGGATGGATTCCTCACACCGCTGCAAAAGCAGCTGATGCTCAAGGTTGTCGATCACATTGATGACATGACCAAGCGAATAGGGGAAATGGATGACCTGATGAATCAATACCTTACGGAATATCATGAGGCAATCCAGAAACTGGATGAAATCCCCGGCATCGGTCGCCAGAGCGCCGAGACCATCTTGGCGGAGACAGGGCTTGACATGAACCGTTTTCCTACAGCGAAACATTTCTCCAGCTGGGCGGGCCTGGCTCCTGGCAGCAATGAAAGTGCAGGGAAGCGACGGTATGGAAGAACAACAAAAGGGAACATCACCTTGAAAACCACCTTGATTCAATGTGCGAAAGCCGCTGTCAAGAAAACAGATTCCTTCCTTTCCGCACAATATCAGCGACTTGTTGTTCGGCGGGGGGCAAACCGTGCCACGGTCGCTGTTGCCCACACGATGCTCATATCGATTTATCATATGCTCAAGAACAATGTTCCGTTTACTGATCTTGGTGCAGACTATTACAACCAATTCAACACCCAAAGCAAGATCCAGCATTATTTGAAAAAACTCAAACGACTTGGCTGGGAGTTGGATTCCGCCACAATTCCGACCGCAGCCGTATAGCGAAAAAAGCTCTATTTCCAGCTATAGGGACTTTTTGCGCTCTTTTAAGGACTACGTACTATGGTTTCATAATAAAAGGCCAGACACAAGGTTCTGGCCTCTGTGGCTACGATTCAGGAACCACTGATTACTTCACCATCGCACCCAAGATGCCGTTGATGAAACGGGCCGACTCATCCGAACCGTATTTCTTCGAGAGCTCGACAGCCTCGTTGATGGCAATGTTCGGCGTGAGTGCAGGCTCGGCGAACTTCATCTCATAGACAGCGATACGAGCGATATTGCGATCCACAGTCGCCATACGTGTGAGCTTCCAATCGCGAGACGCTTCTTCGATGCACGCATCGATTTCGCTGATGTGCGCTCTTGTTCCCTCGACAAGCGACCTCGCAAACTCCCGTGTCGCTTGGGACACCTTCGCCTCTGCCTCCTGAAAAGCAGTATCAAGAGCGAGATTCTCGTACATTTCTTCCTGCTCCGCCGACTCTGCACAATTGATTTCCAACTGGTAGAGTGCCTGCAGAGCGATTTCTCTTGCTTGTCTACGACTCATATATCCTAAAACCTTTACTTTCTTTAGAAATCACTAATTTCCTGTACCCTGGTATCTCGCTGTTCCCGTCTCTCGATATAGGAAAGCCCCTGCGAAGATAAGACATTGCAAGACAGTTCCCTGCTTACGAACGCGACAGCCCTTCCTGTGCTTTGGAACATCTTACCCGACAACGATCTTCCTGGAGTGACAGCACGTCAAAAACGATGCCAGTACTGAAGCCGGTCGGGAAGACGATCCCGTAGTTCCTCGAGGAAATCGCCCCTGTCGAGACGACTGCCAATGAAAAGGCCGATGCTACCGCAAAGAAGGACGAAAAATGTCCGCCAAAAGCCGAAAACCAGCACGCAGAGACCAAAGAGAACCCCAAGCACTGTGCCGAGGAACTTGCCACGGTGTTCTGTCCAGAGATAAAGGACTTCCTGCAGGAACTTCTCCTTCATTGCCATCACCTCAAGAAACCCGTGGCCGCTGTGGCAGCCTCTCATTGGAAATCTCCGCTACCTCGACCTCGACCCGCACATCATCCATGTCCAATACATGCGCGAGTTCGCGACGGACGAGCTCAGAAACCGCATCCGCAGTCTCCCTGACCGATACGCCTGGGCGCAACGTGAGTTTCAGCCTGATCAGCAGCGTCTCCTCTGCGTCCTTGGCTTGCCGTAGCGGCGATATCTTCGCTGCCACATCGCACACGCCAGGGACGCCGCGCGCCACGCGCAATACGACAGACTGAATGGCAGCGAGAGAGACATGCACCTTTCCAGATGCTTTCGTCAAAAGGCAGACCTCGGCGCTGTTTTTCGTCTTCTTCGTCGCAAAGGCACAGAGGAACAAATGCACGCCAACAAGGAAATACACTACGATCCCTGCCAGAACCTCGAGCCGACCGGTCACATACCTTACCTCATTCAGCCATTCCCGTTCCGGCAGAATCGGAACCAGGATTCCCGCCAGCGCCACGGTCAACGCCATCGTCGCCAATGCGTAGAGCGCGAGCAGCAAACGATTCCCTACTCCCATCGAATCGCCTCTTTCAACGGACGCGGACTTCTTCTTCCTTCGGGGCTTCTTCAGGGAATCCTACCCCCTGGACATGAACGTTCACCTCTACCACGGAGAGTCCGGTCATCGTCTCGATGGCCTGCTTGACATTCTCCTGTGCGGCGAGCGCGATATCAGGGATACGCACACCATATTTCACGATGATATAGAGATCGACCGCTGCCTCTTTTTCGCCGACTTCCACCTTGACTCCCTTGGCGAAATTCTTCCGGCCAAGCATCTCCGCAATGCCGCCGACAAGACCACCGCTCATGCCCGCGATGCCATCGACTTCCGTGGCGGCGAGACCAGCGATGATGCTGACGACTTCGTCTGCAATGCGAATCGAGCCAAGCGAGTTGTCTTTCTTTACGACCTTTACCTGCGTTTCCTTTTCCATGGGAAGCCCTCCTTGTACATATATCAGCAAAAGAATTCCTATCCTGTTTAATTATTCTTCCTGCAGGATACTTTTTCCTGCTTACTAAAAAAGTATCCTGCAAGAAAGAAACGGATGAGACGACCATCCATCCCAGGCCTTCCTCACCCGCTTACTTCACACAACAGAAAAAATTGCTACCTTATCAGGCACGCTCAATATAGTTGCCCGTGCGCGTATCAATGCGGAGAGAGTCTCCCTCATTGACAAAGAGCGGCACGCGAACCTCGTAGCCCGTCTCGACTTTTGCCATCTTCGTCGCGCCCGTCGCCGTGTTGCCCTTGACGCTCGGCTCGCATTCCGTGACCTTGAGCGTCACAGAGTTCGGCAGAGAGATACCGATGACACGGCCTTTGAACGTCTGGAGCGTGACTTCCATGTTCTCGAGGAGGAAGTTCAGCGCATCGCCAAGCGTCTCTTTCGTGAGCTCTTCCTGCTCGTACGTCTCCGTATCCATGAACGTGTACATGCCGTCATTCTCATAAAGATACTGCATCGTGCGCGTCTCGAGATGCGCTGCCGGCATCTTCTCGTTCGGGTTGAATGTGCGTTCGACGACTGCCCCCGTCTCGACATTCTTGATCTTCGTGCGGACGAAGGCTGCGCCCTTGCCCGGTTTTACATGCTGAAAATCGACAATCTGCCAAACACCGCCATCGATTTCGATCGTCAGGCCCGTGCGGAAATCTGTACTGTTAATCATGAACTTACGCCCTCCAATATTTGCATAGATAACAATACTATTATACCGAATCGCTCAGATAATTTCAATGAGTTTCTTCGTCGCCTTGGTCAGCGCCTCAGCGCCGTGCTCTGTCACGAGCACTGTATCCTCGATGCGCAGGCCACCCCAATCCGCGAAATAGACGCCAGGCTCATCTGTAATCAACATACCAGGAACAAGCTGCTCACAGGTGCTGTGCGGTGAGAGGCGCGGCTCCTCGTGAATCTCGAGGCCGAGGCTGTGCCCGAGGCCATGACCGAAATATGCATTCAATCCATACTTTGCGAGGCATTGCCGCACAGCGGCATCCACTGCCTTGCCGGATGCACCTGGCTTGATGAGAGCAAGAGCCAATTCCTGCGCCTCAAGCACATGCGCATACGTCTCCCGCTGTCGCGTTGACGCCTTGCCAACACAGAGCGTGCGCGTGATATCTGAGTGATAGCCCTCATAAATGGCGCCATAGTCCATCGTCACGAAGTCCCCTTCTTCGATGATCTTCTGTGTCGGCGTGCCATGCGGCAGCGCGCCGCGCAGGCCGGAGGCGACAATCGTCGCGAAGGATGGCCCCTCCGAGCCCTGCGCACGCATGAAATTCTCCATATGCGCCGCCACCTGGAACTCCGTGACGCCGGGGCGCAGGAAGGAAATGACATCCTCATACGCCGCATCGGCAATCTCGCACGCCTTGCGAATCTTGGCAATCTCACCAGCGTCCTTGACCTGGCGCAGGTCATCGAGATTCAGCGAGACAACAAGTTCTCGCCCCGGCAAACGCTTTGCAAGGTCCTGATGCTGCAGATACGTCAGGTGATTGCCCTCGAAGCCGATCCTTTTCGCATCTACCGTCGCCAAAACCTCAGCGGTGCGCAGAAGTAGTCCGCGCTTCTGCTCGACAAGCTCATAGAGCGGCGCCTGCTGCTTCGCCTGCTCCGTATAACGATTATCCGTGACGAGTATCAGCCGCTGCGGCGTAATGATGAGTGTCGTATCGTCTCCGCGAAAGCCACTGAAATAAAAAAGGTTGACTTCCTTCGTCACGACAACGGCATCGAGCCCCTGCTCTCTGAGCAGGGAGCGGAGTGCCTCTACACGCTGCTCGATCATGCCTCTGCATCCCCTTTTTCTTCTTTCGCCGCGAGCTTGCGGATCACAGCCTCCAGTGCCGCCATATAGCTGTCAGTGCCCAGGCCGCAGATCTGGCCGAGCACGACAGGAGCGAGCACCGAGGTATGGCGGAACGCCTCTCGCTTGTGGATATTCGAGATATGCACCTCGATGACAGGAATCTGCACGGCCGCGATGGCATCGCGCAGGGCAATGCTGTAATGCGTATAGGCTGCGGCATTGAAGATGATGAAATCGTACCGGCCGCGCGCCTCCTGAATTGCGTCAACGAGCGCTCCCTCGTGGTTCGACTGAAAGAAGTCGATGGCGACGCCCGCTGCCTGCGCGCGCTCCGCCATCATGCGATTGATGTCAGATAACGTCGTGCAGCCGTAAATTTCCGGCTCTCTCGTCCCAAGAAGATTGAGATTCGGGCCATGCAACACAAGAACTTTTCCCATAGCGCCCGCCTCTCAGTAACGAATCTTGAAGGTCGTCTCATCAGCAACGACAGGCATCGATTCGAGAGAGAACGCATCCACCCGGATGAAATAATTGCCCTTGCGGATGATCTTCTCAAGTTCCTCCACCTTTTCCGGCGTGCCCTGCAGTTCCATGTCTACCGTGCCGTCCTCCATATTGCGAATCCAACCAGTGATACCAAGATCCTTCGCATGCTGCTGCACATACATACGGAACCCCACGCCCTGGACATGGCCTTCCGCTTTTCCTGCGTAACGAATCAATTCTGCCATCTTGAATCCCTGCTTTCTTTTCATTTCAATTCAACATCTCATATATGTCAACCAACGCTCAGACCTTGCTGTCACGGCGCAGGATTGCATACGGTTCCACCGCCTGCTTCATGCGGATCCTTATGATCTGCTGCGGATGAGGCGCTGCCTCGATAGGAAAACCGTCCTCATCCTCCATCTCCTCGATGATCTGTCGGAATCCCGGCTGTGTCGGCTGGAAAATCTCGATCTCCTCTCCGCGGCGTATATGGTTGCGCTGCTCCACTGTCGCCCAGCCAGAGTCATCATACGCGCGGATGAGACCGACGAAATCCGATGTCTGCTCATACGATGAGGTGCCATAAATCTGATCAGCCGCCGTCGGCTGGTGAAAGACGAAGCCTGTCGTATACGCGCGGTGCGACACCTTGCCAAGTTCCTCCAGCCAAGCCGAAAAAACGGCGAAATGCGCAGGATCATCGAAATATCTGTCGATGGCCAGCCGATATGCTTTCGTCACGCTCGCCACATAATGCACACTCTTCATGCGGCCCTCGATTTTCAGGCTGTCAACGCCGCTCTCAATGATGTCCGCGATCTGCGGCAGCAGGCAGAGATCCTTCGAGTTCATGATATAGGTGCCGCGCTCGTCTTCCTCTATGGGAAAATACTGCCCTGGACGCGTTTCTTCCATAAGCGCGTATTTCCAGCGACAAGATTGCGCACAGGTGCCGCGGTTGGAGTCGCGCCCCGTGAAATAACTCGAGAGCAGGCAGCGGCCGGAATATGAGATGCACATCGCGCCATGCACGAACATCTCAAGCTCCACAGCAGAATGCGCACGTATCTCTCGAATCTCCGCGAGCGAAAGCTCCCGCGCGAGGACGACACGCTGCGCGCCCAAGCGCTGCCAGGCTGCAACTGCCGCGTAATTCGTGACATTAGCCTGCGTGCTGACGTGAAGTTCCATCTCTGGAATTACCTCGCGACAGAGCGAGAAGACCCCCAGATCAGCGACCAGCAAGGCATCGACCTGTATTTCCTGCAAGAAACGCAAGTAGCCAGGCAACTGCGCGATATCTTCATTGTGTGGGAAGATATTCACCGTCACATAGACGCGCTTGCCGTGCGCATGTGCGAACGCGACGCCAGCGCGGAGCTCCTCGCGGCTGAAATTCCCCCCGAGCGCACGCAGGCCGAAGGACTTGCCGCCGAGGTAGACGGCATCCGCGCCATAGAGCAGCGCCATCTTCATCTTTTCCGGCGTCCCGGCCGGTGCCAAAAGTTCAGGTTTCTTCCTCATAAATCCTCCGTGTAAGCGCCAGGCCATCCCCCTTTGCAAAAATCTCCGTTTGGAACGGCGGTGCCTGTACAAGCCGCAGATACGTGCGCAGCCGCTTGACGATGGTACGATAGCGGCGCGGCGGCTTCGCGTCTGACTGGACATAGCCGCGGAACAAGACATTATCCGCGAGGATGACGCCGTCTGGTGCAAGCAATGGCTGCACCTTGGAAAAATAAACAGGATACTGCCCCTTTGCCGCATCGATGAACACGAAATCAAAAGGCTGCACCTGCTGCATCGCCAACGCCTCGAGCAATTCCTCCGCGTCTCCCTGCAAGAGCTGCACTCGTGCCGCGCAGGCGCAGCGTGCGAGGAACGCCTGCGCGGTACGCCAGCGCTCCTCGCTGAGTTCCAGCGAGGTCAGCTGGGCATCCGGCCTCGTATGTGAAAGCGTCAGCAACGCGGAATAACCGATGGCCGTCCCGATCTCGAGGATGCGCTTGGGACGATATTGTTCGATGAGTTCAACAAATACGCGCCGCCCACCCGCGTTGATGATGGGAACGCGATGTGCCGCGGCATACTGCTCCATCTCTTGTAAAATCTCCGCTGCTTCCGTCATCACCGCACCTGCTCCACGACGGCCAGATGGTCAGCATAGTTCGTCGAATAGTGGTTATGTCCCTGCCGGTCGGCGACGAAATACAGGTAATCAGTCTGCGCGGGATGGAGCACGGCCTCGATAGCGGCCATTCCCGGATTGGCAATAGGACCGGGGGGCAGTCCCGCATGCTGATACGTGTTGTAGGGAGAATCTATCTTCGTATCTTCGATAGAGAGATCTTCTTTCGGCTCGTCTCGCAGATATTGGAGCGTCGTATCCGACTGCAGCGGCATGCCGAGCGCCAGCCGTTTGAAAAAAACCTGCGCGATGATCGGCCGATCCTCCTCATAGCGCGCCTCTTTTTCCACGAGGGAGGCAAGCGTCACGAGCTCATAAATGGAAAGATGCTTTTCCTCCGCCTGCTGCCGCATCTCCGACGTCAGGCGTTGGTCGAAGTCAGCCGTCATTTCCTTGAGGATGGTATCCGCATCAATGTCTGAGCCCAACTCATACGTATCTGGGAAGAGAAACCCTTCGCAGGCATATACCGTATGCGCGTGATGGCCGATATAATCGTACGGCGCATACTCCTTCGCCTTCTTCAGGAATTCCTGCTCATCGACGAGCCCTTCCTGCGCCAGACGCTTCGCGATATCGCGCACGCGGAACCCTTCGGGAATCGTAAACTTCACGCGTGCCGTCTTCCCCTCGACCAAGAGCGACAAGACTTCGCGCGGCTCCATGCCCGGATGCAACGCATAATTCCCTGCCCGGATCTTATCCTCATAACCATTCAGTTTGGCCACGAGCCAGAACTTCGTACGGCTCTCGATGACGCCATGCTGCTCTAGCTGCGTACCGATTTCGCGCGTCGTCATGCCAGGCTTGACGTGCAGATAGACCTTCACATTCCCAGGCATCTGCTCCCGGCTCTCCGGGGCAGGAAGCAAAAAAAAGAGAAAGAGGCACGCCAGAACGATGACGGCCATCACACCGCCGCGCTGCTTCCAGCCCAGCGCCTCCCATCTCTCCCTGATGCCCGTGGCATAACCTTGCAGCGACTGCAAAACCTCATCCTTTTCCGGTAGCTTCATGAACAATATCCCATCTCCCGCCCCTGAGGAAACTTTGCCTTCTCTGCGCTTCCCCTATGTCATCTTTTTTCATTATACGCAAATTTCTCCAAAACTGCAATCAAGATAGCGGCTGTCGCCTAGCGTGCAGATATGAAAAAACTGCCACTGGTCAGTGGCAGCCCGCGGAAAAGTCAATCTTTTCCTTCTTCCTCATCCATGAGCGCATCGTAAGCCTTCTGGACAAGAGCAAACTCCTCATCCGTCGGCTCAACGTATTCCTCTTCTCCCGCCTCATTCGTGACGATCTTGGCAATGAGAACATCCTCTCCGCCATCCTCACAGCCACAGGCGCACCCCGCCTCGTGGTCGTCCTCGTCATGAAGTCCGACAAGCAATGCATACTGATCATTCCCAACAGGGATGATCATCTCTTCCTCGTAGTAAAAAGCATTGCCATCCTCATCCGTGAACTCGATGACCGTCGCATCTCCGTCTTCCAGGAATTCTTTCTCATCTGCCATTGCTATCACCTCTGCTATAAAATATAAAACGACATGCACGAACAACCGCTCTGCAGCGCTTCGTACCCATCTTCGCGAGCGCTGACATCTTTTTTGCGGACGTCGCGTGCGCCTCACTGACAATAACTTCATCCAACAGCATTCTAGCGCACGCTGGCGTGTCTTGTCAACGGATGCTGTCGAGATATCCCTGCAGGATGAATACCGCCGCCATCTTGTCGATGACCTTTTTCCGCTTCCGCCGCGAGAGATCCGCCTCGAGCAGGGAACGCGTCGCCGCCACTGTTGATAGGCGTTCGTCCCAAAACATGACATGGATATCCGGATAGACCTTCTTCACCTCATCGATGAATGATCTGACCACCTCACAACGCTCCCCCTCCGAACCGTTCATATTCTTCGGATAGCCGGAGACGAGCTCGCGCGTCTCATACTGCTGCATGAGCTCGCCCAGGCGCGCAATATCACTCGCGAGATTCTTCCTACGGATGGTCTCCACGCCCTGCGCCGTGAGGCCCAGCAAATCAGAGACAGCAACACCGATGGTCCGATCGCCGATGTCAAGTCCGAGATATCTTTTCATTTCTTTGTCTCCAGATAGGAACGCACGAGTTCCTCGAGAAGCTCATCCCGTTCAAGCTGACGAATCTTGTTGCGGGCATCCTTATGGCTCGTCACATAAGCGGGATCGCCGGAAAGCAGATACCCCACGAGCTGGTTGATCGGATTATAGCCCTTCTCCTCCATCGCCTGACATACCTCGCGGATGATCTTGGCTGCTTTATTCTCGTCCGTCCCGAAACGGAACATCATTGTCTCTTCGCTTACCATTGCAATCCCTCCAAAAGCACTTTTTCTTTCTTATTGTATCATATCCAGAGGAAAAATCCTATCCTCACAAACCAAAGGAGCTGCATCGCAAAATGCAGCTCCAGGAACATCTTTATATCACATGTTCAGACACATATCAGAACATGTCATGCGCGATCATATACTCGGCAATCTGCAGCGCATTGAGTGCCGCGCCCTTGCGAATCTGATCGCCGCATACCCAGAAATTCAAGCCGTGCTCGATGGACTCATCCTTGCGGATACGACCGACCTCGACATCGTTTTTGCCCGAGGTGAAGAGCGGCATCGGATAGACCTGCTCTGCGGGATTGTCCTTGACGACGGCGCCTGGGAAAGCATCGATAGCCTTGCGCGCCGCCTCGACGCTGACCTCATCTTCGAACTCGACATTGACGGACTCCGCATGACTGCGGTAGACCGGCACACGCACCGTCGTCGCCGTAATGCGCAGGCTGTCATCCTCGAGGATCTTGCGCGTCTCATTGACCATCTTCATTTCCTCTTTCGTGTAGAGGTTGTCGTAGAAGACATCAATCTGCGGAATGAGATTGAACGCGATCTGGTAATGTTTCGGGAACTTCGCACCCGGCAGGATGTGCGCCTGCGGCTCACGGCCCGCAACGATGTCATCGACCTGCTGCTCGAGCTCCGCCATAGCCTCCTTGCCGCCGCCGGATACTGCCTGATACGTGGAGACGACGATGCGCTTGATCTTCGCGACATCATAGAGCGGCTTGAGTGCCATCATCATGATGATGGTCGAGCAGTTCGGGTTCGCGATGATGCCCTTGTGACGCGCGATAGCCTGCGGGTTGACCTCGGGGACGACGAGCGGCACCTCAGGATCCATGCGGAACGCGCTGGAATTGTCGATGACGACAGCTCCGGCCTTCACCGCAGCAGGTGCGAACGTCTTGCTCGCGGCACCGCCCGCGAAGAGGGCGATCTGCACGTTCTCAAAGGAATCGTTCGTCGCCTCCTCCACTGTGTAGTCCTTGCCCATGAAGGAGATCACCTTGCCCGCCGAACGCTTGGAGGCCAACAACTTAAGTTCGGCAAACGGGAACTCACGTTCCTCGATGAGACGGAGGAATTCTTGTCCGACAGCGCCCGTAGCGCCCAGAATCGCAACATTATATTTTTTCATCTATCTTCCAACCTTTCTGTATCAGAACTCCAGCAGCTTATCAAGGCCGACGGTCAATCCTTTGAGCCCCCGCACCTTCTTGGCAGCGAGCACGACGCCCGGCATGAACGACTCGCGGTTGAGCGAGTCATGACGGATGGTCAGCGTCTGGCCGAGTCCGCCGAAGATGACCTCTTGGTGCGCGACATAGCCCGGCAACCGCACACTGTGAATGTGCATGCCCTCGTAGTCCGCGCCGCGCGCGCCCGCGAGCTTTTCCTTCTCATCAGGGTTTCCCTGCACGTGCTTTTTGCGTACCTCGGCAATCATCGCCGCCGTCTGCACCGCCGTGCCAGACGGCGCGTCAAGCTTCTTGTCGTGATGGAGCTCGATGATTTCCACGTCCGGCATATATTTCGCAGCCTGCTTGCACATGACCATCATGAGCACCGCGCCGATGGCGAAATTCGGTGCGATGAATGCCGGCGTTGCCTCCTTCTCCGCGAGCGCGGCGATCTCCGCCTTTTGTTCCTCCGAAAGTCCCGTCGTGCCGACGACAGGGGAAACATGCGCAGAGAGCGCCTGCTTGACGTTGGAAAAGACGACATCCGGGCGAGTGAAATCCACCATGACTTCCGGCTTGCAGCGCGTAAGCGCCGCCGCAAGATCCGTTTCCACCGTGACACCGCAGGCAGGCAGCCCGACGAGCTCACCGGCATCCATGCCTCCCTGGAGATCCACCGCACCGACGAGCTTCAGTTCGCTGTCCTCCTGTACCGCTTTCAGGACCGCCTGTCCCATACGGCCACAGGCACCATTTACCAATACACTAACCAAGGTATCCGCCTCCAAAAAAAATATGTGTTCATTGTAGCGCATGTCCACCGTTCGTGTCAAGATGTGCACGGTGAGAAATATATCCGACACGGTCAGGTATCTGTAATATGTAAAAATTGTTCTTTATACTGGACGGCGAGGACCGGCAGCACGAAGCTCAGATCCTCGCTCCGCTCCAATGTCTCCTGCGCCGCCTGCCGCGCGGCGAGCAGGAGGTCCGTATCCCTGAGCACATCCGCCGCCTTGAGATCCGGCAGACCATGCTGCTGCGCGCCAAAGAACTGTCCTGGGCCGCGCAGCCGCAAGTCCGCCTCCGCGAGTTCGAAACCGTCCGTCGTCTCCGCCATGATGGCGAGGCGTTCCCTCGCGTTTTCCGTCTTGCTGTCAGAAACAAGAATACAATACGACCGATAGGGGCCGCGCCCGATACGACCGCGCAGCTGATGGAGCTGAGCGAGTCCAAAGCGTTCCGCATGCTCGATGACCATAAGAGAGGCGTTCGGCACATTGACACCGACCTCGATGACCGTTGTCGCCACGAGCAGCTTGATGCGGTTCTCATAGAACGCCTGCATCACCACCTCCTTCTCCGCTGCCTTCATGCGTCCATGCAGGAGACCGCAGGAAATGCCGCGGAAGATGCCATGTCGCAGTTCCTCGTAGACCTCCTCCGCAGACGGGAGATCCACATCCTCGTTCATCTCGATGAGAGGGCAGACGACGTACGCCTGCCGCCCCGCCTCAATCTGCTTGCGCACATACTCATAGATGAGCGGGCGCCTGTCCGTCCCGCGCACAAACGTGCGGATTGGCTGGCGCCCCGGCGGCAGATGTCGAATCTGCGAGACGTCGAGATCGCCGTAGACCGTCAGCGTCATCGTGCGTGGAATCGGCGTCGCTGTCATCACGAGCACATCAGGAAGCGACTCTCCCTTCTTCTCGAGCGCCGCCCGCTGTGCGATGCCGAAACGATGCTGTTCATCCGTAACGACGAGGCCGAGCGCGGCGAACTGCACCTTGTCCTCGATGAGCGCATGCGTGCCGATGACGATATCCACCTCGTGACTGGCGATACGCTCATATATCTCCTCATGCTGTTTCGGCGTCAGATGGCCGGAGAGGAAACCCACGCAGATCCCCGTCCCGGCCAGCTGACGGGTAAACGACTCGTAATGCTGACGCGCGAGAATCTCTGTCGGTGCCATCAAAGCTCCCTGGAAGCCATTCTCCACGGTCTTGACGAGCGCCAGCAAGGCGAGAACAGTCTTTCCCGAGCCGACATCCCCCTGCACGAGCCGCCGCATGGGCACTGGCCGCTCCATATCGCGGCAGATTTCCCGCCAGACCGCGGCCTGATCGTCGGTCAGCGCAAATGGCAAAGCCTCGATAACCTGCTGGCTGAGCCTCCCCGCAGCGAGATGGCGCACCCCTCGCTTCGATTCTCTAGCTTTTCGTTTGAGGAGCAGCAGACCGCACTGGATGAGATAGAGCTCCTCGAACGCCAGCCGTTTCCGCGCCGCCGCGAGCATCGCCGCATCCTTCGGAAAATGGATGGCTGAAAACGCCTCCCTGCGCGGCATCAGATCATACGCCTTCTCCACAGCAGGCGGCAAGACCTCGCGAAACGGCAGATCCAGCGAGAGCAACAGCGCCACCTCGCGGCGGAAAAATGCCTGGTTGAGCTTTTCCGTCGCAGCATAAACAGGCAGGATGCCAAGTTTGCCCTCAGGCTCCTCCTGCTCCGAGAGGAGCTGATAGGAAGTGAGCTGGCTCATGGCAAACTGTCCCTGCCCGCCATAGGCGTATTCCGCTTTTCCAGTGACAAAGAGCCGCCGCCCCGGCTGCAGCTGCTTCTTGAGGAATGGTTGATTGAACCAGCTGACCTGCAAGAATCCCGTACCGTCACCTATGAGCGCTGTGAGGATCCTGAGCCGTCGCTTCCCCGCGACACGCTCCCGTGTGCTCATGACCGTTCCCGTGACCGTCGCCTTCTCACCCGCTTGCAGGTCGCTGATCGGCGTGAGCCGACTCTGATCCTCATACGCGCGCGGATAATACGTCAGCAGATCATAGATGCGATAAATGCCGAGACGCGCCATCTGCTCCGCCTTCTTCGGCCCAATGCCCTTGAGATACTGAATGGAATCCGTAAGCTCCATCGTCACTCAGTCCTTGTACTCCGCAAAGGATGCCCGGACCAGTGCCGCGAGATAGCTGGCCGTCGGCAGAAGCGCGCACGGGTCTACGCGGAACTCCGCATTGTGATTGGCCGCAGATGCGCCCGTCCCCGTGAGCACGAAGCACCCCGGCAGGCGTTCCTGATAAAACGCGAAATCTTCTCCGGCAAGCGAGGTTGGCGCTTCCTCTACGGCCAGATTCTGCTCATGGGCGATTCTGCGCGCGAGCGCCGTCCACTTCTGCGTATTGTCTGTTGCCGGCGGTCCCTCATACCAATCTGTGACGGCCTCGGCTCCATAAGCCGCAGCAATCTGTTCCGCGAGCTCATGGATGCGTCTGCGGATCAGCGCGCGGGTCTCCGCAGACAGGCAGCGCGTCGTCCCCTCGACGAGCGCCTCATCAGGGATGACATTCCACGTATTACCTGCCTCGACATGCGTGATGCTCACCAGTCCCGCCTCCGACGGCTCGATATTCCTGGTCACAATGGTCTGTGCTGCCTGGATAAACGCCGCTGCGACCGGAATCGGATCGATGCCGCGCTCTGGGTGCGCCGCATGTGTCCCCTTGCCGCGAAAGCAGATAAGGAATCTGTCCACAGATGCCGTCACCGCGCCTTCGCGAATCCCCAACGTACCGACCGGCAGCAGCGGCGAACAATGCAGACCGAAAATCGCCTGCACATCGTCGAGCACCCCCGTATTCATGATGAGCTTCGCGCCACCTGGCGCCTCTTCCGCAGGCTGGAAAATCAGGCGCACCGTACCCGGGAGATTCTTCTGCTCACGTAGCAGCATAGTCGCACCGAGCACCGACGCCATATGGAAATCATGTCCGCAGGCATGCATGACGCCTGTCTTCTCTGACTGATACGGCAGCCCCGTTTGCTCTGTAATCGGCAAAGCATCGATATCGGCGCGCAGCGCCATCACAGGCCTGCCCGCGCCAACCTCCGCAACAACTCCCGTCTTGAGCGGCAAATCGAGCACACGGACACCGCTCTCTACGAGCAAACTGCGCAGATGTGCCGTCGTCTCTACCTCCTCAAAGGAAACCTCCGGATGGCGGTGCAACCAATAAAACTCTTTGCGCAGGAATTCCTCCAGTGCTTCCATATCCGTCACTCCTTCTTCTGTGTATCCAGCTCCATGAACAAGGCATTGATGAACCCCTGTTCGGAAAGATACCGCGGATCAAACAATATGCAGTCCAATGCGGTCAGCATCTCGCGCAACCGTTCCACCAAAAGGGTCGGCGTCGTCCGAAACAGGCGGCACAGCTTATCTTCCTCATGAAGAGAAATAGAATTGACGATAAGGAATACTGTGATCGCAGCCGCCAGCGTATCACCACGTTTTTTCACCTGCAGTGACAAAGAAGACTGCCTCACAAAATCGGCATAAATCCTCTGGATGATGCCTCTCTCCTCCGCTCCGATACCAAGCGCCAGTGCGTTGCGCTCCAGACGCTGCTGTGGCGCTGCAAAATTTTGTGGCAGCACTAGAGCGTCCGATTGCTTGCGGCGCGGACGCAGCATGGGCACCACGCGCAGCTGCGCCAACGATGTCATGAGATGGATGACATGAAGTACCGCTGCCGTGTTCCGCGCAAAAAATTCATCAAACGAAGCCTGCGGACTGCGCCAGCGATAGATATCGAACTGACGTTGGATCTCCTCTTTGATCCTGTGACGCAGTTTCTTCGTTGCCGGCACCGAACAAATATGATTGAGCAACATCGTGTCACGCGCATGCATATGCCCATAAAGGAGCACTTTGTCATAATCAGCCATCGGCACATCAGGCAGTGGCAGCACCATATCCTCGTCCGTGAACAAATCACGGCAAAGGACGCTCTCATCACCAATGGACACAACATAAAAAATCGTAAAACGCGACCGCATGAGATCTTGCACAACCTTCCGGTCAACCCAGTCCATCTCCGTCTGTCTCTGCACGAAAAAAGCATGCAACGGTGTATTATCATCATCGATCATATGGTAGTCAAACAGGAAATAATCCCAAAAAGAGTGCCAGAACTCCTCTTTCTTCTCCGGGGAGTCCAAATCCTCCGGACACATCTCAGGCCCGCAGAAACGAAAAATCGCTCGGGCGAGATCCGGCAAATGCTTCTCATCCTTATAAAAAATCTGCACGCTGCGCAAGAGACCATCGAGACGGCGGTTGAGTTCTGCAATATCCTCTTCCGACAAGTCATCTTCTACCAGAAGTGACTCACCCGCCCGAGGAAACAATTCCTCTTTCTTGGCCAAGCATGTCTTGCGCGCGACATTCAGAATCTCGAAAAGTTCCTCCTCCGCCTCGGGCAAAGCGATCTTGTAAAAATCCCGCAGCGCATCAAAAGCCCGCTCGATTCCCGCATCATCGAGCGGAAAATCATGCCACCGTTCCCGCGCACGGTAGAGAAGCATCTCATAATCCACCGGTGCCAGAGAGTCAAACGAGTAAAAGCCACTCTGGTCAATATATTCTATGAGCAAGGAAAACAGGCGCCACTCCATCTCCATGTCGTGACTGCTCGCAGCATGCCACGCACGGCGACGGAAATATTGCTCCACTTTCTCCTGCGGCACAATGGCCTCTGCCTCAGGGTTCTCCTGGTAGAAAAACTCCACCCTGCTGTAAATGTTCGCCATGAATCAATCCGACTCCATTTCAAAAATTCATTTCATTATACCATAAACAAGATGGCGAAAAAAGAGTGTGAAAAAGCGTCTCCTGCTCCTCCCTGGGAAAACCATTTTCTGACAAAGGCCAGCGATAGATGCAAAAAAGCCAGCTGTTCCTCAGCGAACAGCCAGCTTTTGCAGGATAGAGAAAATCCTATCGGGCATGAGGCCCACTCATACAGCAGCGTTTCCTCACTTGCCGTATTCCGCTGCGAGTTTCTTGAAAAGCGGCAGCGAGCGGCGGATGGTCTCTGTCTTGATACAATAGGCAGCACGGAAATAACCGGGGCAACCGAAGTCAGCACCGGGAACGAGCAGCAGGCCGTATTTCTTCGCACGTTCACAGAACGCCGCATCATCCTCCTCGAGGCATTTCGGAAAAAGATAGAACGCCCCCTGCGGCTTCACGCAGGTGAATCCTGCCGCGATGAGGCCATCGTAGAGGAGCTTGCCATTCTCCACATATTTGCTGATATCCGACGGCTTGTCCACGCAGCGCGCGACGACATACTGCCAGAGCGAAGGTGCGTTGACATGCGTGAGTACGCGCGCAGCGCCCGCAATCGCGCCAAAGACAGCACCGAAGTCCGCAACGCTGTCGGGTACGGCAATATAGCCGATGCGTTCGCCGGGCAGGGAGAACGACTTGCTGTAGGAATAGCAGACAAGCGTATTCTCATAATATTTCGGAACATAAGGAACCGTGTAGCCCTCAAAGGCAATCTCCCGATACGGTTCATCAGAAATGATAAAGATTGGATGGCCGTATGCCTGCTCCTTTTGGCGCAGGATTTCCGCCAGCCGCGCGATGGTCTGCTCAGAATAGACCGCACCGCTCGGGTTATTGGGCGAATTCACAATGATCGCCTTCGTATTCGGCGTGAGCAGCCGCTCGAACGCAGCAAAGTCGATCTGAAAATCCTCCGTGCGGGCTGGCACGACAACGAGCCTGCCGCCGACGGACTCCACGAAGCAACGGTACTCCGGGAAAAAAGGAGCGAAGGCGATGAACTCATCCCCCTCTTCGCAAAGCGCCTTAAAGCAGATGGTGATCGCAGCGGCAGCGCCTGCCGTCATGAAGATATTTTTCCCCTCATAGTCCATGTCAAACCGGCGGTTCAGACTCTCCGCCACCGCCGCGCGCACCTGGGGATGCCCGGGCGCCACCGTATAGCCGTGGATCTCATTCGGAGCCTTCGTTTGCAGGATATCCACCGCTGCCTCGCGGATGAAATCCGGCGTCGGTACATTAGGATTGCCCAGGCTGAAGTCGAACACCTGATCCTCACCGACCTCGGCCGCACGTTTCCTGCCAAATTCAAAGATCGTGCGGATTGTCGATTTTTTCGTACCCAGTTCATACATCTTCTCAGAAACCATATCTGCCACCCATCCTCATCTCTCAAGAAATGCAGCAGCGCCGCATCTCGTATAGAACGTCATACACGCGAATATTTTAACATATTTACATACAAAAAAAAAGCGAGGAGCACTTTCGAAACCATCGCAGTGTCACTCGCTGAAATATTGCATGGAAGTTTTCTTCCATTCTTTTTTCGAATAAAGCATGACGCGACGCGATACATGATTCTCTCTGCCGAGGCAATCTGCAATCTGCTCACACTCCGCGCGACTGTGTGCATGAATCATCGTGTAGAGATTGTACGGCCATCCCGGCGCGACGTTCCGATCGTAGCAATGCGAGACAGACGCCGATGTCGCCATCGCCTTCGCCACCTCGTCGAGACGCTCCGGCGGGACAGCCCAGGCACAGAGGACGTTCGCAGAAAATCCAACCTCGCGATGACGCAGTACGGCGCCCATCTTGCGGATCATCTTCTGCTCCGTCATTTCTTTCACGCGGGCGAGGAATACCTCCTCGCTCACGCCAGCCCGCGCGGCCAGTTCTTTGTACGGCTCCTCGACGAGCGGGAAGTCTCCCTGCAGGGCGCGGATGACATTCTTATCCAGCTCGCTGACCTTTTTTCCTGGCTGCATCATAAGTTACCTCAGCTTGAACTGCACGTTGATCTTGTACTTCTTCCGCGACTTGAGATTCATCATGCCATGCACACCCGGAAGCGCACGCACCTCGCGCAGGATGGTGCGTTCCTGTTCCGGCGTCTGCGTAAGCAGCGTGAACCAGAGATTGTACTCGCCCTCACGCTCGTAGTTGTGCGTGGCACCAACGTACTGATTGACAGCCTCCGCCACGGACTGCATGTGATCCTCGTCGACCTGGAGCGCCACGAGCGTTCCCGCGTAGCCGAGGCGCGCGGAGTTGAAGAACGTGCCGATGCGACGCAGGTAGCCCGCTTGTTTCAGCCACCTCAGCCGCGTGAGGACAGTCGCTTCATCCGTACCAAGCTGAGCTGCGAGCTCAGCAAACGGCCTGCTGCAGACGGGAAGATTTCCCTGCAGCAGATTCAGAAGGGCTTTATCGAACGTCGTCAGCTCCGTCATAGGTCATGCACTCCTTTATCGCACCGTCACCCACAGCAGTGAAAGCGCCTCTAGTATGAATCTGATTCATATTTTCCTTTATTGTAGCAGAGTGTCCCATATGACGTCAAGTAAATCTGAACGTCCTTCATTTTTTACAGAAGAATATGGCAGGACCGAAAGCTCCGCGACACCGAGCGTCTGCCGGATAAGCGCGACTTGTTTCGCACAGGCGTTCTTGCCGAGTTTGTCCGCCTTGGTCGCGATAACGAGCACGGGGATGCCGTTCCTCACCAGCCAGGAGAACATCTCGATATCAGAGCGCATCGGCGCATGGCGGATATCGATGAGCTGACAGACGAACTGCAACTGCGGCGAGTGGAGCAAATAGTCCTCGATGAACGCGGACCACATCTTCCGACGCTCCTTCCCCGTCTTCGCATAGCCATAGCCAGGGAGATCGACGAGGTAGAAGCTCTTCCTGTCCGCCGTCCCCTCCCCTTTAGCGCCCAATGCGTAGAAATTGATGGTCTGCGTCTTGCCCGGCTGCGAGGAAACGCGCGCGAGATTCTTCACGCGCGTGAGAGAATTGATGAGGGAGGACTTGCCGACATTCGAACGTCCGATGAAAACAATCTCCGGCATCTTTTCCTCCGGATACTGCTCCCGCTTGACGGCCGAAGCAACGTAGACGGCCTGTGTGATGATGACGCGTTCCTGCTCAGGCATGGTTGTCCTCCTTTCCCTCTTCCCTTGGCATCAGCGCTGTCTTGAGTACCTCGTCCATGTGAGCGACGGGCACGAACTGCAGTTTGCCGCGGATCTCCTCTGGGATGTCCTCGATGTCCCTCTGATTCTCCTTCGGCAAGAGGATTGTGCGGATACCCTCCCTGTAGGCTGCGAGGACTTTTTCCTTCAGCCCACCGATGGGGAGGACATTGCCGCGTAACGTAATCTCGCCCGTCATCGCCACATCACTGCGCACTTTGCGCTGCGTGAGTGCGGAGATCATCGCTGTCGCCATCGTGATGCCTGCGGACGGCCCGTCCTTCGGTATGGCCCCTTCAGGCAGATGGATATGGATATCCACAGTTTCATAAAAATCATCGGCGAGCCCGAGCTCCTGTGTGCGGCTGCGGATATAGGAAAGTCCGGCCTGGGCCGATTCCTGCATGACATCACCGAGCTGCCCTGTGAGGATCAGCTTGCCCTTCCCCTTCAGCACAGAGACCTCTGTAGGCAGGATGTCGCCGCCTACTTCTGTCCAGGCCATGCCTGTCACGACACCGACCTGCGGCTGCTTCTCCGCTTTCGTGCTGAGGAACTTCGGCTTGTCGAGAAAAGTGACGAGATTCTTCTTCGTCACACGGATTGGTGCCTCCGCCCCCTCTACGATCTGACGCGCCGCCTTGCGGCAGATACGTTCAATCTGGCGCAGGAGCTCACGCACGCCAGATTCCCGCGTGTACGCGGTGATGATTTCGCGCAGCACGCCGGCCCCGAACCGGATGTCCTTCGCCTTGAGCCCATTCGCCTGTCGCGCACGCGCGACGAGGTATTTCTTGGCAATGGCGAGCTTTTCAAACTCCGTATAACTGGAAAGCGTGATGATTTCCATGCGGTCGCGCAATGGACGCGGAATATTCCCCAGATTGTTCGCCGTAACGATCCAGAGCACCTCGGAAAGATCAAACGGCACATCGAGATAATGATCGACGAAGGCCTTGTTCTGCTCCGGATCGAGCACCTCGAGCATGGCAGCCGCCGGATCACCGCTGTACTCCTGCGCCATTTTATCAATCTCATCGAGGAGGAAGACAGGATTTTTCGTACCGGCTGTGCGAATCCCCTCGAGGATGCGCCCGGGCAGCGAACCGACATACGTCCGACGATGGCCGCGGATCTCCGCCTCATCGCGGACGCCGCCCAACGAGACATGGACGAATCTGCGACCGAGCGCACGGGCGACAGAAGATGCCAGCGATGTCTTGCCGACGCCCGGCGGCCCGACGAGGCAGAGAATAGGAGCTGTCTTCGCCTCAGCGAGCTGATGGACGGCCAGATAATCCAGGATGCGTTCCTTGACTTCCTTCAAGCCGTAATGATCGCGCTCAAGCACCGCCTGTGCTTGACTGATCTCCACAGTATCTTCCGTTTCCTTTGACCAAGGCAGAGCGAAAATCCAGTCGATATAGCCGCGTACGACACTCGTTTCCGGTGACAGCGTGCTGAGCGCATCGAGCCGATCGATTTCCTCCGTCAGCTTCTTGCGTACAACGTCGGGGAACTGCTGCCCTTCGAGCCGTTTCCGATACGCCTCGACTTCCTCTGCCTTGCGGTCTTTCTCACCCAGTTCCTTGCGAATGGCCTTGATTTTCTCCCGCAAGTAGAAGTCCTTCTGCACCTTATTCATCTGCTGACGGACTTCCGTCTCGATTTTCTTTTCGAGCTCAAGAACCTCGAGCTCATGCGCAAGAACGCGGTAGAGCAGGTCGAGCCGCTCCCGCACATCAATGCAGGCGAGGAGTTGCTGACGCACCTGCAGCTTGAGACTCAGATGGCTGGCGATGAGATCCGCCATCTTCCCCGCGCTGTCGAGGATGGCAATGGAGACAAGTGCTTCCTCCGGAATCTTGCCGCTGAGCTTCACCCATTTCTCAAAGGCATCCACAACGCTGCGAACCAGCGCGTCAAGTTCCAGAGATTCCTTGTCCTCCGCGGGATCATCGACATGCTCGAAAGCGATGGCCTCAGCATACTTCTCGAGACTATGGCACTCCGTGATGGTCGCACGGCTGACTCCCTCGACGAGGATGCGCACAGAACCATCCGGCATCTTCATCGAGCGGCGGACCTCCGCTACCGTTCCCACCTCGTAGAGATCCTCCTGACCGATCTCATCCTTTTCATCGTCGCGCTGTGCAACGAGCAAGATTTTCCTGTCCGCGAGCATGGCCTGCTCCAGCGCCGCCACGGAGCGTTCCCTGCCGACATCTAGATTCACCATCATCGCGGGAAAAACCACCATGCCGCGCATGGGCAAAAGCGGCAGGCGCACCGTCTGTTCCGGCATTCTATTCCCCTCCTTGAAAAACTAAAGGAACCGCTGATTAAATGAAGTGCTCCGGATTTACGCGGATGCGCTGTACTCTTCGGAGACAAACCGCAGGCGTAGCAAAGCTACGCTGAGGATGGCAGGGCGACGAGAGGACAGTGCAGACGCGTGAAAACGGAGTGCTGAATTAATCAGTGGTTCCTAAAAACAAGGCGCTGCACTCCGGCAGCGCCCCATGTAATCTCCATTCATGCAGAAGCTTCTTGGTTCTTTCCTGGTTTTGTTTTCTTATCAAGCGTCAGCACGGGATCCTTCTTCTTTTCCACGACCTCTTTCGTGACGCGGCAGGCGGAAACTCCCTCCACGGAAGGCACATCATACATGACATTGCGCATGATGCCCTCGATGATGGAGCGCAGTCCGCGCGCTCCCGTCTTGCGCTGGAGCGCCTCCTTCGCGATAAGCCGGAGCGCTCCTTCGTCAAAGGTGAGCTTGACGCCATCCATCTCGAGGAGCTTCTGATATTGCTTCACGAGCGCGTTGCGCGGCTCCGTGAGTATGTTCACGAGCGCGTCTTCGTCGAGCGCATCGAGCGTCACGACGACGGGCAGACGACCGATGAACTCCGGAATCAATCCGCTCTTGAGCAGATCTTCCGGCAGGACATGTCGCAGGACCTCGCCGATGTTGCGTTCCTTACGCGATGTGACATTGGCGCCGAAACCGAGTTGTTTCTCGCCAAGACGCGACTCGATGATCTTCTCGATGCCGTCGAACGCACCGCCGCAAATGAACAGGATGTTCGTCGTGTCGATGGAGATGAGCTCCTGATGCGGATGCTTGCGGCCCCCCTGTGGCGGTACAGAAGCCGTCGTCCCCTCAAGAATCTTGAGGAGTGCCTGTTGGACGCCCTCGCCTGACACATCGCGGGTAATGGAGGGATTCTCCGATTTACGGGAAATCTTGTCAATCTCATCGATGTAGATGATGCCGCGCTCCGCACGGTCGATATCGTAGTCGGCCGCCTGGATGAGCTTGAGCAGGATGTTCTCGACATCCTCGCCGACATAGCCGGCCTCCGTGAGCGACGTCGCATCAGCAATCGCAAATGGCACGTTGAGGATCTTCGCCAGAGACTGCGCAAGCAACGTCTTGCCGCTGCCCGTCGGGCCGATCATCAGGATATTCGACTTCTGCAGCTCCACATCGTCTGCTGCTTTCATCAGGCCCTTGTTGATGCGCTTGTAATGGTTGTAGACCGCAACGGAAAGCGTCTTTTTCGCCTCATCCTGGCCAATGACATACTGGTCGAGGATGGCACGGATATCTTTCGGCTTCGGTACATCCTTGAGCTCTACCTCTACATCCTCGCTGAACTCTTCTTCGATGATCTCGTTGCAAAGTTCGATGCATTCATCACAAATGTAGACACCCGGGCCAGCTACGAGCTTCCTCACCTGATCCTGCGTCTTGCCGCAGAATGAACACTTCAGCTGCCCCTTTTCATCGCCGAACTTCAACATGATACCACCTCTCAGCTCTCCGCTTTCGTCTTCGAGGACTTGGCCGCCTTCTCCTTGCGCGTGATGACCTCATCAATCAGGCCATAGGCTTTCGCCTCATCCGCCGTCATGAAATTATCGCGCTCCGTGTCCTCGATGACCTTCTCGAGCTTCTGCCTTGTCGTCTTGACGAGGATCTCATTGATGACCTCGCGGATGCGCAGGATTTCCTTCGCCTGGATCTGGATGTCCGTCGACTGCCCCTGCGCGCCGCCGAGCGGCTGATGAATCATAATGCGCGACATGGGGAGCGCGAAGCGCTTCCCCTTGGCGCCTGCTGTAAGCAGGACAGAGCCCATGCTCGCCGCCTGACCGATGCAGATGGTCGAGACATCCGGCTTGATGTACTGCATGGTATCGTAGATGGCAAGGCCAGCCGTCACCACACCACCCGGGCTATTGATATAGAGGTAGATATCCTTGTCCGGGTCCTCAGACTCGAGGAAAAGGAGCTGCGCCACAACGGTATTCGCCACATTGTCATCAATCGGCCCGCCGAGGAAGATGATGCGATCCTTGAGCAGACGCGAATAGATGTCGTAAGCACGTTCCCCGCGGCTTGACGTCTCCACGACCATTGGTACATAACTCATAATTGATACCCCCAAAGGGAATTACTCAGCGAGATTGTCAAAGATGAACTGCATCGTCTTGTTGCGCAGGACGGTAGCAGCCAGATCGTTGAGCCTTCCCTGTTCAGCAATGATTTTCTTGACCTGCTTCGGCGTAGCGCCGTAAGCAGCAGCCATGACCTCGACCTCTTTGTCAAGATCCGCGGCCTCCACCTTGATATTCTCCGCCTTGGCAACTTCCTCGAGCATGAGGCCCGTGCGGACGTTCTTCTCCGCCGTCTCACGATACTGCTCGCGGAGCTTCGCAATATCCGTGCCAGCGAACTGCAGATACTGCTCGAGCTGCATCCCCTGCTGTGCGAGGCGCATCTCCATCTCGCGAAGCATGCGCGTTACTTCGTTGTCAACCATGACCGGCGGGATGTCGACGGTGATGTTCTTGCTCGCCGTCTCGAGTGCCTCTGCCTTGCGGTCGTTCTCTGCCTTGCGCTCCGCGTTCTCCGTGAGGTTCTTGCGGATGTCAGCTTTGAGCTCATCGAGCGTCTCGAACTTGCTGGCCGCCTTGGCAAACGCATCGTCGATGGCCGGCAGTTCTTTATGCTTGATGCTGCGGATCGTGCACTTGAACGTCGCGTCCTTGCCCGCGAGCTCCTTGGCATGGTACTCCTCGGGGAACTTGACGTTTACATCCTTCTCCTCGCCAACCTTCGCGCCGATGAGCTGCGTCTCAAAGCCCGGGATGAAGCTATTAGAGCCAATCTGCAGCGGGTAGTCCTTGCCCTCGCCGCCTTCGAACGCCTCGCCGTCGACGAAGCCCTTGAAGTCGAGCGTCGTGAAATCGCCGTCCTCGACAGCCGCACCTTCCGGAGCCTCGACCATCTTCGCCTGATGATCTGCCATGCGCTTAAGCTGGTTGTCGACATCCTCATCCGTGACCTTGACCTCATCCTTAGCAATCTTGAGGCCCTTGTACTCGCCGAGTTTAACCTCGGGACGCGGTACGACCGTAGCCTTGAATACGACATCCTTGCCCTCTTCGAGCGTCACCGTCTCGATATCCGGACGCGTCACGATGTCTTCCATCTTCTGGTCTTTCAGAGCCTCAGCGAGTGCCTCCGGTGCGATGAAATAGTCAAACGCCTCCTGAAGAACCGTCTGCTTGCCGACGTGCTGCTCGACAATCTTGCGCGGCGCCTTGCCCTTACGGAATCCCGGGATATTCACCTGAGATGCGAAGCGCTTGCAGGCACGCTCCTCGGCCTTGTCGAGCTCTGCCGCTACGACCTCGATGGTCAGGACGACCTTCTGGTTCTCTATTTTTTCTGCTGAAACTTTCATTGTCTGAAAAGACCTCCTGTTTGATTTCTTTCGTCACGACAGCACACCCCTAGAGCATGCTATACAAAGCACATCATATCACAAACGGCACGGAAACACAAGAAAAACGAATCACATGGGAAACGGCATAGAACCGCCGATGCAAGAAGCGCTCCCGCTCTATGCGCACGCCGCCCCTCAAAGCAGCTGCTTCATGCGCGCGAGCGGCTGCGTCAGATCCATGTGACCGCTCAGGGACTCGATGGCCTTGCCGTCGATGAGGATCTGCACGCGCTTCACTTCGGGAAATTCCGTGAGCGTATCGACGATGGAGCCTACGAGCATCTCTTCCCCCGTAGAGCCGCCGACGAAATTCTTCGAGAGCTCCCTGCTGAAGCTCACCTTCGCCGTACCGTCCGCGACCTTGACCGACTGGAGCTTCGCCTGCTTCGGGATGATGACAGTCTGCCCCTTTTCCTG
Source organism: Selenomonas bovis DSM 23594 (assembly GCF_000381005.1). Classification (GTDB taxonomy): domain Bacteria; phylum Bacillota; class Negativicutes; order Selenomonadales; family Selenomonadaceae; genus Selenomonas_C; species Selenomonas_C bovis. Next base: position 62,464 of record NZ_KB908379.1, read on the forward strand.
CGTTCCTGCAAGCAGAGACCGCATGACCGCCGTGTACTTATCCTCCTTGTCCGTCTTGATCTTGCGCGAGACGGCGACGAGCTTCGTCCCATCATCGTTTGGATAGTATACCTTGACCGTGAGCTCCTTCGCAGCTGTCTCCTTCTTTTCCCCTGAAGCAGGCTGCCCCGCCCTCGCGCCACTCTCTGTTACGACAGAGGCATCACTGCCGTCCTGTGCACCTTTCGTTGCCGTCTGCGCGCCGCAGCCCGCCACGAGCAACAGGCCGCAGCAAATCACGAGCGGCAGTAGCGCGCCACGAGCGCCACGCAATATCTTCATCATCATACTCCCAACTCCTATCTAGCCGATTCGCTGAAATATCGTCCGATGCCTTTTGCCAGCGCCAGGGCGAGCTCCCTCTGATACGCGTCGGAGGCGAGCAGCGCCTCCTCCTCCGGATTCGTGATGAACGCGAGCTCGACGAGACTCGCCGGCATCGCGGAGTGCTTCATGACGTAGAAATTCGCCTGCTTGACGCCGCGGTTGAAGCGGCCGCCCGCTGCCGCAAGCTCCTCGTTCAGCAGCTCGGCCAGGCGCTCATCACGATCCGTCTTCGGATAGTAATATGTCTCCATGCCATGCGCCCCCGGATTGGAAAACGCGTTGCAGTGGATGCTGACGAAGATTTCCGCCTCCGGCGCATATGCGCCGACATTCACCCGCGCCTGCAGTTCCTGCCGATCCGTGGCATACGGCCCATAGACATCGACATCCGCATCGCGCGTCATCACGACGCGCGCACCAGAATTCGTGAGGATATCCCGCAGATCGCGCGCCACTGCCAGCGTGACAGATGCCTCTGTCACACCATCCGGCCCGACGGCCCCCGTATCGCTGCCGCCATGGCCAGCATCAAGCACGAGGGCGTGACCTGCCACGCCCTCGACGTTCCCCGCTGGCGCAGCCTGCGGCTTCTCGAAGATATCGATGGCAATGCGGCTGGGTTTGCGTGCCCTGCGGTCAGGATCGAGCCGCGTCACCTGGTAGGTGCAGCCCGCGCCCGCCTGCGTCAGGAGCACGCGCACCAACGTATGCCGCGCCTCCAGTTCCTCGATATGGACAGACGAGACATATTTGCTCTTCTGTGCAATCTGCGCCGCAAGCTGGCCGCGCACCGTGTTCGGCAGGTCGAGGACGAGCTCCTTGCGCAGGAAAGTCTTCTCCCTGACCGTATACTCGGCATTCGCCCGGCTGACGCCGATCTCGATGTGCCATGCCGGCCGGCCGTCCACCGTCGTCTCATACGCCTGAAAATAATTTAGTTCATTGACAGGCAGCTGGCGCGCTGCCGACGCTGTCGGCAGTGCGAAAAGCAGCCCGCACAGACAGCAAAAACAAAGCCGCAACACATATTTTATCTGGTCTTGCATAAAAATCTATCCTTCCTCGTGCAGCAGCGACAGCGCCTCGTCCTCCGCCGCCTCTGTTCTTTCCTTGTCATAGCGGATATCGATGGTCACATAATCGCCCTCCTGCAACCCGGACGGCAGATAAGCGCGGGGGAAATTCACTTTCTTCATCTCATCGCCGAGCAGCAGGACGGCCCATGCCTCCTCGAAGCGATCCAAGTAAGCAGAAATCATGATTTCTCCTCCTTCACCTCATAGCTCTTGCCGTCAGACGTTATGGTAATCGTGCCGTTCTTGTCCGTCTCGTAGGTCTTAGCATGGATGGCCGCATATTTCTTCAGCGTCTCCTTATGCGGATGACCGTAGTCGTTACCCGCGCCGCAGGAAATCACGCATGTCTCCGGCTGCACGAGGCGGAGATATGCAGCGCTCGACGATGTCTTGCTGCCATGATGCGGCGCCTTGAGCACCTGGCTCTTCAGCTCACTGCCGTAACGAGCGGCAATGGACGCCTCGGCCTCCTTCTCGGCATCGCCCGTAAAGAGCATCGCGAACTGGCCGAACGTCAGCCGTCCGACTACCGACTCATTGTTCGGATCATGCTTGTAGCCCTTCTGCTGCCCCTTCTGCACGAGACTTTCCTCAGGACTCAACACCTCGAACTGCGCACCGCCGCCGAAATCCAGTACATCCCCGGCCTTGAGCGCATGGTGCGGGATGCCTCTGGCTTTCGCTTTTTTCATGTAGCTGAGATAGAGCTTGGATGTAGACGGCATGCCGTTGTCATAGATACTGCCGATCTCATAACTGCCGTCGAGCAGCACCTCCATGCCGCCGATATGGTCGGCATGCGGATGCGTGAGGATGACCTTATCGATCTTCTTCACACCGGCTTTCGCAAGCTGGGCGCGTAGCTTGTCGCGCTCATCCACATCGCTCGTATCGATGAGGACCGTCTGCTCCTGCGTCTGTATGAGGATGGCATCCCCCTGTCCGACATCGAGCATCTTGATGCTGATGGTTCCCTGCGGCACACTCGTCTGCACCGCGGCCTTCGCACTCCCCTGAGCGGAGGAGGACGTCGATGCGGCGGTGTTGTCTGCCGTCTTGGCAGCGCCGCAGCCCGCAAGCAGCAGCGTCAGGCTCAGCAGCAGGCTAACCCACCATTTCCAACGTTTCTGCAAAACGAATCCCTCCTAAGAAAAATGACATATCACTCGTCACGATGCAAAATCAAATGTGAAATTCCCCAGGCGACGCCGTCCTCGTCGACGCTCGGAACAGTGTAACGCGCAATGGCCTTGACCTCCGGCTGCGCATTGCCCATCGCCACGCTGGTGCCGACAGTCTGCATCATCTCGATGTCGTTGAGGCCGTCGCCGAACGCGATGCTGTCGCGCACGGGGATGGCTAGCGCCTCCAATGCCCGCAGGATGCCGCTGCCCTTCGAGACATCCGCGGCATAGAGCTCCATATTCTTCTTATGATACGGATCCATGAGCCCCGCGAGCCCCGGCAGCGCGAGCAACTGCCGAAACGCACCGCCTCCCTCCGCCTCGAACGCGAGGAATTCCAGCTTGCAAACATCGATATCCTCCAGCGAGAACGAGCGGACGAACCGCCCCACATCGATGCCGATGCCCCGGTAGAACTCCTCCAAGCCGTGGAACTCCGGTCTCAGATACACTTGCCGCGGTCCCTGCAGGATATACTCCACGCCATGCGCCTCCGAGAGCGCCACGATCTCCCGCACACGCGCCCGCGGCAGCGGCTGCTCATAGACGCAGTGCCCATCGACGAACACCGCTGCTCCGTTCATGAGCACATAGCCATCGAAGAGCCCCTGCGTCGTGAGCTCGTCATCGAGATACACGAGCGGCCTCCCGCTCGCAATCAGCGTCCGATGCCCCGCGCGCCGCAGCTCCAAGATGGCCTGTCGCGTGCGCTCTGTCATCTGCGGCCGTCGCCGCATGATATTGATGAGCGTCCCGTCAATATCGAAAAAAACTGCCTTCCTCGTCAAAAACAACCTCCGTCTGCTGTTCGCCACCCCATCTACAAAGATACTGTAACATCTCCCAGCGCAGTCCGCGGATCAGCACGCTAAAGGTCTTATAAGGCGGCGGCACATGGCATCCGCCACGCGGACGCCCAGCGTATGTTCACCGTCTACGATTATAGCAACGACGGGGATTTTTTTCAAGAAACTGCCGCGCACCACGCTGTCTCAGCGCACGATGCGTACCTGGCACATCTTCATGGCCGCGAGCGCATTCTCATGGCTATCCGGCGTCACCCCGGCGCAACAAGAAGCGTCGACCGAAATAGGAATCTCGGGGAATGCCGCCTTGAGGATCATCGCGTTTGCTATGACGCAGATATCCGTACAAAGGCCTGTGAGCTCTATCGCCTCCGGCCGGAGACTGCGCACGGCCTCCGGGAGCGCCAACGAACCAAACGCCGGCTTCTCGATGACAGCTACCGCCCGCGCGACATACGGTGCCAAAGCCGGTGCGATTTCCCAGCCCTGCGATGCCTTGACACAATGTACCACAGGCAGAAGCTTCCCTTCCTGCGTCTCCAGATAAGATGCACCATGCGTGTCCTGGGTGAAAATCAGCGCTGCCTCGCGCTCACGTGCCAACTTCGCCACCAGACGCGGCAGTATGGCCTGCGCCTCCTTCGTACCGAGACTCCCATCGATGAAATCATTCTGCATATCAATGACGACAAGGACTTTTTTCATTTTCTCTTCCTTTATATATTGGCGGGCAAATGCTGCCTTCCTATTTTTTCCGTATTCATCTCATATTCTTCTATTCTTCGACAAGCAGGGATGCTTTTCCTATCGCAAATGGATCAGCCTTTCCATAAGAAACGACATTCTGACCGTATCACTACAAAAAGGTGCGCCAACATGTGTAAACATCTTGGCACACCTTTATACAGACAGCAACTTCACAAGTTTTAACGCGTAAGTGATCCTTATAGCCTTTCCTTAATTTTTCTCTGCTCACGGCTCGCCTCATACACCATAACCTCATCCTGCAAATGATCAAATCTCATTCCATACGCCTGATACATGGATTTTGCTGTATGATTATCATCCCGCACCCAAAGCAGGAAACGCTTTGCATTGCGATTTTCTTCTATATAAGCGCGATAGAGCGCACTTCCTATCCCTTGATTTTTCCATTGTGTCCGACACACCCAATAGCGCAAGCAACAAGTCACTCCATGACGTTCAAAGAATAGAAACGCAGCTGGCGTTGAAATTTCATTAGGCCGATGTACTAATATCTGCCTTTTTTGTATAGCAGATGACAGTTCATAGTCTGTAGGAATTTGTTCGCACAGGGGATCCATATTTTCGTAAAGAATATCCAATAATGCACGAACATCTTCCTGACGTGCAAAATCAATCGATATCGATTGTCTAAAGGAATGCAGGGAACTCGTCTTCCCCACCATCCGAGTCAATGTCCTATACGAGAGAAACCGACATTGCATCAACATTTCCCGCATCGAGCGCATCTCACCCACCAAGTCAACGACAATCTTTCGCCGAAAAAATTTCTGCAAAGCGAGTAAATCATCCATGAACTGCCTAGATTTCACAGCGACGAAGTATAGGTGTAAAAAATCGTTCCTCTCGCGTACGATAAAAAAGCAGTCTGAAAACAATACACCAGTTACTTCATTATGATCGATCCAAGCCCCCGCCTGTTCCCCAGAAATGAAATAATTCGTTTCCCACTCATCCGCCGTATCGCGGATCAAAAATATGCCAGCCTGAAGCTCTTCCAGACGCTTCATCTGCCAACAGATTCCCATTCCCTCAGGCGGCAGACGAGTCGGCTTCCATCCTGTTCCGCAAGAACGTAAGACATCTGCCCCCCCCGGATGCACATTCTTCAAGGGCATAATTTTCGATTTCATAAATCCTATCCTCTAATCGAATCCGCGGTACAGGCATAATGGGTAAGCCGCGATAGTCCATGGCGCGCAAAAACGCATATCCTTTTGCAAGGCTCCAGTTCGTATCATAAAAGCCCTCATTCGGGATATCCGATGACAAGAACAGCTTGCCGGAACTCATAGGAACATGAGGCATACGTTCCTTCTGCAAGAACGATCCTATATGTTGTCGCAGGAGGCTGACTCCGCATGCAGCGCTTTTCATCAAAAGAGAAAGTGCCGTATCATCTGGCTGAATAGGGACTTTTTCTTGCACTATGATCATGCCAGTATCCACAGTGGGGGCTACGAAATGCCAAGTTGCTCCGCCAAACTTTTCTTGGTAAAAAATCTCCCATGTAGGAGCGTTGCGCCCACGATAGTTCGGCAAATAAGCGTTATGAAAATTGATGATCGTAAAATTTTCTTTTTCTACAATTTCTTTCGGGAAAATATAGGAATTATGCGCACTCAACAACAAGATCTTTGCTTCTTGCTGTGATAAAAACAGACGCAATTCCTTCGGGGGCATCCTCAAATAGGGAATCCCCATCTGTCGGCATTGATTCTCTACGGTAGGAATCGCGTACTGCTCTACTGAAAGGCAAGTAATGGGTACTGAAACGCAAGCTTCCGCAAGAATCTGCAAGCACGCTCCCCCCACACGCCCAGTTCCCATGAAATAAATTTGATTGTATGTCATTCATCTACCTCCGTAGAATTCATGCACCATTCTTTTTTGCTATTCCTATCTTATTTTAATTTTAAATTAATGAACAGGGCATTCCGGATTCGCGTAGATGCGCTGTATCTCTCTAGGAGACGAACCGAAGACGTAGCGAGCTAGCTGAGGATTTGTCGACGACGAGAGGACAGCTCAGACGCGTGAAGACGGAGTGCCGAATGAATCAGTGTTTCCTCAAATCGGCATCGCTGGATTACCAAAGACTTTCTGTCCCTTGCGCACGTGCTTAAACACGACACTCCGCGCACCGACAAAAGCTCCGTCATCGACCCGACTATGCGGCAGCGCACAAGCCCCGTCACCCCAGTACGTCTCCCGGCCGATCTGCGCATAGCCACAGAGGCTGCAGCCGCCCATGAAGCAGGAATGATCACCGACTGTAACATCGTGCCCAGCACCGGAATTGCCATTGAAAAGAACATCCTTGCCGATTACAGCATGATCATGAATCGATACGCGTGGACAGAGGATCGTCCCCTCGCCGATCTGTGCAGTTCCATGAACGATGGCCGTCTTGTGAATGAGCGTAAAGAACTTGCCCCCGCGAGCCCTTAGTGCCTCGCTCATTTTCTTGCGCACTGCGGGCGTGCCAACCGCACAGACGAAAACGTCGTCCGGCTGAATCTCATACGACGCAATATCGCCGACGACTGGGAGTTCGAGCTTCTCATACTCTGCTTCCGGCAAACGCACATCTCCATCGAGGAATCCTTTGAGTTCCCACGTTTCGAGATAGCCCAGCGAGTCCTGTGCATGCCAGTACAGTTCTCTGGCAAAGCCGCCACAACCAACGATGATCAATTTCTTCATGACATTCTCTCTTTCTCCACAGCGATTCCTAGAGCACGTACAGCGACAAGTTCACGCCAAATACCCACCATCGACGGGGATCTGCGCTCCTGTCATCCACGACGCGCGATCACTCAGCAGGAAAAGAACGACACCCGCCACATCCTGCGCACGTCCTGCGCCCAAAAGTTCCCGGTCAAGGATGGGCTGCAAATGACCATCAGGAAGCATTTCTCCCCCTTCGCGCGTCATCTCCGTATCAACCCAGCCGGGCTGAATCGTATTCACACGCTGCTTCCTACGTGCAAGTTCCTTCGCAAAGGAATGCGAAGCCGCATCGACCGCCGCTTTGGCCGCACTATAGGCGAAGCCTCCCTTAAGTCCCTCTACAGCTGCCACCGAGGAAAACAGAACGAAACTCGCCGCAGTATGAGAGATGCTTGCCCTCGCGCACGTATGCATGAAATTCACAGCACCCCAAAAGCTCGTATTGACGATATCATGTGCCTTCGCTTCATCATAAAAACGAAGCGTCATGAGTCCGCCAATCCCTGCAGCATGGACGCCGCCATCGATTTTCCCATGCGCTTTGACAAAGGCCTTCACTGCCGCTTCCATCTCTTTCGGCTCGCGCACATCGCAAGCAGCGGGATAGATTCCCTCCGCGGACTCCTCTGCAAGTGCTGAAAGGTTCTCCCTACGCCGCGCAAGAGCCAGGACGCTGGCACCCGACTCGACGAGTTCCAGCGCGACCTGCTTGCCCATACCAGACGAAGCTCCGGTCACCACGAAATTCTTCCCATGAAAATCAAATGCTACATTGCTCATCCAATATTCCCCCGACCATCATGTCACGAGTGAAAATGCTGTGTCGGCAGACAATTCGTATCCTTGAGATTGATGATCGTCGATGCGATCGACAAGCCGATGCCAAAGCCAGAAAGCAGGGAAAGATGGTTTTCACGCCGCTTCCATTCCTCCCCCATCTCCGTGAGCAGCAAGGGGATGGTCGCCGAACTCGTGTTGCCGATCTGCGCCGAATTTGATATGACCTTCTCTGGCGTCGCCGCAATCTGCTCACTCATCGAACGGATGAGGATGCGATTCGGCTGATGGAAGAGATACGCGCCGAGGTCTTCATCACAGACACCTGCGGCATTCATCAACTCGCGCAAATTCACCGGCACATCCTGCATCGTAAAATCAAGGACACCCATACCGTCCATATTGGAGTAATTCCCTGCATCCTCCGTATCAAGGTGACTGTCCTTGTACGACAGGGGATGACGTGCACCGCCGTTGGGGCGGATCAATGCCCGATAGCGCTCCCCGTAGCTCGTGATATTGAAGATCGTCTCCGTGCCTTCGTCCCCCCCAATCAACGTACATGTCCCTGCATCTCCTGTGATGGCGCGCACACCAGGCTCATGCGGAGAAATCAACGGAGTAGCGACATCGCCACAGCAGAGGAGCACCTTTTTGCTGTTGAGGGTTGGCAAAATCGAGGCGGCGAGATAGAGCCCATATACGAATCCCGAGCAGCCTAGATTGATATCAAACGCCACGAGATCCTTGGCTAAGCCCAAACGATCCTGCATCGCGTATGCCGTTGACGGCGCGGTGTAATCCGGTGTCTGCGTCACGAACAGCAAAGCTCCTACCGATGCCCGCTCAACCCCCTGGGCGAAAATCTGCTCCGCCGCCTGCACACAATAATCCGATGTGCATTCCCCAGACGAGGCGATACTGAGCGCACGAAAGCCCGTCCCCTTCTGTAGCCGCTGCAGTTTTTTCTCTGTCAGCACATCCTTCAGGTAATCACACACAGGCAATACTTGATGCGAGATGACGCCCGCGACATACTCTAAACGAATCCCCGATGTCTTTGCAATCATTCCTCACTGCCTCCCGCAAGGACAAAAAGATCGCGCATCGTCTTCGCAGCCTTCACCTGTGCCGGCAGGATGCGCTTCCCCGACGCCTTATTCGCCATTGCAAGAAACGCCACATAACTGAGAGAATCCCACTCCTCGATCTCGTCAAGCGACTGCTCTAGACTAAGTACCCCCTCATTTTCATCTAAATCTAATACATAGGCCATTTCTTCCATGAATTGCTCTTTCGTCATTTGCAATACCATCCTTTCTCGTCACTCACTGCAACAGTTGATAGAGGTCCGCCACGGTTTTCGCCGCTGCGATATCCGTAGCAGCCAGCTTTCCCTTCGCCTTCTCCATCATCTTGGACTGGAACATCAGCTTGGATAGGGAATCCCACTCCTCCAGGCTCTCCAACTGCGTCTCCATCGTTAAATTCTCCTCCGTATCGAGGAGATCCGTCAAAATATCGAGAAATTCCTGTTCCGTCATCGTGTACTCTTCCTTTCCTGATTCAATCCACATAAGCATAAACGACAGTTTCCGTAAAATTCGTTGAGTGGTGATAAATCCTGAGATGATATTCGGGGACGAGCGACTTGATATACAGCGGCAGCTCGAAGTAATCCGTCAGCTTGTGATAAAGCGAGATGGCGAGGTTCGGACGATCGCGGCGGATAATCTCCTGCGCGCCCTGCAAAAGCGCCAATTCCGATCCCTCCACATCCGCCTTGATCATATCGATTCTAGGCTCCCTATCGCGGAAATACTCATCGAGCGAAACGACATGTACGCGATCGATGATTGACGCCTCGTCGGCCTCTGCCTCCGGCACGAGTTTCGTACCGATGGCAAGGTCGCTCATCACGCCTTTGACAAGCGCCATATCCTGCGTAGCCTCGCCAACACCAGCCGGCACGATGGAAATCTGATTGTCATCGAGCGCCCATTCCTCCACGAGTCTCGCTTTCCGATGCTCCAGAGCTGTCCTCTGCTTCATCCCAGGCTCAAATCCGTATATACGACGGAAAATCCCTTGACTGTGCCAGATATATTTCTCGATCGTATCACCGACGAAGGCTCCACAATCCACGAAAACACTGTCCGGCGTAAAGCGATTCATCTCCGGCGGAGTGAAATACTGATCCGGCTGAAACACAGAGAAGACTTCCGCATCGTCAGCGAGCTTGAAACGCACGTTCAAGACGCGCGTAAAGGTTTCGCGGGAGACCTCGTCCTCCAACAAATCATAGACCTGCCGCAATGCCGGCTGCATAAACTTGAAATACGCGCGGTATCGTGAAAACAACTGATAGGACTGACCGTTAAATGCCGTTTGGAAGGGCTTCTCATATCTGTCCTTCAGCAAGAAGACGATGCCATCCCCTTGCTCACACAATGCTGTGCGTAAAGAGAGAACGTCTGCCCCCCCCCGAAAGCACAAACCGCGAGCATCTCGTCATGCCATGCTGTGCAAAGAAGCCCTCCGCTTTCGGGAAATCCTTTGCCTCCCCGACGAGCAGAAGGGGCGTATCCCTTGTGACACGCCGCGCACCGGGACGCAAATCAATTTCCTTGCCACGATAGGCCATGCCATAGACATCCTCATCAAAGATCGACGAATGCATAGATATCATCTCCTTATCTATAAGGCGACCATCTCGCCAGTGACTTCAAATCGGTCATCGAGCGGTCGCGGGTAATCATGCGCGAGCATATAGAGCGGGTCCAGCCTAATCTTCTCGACGAGCAGCGCATAGCTCGCCTTTTCCTCTACGACATAGAGGAAACTATCGCCGCAGGACACCTTCTTTGCCGCGCCTGTATGGAGCAGCGCCTGCTCGAAATCATCCCGATCCGTCGGCTCTACACCCGCATAGCGGACGTAGAGCTCGTACGTCTCCTCTCGCGTCGTGCCGTCCGCTGCCGTAACCTTGCCCGTAAACGCGCGGTTATAGCGATAGGGGACATGAAGCGCATACTCGATGTAGTGCGTATACGTAAAGCACATCGCGGGACGAACGCCAAGGAAGAGGAACTTGACGCGCGCCTCCTGATGGAGGAGGTCGAACGTGCATCCCTTGCCGATGGACTCATGTCCAACTTCTGTCGCCAAATACCTTTTCTCCCCCATCGCCGCGACGGACATCATCGGGTCAAGGGAGCGGACGGCCTCCGGTTGGCGGCGGAAATACTCGTTGAACGCGCCCATCTTCGTCTTGCTCTTCTGTACATCGTAATCTCTGCCATTGGGAAAACTGAAGGTGAACGTCGGCACGATGAGCGTCCCAACGCCAAGCGAGCGCACGGCATCGAGGACGCCCGCCATGATGCCGCGCCTGCCGAGACTGAGATTCGGCTGACCAAACGTCAGATCCGAATGGATGAATAGAACGTCCGCATCCGCCGCCCCACACGCCTCGAGCGCCGCACGCAGTGTCGATCGCGTCACCAGCTGTCCGCTTGCATCCTGAAACAAAACCTGTTCTGCCATGGAATCTCCTCCTAATGTGCCATCCTACCGCCATCAACCGTGAAACACTGTCCCGTGATCCAGCGCGCCTCCTCCGAGAGCAGGAACGCCACCATCGATGCGATGTCTTCCGGCATGCCAAGACCGAGCGTATATCCCTCTGCCACATCTTTCGTCAAGAGATCCGCCCGCGCGGTCAGCTCATCCGCCATGCGGGACGGAACGGCGCCCGGGCGGATGGCGTTCACCCGCACCCGCGGTCCGAGCTCTTCTGCCATCGCCCGCAGGAAGCCCTCAAGCGCCGCCTTCGAGGCACAGTAGAACCCCTGCCCTTTCGCACCGATCTGACTCTGCACACTCGATATCAGGACGACGCGTGTCAACTCTTTCCGGTTGACGTGCCGACTGATGAGCGTCTCGAGCAACGCTGCCGCGGAGAAAAAATTGACCTCCATAATGCGGTGTGCCGTTTCCGCGTCCGCGAGCCGCAGCGGCAGGAGCGGTGCCATACCAGCACAGTGGACGAATGCCTGCACAGAAAGCTGCCGCGCCTGGAGGAACTCCTGGAGCGCCTCCCCCGCCGCCCAGGCATTGTCGAGTTCCCGCGGCCAGAGCACATCCTCCGCACGTTCTCCGCAAAGCGTCCATGTCTCGCGCAGACGCGCCTCGTCCCTGCCGCTGAGGATTAAGGTGATTTCCCTCTCCTTCGCAAGACGGACAGCAGTCGCCCTGCCGATACCAGAGGAAGCGCCCGTGACGAGCACCCTTGTTTGAGAAAATTCCATATATCCCTCTTTCCGAGAAAAGGGACTCCTAGTGTGCCGTCACACCCCCATCCACCGTAAAGCACTGCCCTGTGATGAAACGGGCCTCCTCCGATAATAGATAGCGGATGAGCGCCGTCACATCCGAAAGCCGCGCACAGCCCAGCAGGCTGCCGTGTGCCTCAGGATGCTCACGGAAATCCTGCGCAATCTCCGGCGAGACACCGGCCTTCTCCAAGATCTCTGTGGGCAGTGCCCCAGGACGGACGGTATTGATGCGCACATGCGGCGCCATCTCTACCGCGAGCGCCCGCGCCGCCGCGTCGAGCGCCCCCTTCGAGGCGCAATACGCGCTCATGCCGCTCGTACCGCGGACACTCGCGATGCTCGAGATCAGCACCACACTTTTGAGTGCACTATGATTGACGCGCCTCGCCGTCAGCACGCGCAGGATTTCCAGACAGGAACACACATTGACTGCAAGCACGTCTCGGATCGCCGCGGCATCCATAAGCCGCAGCGGCGAGATGGGCGACACGCCGGCACAGTGAACGAATCCCTTCACTCTGATTTCATTCTCTTCGAGATAGGTACGCAATGATGTCGCTATTTCCGACACGTTGCGCAGGTCAAAGGCATAAGTTTTTGTTATACCCCCCCGAATTCCGATAAATCAAGAAAATGATTGAACGTTCGCCCGCAGGCGATCACCGACTCCCCCTGTCCGCAGAGTTCTCGAACGAGCTCCAAGCCTAAACCGGAAGTTGCGCCTGTCACTAAGGTGAATTCATTTTTCGTCTCCATACTCAAAACTCCACCATCTCACAGAAATCCAGCTGCCCCAGCTCGAGCACCATCGCCCCCCAGGTGAGGCCGACGCCGAAGCCGGCGAGGCAGACTTTATAGGTGTGGCCCAGCAGCTTCTCCCCGACGTTGTAGCAGATATTCGTCGGGATGGTGACGCCGCTCGCGTTGCCGAAATACGTGACGATATTGCTTGGCATTTTCTCGAGCGGCACGTCGATAGCCTGCGCTAGCTTTTCCACCATGAACTTATTCGGCTGGTGGAAGAGGAACCAATCGATCTCCTCCTTCTTTACACCGAGCCGCGCGAAGAGCGATGCGAGGAGCGGCGGCATCTCCGTCTGCACGAAGTTGAAGACATCGGCGCCCTTCATCACGAGGTTATCGAGGCTGCGGCGGTTCCCCTCGCTGTCCTCGTGAAGCACAGCGGTCTCCGGCGTCGAGGGCTGTCGGAAGCCTCCCGCCGGGATCATCAGCGCATCGTGGCGGCTGCCATCCATGCGGATCTCGCCGTCGATGCGCGTCTCCTCCTCCGTCCGCTCGACGACCGTCACCGAGGCGGCATCGCCGATGAGCGGATAGCTGTTGCGGTCCTCCTTTGAGACTTTGTGGCTCAGGACATCTACGTTGATGAGGAGGACTTTCCGCGTCTGCGGCTGGTCGAGCAGGGAGAACGCCTCCATGAGCCCCGTAAGATAGCCGGTGCAGCCCTGGCTGATATCCACGCAGTAGACGTGCGAATCGAGCCCGAGCCGCCCGTGGATCACGGCGCCCGTCGTCGGCATGAAATAGTCCGGCGACTGCGTGACCGTGACGATGGCATCGATCTCCTCCTTACGGAGCTTCCCCTCGTGCAGAAGTGTCTCCACGCCGAAAACGGCGAGGTCCGACGCGCAGACCCCAGGCTCCACGAAATGATGCCTATCATAGCCCATCACGAGCTTGAGCCGCCGCGAGCGCTTCTTGTCCGCCTGGTAGTTTTTCATCTCCTCATCGAACGTCTTGCAGTTCTTCGGGATGACCGTCAGGACACCGGTGATTCTCTTGTTCCGATATGCTAGCTGCATTACTTCGCACCACTCTTTTTGAGAAGCTCTGCCATCGCCGCTACCGAAGAAAAGTTCTCCGGCACAATATCGATTCCCTTGATCTTCACCTCATACTCCTTCTCAAGCATCGCCACAAGCTGGACGATGTCAAAGGAATCGAGATACCCTTCCTCGATGAAATCCACATCCTCGGTGAAATCGAACTCTGGGCGCAAGTCCGCCAAGATTTCTCGTATCTTTTGCTCCATAAAAACTCCTCCTTATCGTTTAGCGCTTCTTCTTGAATCGCTTGGTATACTCCACCTGCTCCATGAGGACCACCCGCACCGGAATCTTATAGGATGCCAGCCGCGTCTTGCAGAACTTGCGCACTTCTTTCTTGATCTCTAGCGGTGTCATCGCGGCATCCCGATGCTTGATCTTGCAGGCGACCGCCTGCCCTGTGATGGGATTGGACTCTCCGTAGACGGTAACGTCCTCCACCCCTGGCATCTGGAGCAGTACTGCCTCCACTTCCTCCGGCATCACCTTTTCGCCGCCGACATTGATCATATCGGAGTTGCGCCCGACGATGCGCAGGAAACCATCTTTCTCCTCGACGAAGTCCCCTGTACGGAACCAGCCGTCTTCTGTAAAGCGCTCTGCTTTGGCATTGAGATAGCCCATCACTTGCGTTTTTGTCCGCAGCCACAATTCCCCATCGACGACTCTATACTCCGTATCGGGATCATCGAATTTCAGGAAGGTACTCGTAGAGGACTTGCTCACCGTGGAAATGATGCCCGTCTCGCTCGTCCCGAAGGTCTGCAGGAAGCGCACATGAGGGAACGCTGCTTTCAGCTTCATCAGCAGCGAGGACGGCATGGGCTCTGTCCCGTAGGTGATCATGCGCAGGCTGGAAAGGTCGTATTTCTCGGCTGCGCCACTGAGTAGCAGCAGATTCAGGAACGTCGGTGAGGACGGCAGGACCGCCACGTGGTAGCGCTCCACCAGCGAGGCGATATACTCCGGTTCCCTTCGCTCCGGCAGAACCATCGTGATATGCATGGTGAGCGAATTCAGCAGCGTATTGATGCCGCCGATATGATCGAACATCAGAAAAATCAGGAACGTCATATTACGCTTGCGCTCGCGTTTTCCCTCATAATGTGCGATCAGCTGCGTCAGATCGTGTACCATTGCTTTCGGTTTTCCTGTCGAGCCGCTGCTGAAAAGGACCAGTCCAGCGTGCCCCCGCTCCTGCAATTTCTGCAGGAGCACCGGGGAATCATGCCGTTCAGTCTCCGACAGGAGACGCAGCGTTCCTCCTGGCTCCTGGATCAATCGATACGCACAGGGGACCTCGGAGAGGCGGCTCTCGATCTCTTCTGGAATGGTCGTTGCGATGGGGATGATCACATTCTTATTTTCCATCATGGCCAGGAACAAGGAGATCGCCGAAAAGGAATAGTCCATGCAGAGAGCGACGACAGCGCCCTCCGGGACTCTTCCCGACAGCCAATGATACTGCTTCTCGATTTCCTGATAGAGATCCTGATAGGTATACGTCGCGCCACGATTGACCACGGCTATGCGCTGCTGAGCGCCCTGGAACTTCTCAATGAACGGATGCAATTCAATTCACCCCGCCTAGATAAAGTACTTGTCCCGTAATGAAATCGCTTTCCGGCCTCAGATAGAAGTCGATTGCATTTTTCACATCCTGGAACGTCCCCAGCCGCTTGATGCACTGCTGGTTCATCAGATTGGCAATTTTCTCCTTCGGCACATTCTTGATCAAATCCGTATCGATTGGCGTCGGTCCAATCGCATTGACCGTAATACCGAACGTGCCGATTTCCTTCGCCAGGACATGCGTCAGCTGTTCCACAGCCGCCTTGGAAGCCGAATAGATGAGTTCCCCCTCCAACTGCAGGGCGACGGCGACGGTCGAATAATTCACGATGCACCCTTTCCGCGCTTTGATCATGTACTTGCTGACTTCCCGCGAGAAAAGAAACGTGCCAGCGAAATTCGTCTCCATGACGCGCTTGGCTGTCGCATACGGGGTCAAGACGAAGGCATTCATGGACGCTGCTCCCGCATTGTTGATCAAGGCGTCGATTCTGTGCTCTTTTTTATAGACATCCCGTACGAATGTTGTTACCGCCTTTTCATCAGCAACATTGAGGCATGTATGGTGGTAATGCGGATGCTCCAAATCTGAAGCACGCCGAGAGCAGCCGTAAACAACATCGCCTGCCGCGAGGTACGATTCCGCCAAAAAGCGGCCGATTCCCTTGCGCGTGCCCGTGATGATCATGACACGGCTCATGCTTTTCCATCCTCCAGTTCACGCTCGATGAAACTGCACAGGGAACCGATGGTACGAAACGGGCTGATACGCGCGGACATCGCTGTCTCAGACGTCAGGGAGATATCTACTCCCTCTTCCAAGAGCGCGCTCTCGATATCGACAACCGTGCTCACGAGACCCACCGAATCCATGATGGAGCTTGCTCCGATGAGGTGCGTATTCTGCGTTACCTCCGCCTTGATATCATTTTCCTCACAGTAGTCGCGGACAACCTGCTCCACGATCTGGTCAATCTTTTCTCTCGTCATCTTCTGCCATTCCCTTCTTCGTGAAAACCATATCTTCCAGCCCATCAAAACGAAAGCCATTGGCAAGATGCATCTTGATCACAGGCGCATTTTCTTCCTTTACGAATAGCGTCACGACGCGCAGCCCTTTCATCAGCCGCAGGGCGTCCCAGTAGACGGCAACACCCGGGAAATCGCCATGACCGCGATACGCCGGGTCCGCGAGCCAATACCTGGCTTCCCCCCGTTTCCCATGTCGTGCGAGCCAAAAGACAGCGACGACACGACCGTCACGACGCGCCGCGAATATCTCACGCCGCTGGATAGCTGCCCTGATCTCTTCGCACGATGGCACGTTCTCCGTCATGACATCGAAATTCCGCTGCAAGAGGCGCGTGATTTCATCTGTCTCCGACGGTCGGGCAAACTTATCTGCAGGAACGGCTAAGTCCTGGAGACGCTTCTGTATGCGCGTCATACGCCGCAAGCGGAACTGCTGCTGAAAGCCGCAATGCGTGAATCCATCTACGAGCTGCACGCGCCCACCTTCGTCTTTATCAGCGATCAGGTCCACCACAAGCGGCAGCGTACTGCATGGAAGGGCGCTTCGCAAAAGCTCCGTTAGAGCGCCAGCGCATGTGCTCCCATAGTAAAGGCGCTCATAGGATGTCCTCGTTTCGATCAAGAGGAAGGCGGTACAGGAAAGGACTGCCCGCACCTTCCCCGCATGGAGTTTCTTCTCCAACTCCTCCGGGGAAAGGAAGTAATCCGTCCGCCAATCTTTCGCTTGACTTCGCAGGAAGGTAAAAGCAGAGAGAACCTCTCGCGAGTCCTTCACCTCCCAGGCGGCGGCAGTTTCCTCAGGCGGCAGAGGAGAGCTGATCTGCCATCCGCGCTCGGGACGGTATGATACAGATGCCCCCCCCGATTGGACATCCGCCAATCTGATAATCTTCAATCTCATAAACCTCCTCTCCCAGGCGCAGTTTCGGCGGCGGCAGGATAGGGAGGCCCCCGTAGTCCAGCGCACGCAGGAAGGCGTAGGCCTTCGCCATCGACCATGTCGGGTCGAGCCAGCCGTCGTTGGGGACCTCGCGGGATAGGTAGAGGCGCCCCGGCGCCGTGATGCGCCTGCGCGAGTACATTCCCGCGAGGATCTCATCGATGTGCTGCCGGAACAGTCGGACGCTCGTGCGCGCCGTCGCCATCAAGAGCTCCAGCGCCGTCATGTCCGAGGTGATCGGCACTCGCTTCTGAAAGGCGATGGCGCCCGTATCCACGTCCGCTGCGATGATGTGCCAGGTCGCACCGCCATATGTCTCGCCGCGATAAATCTCCCACGTCGGCGCGTTGCGCCCGTGGTAGTCGGGCAGATAGGCATTGTGGAAATTGAGCAGCGTGAGAGGTGGGTGCGCCACGACCTCCCGCGGGAAGAGGTAGCTGTTGTGTGCACTCACGAGGAGCGCAGGCTGCGTTCGCGCGCAGAGGAAGTGCGGCAACGCCTCCGGCGTCAAGGGATGGAAGGGCACGCCGAGGCGCGCCGCCGTCTGCCGCATCGTCGGGACGTGCTCCTTTTCCACCGCGAGGCACACGAGCCGCTCGCCACACGCCTGCGCCAGGATGCGCAAACAGTCCGCGCCGACGCGGCCTGTCCCCAGAAGTACACCTGCTCGTAACTGTCTTCTCCCTTTACTTCGATGCGCTGCCGAACCGTTCCGCCAACTGGTGCCGGTCGATCTTGCCATTGGGATTTCGCGGCATGGCGAGCACCTGCTGGAACTCCGTCGGCAGCATGTATTTCGGCAGGACCTTCGCGAGGTCTGCCCGCAGCACGCGGGCAGGGAGTTTCTGCGCGCTTTCATAGATCAGGACAATCTTCTTCTCCTGCTTGCGGTAGAGCACGCAGGCGTTCCTTATCGCCGGCTCACGGAGCGCCGCCGCTTCGATCTCACCGAGCTCGATGCGGTAGCCCATGTGCTTGACCTGAAAGTCCCGCCGCCCGAGGAAGAGGATTTCCCCGTCCTCGCGCTCCTTGCCAAGAAAACGGCAGAGATTGTATATGAGGTTCGTGATCCCTATGTGGAACTCCATCCGCTTCCTTCCCTTCACATACGGCAATCTGCAAGGTCATCACCGCATCACAGGCAGTAAGAATTACCGGACAAGGCGTGGTAGGCTATTGATTTTTCTGTCTCTTATCTTGCGCGTAAGACCGCATGAGCTCCTTCCGATCGAATTTCCCATTCGCGGTCAAGGGCAGACGATCAAGCTGCCGCGTGATCTTGGGCAACATGTAGTCTGGCAACAGGTCACGTAGCGCGCGATAGACTGCAGCAGGCTCTGCCGCTCCCGCATAGCAGAGAACAATCTCCGATGCTTCCGCGTCGTAAAGGCAGACCGCCTGGTGAATGTCCGGCAGTGCCGCAGCAGCCGTCTCGATTTCACCCAGTTCGATCCGATGTCCCATATACTTGATCTGAAAATCTTTGCGGCCGTCGTACATCAGTTCCCCGTGCATATTATAGTGCACGATATCGCCTGTGCGGTAGATGATCTCCCTCTCCTTCCGCAAGGGATTCTGCACAAACACGGCCTTCGTCTTCTCCGGGTTTTTATAGTAACCGAGTGCCAACGATGCACCGCGGACGCAAAGCTCGCCCTTGAACTCCGGCTGCATGATACGCCGATCCTCTTCATCGAGGACGAAGACCGTCTCCGGACGGCATTCCCTGCCAATAGGCAACGGCTCATCATCGCGGAATGGTCGGTTCACGATGTAATATGTACAATCGACGGTGACCTCTGTCGGACCGTAGAGATTGGCAAAGACCGCCTTCGGCAGACGCTTCCGCCAGATATTCAGCTGCTTGTTCGGCATAACTTCCCCGGCAAACAGCACCTTTTTCAGGCAGGAAATATCGCAGTCATTGAGGATGCCAAAATTGGCGACACTGCACAAAACGGACGGCACCCAGAAGACGAGACTGATATGATGATCCCGCACATACTCAAGCAAGCGAATTGGGAAGATGAACGCCTTGCGCGGGATGATGCAAAGCGTCGCGCCGTTCCTGACCGTCTGATAGATATCGAGCACGGAGTTATCGAAAAAGAATGGTGCCTGATTGCCGATGATGTCCTTTTCCGTGACAGCAAATGTCTCGCGAACCCATTCCGTATAGTCCATGACCGACCGCTGCCGGATCGTCACGCCTTTTGGTGTGCCCGTAGAACCGGAGGTAAAGAGCACATAAAGGATATCCTGTTCGGAAACCTTCTCACGAACGCTCGCGAGCAGTGTCTCTTCTATCTCCTGTCGAAGGAGATCCTCATAGAAAAGCACAGGGATTTCCCCAGGATCCATCAATCTCCCCCGGTGTGCCTGATCTGTGATGATGGCAGCCGGGGAGAGCGTCTCAAGAATTTTCGCCTGACGCACCTTCGGCATCTTCGCATCGAGAACCGTATAGAAAGCCCCGGCATACGCGACTCCCAAAAAGGAAATGACTGCCGCACGCGTCTGCCCGAGAAAGACAACTACAGGCGCATGGAATATATTCCGCCTTGCCAAGGCGGTCGCTATGGCGCGCGCCTGCCGACGAAATTCCGCAAATGTCGTCGTTCCCTCTTGATCGATAAGTGCCGTCTTCTCTGAGAATCTCCGCGCCGTCTCATCGAGAGCATCTGTCGTCAGTTTCATCTACCTCTTCCTTTCGTACGGATAAATCGCACTTCATGACAAGTATATGTCACGCAAATATGATCTAACATTCATCTTCTCCGCACTAGCTTTTATTATACTATGAATGTCCCCCCCCACAAGACATTTTCATCCCCACGTTCGTTTCATAAAATCAACAGAATCATCTAGCAATTTTTTGCGTAGATGCGCTGTATCTCTCTAGGCGGCAAGCCGGAAACGTAGCGCCAAAACGCTTCATCGCGTTTTGTGCTGAGGATTGTAGAGTGACGCGGGAAGACGAAGTGCCGAATGAATCAGTGTTTCCCTAAATCTTGTAAGCTGCTGGATATTACCATACCTTTTGTGCAGCCGCCACTTCGATCAGTGGCATTGGCTGGCTTATATTACACACCAAAAAGCCACCGCACAGTGTTTTGCTATGCGATGGCTTTTAGCTACGATATACGTTCGATCAGATTTGTTTCTCTCTTGCTGCTTCAGCGATGCCCTTCTCGCTCGCGAGAAGTTCCTTGGCCGCCTTGAGCTGGAGACTGACTTGCTCGTAGGAAGTGCCGCCGTAGGAGTTGCGGTTCTTGACACAGGTCTCGGGGCGGATGGCTTCTTTGATGTCGGACTCGAAGAGCGGCGAGAGCGCCTGGAATTCCTTGAGTGACATGTCCTCGAGGTATTTTCCCTGCTCGATGCACTGATGCACGGCCGCACCTGCGACAGCGTGAGCCTTGCGGAAGGGCATGCCCTTCTTCACGAGGTAGTCCGCGAGGTCGGTGGCGTTGGAGAAGTCCTCGGTCACGGCCTTTTTCATGACTTCGCGGCGGACTTTCATGCCGCGGATGAGCTGGGCGTAGACAGCGAGGCTGAACTTCACCGTGTCGATGGCGTCGAAGATGCCTTCCTTGTCCTCCTGGAGATCCTTGTTGTAGGCGAGCGGCAGGCCCTTGACGGTCGTGAGCATCGCCATGAGATGGCCGATGACGCGTCCTGTCTTGCCGCGCACGAGCTCGGAAACATCCGGGTTCTTTTTCTGCGGCATCATCGAGGAGCCTGTGCAATGCGCGTCGTCGAGCTCAATGAAGTGGAACTCGCGGCTGCACCAGAGAATGGTCTCCTCGGAGAGGCGCGAGAGATGCACCATGAGGATGGAGGCCGCTGAGAGGAACTCCATGATGTAGTCACGGTCGCTCACGGCATCGAGGCTGTTGCCATAGATCTGCTCGAAATGGAGCTGACTCGCGACGTAGGCGCGGTCGATGGGGAACGTCGTGCCGGCGAGCGCGCCGGCGCCGAGCGGCATGATGTCCGCGCGGCGATAGACGCCCTCGAAGCGCGCGAAGTCGCGGGAGAGCATGGAGAAATAGGCGAGCAGATGATGCGCGAAGAGGATGGGTTGCGCGCGCTGCAAGTGCGTATAGCCCGGCATGATGACGTCACTGTACTTCTCCGCGGTCTCGACGAGTGCCTGCTGGAGGTTCTCGATCTCTTTCTGCACCTCCGTGACCTGGCGGCGGATGTACATGTGCGTATCGAGCGCGACCTGGTCGTTGCGGCTGCGCGCCGTGTGCAGGCGGCCGCCCGCCTCGCCGATGGCCTCGGTGAGACGTTTCTCGATGTTCATGTGGATATCCTCAAGGTCGACGGAGAAATCGAACTTCCCATCCTCGATCTGCTGCTCGATGTCCTCGAGTCCCTTGACAATCTTGTCACGGTCCTCCTCCGTGAGGATGCCGCATTTCGCGAGCATCCGCGCGTGAGCAATGGAACCGCGGATATCCTCATGATACATGCGCTTGTCGAAATTGATGGAGGCCTGGAACTCATTGATCATCTCATCAGTGCTTTTCGAGAAACGGCCTCCCCACATTGCCTTGCTCATTTCTGCGTTTTCTCCTGCATGAGCGCGCGAACCTCGAGCGGCAGGCCGAAGAGGTTGATGAAGCCCGTCGCATCTGCCTGGTTGTAGACATCGTCATGCTCGAACGTCACGAACTCCTTGCTGTAGAGGGAGTACTGGCTCTTGCTACCCGCGGAGATGATGTTACCCTTGTAGAGCTTGAGCTTCACAGAGCCCGTGACCGTCTGCTGCGTGCTGTCAACGAAGGCGGAGAGCGCCTCGCGAAGCTGGCAGAACCACATGCCATCGTAGACGAGCTCGCCGAAGCGGATGGCTGCCTGCTGCTTGAAATGGAACGTCATGCGGTCGAGGCAGAGGTACTCGAGCTCACGATGCGCGTAGTAGAGGATGGATCCGCCCGGGTTCTCATAGACGCCGCGGGACTTCATGCCGACGAGGCGGTTCTCACAGATATCGACGATGCCGACGCCGTTGCGCGCGCCGATCTCGTTGAGCTCGGTGAGGAGCTCGACCGCGCCGAGCTTCTTGCCGTTGACGCCGACAGGAATGCCCTTTTCAAAGTCGACGGTCACATACTCCGGTTTGTCTGCAGCATCCTCAGGCGCTTTCGAGATGAGGAACATGCTGTTGTGCGGCTCGTTCGCCGGATCCTCGAGGTCGGAACCCTCATGGGAGAGGTGCCAGATATTGCGGTCCATGGAGTACGTCTTGTTCTCCGTCGCGATGGGGATGCCGTGCTTCTTCGCGTACTCGATCTCAGAGGAACGGGAGTCGAGGTCCCACTCGCGCCACGGAGCGATGAGCTTGATGTGCGGCGCGAGCGCCTTGACCGTGAGCTCGAAGCGCACCTGGTCGTTGCCCTTGCCCGTCGCGCCGTGGGCGATGGCGTCAGCGCCCTCTTTCTTCGCAATCTCGACGAGCTTCTTCGCGATGAGCGGACGTGCAAACGACGTGCCGAGCAGATACTTCTCCTCATAGACAGCACCAGCCTTGAGCGTCGGCCAGACGTACTCCTCGAGGAATTCCTGCTTGATGTCCTCGATGTAGATCTTCGAGGCGCCGGACTTCAGCGCCTTGTCATGGACGACATCGAGCTCGTCGCCCTGTCCGACATCGGCACAGACGGCGATGACCTCGCAACCATCGTAGTTCTCCTTGAGCCAGGGGATGATGACGGAGGTATCGAGACCGCCGGAATATGCGAGTACTACTTTTTTGATTTTGTCTGCCATAGTGAGTAACCTCTTTTCTTATTTCAGTCGCCCATGGTGAGCGCCATGATGGCTTTCTGCGTGTGCAGGCGGTTCTCCGCCTCGTCGAAGATCACGTCGGCATTCGCCTCGAGAACCTCCTCAGTGATCTCCTCGCCGCGGTAAGCGGGCAGGCAGTGCATGACGATGACGCGCTTGTCCGCGCCCTTGAGGAGTTCCTTGTTGACCTGGTAAGGGGCAAAGATCTTTTTGCGCATCTCGTGCTCCGCCTCCTGCCCCATGCTCGCCCAGGTGTCGGTCACGACGATATCGGCATCCTTGACGGCTTCCTGAGGATCCGTGACGAGCGAGAGCTCCGCGCCCGTCTCCTCCGCGTCCTTGCAGGCGTTCTCGAAGACGGTCGCGTCGGGGCGGTAGTCCTCCGGCGTCGCTGCGACAAAGGTCATGCCGACCTTGGCACAGCCGTAGAGATAGGAGTTCGTCATGTTGTTGCCGTCGCCTACATAGGCCATCTTAAGCCCCTTGAGATTCTGCCCCTTGTGCTCGCGGATGGTCAGCAGATCCGTCAGGACCTGGCAGGGATGCAGAAGATCCGTCAGCGCGTTGATGACGGGAATATCCGCCCATTTGGCGAGCTCCTCCACGCGATCATGGCCGAACGTGCGGATCATGATGCCGTCGAGGTAACGCGAGAGCACGCGCGCCGTATCCTTGATGGGTTCGCCGCGGCCAAGCTGCAGGTCGCGGCTCGAGAGGAAGAGCGCCTGCCCGCCGAGCTGGTACATGCCTGTCTCGAACGAAACGCGCGTGCGCGTCGAAGATTTCTCGAAAATCATGCCGAGCGTCTTGCCTGCGAGCAGGTGATGCTCGACACCAGCCTTCTGCATGGCCTTGAGTTCTTTGGCAAGGGAAAGGATTTCCTCGACCTCTGCGACGGAAAGGTCATGGATGGATAACAGGTCTTTGCCTTTGAGCATGCCATTACCTCCAAATCTTGATATGTTCCATGAAGGTCACCATTGTCCTTCATTATACAACATTGCTTCATGCCTGACTAGGGCCGGTCAGCAGTATTTCGGCAGGACATCGTCGAGCTTCGCGAGGACGTCATCGACCTGCTGCTCTGTGATGATGAGCGGCGGGATGAAGCGCAGGACGTTGCCTGCTGTGCAGTTGATGATGGCTCCCTTCGCGAGGACATCATTGACGATGTCACGGCCAGGGCGCGTGAGCTCCGCGCCGAGGATGAGCCCCGTGCCGCGCACTTCCTTGATGAGCGCGGGGTATTTCTGCTGGAGGCTCAGCAGCTGTGCCTTGAAGTAGCTGCCGACCTTCTCGACATGTTTGAGGAACGCAGGCTGCGGCACGGTGTCAAGCACGACGTTCGCCGCGGCACAGGCCAGCGGATTGCCGCCGAAGGTCGTGCCGTGATCGCCCGGCTTCATCGCGGCTGCCGCTTCCTCGGTCGTGATGAAGGCACCGATGGGCACGCCGCCCGCGAGGCCCTTCG
This sequence comes from Selenomonas bovis DSM 23594, assembly GCF_000381005.1. Classification (GTDB taxonomy): domain Bacteria; phylum Bacillota; class Negativicutes; order Selenomonadales; family Selenomonadaceae; genus Selenomonas_C; species Selenomonas_C bovis. The sequence goes on from NZ_KB908379.1 coordinate 87,169, forward strand.
CGAGTGTCACGATGTCCGGCTTCACGCCGTATTTCTCGTAGGCGAAGAACTTGCCGCTGCGGCCGATGCCTGCCTGGATCTCGTCGAAGATGAGCAGCGCGTGGTATTTGTTGCAGAGCGCGCGCACCTGCTCGAGGTAGCCGGGCGCCGGTGTATAGACGCCGCCCTCGCCCTGTATGGTCTCGAGCATGACGGCGCAAGTCTTCTCACTCATCATCTGCGCGAGCGCGTCAATGTCATTGTAGGGAACGTAGTCAAAGCCTGCCGGCAGCGGGCCGAAGCCCTCATGGTAGTGCGGCTGTCCCGTCGCCGTGAGCGTCGCAATCGTGCGGCCATGGAAGCTGCCCAGCGCCGTGATGATCTGCGATTTCTCCGGGTCGAGAGAATGCGCGTATTTGCGCGCGACCTTGATGGCGCCCTCGTTCGCCTCCGCACCGGAGTTGCCGAAGAACGCCCGGTCGAGTCCCGAGAGCTTCACGAGTTTCGCTGCGGCATCTGCCTGCGTCTCTGTATAGTAGAGGTTCGAGCAGTGGATCATCTTGCCTGCCTGACGGCTGATGGCCTCGACGAGCGGTGCGTAGGCGTGGCCGAGCACGTTGACGGCGATGCCGCCGAGGAAGTCGAGGTACTTGTTCCCGTCCACGTCATAGGCATAGGCTCCCTCGCCGTGGTCGAGAACGATCTTGTAACGGCTGAAGACCGGCAGATAGTCCGCCGCATCCTCAGCAAAAACCTTCTCATCTATTTCACTCATAAAACAAAACTCTCCTATCTGACGACCTGTGTGCCGATGCCCTGCGGCGTCAGCACCTCGAGCAGGATGGAGTGCGCGAGGCGGCCGTCGATGATATGCGCCTTGACCGCGCCGGCGTCGAGCGCCTTGAGGCATGCCTCGATCTTCGGGATCATGCCGCCCTCGATGATGCCGGTTTTGATGTACTCCCGCGCCTCCGCCTGATGCAGCGTGGAAATGAAGGTATCCTTGTCATGATAGTCCTTGTAGACGCCTTCGATATCCGTGAGCAGCAACAGCTTTTCCGCGTGGAGCGCGCCGGCGATCTCCGCAGCGACGTAGTCTGCATTGATATTGTAGCTCGCGCCCTCCTCATCGACACCGATCGGCGCGATGACGGGGATGTAGTCATGGTCGATGAGATCGTCGAGCAGACCGGTGTCGACTTTCTCCACCTCGCCGACATAGCCGATATCGACCTTTTTCGCATCATCGCCATCGTAGACGGTCGCGAGCTTCTTCTTCGCGCGGATGAGGCCCGCATCCTTGCCCGAGATGCCGACGGCCTTGACGCCGCGGTGATTGAGCAGGTTGACAATCTCGGAATTCACCTTGCCGTCGAGCACCATCTCCGCGATCTCGACGGTCTCCTCATCTGTGACGCGCAGGCCGGAGACGAAGGATGTCTGCTTGCCGACCTTCTTGAGGAAGCCGGTGATCTCCGGACCGCCGCCGTGAATGATGACGGGGCGCACACCGACGTACTTGAGCAGTGCGATATCCTCCATGACCTTTTCCTTCAGGGTATCGCTCACCATGGCATTGCCGCCGTACTTGACGACGATGGTCTTACCGTAGAACTTCTGGATATAAGGCAGCGCCTCGATGAGGACGGATGCCTTGTCCTCTGCTGAAAACATCGAAGCTCCTCCCATCAGGTGTGATACTCCCCGTTGATCTTGACGTACTCATAGGAGAAGTCACAGGTCCAGACCGTCGCCTCGCTGCCGCCGTCCGCAAGATCGATGTCGATCGTGATGTCGTGCTCCGCCATGACCTCGGCGATCTTCTCCGTATCCGTCTGCGCGCCGACGCCATGCGCATAAACCGGGATGCCGCCGAAGCTCACAACGGTCTTTTCGGGGTCCATCGGAACGCCGGCATAGCCGACGGCGCAGATGACGCGGCCCCAGTTCGGATCCTCGCCAAAGAACGCCGTCTTGACGAGCGGGCTGTTGGCGACGGCCATGCCGACCTTCTTCGCGTCAGCAAAGGACTTCGTCCCCTTGACGTGGATCGTGAGGAACTTCGTCGCGCCCTCGCCGTCCGCAGCGATGCGCTCCGCCATGCCCTGGCAGATAGCGTGAAGCGTCTCGACGACCTTGTCGTAGTCCGCGCCCTTGGCCGTGATCTTCTCATTGCCTGCCTCGCCGTTCGCGAGGACGATGACCATGTCGTTCGTGCTCATGTCCCCGTCGATGGAGATCATGTTGAACGTCGTTTCCACAACGCCGGAAAGCGCTTCCTGCAGGAGCTTCTGATCGATGGCGAGGTCTGTCGTCACATAGCAGAGCATCGTCGCCATGTTCGGACGAATCATGCCCGAGCCTTTCGCGATGGCGCCGAAGCGGACTTCCTTGCCGCCGAGCGTGATGGACGTCGCGCATGCCTTCGTGTGCGTATCCGTCGTGATGATGGCGTTCGCCGCCTTCTCGCTGCCGTCCGCGGCCAGCTCGCTGACTGCCTGCTTGACACCTTTTTCGACCTTTTCCATCGGCAGCGTTACGCCGATGACGCCCGTCGAGCCGACGATGACATCGAGCGGCTCACAGCCGAGTGCCGCTGCCGCGACCTCCTGCGTCTTCGCCGCGTCCGCGTCACCCTGCGCGCCCGTGCAGGCATTCGCGCAGCCAGAGTTCGAGACGACGGCATGCGCTGTGCCCGTCGCTACGACCTTCTTCGACGCGTAGACCGGCGCCGCCGCGACCTGGTTCTGCGTGAACGTGCCGGCGACGACGGCTTCCTTCGCCGTATAGATGACGGCGACGTCGGGATTGCCGCTCTTCTTGATACCGGCCTTGACGCCCGCCGCCTGGAACCCTTTCGGATACGTTACGCCTTTTTTCGCATTTTCTTCACTGAACATGTTGCATGCCTCCTGGAAATCTTAGTGTATATCAGCTATGATTGCTGGTGCATCATGGGTACATCGGAGCAACATCGAGCGCGGTCTTCTCGTCGAAACCGCAAGCGATATTGAAGTTCTGCACAGCCTGCCCGGCTGCGCCCTTGACGAGGTTGTCGATAGCGGAGAGCGCGATCACGCGGTGCGTGCGTTCATCGACATGCCACGCGATGTCGCAGAAATTCGAGCCGCGCACCTCCTTCGTCGAGGGATAGCCGCCGCGCCCGAGCAGTCGGATGAAGAACTCCTTGTCGTAGAGCTTTTCATAGGCCGCGTCGATGAGCTCCGGCGTCACGCCCTCCTTGAGATCGGCATAGCAGGTCGCGAGGATTCCTCGCCCCATCGGCACGAGGTGCGGCGTGAAGTTGATGAGCGTCTCTTCATCGGAAAGATCCGCCACCGCCTGCTCGATTTCCGGTGTATGCCTGTGATGCGCGACATTGTACGCACGAAAATTATCGTAGAGCTCGGGGAAATGGTTCGCGAGCTTCGGCGAGCGCCCCGCGCCGGTGACACCGGACTTCGCATCGACAATGATGCTCTTCGTATCGATGAGGTGGGACTTGGCGAGCGGCGCGAGCGCGAGGATGCTCGCCGTCGTGAAGCATCCCGCATTGCCGATGATCTTCGCGGATCGCACCGCGTCGCGGTAAAGTTCGGCGAGCCCGTAGACGCGCGGCGCGTCCGTATATGTATGCTTCACATGGTACCATTCCTCGTAGACCGCCGTATCATCGAAGCGAAAATCCGCGCCGAGGTCGATGATGCGCACCGGCAGATCGGCAAGCGCTCGCGCGACCTCCATCGCGTGTCCGTGCGGCAAGCCGATAAAGATGAAATCGCTGTCCTCGCCGATGGCCCTGATGTCCTGCATGCTCTCGAGCTTCATGTCGTAGAGTCCTCGCAGATGCGGATAAAGAGAGGCGATCGACTCGCCCGTATGGCTCTCTGACGTGATGTGCACCACATCCGCCTGGGGATGCTGATAAAGAATGCGTAGGAGCTCCGCTCCAGCATAGCCCGTAGCACCTAAGACACTAACCTTCATTCTGGTCCCTCCCGAAAACGGCCTGCGCCGCTTCTTGAATCTGATGTTTATAATTATACGACTTTTATGCATAAAAATGCAAGGGCTTTTTCCATATTTTTCGCTACGATTCGCTTATGCTATAATAGAAGTGAATCCAGCAAAGGAGCATCGTCTATGAAAAGAAACAAGAGACGCCGACTGCGGCCGCTCCGCTTTCTCATCTTTCTTCTGCTCACCTTCTTCCTCACCTTCTCCCTCTCTGGAGGACTCAATATCTTCCTGCCGCGCACCTGGCAGGGCATCGGTGATTTCCTGCCCAAGCTGTCATACCAGCCGCCGGCGGGGCGTTCCGATACGGAGTACCGCCAGATTTCCACACTAGACCGCCTCAGCCGCCTCGTCTTCCTGCGACGCGCCGTCAATGCTCGCGTGGCCAGAGACGACTACGTGCCGTTCGCCAAGCTGTCGCCCGATCTCATCCATGCCGTCGTCGCCGTAGAGGACCGGCGATTCTACGAACATCACGGCATCGACATGGAAAGCATCGCGCGCGCCGCACTCGTGAACCTCCAGTATGGCAGCATCGAGGAGGGCGCGAGCACCATCACACAGCAGCTCGTGAAGAATCTCTTCCTCAGTCACGAGCAGACCTTTGGCCGCAAGGCGGAGGAGGTCCTGCTCGCCCTCGACATGGAGGCCAATTACTCCAAGAACGAAATCCTCGAGCTCTACCTCAACACGATCTATTACGGCAGCGGCTACTACGGCATCGCCGCCGCCGCGGACGGCTATTTCGGCAAGGCACCGCAGGATCTTGCACTGCCCGAGGCCGCCATGCTCGCGGGCATCCCGAACGCCCCCTCCGTCTACTCGCCCTATGTCGATTTTCTCATGGCGAAAAAGCGGCAGTTCGTCGTGCTCGACGCAATGAAGGACGCTGGCTACATCAACAGCGAACTGGCGGAGGAGGCAAAAATCAAGCCTCTAACGCTCGTACAGACGAGGAAGTAAACGGCTTCAAAAACCACCGTGTGCCACAGCGCAATCCCCCGTCGCGGCATATCATCCTGCCGGTCATCGCACCTGTCATAAGACAAGAAAAGAGAGTCCCATCATCTAGTGGGTACTCTCTTTTTCTATCTCATTTTTTCTTGTCAGCCTTCGCGTCTTTCTTCTGCTGCTCTCCGATGGAGCGCTCGAAATTCTTGTAGAACTGCTCGCAAAGGTTCTGGTACGTCGTGACATCATCCTTTTCCGAACGGTTTGCCTGAATCTGGTAGGAATAAAGAAGCTCGTTCGATCCCGCCTTGTAGACATCGAAGAAGAACGACGTGCGGCTGTCGTTCGCGACAGTCAGCACGACATAGGCATCCGCATACTTGCCGGCATTCTCCTTGAACACCTTGGCGGCCTGATGGCGGTCGAGTGCCTTGATATCGACCTTCGTATCCGTCTTGACACTTGCCGCGACTGTATCGTACGGAATGACATACATGCGCGCGACTTTGCTCGCCTCGCTCTCAATCTGGATAAGCTGGTCCATCGTCGGCGCGAGTTTATCCGTCTGCATGTAGAGCGGCTTTGCGAGCGCGAGGCGATGGATGCCCGTGATGTCCGCGCCCTCCACCAGTGTTACCTTATCCGAGTTTGCGAACGCTACCTGCGTACTGAAGACAACGAGGCATAGAACGAGCAGCATCTGCATCAACTTTTTCATGGAAGTACCCCCTGCTTTCAACTTTCACCACTGCGAGGAATTCCGCGGCGCGCAGACGCCGACAGGCTTCTCTGCCGCAAGACCGCTGGCTGCTTATCACCGGAAGATTCCTCGTTCTCTTGGTACCATCAGCGAGTGCTGGTTCAGCTGATCTCTCACCAGACCAGCACTTCTTTTCTTTATTTCTCCCCTGAAGAGAAAAATCCTGCTTCCTCACGAAAGTTTTAGGAACCGCTGATGAAACGGAGTACTCCGGATTTGCGTGGATGCGCTGTATCTCCCTAGGAGACAAACCGGAAGCGTAGCAACCAAAACACTCCATCGCGTTTTGTGCTGAGGATTGTAGGGCGACGAGAGGACAGTGCAGATGCGCAAAGGCAGGGTGCTGAATTCATCAGTGATTCCTTAGGCTATCAGCTGTGCGACGGATAGATCTGCGCGGCGAGTGCCCTACCTGTCTCCGTCGCCGCGAGGCCGCCCTCCGCGGTCTCCTTGAGTGCATGCGGCATCATGCGGCCAATGGCTGCCAGTGCCTCGATGACATCGTCGATGGGGATCACGGATTTTACGCCCGCAAGACTCATATCGGCCGCGAGCATCGCATGCACCGTACAGAACCCATTGCGCTTGACGCAGGGCACCTCGACAAGGCCCGCCACGGGGTCGCAGGCGAGGCCGAGCAGATTCTTTATCGCGAGTGCGCAGGCATTGCCGACGGCCGCGGGCGTGCCGCCTGCAAGCTCGACGAGCGCAGCGGCTGCCATGCCGGCCGCCGTGCCACACTCCGCCTGACAGCCGCCTTCCGCGCCTGCGATCGACGCGTTCTGGTCGATGACCATGCCGATCCCCGCCGCTGTAAAGAGTGCTCCGACGATGGTCTCCTCTGATACACGGCGCTGTTCTCGCGCCACATAGAGTGCCGCCGGCACGATACCGCAGCTGCCGGCCGTCGGGCAGGCGACGATGCGCCCCATGACGGCATTGACCTCACTGACACCGACGGCATACGCCGCCGCGTGCAGGACGCGTGTTCCGAGGTAGCCACGCTCCGCATAGGCGTAGATTTTCTCCGCGTCACCGCCCGTGAGACCGCTCACCGAGTGCTCTTCGTTCTCAATGCCGCGTTCGATGGCCGCTTGCATGACCTCCCAGTTTTTCTTCATCTCGTCGAGCAGCGCCTGCCGCGTTCTCTGCGCGTCGTGCATCTCGTGTGCGATGACGATTTCATGAATGGGGACATCCTTCTCCTCGGCAAGCCGGACAAGCTCGCCAACCGTATGAAAACTGACCATCTAGACCTCCTAACCGACGGGCGGAATGCTGAACGCATTCTCCACATCGCAGACTTCCCGGCACGCTTCGACGACCTCCTCCGCAGGCACGTCATCGAGCTCCATGATCATCATCGCTGTCTCACCGCGATTCCGCCGGGAGACGCGCATGAACGCGATATTGACCTCATAGCGCGAGAGGATCTGCGTCACCTGCGTGATGACGCCGGGCCTGTCGCGATGGATCGTGATGAACGACGGATAGGCACCCGTGAGCTCCACCTCATACCCATCGATGTTCGTGATGAGGATATTCCCGCCACCGACCGACGCGCCGCGCACACGCGTAACGCGCCCCGACGCACCTGTGAGCGCGAGGATTGCCGTATTCGGATGTGCCTGCTCCAAGCTGACGGGCGCGAAACGGTACTTCACCCCCTGTCGCGTCGCGATCTGCAGAGCCTCGCGGATGCGCTCATCATCCGGTGCGAAACCCAGGATGCCAGCGACAAGCGCCTTGTCCGTGCCATGACCGCGATACGTCTGAGCAAACGAGCCGTGCAAGAGAATCTCCGCCTTGACCGGCACCTCTCCGAGCACCTGCCGCGCCATGAGTCCGAGGCGGACAGCGCCCGCCGTGTGAGAACTCGAAGGACCGATCATCACCGGTCCGACGATGTCAAAGACACCATGCATACATCATACACCACCTTGAGAGTATCTCCCTGTTGCGGAGCTTGCCCCGCCCCGATAAAACATCTAACCAGGCACGCTGTGCCTGTATCCCATATCCCTGGGAAGCTGTTACTGAAATGCGGCGTTCCAAAAGTAATTGCTGTGCGTACAAACATCCATTCTGGTCACATAGAAAGAGGCTCCCATATGTGGAAGCCTCTTTGCTTGCATATAGAGCACAACGAACGCCCATTTTGTAGACATCATCCGCCCGTCCTTACAGTAAATCTGACATCTTATTTGAGCAACCCATGTTGTCGGAGCGCGGTTTTAAGCTTCTCCTCATGTGCCGGCTCCATCGGCGAGAGCGGCATGCGGAGCGGGCCCGTCTGATAACCGAGGAGCTGCATCGCCGTCTTCACGGGGATGGGATTGACCTCGCAGAAGAGCGCATCGATGAGATCGCAGTAATCAATCTGCATCTTCGCAGCTTCCGCCGTCTTGCCCTCAAAATAGAGCTCACACATCTTGTGCGTGTCCTGCGGCGCGACATTGGAAAGCACGGAGATGACGCCCTTGCCGCCGAGCGAAAGAATCGGGATGATCTGGTCGTCATTGCCAGAATAAATCGTAAGCGCGTCGCCAACCGCTGCGCGCAGGCGCAGGATCTTCGAGAGATCACCGTTGGCCTCCTTGACTGCCGCGATGTTCGGATGCTGCGCGAGCTTCACATACGTCTCCGTCTGGATGCCCACGCCCGTACGGGACGGCACATCGTAGAGGATAAGCGGGATGTTCACGCTGTCAGCAATGGCCGTGTAGTGCGCGACGAGGCCATTCTGCGTGCATTTGTTGTAATACGGCGTCACGACGAGCAGTGCATCGGCGCCGACGCTTTCCGCGTACTGAGAGAGCTGGATGGCATACGCTGTCTCGTTCGAGCCCGTGCCGGCAATGACGGGGATCCGGCCCTTCACCTGTTCGCAGGCGAACTTGATGACCGCGCGATGCTCCGCATCTGTCATCGTCGCAGACTCTCCCGTCGTGCCCGTGATGACGATGGCGTCCGTACCGCCGGCAATCTGATCCTCGATCACGCGGGCAAGCTCATCGAAATTGATGCCGTCCTCCGTGAACGGCGTAATAAGAGCGACAGCTGCGCCCTGGAAAATCTCTTTTTTCACAAATAGCCCTCCCTATCAGCTTCGCGCAATTTACAATGGAGCCGCACCGAATGACGGCGTGTCCATGTAAGGGCATGCAGGCGGAGTGCGCCCGCAAAGTTTCCTATATTATTGCATGACGAGACTTGAAAGTCAAGGAAGCGCACGCGCTTCCGTCTCAATCCATCACGCGCGTCAACCGCCCGAAGAGCGCGGCGTTTTCCTTTACTTTCTCCTCCGCACCGAAGACACAGATAGCATTCTCGTGCATGCAAGCGTCGATAAGCGGCGCGAGCGCGCGGATATCCTCCTGCCGTGTGCTGAGAATCTCGTCGCGCGACTGCTGACGATCCTCGTAGGTGATGCCGCGCAGGTAGCACTCCGCCGCAGCCTCGCCCTTCATTTTCGGCGTCAATGGCATGTCGACGCCGCTCATCGTGCCGATGATGGACTTGAGCATCTCGCGGTTCGTCGCCTCGAAATGGCGTACGACCTCCGCTGTCCCGTCAAAGACATCAAGCGTCTCCTTGAGATTCGGGTCGCGGTAGGAGCCGAAAAAGAGCTGCCCGTCGCGCCGCAGCCGTGTGAACGCGCCGTATGCACCGCCTTGCACGCGGATCTTCGTCCAGAAATAGCCGTAGCGCAGCAGCGTCTCGAGCACGCGCATCGCGCCCGTATAGGAAAAGCCGAGCTGCTTGAAGTTCGCGCCCTTACCGACGTACTGGACCTGGCTAGCGGAGAGGAAACCGTCGTTTTTCTTCTTGAGCGGGAAATGATACTCCTCTTTAGGATACGCCTCCGCTGGCAGATGTTGGAGGAAATGCCCGAGCTCTGCCTTGGCGGCTGCCGCATCGGACGCAGAGATTGTCAGACTGACGACGAGTCCCTCGCCGCCGAAGAGACGCGGCAACAGGCGTGACGCAGCCTCGCGCAGGCGAAGGAGCGAGGCATCGAAATCCTTGAGGAACGCCTTGACGAACTCATAATACGGCAGCGCGCCCTCATCCTCATACGCGCCCGCCTTCGTGAAATATGCGGCGAGGCGCGAGGCCACGACGTTATGCGCGCTGCGCTGCATGTTCATCTCGATGGAGACCTGCTCCTGCTCGAGGAGTTCCTTCAGGCGCTTCGCGTCCGTAAACTGGCTCTCCATGAGGATTTCCCGCAGCAGCGAGAAGAGCTCCGGCAGTTTGCGCGTGAGCGCCTTTGCCTTCACGCGCAGCTTCGGCAGGAACGTCTCCGGCGCGTCCTTGTAGGTGTAGGCACCAAGGTCGAAGCTCATGCCGCCCGTATGGAGGTTCGCGAGATTCGCGAGTTCCATATAGGAGTGCTCCTGCGTGTCCACGCTGCCGAGCAGGGCGCAGAGCAGATAGGCGTACGGCAGATCCGCCTGCGCGACCCGCGAGGCGTCGAAATAGAATGTGAGGTAGGCGATGCCGTTCGTCTCCACGTCGCTCTCGAGCAACTTCCTGCCTGCAATCTTACTGACCGCGAGCGGCAGCTCGTAAGCCTTTCTGCGAATGTCATCGAGCTTCAGCACAGGAATCGTCGCGAGCGCCTCCGGCGTATCCGGCGTCTGCTGGCGCAGCTTGAGCGCCTTCGTCCCCTCGATGACTGCCTGGATTTCCTCCGCGCTCATCGCCCGCTTGCGCGCCGCGAGCTCTTCTGTCATCACGCGCTCTTTCTCCGCTGCGAGCGTCGTAGACGGTGCGAGCGTCAGAAGTACTACATGCGGATTATCGAGCAGATACGTCTCTATAAGCCGCTCGAAATACCCCTGCGCGAGGCCATCGCGCAGTTCCCTGAGCGTATCCTCATAGAAGAGATAGTCCAGCGCATCGCCGTCATAGAGCCAGCTCCGCAGGCAATGGATATTGTAGATGAGCCCTTTCGGCGCCGAGCCGAAATCCGCCTCGCGCAGCTTGAACTCAAAGCGGTTGAGTGACGCCTCCATGAGCGTTCGGTCGAGCCCGTCTGCTACGAGGCGGCGCAGCGTCTCCATGACGGTCGTGTAGAATTTCTCCTGACGCTCCGCTTCCGAATTGTTGATGATGATAGAGAAAAAAGGCTCCATGAGATCTGTCTCGAACTCTGAATCAACATCCTTGCCGAGATGTGCGTCGATGAGCGCCTTGCGCAGCGGCGCCGCCGGCGTACGGAGCAGGGCATGCTCGAGGATCTCGAATGCGAACATCGTCTTGGCGTCCTGCGCCTCGCCGATCTTCCAATTCAATGACAGGAACGTCTTTTCCCGTGTCTCCTCCCCCGCACTCACCGGATATTCCTGCGCGGCATGGCGCAGCGCGTCGAACGCTGGCTGACGATCGATGTGCGAGGGCACGGGGATGCGGTCGAAGTGCGAGAGATATGCTTCGTCGAGGTAGCGCAGCTTCTCATCGATATCCATATCGCCATAGAGGTAGATATAGCTGTTCGACGGGTGATAATATCGCGCGTGGAAGTCCGTGAACATCTGCTGCGTGAGCTGCGGAATCGCCGCCGGGTCGCCGCCGGACTCATAGTGGTACGTCGTATCGGGATAGAGTGCGGCCATGATCTTGCTCTCGAGCAGATCGTCCGGCGAGGAAAGCGCGCCCTTCATCTCGTTGTAGACGACGCCGCTGTAAGTGAGCGGTGCCTCCGGGCTCTCGATTTCATAGTGCCAGCCCTCCTGCATGAGCACCTGCGGGTTCTCGCGCATCGCGGGATAGAATACCGCGTCGAGATAGACATCCATGAGATTCTGGAAATCCTTATCGTTGCGGCTCGCGACAGGATACATCGTCTTGTCCGGGTACGTCATCGCATTGAGGAATGTATTGAGGCTGCCTTTGACGAGCTCGACAAACGGCTCCTTGAGCGGATATTTGCGCGAGCCGCAAAGCGTCGAGTGCTCGACGATATGCGCGACGCCCGTGTCATCCGTCGGCGGCGTGCGGAACGTGATGGAGAATACCTTGTTGTCGTCCGTCGTCTTCAGATAGAGCATACGCGCACCGCTTTTTTCGTGCGTAAACTCATACGCCGTCACATCCGCCTCGGGCACCGGCGTCTCCCGCAGCAGGCGAAAGCCGTGGTAAGCCTCTTGTATCTTCATGGAAATTCCTCCTTGCTGTCGTTTCAAAACATCCCCATTATACCATAATGTGTACGAACAAACTATACATCGTCACCACCACGCACCATAGAACAGCCTGTTCCAGCAATCCCGTAGCAGGACATACAGCGTGATGCGCAGCATCCTGACCTCCTGCCCTATCCATTCGCAGCACACCCTGCCTCCGCATCCTTGTCAGCCATAAGAAAAAGGCCAGCCCCACGGCTGACCTCTGCTCTCAGAAATGGTCGGGATGACAGGATTCGAACCTGCGGCCTCTTCGTCCCGAACGAAGCGCGCTACCAAACTGTGCCACATCCCGACAACGATGATTATTATACGCTATTTGCAGAAGAAAAGCAAGCATTTTTTTAAACAGGAAACCGCGCACAGCCCCCTGCGGGCCATGCGCGGTTTTTCCTATGACATCTCAGCCAGCAGGCTTATTTGCCAGCAAGCTTCTTGTACGTATTGTAGCGCGTCTCCGCGTCATGCTGCGTCTTCTCGAAGAGCGCCTCTGCGGCCTCCGGGAAGCTGCGCTTGAGGTTGATGTAGCGGTTCTCGCCCATGAGGAACTCCTGGAACTTCGAGAAGTCCGGCTCCTTGGAATCGAGGCTGAACGGGTTCTTGTCCGTGCCCACGAGCTGCGGGTTGTAGCGGAAGTTCGCCCAGTAGCCGCACTCGACGGCGAGCTTGCCCTCGAGCTGCGAGCAGCCCATGCCCTTGCGGATGCCATGGTTGATACACGGCGAATAGGCAATGATGAGGGACGGGCCCTGATACGCCTCAGCCTCGGCAATCGCCTTGAGAACCTGGTTGTGGTCGGCGCCCATGTCGACCTGCGCGACATAGACGTAACCGTACGTCATCGCCATGCGGCCGAGATCCTTTTTCTTCGTGCGCTTGCCGGAGGCAGCGAACTGCGCGATGGCAGCTGCCGGCGTCGCTTTGGATGCCTGACCGCCCGTGTTGGAGTAGACCTCCGTATCGAAGACGAAGACATTAACATCCTCGCCGGAAGCGAGCACATGGTCGACGCCGCCGTAGCCGATATCGTACGCCCAGCCGTCGCCGCCGAAGATCCACTGCGAACGCTTGACGAAATAGTCCTTTTCGTCGTAGATCTTGTTGAGGAGCTCGTCCGCGCCCTTTTCTGCTGCAAGAAGCGTCTCGAGCCGATCCGCGCGGTCACGCGTGCCCTCGCCGCTGTCCATGTTGTCCTTCCAATCCTTCATGGCAGCCTGGAGCTCCGCCGAGCCCTTGCCCGCCTCGATGGCCGCCGCGACATCCGCCGCGAGGCGCGTGCGGCAGGCTTTCGTGCCGAGGAGCATGCCGAGACCGAACTCCGCATTGTCCTCGAACAAGGAGTTCGCCCATGCCGGGCCCTGGCCCTTGGCGTTCTTCGTGTACGGCATCGCCGGCGCGCTGCCACCCCAGATGGAGGAGCAGCCCGTCGCGTTCGCGACCATCATGCGGTCGCCGAAGAGCTGCGTGATGAGCTTCGCGTACGGCGTCTCACCGCAGCCGGCGCAAGCGCCGGAGAACTCGAAGAGCGGCTGCTCGAACTGCGAGCCAATGACCGTCGTCTTCTTGACGGGGTTCTTTTTCGGCGCAACTTTCTCCGTATCGATACCGTAGTCAAAGTACGCCTGACGCGCCTTACCGGCGTCGTCGAGCGGCTTCATCTCGAGCGCCTTGACCGGGCAGACCTGCGCGCAGTTGCCGCAGCCGAGGCAGTCGAGCGTCGAGACAGCGATCGTGAGGTGCATGCCTTTCGCCACGCGAGAGTTCGTCGCAGGCATGCCCTCCGGCGCCTTTGCGAGCTCCTCATCCGTCGTGAGCACGGGGCGGATCGCCGCATGCGGGCAGACGAACGAGCACTGGTTGCAGCCGATGCACTTCTCCGCATCCCAGACCGGCACATTGATGGCCGTGCCGCGCTTCTCATAGGCGGAGCCGCCGACCGGGAACGTGCCGTCCTCCATGCCGTCAGCGAACTTGGAGACGGCGAGCTTGTCGCCCTCCTGGCGGTTCATGACTTCCTGAATGTCCGTGATGAACGCCGGTACGTCGCGTTTCTCCGCCGGTGCGTCCTCCGCCGTCTGCCAGGACGCAGGCACCTCGACCTTGTGCAGCGCGTTGATGCCCTGGTCGATGGCGCCGTGGTTCATGTTGACGACCTTCTCGCCCTTCTTGCCGTAGGACGTGACGACGGCATCCTTGAGGTACTTGACCGCCGTGTCGATGGGGATGATGTTCGCGAGCTTGAAGAACGCGGACTGCATGACCATGTTGAAGCGGCCGCCGAGGCCGAGGCCCTTGGCGATCTCCACGGCGTTGACCGTGTAGAACGCAATCTCATTCTTCGCGATGAAGCGCTTCATCGCGGCCGGCAGGTGCTTCGTGAGCTCCTCGTCGCTCCAGACCGTGTTGAGCAGGAAGACGCCGTGCGGCTTGAGGCCGGCGAGCAAATCATACTGATAGACGTACGACTGCTGCGAGCAGCTGATGAAGTCCGCCTTATTGATGAGGTACGGGCTCGTGATCGGCTGCTTGCCGAAGCGCAGATGGCTCATCGTGATGCCGCCGGACTTCTTTGAGTCATAGGCGAAATACGCCTGCGCGTACATGTCGGTCTTATCACCGATGATCTTGATGGCGCTCTTGTTCGCGCCGACCGTGCCGTCCGAGCCGAGGCCCCAGAACTTGCAGGCCGTCGTGCCCTCCGGCGTGAGGTCGACATCCGTATGACTCGGCGCGAGGCTCGTATGCGTCACATCGTCGTCGATGCCGAGCGTGAAACCGTTCTTCGGCGCATCCTTGGAGAGCTCGTCATAGACAGCGAAGATCTGATCCGGCGTCGTATCCTTGCCGCCGAGACCATAGCGGCCGCCGACGATGACCGGGCTGCGGTCAGAACTGTAATACGCGGCCTTGACATCGAGGTAGAGCGGCTCGCCGATGGCGCCCGGTTCCTTCGTGCGGTCGAGGACGGCGACCTTCTTGACCGTTGTCGGGAGCTGCTTGAGGAAATGCTCCACGGAGAACGGACGGTAGAGATGCACATTCAGGAGGCCGACCTTCTCGCCGTTCTTGTTCAGATAGTCGACGACCTCCTCCGCCGTCTGGCAGACAGAGCCCATCGCGATGATGACGCGGTCGGCGTCCTTCGCGCCATAGTAGTCAAAGAGATGATGCTCGCGGCCCGTGATCTTCGCCATCTGCGCCATCGCTTCCTCGACGAGCTCCGGCAGGGCATCGTAATAGCGGTTGACCGCCTCGCGCTCCTGGAAATAGATATCCGGGTTCTGCGCCGTGCCGCGGATGACCGGATGATCCGGGTTGAGCGCATTGCGGCGGAACTTCTTGACCGCATCCCAGTCGAGGATCTTGCCGAGATCGTCGTAGTCGACCATCTCGATCTTCTGGATCTCATGAGACGTGCGGAAGCCGTCGAAGAAATTGATGAACGGCACGCGGCCTTTGATGGCGACGAGATGAGCGACAGCAGAGAGATCCATGACCTCCTGCACGCTTGCCTCGGCGAGCATCGCGCAGCCAGCCTGGCGCGCAGCCATGACATCCTGGTGATCGCCGAAGATATTCAGCGTGGACGTCGCGAGCGCACGCGCCGACACATGGAAGACACCGGGGAGCAGCTCGCCGGAAATCTTGTAGAGGTTCGGAATCATCAGCAGGAAGCCCTGAGACGCCGTGTAGGTCGTCGTCAGAGCGCCTGCCTGCAGCGAGCCATGCACAGCGCCGGCAGCACCGGCCTCCGACTCCATCTCGATGACGCGAACCGTCTCTCCGAACAGGTTCTTTTTGCCATGCGCGGCCATCTCATCCACATGCTCCGCCATCGGCGAGGACGGCGTGATCGGATAGATCGCTGCGACATCCGTAAACGCATAAGAGATGTAGGCGGCGGCCGTGTTGCCGTCCATGGTTTTCATCTTTTTGCTCATGTTAAAGCTCCCCTCTTTTGATGCATTGTACCAGCGAGTATACAATATACTCTCTACCTCATTTATTTTACATGCCGCTCTCGCGAATGTAAAGAACAGATTGACGGGTTCTCCGCTGCCTGCCGCCGTCCTTCCCGGCTGTGCCGGAAGCCGTACGCGAAATAAATCAGGATGCCCAGCGCGCTCCAGATCCAGAAGCGCTCCCAGGTCATCGACGAAAGGTTGTACATGATGTAGCCGCAGCTCGCAACCGCGAGCAGGCTCATGAGATGGATGGCAGGACAGCGGAACGGCCGGTGCGCATCCGGATAACGGTAGCGCATGACGACGACGCCGACAGCCGAGACGATGAACGCGAAGAGCGTCCCGACGCTGCACATCTCCGCGACGACATGGATGGGCGTAAAGCCAGAGATGAGCGCGACGCCCAGCCCCACGATCACCGTGATGCGGTGCGGCGTCGCGTAGCGCGGATGAATCTTACAGACCGCCTGCGGGATCAGGCCGTCGCGGCTCATCGCGAAAAACGCACGCGTCTGCGCGTACATCATGACGAGCAGCACTGTCGTAAGCCCGGCGATAGCGCCCGTTCCCACGAGCGCCGAGCCGAACCGATAGCCGAGCTCGCGCAGCACATAGGCGACAGGCTCGGCGTTATCGAGCTGCGCGTAGGGCACATTGCCCGTCATGACCGCCGTGACGCCCACATAGAGCAGCGTGCAGACGACGAGCGAGGCGATGATGCCGATCGGCATATCGCGCGCGGGGTTGCGCGTCTCCTCCGCCGCCGTCGCCACGGAATCCACGCCGAGGTAGGCGAAGAATATCACGGCGGCGCCCGCCGATACGCCCGCCCAGCCAAACGGCAGGAAGGGCTCCCAGTTCGTGACGTCGACGGAGGGCGCCGCGAGGAACAGGAAAATGAAGATGGCAAGCAACTTGACACCGACGAGCGCCTTGTTCACCGTCACACTCTCATGCACGCCGCGGATGAGCAGCGTAGAGAGGAACAGCGTGATGAGCACCGCCGGCAGGTTCACGATGCCGCCGTCCGCGGGAACCGCGGTGTACGCAGACGGCAGGTCGATGCCCGCCGTCTTAAGCAGGCCGACGACATAGGCGGACCAGCCGCCCGCCACCGCCGACGCGCCCACGGAATACTCCAGCACGAGATTCCAGCCGACAAGCCAGGCAAAGAACTCACCTACCGACGTATAGGCGTAGGCATAGGCGCTCCCCGCCACCGGCACCATCGACGCGAGTTCCGAGTACGTCATGCTCACGAAACCGCATGTCACCGAGGCAATCAGAAAGGAAAGCATGAGCGCTGGCCCCGCGTATTTCGCGGCCGCTACGCCCGTCAGGACAAAGATGCCCGTGCCGACGATGACGCCGATTCCGAGCAGCGTCACATCGAGCGCCCCCATCGTGCGCCGCAGATGAGAAGCGGCGGCATCCATCTGATATGCTTCTATGCTTTTGGTACGCAAAAACTTCAAAAATACACCCTCCTCACAGGTTGCCTTACGAGTATACATTCTATCATATCTCGGCATAAATAGGAAGTAGTTGAACGAAAAAGAACACAAAAATAAAAAATCACACTCCAACCGATACAACACGGATACAATCGTTCTGTGGCAAGGCCCTTATGTCACATGTAGCAATCCACTCTCTTCCCACGCGACTGCCGCAAATCTCCCGTGACAAAGAAAGGACCGCCACATCAGTCGTGGCAGTCCTGAGCGCTGCGCGCCTCGTAGAGGCTGCGCCGCAGCGCATTATAAGCGTCGAGAGAGAGCAGCACGACATCCTTTCCATTTTTCCGCTCGATGAGGAACGTCTCTCCCTCTTCGGCGGCGCGGTCGGCAATGAGCGTGAACTCCTCCAGAAAGCTCCCCGATGGTACGGCCTCCATCCGCATCCTCCCCTCAGAACATGTCCCGCCGCCAGAGCACATAGGCGGAGGTGACGGAAATCGCGAACGCGATGACCATGATATACGCAAAGCCGAACGGATTCTCCGCGAACGGCACGGGGACGTTCATGCCGAAGAAGCTCGACACGACCGTCGGAATCGCGATGATGATCGTCATCGCGGCCAAGAACTTCATCACGAGGTTCTGGTTATTAGAGATAATGGAAGAAAACGTATCGGCCAGACGCGCGAGGATCTTGCTGTACATCTCGACCATCTCGCGCGCCTGCTTGTTCTCGATGATGACATCCTCGAGCAGATCCTCATCCTCCTCATACGTCTTGAGGATGGGCTGCAGGCTCTGGTTGTTGCGCATGCGCGTGAGCTTGTCGAGCACGGCACCGTTCGAACGGATCGCGGCGTTGAAATACGTCAGGCCCTTCTGCAGCGTCAGGAGGCGCAGGATCTCGCTGTTTTTCATATCGTGACGCAGCTGATCCTCGATCTCGTCAGACGTCTTAGAGATCTGACGCAGATAGCGCAGGAAATACGTCGCGGACTTATAGAGGATCTGGAAGAGGAACCGCGTCTTCTTGTACGTGCGGAAGAGCTTCGCCGTGCGCTCATTGAACTCCATCATCACGGGCGTCTCTTCGAGGCAGACCGTGATGATGTATTCCTCCGTCACGATGATCGCAAGCGGCAGGGCATCATAGCTGTCGCGGTCGCGGCAGACCGGTACGTTCGTCAGAACCATGACGGAGTCGTCCTCGACATCCGTATGGGAACGCTCCTCATCATCGAGCGCTGACCGCAGGAAATCGGGATCAACCTCCGTGAGATTGCTCACGACCTTCAGCTCGTAGGGTGTCGGATCGATGATATTGATCCACGCCCCCTTCTCTAACGTCTTCAGCGTGAGCTCCACGAGCGGACCGCTCTCCATTGATTTGTAGATTTTCAGCATGGATGGCTGTCTCCTTTCGGTCAGGGAAGCGCCATCCCCTCAGACTGCCATCAGGCAGCACAAAGAACAGGACGGCCTCCCCTGTATTCTTTTTTGCATCGCTTGGGCTCCGCTGAGCTAGGGTGGTCGTCCATGTTCCTCACCGTCCTTATTTCTTAGATTAGATTTTATCCGAACCTCATTTTATACCGCTGCTTCCTCTTTGTCCAGACCATGAAAAGAATTTTCAAGCCAGACCATATACCGCATCGAGCAGCCGGATGCCGCTGCGCGTACGGAAGACCTTCGCGCGGAACGCCCTGATGCCCTGCGCGGAGAGCCCATCCTCATAGGCATTGACGAGGAAATCCGCCTCGAGAAGAATCTGGTAATCCAGCCCGTCCACGCCGTCATACGTATGATGATGTGCAATGAGATAGCAGACGCGTTCGATGAGCGCCTCCTCGCAGTCGAGGCTCTCCAGCAGCGCCCGCGCCGGCGCCGGTCCCTCGATCTCCTGATACTTCCCCGCGGCGCTGCCGTATTTCTCTTCCGCCGCATGGATACCGATGTCGTGCAGGATGGCCGCCACCTCGAGCCGCTCCTGCACGTCGGGCGGCAGCTGCTCCTCCCTGCCGATCAGCGCCGCGTAAGCGTGCACCTTGAGAAAATGCTGGATGCGCCGCGCGTCGCCCGCGTCGTACGCGATCATCTTTTTGAGCACCAGATCCAGATTCATCGAAATCCCTCCTCATGAATTGCATGCAAAGTATAACACATCGGCAAAGGCTTCGCAAAATATCGCGCAGCGTATCGCCTGCGCCAATCTGTCCTGTCCATACTGGCGGGCAGGATTTACATCGATTTTACATAGCCGTAACAGCCGCCCGCCCATTTCATGCTAGGGTAGGGAAAGAATCGCTCACTGATGTGAAATGTAGGAGGTCTTCCAAACCATGAAATTTTGCAAAAGCAAGAAACGCATCACCGCCTATGTGCTGCTCGCGCTCTGCGCGGCCACGACGGCGTATGCCGCTACCGAGCATTGGAACGATGCTTCCCTGACGCCCAAGGCCGTCGTCGCGACGCAGGCCGGCGACCAGAACTGGGAGCAGTGGAAAGCCAGCTGGGAAACGATCAAGACAGACTACGAACAGGTCTCTCTCGCCCCCGGCAAGAATGCTTCGCAGATGAATTTCGCCTGGTACTCCAGGGAACAGGCCAAGAACGCGGTAGTCCGCGTCTCGACGCATGAGGATATGTCGGGCGCAGCGGACTACCGCGGCACATCCAAGGAAGGAACGCTCGTCGCCGGCACGCAGTACTATACGAACAAAGTGACGGTGCGCGGCCTCAAGCCGGAGACGACGTATTACTATCAAGTGAAGGTCAACGGCGACTGGAAGCCGGTCGCATCGTTCAAGACGGGCAATCCTGACGACTTCACGTTCATGTATGTCGGCGACCCGCAGATCGGCGCCTCGAAGGGCCAGACGTCGTCGGAGGGCAACAAGCAGGACGGCGAGCTTGCAGCCCGCAACGATGCCTACAACTGGAACAAGACGCTCAACAGCGCGCTCGCCCAGCACCCAGAGATCAACTTCCTCGTCTCCCCGGGCGACCAGATCAATGAGCCCGCGGAGGACCAGTCCGAGAAAAAGATCCAACTGCAGGAGATGCAGTACGCGGGCTACCTCTCCGCCAAGGCGCTGCGCAGCCTGCCGGAGGCCACAAGCATTGGCAACCATGACAGCATGACCATCGGCTACCAGAACCACTTCAACGTGCCGAATCCGTTCACGGAAGAAGCGACGCCGACGGCTGCCGGCCACGGCTATTTCTACTCCTATGGCAATGCGCTTTTCATCGTCATCAACGCGAACAACTACAACGCGGCGGATCACGAGGCACTCATCAAGAAAGCCATCAAATCGAACCCGAACGCGAAATGGCGCATCGTCGTCATGCATCAGGATATCTACGGCAGCGGCCTCGACCACTCCGACTCCGACGGCATCCTGCTGCGCACGCAGCTCACGCCGATCTACGACGCGAACAAGATTGACGTCGTCCTGCAGGGCCACGACCACACCTACGCGCGCACATACCAGCTCTCGAGCGACGGCAAGCAGCATGCGGACTTCGCCGAGTACAAGGTCGCAGGCCAATCCGGTCAGCATCACAACCTCATCAATGCGGCGCTCAAGGACAGCGCGAAGAAATCCGTCTATGAGAGCCAGAACCTCTGCTACACGATTGCCGACATGCGCCAGGGCACGCTCGTGAACCCGAAAGGCGTCTTCTACATGTCCTCGAACTCGGCGACAGGCTCGAAGTTCTATCAGCTCATCCCGCAGCAGCAGGACTACGTCGCGGCACGCAACCAGAGCTGGCGTCCGACGTACTCCGTCATCCATATCACGAAGGATTCCTTCACCATCGACACATATGACGCGGAGACGGGAACCCCCATCGACGAGACGTACCGCATCGTCAAGAACTGATCCTACCTGCCCCCACATTTCTCCATAGAGACTGCTGCGCCTCCCCCTGCATGCGGCAGTCTCCCCATATGACGATATTCGGCCGCACGGATTTTTTCATCCGCGCGGCCTTTGAAATGAGGTCTTTCCATGCAATCACTTTTCAAACGGTTCGGCGTCGCCCTGCTCGCCGTCGCCCTGCTCGCCTTTCTCTTTCATCTCAACGATATCGAAAAGCCACAGCTCGTCAATACGCAGGGACGCAGCTTCGAACGCGCGACGGTCACGGAGATCCTGCGCGACAACCTGCAGGAGAACGGCAGCCACATCGGCGACCAGGTCGTACGCCTGCGCTTCGCGGACGGTGCGGAGGCCGAGGCGAACTGCCCGAACGGCCTGCTCTTCGGCACGGTCTGCACGCCGGGCATGACGGTCATCGCCATGCGCAGCCAGGCGGGCGCGCTCGCCTCCTCCACGGTGTACAGCTACGACCGCACGAAATCTGTCATCTGCTTTCTCGTCTTTTTCTGCGCGCTGCTCATCCTCGTCGGCGGCAGCAAGGGGCTGAAGTCCGTGCTCGCGCTCATTCTGACCTTCGCGAGCTTCCTCTTCTTTTTCTTCCCATTGCTCATGCACGGCGTCGCGCCGATTCTCGCCGCGGTCATCACGGCGACCATCATCCTCTCGCTCACCGTCTGGCTCATCTGCGGGCAGACGAAAAAAGCCCTCGCCGCCGGCATCGCCGCGTTCGGCGGCGTGCTGGCGGCAGGGCTTGCCGCAGAGGGCTTCGGTGCCGCGGCGCATCTCTCCGGCTACAATGTGACGAACATCGAGGCGCTGCTCTTCGTCGCGCAGAACACGCGCATTGATGTCGGCGGCCTGCTCTTCGCCGGCATCCTCTTCGCGAGCCTCGGCGCGGTGCTCGACATCGCGATGGATGTCGCGGCAGCGGTCGCGGAGATTGCAGAGACGCGCCCCGCCTCCTCCCGGGAGCTTTTCGCGAGCGGCATGCGCGTCGGACAGGATGTCATGGGCACGATGGCCGCAACGCTCATCCTCGCCGTCTTCGGCGGCTCACTCGGCGCCTGGGTGCTCGACTACGTCTACGACCTGCCGCTCTTGCAGCTGATGAACTCGAACGGGCTCGATATCGTCATCATGCAGGGCCTCTCAGGCGGCATCGGCGTCATCCTCACCGTGCCGCTCGCCGCATTCAGCGCTGCGCGGCTGCTTTCTCGTAAAGCACCTGGAGCTCCTCGCCCGTGAACGCGTACCGCTCGCCGCAGAAATGGCAGACGACCTCCGCCTTGCCGTCCTCGACGAGCGACTTGAGGTCATTAAGGCCGAGACTCAGCAGCACCTCGCTGATGCGCTGCTTGGAGCAGGTGCAGCGAAAGGCGAGATCCGTCGTCGTGAGATAGTCGATTGAAAAGCCTTGGAGGAGCGCCGCGATGATGCCCTTCGCATCTAGTCCCTGCTCGACGAGGTGGGAGACGGACTGCACATGGCTGAGGTTCTCCTCGAGCCGTCCGATGGTCTCCTCCGTCGCGTCCGGCAGCGGCTGGAGCAGGAAGCCTCCGGCGCCGATGCAGCGGAAGTCCGGATCGACGAGCACGCCGAGGCCGACGCTCGAGGGCGTCTGCTCGGAGTCGTAGAGATACTTTGTCAGATCGTCAGCAATCTCGCCGTCCGTGAGCGCCGTGCTGCCCGTCACGGGGTTGCGCAGTCCCGTGAAACGCGTGACCGTCACCATGCCGTCCGCGCCGACGCCGCCGCCGACGTCAATCTTCCCCTTCGCGTTCAGCGGCAGATTGACATGCGGATTGCCGACCGCGCCGCGCACGAAGCCTTCCGGCACAGCATCCGCCGTCACCTTCCCCAGGGGGCCGTGGCCATCAAACGTGATGGTCACGGCCTCTTTGTTCTTGAGGTTCGCCGCGAAGAGCAGCGCGCCCGTCATCGTCCTGCCGAGCGCGGCGGCCGCCACGGGATAGCAGTCATGGCGGCGGATGGCCTCATTCACGAGGTCGGTCGTCACGGCGGCGTAGACGCGCACGCCGTCCGCCACCGCCTTTACGAGATGATCCTTCATTTTCATTTCTTCCTTTCTGAGCGCGCTGCACACGCGGAAAAAAACTGCCCCATCCAGACGCAGCGCAGGAGGATGGGACAGCAATCGTCATATCATCTGAAATCACAGCTTGCGCTCGGCGAGGCAAGCGCCCGTCGCGAGCTCGAGGATGCGGATGACACCGTCCTCGAGTACAGCGATGGTGTTCTTGCCGTCCTCGCGCTTCGAGAGCGCCGCGGAACCGGGATTGAGGAACACCGTCTGACCGCGCTTCTCAAGGACGGTCGTATGGATGTGCCCGCTGATGAAGAGGTCCGCCCGAAGGTGCCGCGCGAGCGCATCCTTCGCCTCGTCCGTCATCACGGCATCGCCGTGCGTGACGATGATGCGCAGCCCCTCGTAGACGACGTAGGCATACGGCGCGAGTATCGGCAGCTCGAGGCAGCTCGCGTCGACATCGGAGTCGCAGTTCCCCTTCGCGATGACGACGGGCACCGGGCAGCTGTTGATGCGGCTGACAAGCCCCGCGGGGTTGTAATCCGCCTTGCGCGGGTTGCGCGGCCCGTGGTAGAGTACATCGCCCGCGTGGAGGATCATGTCCGCATCCTGGAAATATTTCTCATAGGCGTCCGCCCAGGCCATCTCGTGGCCGTGCGTATCGCTGATGATACCGATCTTCATAGTCCGCGCCTCGCTCTCAATCGATTTTCTTCAGGAGGTTCGCCATCTCCATGGCTGCCATCGCGCCGTCGACGCCCTTGTTGCCTGCCTTCGTGCCTGCGCGCTCGATGGCCTGCTCGATGTTCTCCGTCGTCACGACGCTGAAGATCGTCGGCACGCCCGTCGTCATGCCGACCTGCGCGACGCCCTTCGACACCTCGTTGCAGACGTAGTCGTAGTGCGTCGTCGAGCCGCGGATGACGGCGCCGAGGCAGATGACGGCGTCGTACTTGCCGCTCGCTGCGAGCTTCTTCGCCACGAGCGGGATCTCGAACGCGCCCGGCACCCAGGCGACATCGATATCCGCGTCGTCCGCCTCATGGCGGTGCAGTGTATCGAGCGCGCCGCTCAGGAGCTTGCTCGTGATGAATTCATTGAAACGCGCGACCACGATGCCGAATTTCAGCCCCTTGCCTGTCACATATCCTTCCAAAACATTTGCCATAAAGCTCTCCTCCCTCAACTTTAGCGGAAAATACCATTTCTCGCGTCTCTTCCATTTCTTTCCCAGCGCCATGCCATGCGCCCGCGGCGCAAACCCCGGCGACGCGGCAATCTCCCTGCCGCCTGCCGCATCACTGCAGCTTTTCCTCCTCGAGCAGATGTCCCATCTTGACCTTCTTGACGGTCAGATAGCGCTTGTCGAACTTGTTCGCACGCACCTGCAGCGGCACGCGCTCGACGATCTCGAGTCCGTAGCCCTCGAGGCCCGCGCGCTTCGCGGGATTGTTCGTCATGAGGCGGATGCTCGTGAGCCCGAGGTCCGCGAGGATCTGCGCGCCGATGCCGTAGTCGCGCAGGTCGGGCGCGAAGCCGAGCTCGACGTTGGCCTCGACGGTGTCCGCGCCCTTGTCCTGCAGTTCATAGGCGCGCATCTTGTTCGCGAGGCCGATGCCGCGCCCCTCCTGCCGCATGTAGAGCACGACGCCCTCGCCCTCCGCCTCGATCTTCTTGAGTGCAAGCGCGAGCTGGTCGCCGCAGTCGCAGCGCAGGGAACCGAGCGCGTCGCCCGTGAGGCATTCCGAATGAACGCGCACGAGCACGTTCTTCTTGCCGCGCACGTCGCCCTTGACGATAGCGAGATTGCATTTGCTATTCAGCGTGTTCTCATAGGCATGGATGCGGAAATGACCGTACTTGCTCGGGAAATCGACGTCAGCGACCTCCTTGACGAAGTTCTCCGTGCGCTTGCGGTACTCGATGAGCGACTTGACCGTGATGATGTGCAGTCCGTGCGTCGCGGCGAATTCCTTGAGGCGCGGCGTGCGCATCATGTGGCCGTCATCGTCCATGATCTCGCAGCAGAGACCGATGGGCGCGAGCCCAGCGAGGCGCGCGAGGTCCGTCGTCGTCTCCGTGTGGCCCGCGCGGCGCAGCACACCGCCCTCGACGGAGCGCAGCGGGAACATGTGCCCGGGACGGCGGAAGCTCGCGGGCTTCGCCTTCGGGTCGAGCAGCATCTTCACCGTCTGGCAGCGCTCGAACGCCGAGATGCCCGTCTCCGTGTCATAGGCGTCGACGGAGACCGTGAACGCCGTCTCATGGTTGTCCGTGTTGTTCGTCACCATCGGCGGGATGTCGAGCGCGTCGAGCCGTGCGCCCTCCATCGGCGTGCAGATGAGCCCCTTGGCGTATTTCGCCATGAAATTGATGGCCTCCGGCGTGACCTTCTCGCCTGCGATGATGAGGTCACCCTCGTTCTCGCGATCCTCATCGTCGACAACGACGACCATCTTGCCTGCCTTGATATCCGAAATGGCCTCTTCGACCGTTGCAAAATCCGACATGATGTCCCCTCCTCAAAATCCGTAACGCGCGAGAAACGCCGGCGTGATGCCGCCCGCTGCTTCCGGTGCGGCCGTCCGCCCCGCGTCTTTCGCTGCCATCAATTTCTCCACATATTTGCCGATGATGTCCGTCTCGATGTTCAGCCGGCTGCCCGCCCGCTTGGCGCGCAGATTCGTCACCTCGCGCGTATGCGGGATCAGCGAGACGGTGAAATCCGCCGCCGTGACGGCGGCGACGGTGAGGCTGATGCCGTCGAGCGCCACAGAGCCCTTTTCCACGATGCCGCGCAGCAGCGCGGGCGAGGCCGCGACCTTGAGCAGAAGCGCGTTCCCCTCCCGCCGGAGATCCGTCACCATGCCCACGCCGTCGATATGGCCGCTCACGATATGGCCGCCCAGCCGCGAGGCGAGCGTGAGCGCGCGCTCGAGGTTGACGGGGCTGCCCTTGCGCAGCTCCGCAAACGACGTGCGGCGCACCGTCTCCGGCATCACATCCGCCTCGAAATGTTCCCTGTCAAACGAGGTGACCGTGAGGCAGACACCGTTCACCGCAATGCTGTCACCGAAATGCACATCCTCTATGACCTTCGCCGCATCGATGGCGAGCGTGCCGCCGCCGATCTTGCGGACGGTGCCGACCTCCTCGATGATTCCTGTAAACAAAGCGCCACCTCATTTCCTCACATAGCCGGTGAGGAGCACGTCCTCCCCGACCGTCTCCACTGCGAGCCCTGTGAGCGTGACGGCGTCAGAGAGCCGCTCCGCGCCCGTGCCCTCCACCGGCGTCAGGGCGTCCCTGCCGCCGACGAGCTTCGGCGCGACGAAGGCGTAGACCTTGTCGACGAGCCCTGCCGCGAGCAGGGACGCATTCACGCGCCCGCCGCCCTCGACAAAAACAGAGGAAATCTCCCGCTCACCAAGCGCCTTTAGGAGTGCCTGGGCATCGACCCGCGGCCCCTCGCCGCAGACGAGGACCTCCGCGCCCGCCTGCCGCAGCGCTGCCACACGCTCCTGCGGTGCGCGTGCCGTCACCGCGATGAGCGTCGGCGCCGCGCCGTCCGTGAGGAGCTGTGCCGCGCGCGGCGTGCGCGCCATGCTGTCGAGCACGATGCGCAGCGGATTCTTCCCCTGCCTGTCCGGCAGGCGCGTCGTGAGGCTCGGATCGTCGTGGAGCACCGTGCCGATGCCGACGAGGATCGCGTCGTATCTGTCGCGCAGCTCGTGCACGCGCAGGCGGGATGCCTCGCCCGTGATCCACTGGGAGTCCCCCGTATGCGTCGCGATCTTGCCATCGAGCGTCATCGCCGTTTTGAGCGCGACGAACGGCAGCCCCGTCGTGATCCAGTGCAGGAACACCTCGTTGAGGCGCGCCGCCTCCGCCGCGAGCACGCCGCAGCGCACCTCGACGCCCGCCGCGCGGAGCATCTCCATGCCCCGGCCCGCGACCTTAGGATTAGGATCCTGCATGGCGACGACGACGCGCGCGATGCCCGCCTCTGCCACGGCCTTCGCGCAGGGGCCCGTGCGCCCGTAGTGGGAACACGGCTCGAGCGTCACATAGAGCGTCGCCCCGCGCGCGAGGTCGCCCGCCATGCGGAGCGCGTGGATCTCCGCGTGCGGCGTTCCCGCCTTCCTGTGCCAGCCCTCCGCGATGATGCGGCCGTCGCGCACGATGACCGCGCCGACGAGCGGATTCGGGCTCGTGCGCCCCTCGGCATAGCGTGCGATGCGCAGGGCCTCGCGCATGTAATCTTCATCTGTCACTCTCATCACCTCGCATCGTTTTCTTCTAAGGAACCGCGATGCCTCCGGCGGTTCCGTTCTCCGATGGAATAGGCCACGAGAAAGCAAAAAGCCACGGAGAAAACTCTCTCCGTGGCAAATCTTCGCGAAAAAATCACGACATTCTTTTCTCATCCAGACTATACTGTCGGCCTCGGAGTCTCACCGAATCATGCCCCAAGGGGCTCGCGGGCTATACCGCCGGTGGGGAATCACACCCCGCCCTAAAGAGATGTCCTATTCACGTTTCCTAGTATAACACTCGGGAATGCATTTGTCTCCCCCGCCGTACTGACACCGGGCTTTCCTAGAAAAACGCTCACGCCTCCTCACCGAGGATGCGCACCTCCGGATGAAGCTCGACGCCATGCGCCTCCTTGACGCGGTGCTGCACCTCGCGGATGAGCTGCAGCACATCCGCCGCCGTCGCCGTACCCGTGTTGACGACGAAACCCGCATGCTTCGTCGAGACCTGCGCGCCGCCGACCGTGAGCCCCTTGAGTCCCGTCTCCTGGATCAGCGTGCCCGCGTAATAGCCCGTCGGGCGCTTGAACGTGCTGCCGGCGCTCGGCATCTCGAGTGGCTGCTTCGCCTCGCGCCGCGCCGTGAAGTCCGCCATCTTTTCCTCGATGGCCTCGCGCTCCCCGCGCTGCAATGAGAGCGTGACCTCACAGATGGCCTCGCCGTTCGACTGGAATACGCTGTGGCGATAGCCGAGATCGAGCGCGGCGGCCTGCCGCTCCCTGCAAGCTCCCTGCGGCGTCACAGAGCGCACGGCAGCGACGACGTTCTTCATCTCACCGTCATAGGCGCCGGCGTTCATGAAAACCGCGCCGCCGATGCTGCCCGGGATGCCGCAGGCGAACTCGAGTCCCGTGAGACCAGCCGCAGCGGCTGCCGCCGACACATCCTTGAGCAGGGCGCCTGCGCCCGCGATGATGCGCTCCCCCTCGACGCGGACAGCCGACATCGGATGGTTGAACTTCACGACGGCGCCGCGGATGCCCTTATCGAGCACGAGCACATTCGAGCCGTTGCCGAGGATCGTCAACGCGATGCCGTAGCGCGCGATGAGACGCAGGATACGCGCTGCCTCATCGACACTTGCCGGAAAGATCAGATAGTCGGCTTCCCCGCCGATCTTGAACGTCGTATGCTCACACATGGGCGCGTGCAGCATCACCTGCTCCGGCCGCAGGAAACCACGCAGCTCGCTCACGAATGCTTCATTGATCTCACACATGTGTATCCTCCTCAAATATGCAGCCCGGGGCCGACCTCAGCGAGCTGAGCGAATCCCTGCTGACGGAGTGCCTCATAGGCGACGATGGCGACGGAATTGGAAAGGTTCAGCGAGCGCGCCTCGCTGATCATCGGTATGCGCACCGCACGCTCCCAATGCTCCGCGAGCAGCGTCTCCGGCAGGCCCGCCGTCTCCTTGCCGAACACGAGCAAAGCATCGCGCTCGTAGGCGACCTCCGTGTAGGCGCGCGGCGCCTTCGTCGAGAGGAAATAAAAGGGATGGCCGTGATACATCGCCGCCACCTCCTCGAAATTCTCATGGTAATGGACATTGACGAGATGCCAGTAATCAAGACCCGCCCGTTTCAAGTATTTATCATCTGTCGAGAAGCCGAGCGGCTTGACGAGATGCAGATCAATGCCCGTCGCCGCGCAAAGGCGGGCGATATTCCCCGTATTCCCCGGGATCTCCGGTTCCACCAATACAATATGCAAAGAATGCACCTTCCTCATGAAATGAATGAAAGACTTCCGCTGCGGGAGCCCGTTCAAAGCTGCTGCATCATCCTGTGCGTCTGCGGAATCACGCGCACATTCCGGAGCTGCTGTGCCGCAGCCGCCTGGAGGGCAAGCACGCGCGCGGGCGCGATGGCCTCGCAGCCGCCGAACGGCGTGACGGGCTGCAGAATGAGCAGCGCGTCCGGCGCCTCCTCGCGGATGAGGCGAACGCCCTCGAGGAACTCCTCCTCCCGCGTCTCCGCCGAGAGCACCATCTTGAGATAGAGATCTTTCGCGCGGGCGATGCGGAGGAAGCTCCGATGCGCCTCCCAGACCGGCCGCGGCAAAGCGCTCGGCAGCTTGATGTCCATGCTGATGATGTCGATATCGTCGATGGTGGCCGCGAGCTGCTGCGTGCAGGTGCCGTTCGTCTCGAGGAAGAACGGCGCCGCGACGAGCGGGCGCAGCGCGTGGATGAAATCCGCCTGCAGCAGCGGCTCGCCGCCCGTAAAGCTCACGGCCTGATGCGGCACCTCCCGCAGCAGGCGATTGATTTCCTCCGCCGCCTGCGCGAGCGAGAGCGGGTTCTTTTCCTCGCGGAACGCGCGGCTACCCGCATGCGTCTCCACCTGGCAGACGGGGTGCTTTGCCGGCGCGTTCTCCGTATCGCAGTAGCGGCAGGCGAGATTGCACCCGGCAAAACGCACGAAAACCTGGCGACAGCCAACATACTTGCCCTCGCCTTGGATAGAGGAAAACATCTCGATGATACTGCGCTGCAAACTCCTGGCCTCCTACTCAGAAAAGCGCTGGCTCCTCCAGCGCTTTCAAATCACGATGGCACTCCTGCCTCCGGCACCTCACTCCGGCGTATACGTCACCGACGACTTCGGCGACTCCCATACCGTGATTGCCGCAAGCCGGACAGCCGCTGTCTCCGCAAACGGCGCTTTCGCCGCGAGTGCCTCATAAATGATGCGCGCGAGCTGCTCCGCCGTCGGATTCACGCCCTCAGAAAAGGGTGCCAGCTCGTTGAGATAGCGGTGGTCGAACCGCTCGAGCACCTCACCGAGCAGCGCCTTGACCGTCTTGAAATCGATGAGCATGCCGAGGCTGTCGAGCTCGCAGCCGCGCACCACGGCCTGCACGACCCAGTTGTGGCCGTGCAGGCGCGCGCATTTCCCCGGATAATCCTTGATCTGGTGGGCCGCCTCGAAGGCGCCCTCCACTTTCAGTTCATACATCTGTTCCTGTCAGTCCCTCTCTATGGTCTCCGTATTCTTGACGTTGCCAACGATATCGCGCATACTCATCGCCCGCGTGTGCTGCGTATGGCTCCATTCGTGCTCATTGCGATGAATGAAGCCGAGGAAGATGATGGGAATCCACGAGTAGATGAACACGGGATAGAGCAGCATATAGAGCCACGACTTCCACTTCGCGCGAATCTTGATGAGGATGATCATCGGCAGGATATACTGTCCAAGCATGATGGCCGTCATGAGCTGCGACGGCATGAAATTGTAGATATTCGTATAGAACGGTGGAAACGCGAGCTGGATATAGCTGATGATGATGAAGACGGTCGAAATCATGAGGAAATGCGGCTGCATAAGGTAGATGCACTCATCCCACATGCGGATGTCCTTATGCTGCCACCCCGCCTTGAGCATCTTCGGGATGAAGCGGTTGCCCACGTCGAACTGTCCCTGCGCCCAACGACGGCGCTGGTTCCAGGACTGCTTGAACGTCAGCGGCTTCTCATCGTAAATGATGGCATCATGCGCCCAGCTCGTCTTGATGCCCTCCGCCATGCACTTCATCGTGAACTCCATATCCTCGGTGAGGCAGGTGGCCTGCCAGCCGTGCTTCTTGAGGATCTCCGTATCGAAGCACATGCCTGTGCCGCCGAGGCAGGCGGAGAGTCCGATGTTGGACTTCGCGAGATGCGAGATATAGCAGATGACCCAGAACGCGATGGCGAATGTGCCCGACACCCAGGTATCGTATGGGTTCTTCGCGTCCATATAGCCCTGGATGACTTTATCCCCCTTGCAGAGCCGGTTGTTCATCTCCATGAGGAACTGCGGGTGCACGAGATTGTCAGCGTCAAAGACACAGATGGCATCGTACTGCTTCTCCATCTTGAACAAGCGGTCGAACATCCAGTCAAGCGCATAGCCCTTGCTCTTCTTCGTCGGATGCGTGCGCACATGCACGAGCGCACCGGCCTTTGCAGCGATCTCCGCCGTATCGTCCGTGCAGTTGTCAGCGATGACGTAGATATCGTACATGTCTTTCGGATAGTTCAGCTGCTGGAGATTCTCTACGAGCTCCCCGATGACCGCGTGCTCATTATGCGCCGCTACGACGAGCGCAAACGTCTTGCGCGGCGTCGTGATCTTCTTCTCCTTGCGCCGCCACATGCCGCAGAAGCCGATGACGAAGAAATAAAGCGTGAAGAGGAAAATCAAAATCTGCATTGGCACCATGATGATGTCAAAGGGATGTGTCAAAGTCATGGTTCAATCCTTTTTGCAAAACAGTAAAAACAGAGAGTTCACAATACCGAACGCGGCATACGTCGAAAAAATCGCCACGAAAACCGCCGGCACAAGTGCTGCGCGTCCCGCGTAGAGGATGGCGAGGAACATGAGCGCCGCAAGCACCTTCGCTGCAGCATAGAGCTTGTCGCCGCCGTCCCCCTTGAAATTCGGGTAGTGCAGATGGCTCACCATCAGATAGGCGACAATGGCCATGAGCAGCGGATAGGAAACGCCGAACACCGCAGGATCAACGCCAAGCTGCGTGAAGAGCAGCGTCGTCATCGCGACGATATTGCCGCCCGCCGGGATTGCAAGTCCCATGAAATAGCCATGCACCACGCTTGCGTTCACATTGAAGCGCGTGAGACGCCACATGCCGCAGAGAGCGAAGAAAATCGCGACGGCGGCACCGAGCGCTCCATGCGCGTGCAGGCAGAACTCATAAGCGAGCAGCGCGGGCGCGACGCCGAACGAGCCGAGGTCGCAGAGCGAGTCCATCTCCTTGCCGAACTCGCTCGCGACGCCGAAAAAGCGCGCCGTGCGGCCATCGAGGCCGTCAGCGACGAGCGCGAGCAGAATGAACACCGACCCCCAGAAAAAATCATGATGCAGCGTTGCGAGCATCGAACACATACCGAAGAAAAGATTCGATGCCGTGCAGAGATTCGGAATGATTCTCCGATAATTCATTTCCTTCTGATCCTCCCAAGAATAGTTTTCCCGCCCGTGACCTTCTGTCCGGGCTTTACGAGGACATCGACATCCTCCGCCGGCATGACGACCTCGAGGCACGAGCCGAAACGGATCATGCCGTAGAGCTCTCCCTGCCGCAGCGCATCGTCAAGCGTCACCCACGAGACGATCCTGCGCGCGAGAATGCCGGCGATCTGCTTGACCGTGATGCGCAGACGGCTGCTTTCAATGCCGATGAGGTGGTGCTCGTTCTCGAAGCCGACCTCATCTTTGTACGCGGGGCGGAAACGACCGCAGAAATACTTCTGCAGCTTGATCTCTCCATCTATCGGGCTGCGGTTCACATGTACATTGAAGACCGACATGAAGATGACGACCTTCCGGCACGGCCCCGCGACGAACTCGTCGGGATCGTGCGCGAGCTCCGCAACCTCCTGCACCGTGCCGTCCGCAGGCGAAAGGATCGCCGTCTCATCCCGCACGATCTGGCGCGATGGATTGCGGAAGAAATAGAGGAAATATAACATCAGCACCGCCGGCACCGCCGCCGCATACGGATGCAGACCGAAGCCAAAGAGAACGGCGAGCAGGAAGCATGTGCCGATAAACGGATACCCTTCCCTGACGATTGGAACCAATCTCCCACCTCCTGAAAATGAAGCAGTCCGCACGGATGCCCGTTTCATAAATATAGTGCGCCGCTTCAGAAATCAAACATTGGCACATACACACCCTATTGGCGAATCATGTGCGTCTGCCTTTAAAGCAAAATTACATTCATGCAAAGATTCTCTCATATTATAGAGGATTGTCCTTGGTTTGTCTATTCTTACTTTTTCCTTTTCTGCGCGTGCACTTTAAGCACGAAACGCGGCAGAGCGAGGAGTCGCCCCGCACGCTTCGGCTGCATCATGCCGCGGAAGAGCCACTCGAGCTTCGCGCGCTGCATCCAGCGCGGCGCGCGCTTCATGACGCCCGCCATGACGTCGAACGTGCCGCCGACGCCGATCGCGACCGGCACGCCGAGCTCGCCGAGGTGTTTCGCTAGCCATTTCTCCTGCTTGGGCACGCCGAGGGCCGCGAGCAGGATGTCGGGATGCGCCGCCCTGATCTCCTCGATGATGGCAGGCTCATCCGCCGCCGTGAAAAAGCCGTTGCGCGTGCCGACGATCTCGATGCCCGGATAAAGCTGCTCGGCCTTTTTCTTCGCCTTGTCCGCGACGCCCGGTGCCGAGCCAAAGAAGAAGATGCGGCGACGCTTCGCCGGCGCCTCGCGCATGAGTTCCTGTACCATGTCATAGCCTGCGACTCGCTCCGGCATTGCGTACCCGAGATGATGTGCCGCCCAGACCGTCCCCGCGCCGTCCGGCGTGACCATGGCAGCTCCCTGCAGGATGCGGCGCAGCGCCCCGTCATGCGTTGCCCGCATGAGCATCTCCGCATTCGCCGTAGCGACGAGCACCGGCGTGCGCTTCTCGATGAAGCCATCGATGCGTGCCACGGCTTCCCCCATCGTGATGGCATCCACCGGAACACCGAGGATTGTGACTTTCTTTGGCACGTGATTCCCTCCTCAACCTTGCAACGCCCCGCTTTTACGGGCAGCCAGTCTGCCGCAGGACGCTGCATGCTGCATTATCTTTGTAAGCGGGTACTCCTGCGAACACGAAGCACCCTGAGCATTTTCAAATTGTACCACAGAACGCAGCGGAATGCAAAAAGGGCCGCCCTCCCCAGCCGGGGAGAGCGGCTCTATCGCCGCAGGCTTACGCCTTCGGCGCTTCTTTCTTTTTCGCGACAGCCGTGCGGATGGAGAGCTCGCGCAGCTGCTTCGGATCGACCTCAGACGGCGCGTCGCTCATGACATCGCGTGCGCTCTGGTTTTTCGGGAACGCGATGACGTCGCGGATGGAGCCGCGCTTCGCCATGAGCATCACGAGGCGGTCAAGGCCGAACGCGAGGCCGCCATGGGGCGGCGTGCCGTACTGGAACGCATCCATCATGAAGCCGAACTTCGCGTGTGCCTGTTCCGGCGTGAGGCCGAGCGACTCGAACACCTGCTCCTGCAGCTCCGCGTTGTAGATACGCAGGGAACCGCCGCCGATCTCGACGCCGTTGAGCACCATGTCGTAAGCGTTGGCCTTCACACGGCCCGGGTCGCTCTTGAGGTACTGGATATCCTCATCACGCGGCGCCGTGAACGGATGGTGCATCGCCTTCCAGCGGTTCTCCTCGTCGCTCCACTCGTACATCGGGAAATCGACAACCCAGAGGAAGCGCAGCGCATCCGGGTCAATGAGATTCCGCTCGCGGCCCATTTCGAGGCGCAGCTGGCCGAGCGCCGTATCGACGACGAGGCGCTTGTCCGCGACGACGAGCAGCAGGTCGCCCGTCTTCGCCCCTGTCGCCTCGGCGATCTTCGCGAACGTCGCGTCATCATAGAACTTCTTGAACGGACTCTTGATGCCCTCCGCTGTGTACTGAACCCAGGCAAGACCCTTCGCACCGTAGATCTGCACGAACTTGACGAGCTCGTCGAGACGGCGGCGCGGGATATCCGCATAGCCGTCGACTTTGATGCACTTGACCATGCCGCCGCTCTCGATAACGCTGTTGAACACTTTGAACGAGGAGCCTTTGACGTACTCCGAAATGTCCATGAGCGGCATGTCGAAGCGCAGATCCGGCTTGTCGGAGCCGTACTTATCCATCGCCGTATCCCAATCCATGCGCTCGAACGGCACGGGGATATCGCGATCGATGGCTTTCTTGAAGAGCTCCTTGATCATGCCCTCCATCATCGTCAGGATGTCTTCCTGGCTGATGAAACTCATCTCGATATCGAGCTGGGTGAACTCCGGCTGACGGTCGGCGCGCAGATCCTCATCGCGGAAGCAGCGGACAATCTGGAAATATTTCTCAAACCCCGCCACCTGCAGGATCTGCTTGAAGATCTGCGGCGACTGCGGCAGAGCGTAGAACTCGCCCGGATTCACGCGGCTCGGCACAAGAAAGTCGCGCGCGCCCTCCGGCGTGCTTTTGCAGAGCATCGGCGTCTCGATTTCGAGGAAGCCGTTGCGGTCAAAGTAATCGCGCATGATCTTTGTCACGCGGTGACGCAGGATGATGTTTTTCTGCATCTCGGGGCGGCGCAGGTCGAGATAGCGATACTTGAGGCGCACCTTCTCATCCACATCGATATCATCCTGAATGTAGAAGGGCGGCGTCTTCGCCTTGTTGAGGATGCGCAGCTCCGCGCAGACGACTTCCACCTCGCCCGTCTCGATGTTCGGGTTGATCGTCTCCTCGCTACGCGCGCGCACCTTGCCGCGCACGGCGATGCAGAACTCATTGCGCAGGGACTCCGCCTTGTGGAACGTCCCCTCGTTCATCGCCGCCTCGTCAAAGACGACCTGCACGAAGCCGGAGCGGTCACGCATGTCGACGAAGATGAGTCCGCCGTGATCGCGCCGTCTCGACACCCAGCCGCAGAGGACAACCTCCGTCCCTACGTCTGCCTTGCGAAGCGCGCCGCAATGATGGTCGCGCTTCATGCCCTGTAATGTTTCCATGAAATTCACCTCAGCACTCGCCCGCAGAATCACTGCTTTCCCAGCAATTCCTTGAGCTTCTCTATCATTTTATCAAAGGGAACCTTCTGCTGCTCGCTCTTTGCCATATCCTTGAGCTGCGCACAGGACTCCTTGACTTCCTCTTCTCCAAGGATGAGCGCAAAACGCGCCTGTGCCTTGTTCGCCTGCTTCATCTGCGCCTTCATGCTGCGTCCCGCGTAGTCCATGTTCGCCTTGAGGCCAGCGCGGCGGCATGCCTCGAGCAAGCGGAACGCAGGCGCCTGCGCCGCCTCGCCGAGCGCGACGACGAAGACATCGGATGCCTTTTCCGCCTTCGGCAGCAGATCCTGCTTCTCGAGCGCAAGCAGTACGCGCTCGAGCCCCGTCGCGAAACCGACCGCCGGCGTCGGCTTGCCGCCGATCTCCTCGATGAGTCCATCGTAGCGGCCGCCGCCCGCGACGGCGCTCTGCGCGCCGAGCGGCGCGTACTTGATCTCGAACGCCGTCTTCGTATAGTAGTCGAGACCGCGCACGAGACGCGGATCGAGCGTAAAGGAACCCCCCGCCTCCCGGAGGTACGCCTGCACCTTCTCGAAGTGGTCGCGGCACTCATCGCAGAGGCAGTCCGTGATCTTCGGCGCGTCCGGCATGAATGGCTTGTCAGCGTCTGCCTTGCAGTCAAGGATGCGCAGAGGCGAGCGCTCAAAGCGGTCCTTGCAGTCATCGCAGAGCTCATCGAGCTTATCGCGGAAGAAATCCTGTAACACCTTTCGGTAGACGGGGCGGCATTTCGGACAGCCGACGGAGTTGAGGCTCAGCGAAAGATCCTTGAGCCCGAGGGAGCGCAGGAAATCCATCGCGACGAGGATGACCTCCGCGTCGACAGCCGGATTCTCCTCGCCGAGCGCCTCGATGCCAAACTGGTGAAACTCGCGCATGCGGCCCGCCTGCGGACGGTCGTAGCGGAACATCGATCCGATGTAGAAAAGCTTCACGAGCGAGACATCGCCGTAGAGCTTGTTCTGCAGGTAGGCACGCACAGCAGATGCCGTGTTCTCCGGACGCAGCGTGATGCTCCGCCCGCCGCGATCCGTGAACGTGTACATCTCCTTGTCGACGACATCGGTTCCCTCGCCGATGCCGCGGTGGAAAAGCTCCGTATGCTCGAACATCGGCGTGCGGATTTCCTCGTATCCGTACCGCGCGCAGAGGGAGCGAATCTTGCCCTCGACGTAATTCCAGGCACCAACCTTGTCAGGCAGAATGTCATTCGTGCCGCGAGGCGCATTTGTCAGCATAAAAACGTCCTCCTATTCCCCATACGCTTCCTCGAGCAGAAGCGCACGTTTCTCTATATAATGGTCGATATCGCGCAGGTAGGTCGTGAGATCCTTCGCGTTAAACGCGGACTTCATGCGCTGCCTGCGGAAATCGACGACCTTTGTCGTCGCCGCGCCGCCGATGCCGAGGATGGTCTGATGCTCCTCCATGATCTGAATGTTGTACATCCCCTCCGCGCCGGGGCGGCAGCAGCCGATGTTCTCGAGATCACCGCTCATATACCCCTGGCGATAGAGATAATACGGGCGCATGCCTGCCGCGCGCACATAGCGCAGCGCTGTCTCCGACATGCGCCGCGTCTCCGCGTCATCCGGCAGTTCCACATGCTGCTCCTCCATCATGAGCTTCAGGCGCGAGCCGCGCTTGAGCGCGAGCGCGTGCAGCGTGATGTCATCGGGCGCGAGCGCCACGACCTGCCGCATGGTGTCCTCAACATCCGCAGCCGTCTCGCCCGGCAACCCGAGGATGAGGTCCATGTTGATGTGCGGGATGCCCGCTGCCCGCAGGGCGCGGAACATCTCGACGACCTGAGCCGGCGTATGGCGGCGGCCGATGCGCACGAGCGTCTTTTCCTGCATGGACTGCGGATTGACGCTCACGCGCGTGACGCCGAGCGCACGCATCGTCTCGATCTTGGCCGCGGACATGCTGTCGGGCCGTCCTGCTTCCACCGTGAATTCCCCGCAGGCAGGACCATAGAATGCATTATATACCAAATGCAGCATTTCGGCAAAAAATTTGTCCGGCAGGCTTGTCGGCGTGCCGCCGCCGACATAGATGTTCTGTACGGCAAAGCCGTAGCGGCGCACAGCCTCCCGCGCCGCAGCAAGATCCTTGCGGAAGACCGCCATGAAGACGCGCAGCTGTTCCTCGCCTGGCAGAATATTCGCGGGAAACGAACAGTAGAGACAACGCGTGAGGCAGAAAGGGATGCCGACGTAGATGCTCACGGTCTTCTCCGACGACGTCCGCAGGAAAGGCAGCTGGCGGAACGCCATGGGCACGATGAGCTCCGCCTTTTCCCGGCTGCACGCGTAATCCCGCTGCAGCCGCTCGATGATGGCCGCCTCGTCAAGGCCGCCCGCAATCCAGCGATGGACGATCTTCGTCGGACGCACGCCATGCAATATGCCCCAGGGAGCCTGGGGCATACCGAAATGACGCCGAAAGATATGGTAAAGGCCGAGCTTGAGGATCCGGTGAAACGCCGCCATCTCGCGCTCATCGGCAGCGCCGCCGCCCTCCTCCTCATAGATCTCCTGCGTGCCGTCCCTGCGGAACGCGTAGAGACACACGCTCGCGCGCACGCGTCCGGCCACGTCGTCCGGCAGGCGGCGATAGACGACGGAAAGCTGTGCGTAGTCCGCGAGGGCTCTGCCGCCCACGATCTCGACCTTGAAGAGATTCAGCACCTCTTTCGTGATCTTCGTCAGGACTTCCTGCACGGGATAAATGGTGAGTGTCTGAATCTTCACTGCTTTGCCTGACACTCCTTGCAAACGCCGAAGAATTTCACCTGATGATCGACGACCCGGAATCCCGTCTTCTTCGAGATATCCTGTTCGAGATTCTCGAGCAGGTCGTCGTCGAATTCCTCCACTTTGCCGCACTGTGTGCAGATGAGGTGGTGGTGATGATGGCGCGTCGGATCGATGGTGTTGACCTCATAGCGGCTGCAGCCGTCGCCGAACTCCATCTTCTGCAGGATGCCGAGCTCAGAAAGCAACTCGAGGCTGCGGTAGACCGTCGCGAGTCCGATGTCCACCTTCCGCTCGCGGAGGATATCATGCACATCCTCCGCCGAGAGATGCTTGCCCGGGTGATCGAGGAAAATCTGCAGAACCGTCTGCCGCTGCGGCGTCATCTTATGCTGGCGTTCCTGCAGCTTCCTGCGCAGGTCATCCATCGTAAATGTCTGTCCCATATCATAATCTCCCTTTATAAGGATTCATTGGTTTCAAATAGGATTATTATAGCAAACTTTATGTGCGGCTGTCCACTTGTGAATATTATGCTTCCAGCGGGGGACGCGTGTTGCTCAGTTCGTCGACTTTCCCATCGCGCGCGTGACGCTGTACACATCCTTGAGGCGCCGCAGCTTCGTCATGATCTGCTGCACCTGCTGCGCGTTCTGCACGGAAAGCCCCATGCGCACCGTCGAGGTCTTGTTGCTGCGATTGGGGTTCGCATTGACCGAGGACATATTGATCTTCATCTCAGAGGGAACGGCGAGCAGTTCCGTGAGCACGCCGGTCTTGTCGTTGCAGATGATCTCAAGCTCGACAGTATAATCCTTGTCGAGGCCGACATCCCAGTTCACCTCGATCATGCGCGAGAGATCCGTATCCTTGAGGATATTCGGACAGTCAGAGCGGTGAACGGAAACGCCGCGGCCGCGCGTGATATAGCCCGTGATGGGATCGCCCGGGATGGGGTTGCAGCACTTCGCGAGGCGCACGAGCAGACCGCTCTCTCCCTCGACGAGGATGCCGTGGCTCGATTTCTGCTTCTTGCTGCCTTTTCCTGCCGGCTGCTTGAGCTTTGAGAGGATGGCCGACATATCGGGCGGCGTATGTTCCTGCAGGTCTTTCTTGTGCAGCTCGATGAGCTTCGTGAGCACGCCGTGCAGCGTCGTGCCGCCGAAACCGACGGCTGCGAGCAGATCGTCGGCCGTGAGCACGTTGAGCTTCTCCGCGACCGCCTGCAAACGACCTTCCTTGAGCAGATCATGCGGATCGTAGCCGAGATGCTTCGCCTCTTCCTTGATGAGCTCGAGGCCGCGCGCGATGTTCTCCTCCCGCTTCTCCTTCTTGAACCAGGAGCGGATCTTCGTGCGCGTCTCGCTCGAGGCGACGATATTGAGCCAGTCGCGGCTCGGCCCGTTGTTTG
The DNA here is from genome assembly GCF_000381005.1 of Selenomonas bovis DSM 23594. GTDB lineage: Bacteria > Bacillota > Negativicutes > Selenomonadales > Selenomonadaceae > Selenomonas_C > Selenomonas_C bovis. Next base: position 127,496 of record NZ_KB908379.1, read on the forward strand.
CTTTGTTCGTGATGATGGAGACGATGTCGCCGTTCTTGAGCTTGTACTCGAGCGGTACGAGTTTGCCGTTGACCTTCGCACCCACGCAGTGATGGCCGATCTCCGTATGGATGCGGTAGGCGAAATCGATCGGGATCGAGCCTTTCGGCAGGTCGACGACGTCGCCGTTCGGCGTGAAGACAAAGACCTCGTCAGAGAAGATATCGACCTTGAGCGCCTCGAAATACTCGCGCGGGTCGCTGAACTCCTGCTGCAGGTTGACCATCTGGCGCAGCCAGCTCATCTTCTGGTCAACGGCGCTGCCCGCCGTCGCGCCGCGTCCCTGCTCCTTGTACTTCCAATGCGCCGCGACACCGTACTCGGAGACCTGATGCATCTTGAACGTGCGGATCTGGATCTCGAGCGGATAGCCCTTCGTCATGACCGTCGTGTGCAGCGACTGATAGCCGTTCGACTTCGGCATGGCGATGTAGTCTTTGAACCGGCCTGGGATGGGCTTCCACATCGCGTGAATGACGCCGAGCACGCCGTAGCAGTCCTTGACCGTATCGACGAGCACACGCACGGCGGAGAGGTCATAGATCTCGCTGATGTCCTTGTTATCGCGTTTCATCTTTTTGTAGATGCTGTAAAAATGCTTCGCACGGCCGCTGATCTCCGCCTTGATGCCGGACTCCTTGAGCTTTGCCTTGATTTGCTCGATGGCATCATCGATGAACGCCTGGCGCTCCTGCCGCTTCTGCTTGACGCTCTCGACGAGGTCATAGTACTTCTCCGGCTCGAGGTAGCGCAGGCAGAGATCCTCCAGCTCCCACTTGATATTGGAGATGCCGAGACGGTTCGCGAGCGGCGCGTAAATCTCGATGGTCTCCTTCGCGATGCGCTTCTGCTTGTCCTCGCGCATGTACTTGAGCGTACGCATATTATGCAGGCGGTCGGCGAGCTTGATCATGATGACGCGGATGTCCTTCGCCATCGCGAGGAACATCTTGCGATAGTTCTCGAGCTGCTGCTCCTCCCGCGACTTGTATTTGATCCTGCCGAGCTTCGTCACACCGTCGACGAGCATCGCGACTTCCTTGCCGAACATCTGCTCGACCTGCTCGTTCGTATAGATGGTGTCCTCCACGACATCATGGAGGAGCGCCGCGCTGATGGTCACATCGTCGATGTGTAGCTCCGTCAGAATCTGCGCGACATGCAGGGGATGGATGATATATTCCTCGCCGGAAACACGCTTCTGCCCCTTATGCGCAGCGTTCGCAAGCTCGTACGCGCGCTGGATCAGGCGGATATTCGCCTTCGGCTGATAGCTCTTGACCGCCTCGATGATGGATTCGATGGTAACCGGTTCCTTATCAATGCTTTGCATGGTCCCATCCCTCGCTTCCTCTAGTTTCCAACATAGTATACCTTACCTGGTACAAGATTACAACTCAGCTCTGCCGGGTATAGGAACCACTGATTAATTCAGCGGTTCCTATATTGACGATAACTCGGCGACGCCATGAGGTCGAGCTTCTGCTTGGGCGTACAGAGCTCATAAGCATCTTCCCGAAGCGTCGCGCGCAGGAGGCCGAGCTCTGTAAAGACCTTCAGCCCTTCCTTCAGCGTGAAAACGGAGAGCCTGTGCCCCATCGCCGCGGCAAATCCAGCCGCGAGCCGCTGCGGCTGGAGGGAAAATGATGCCTTCCCCACCGACAGACGATAGAGATAACGGTAGAGATCCGCGAGCATATCGCGGTCAGGATGGACGCGCGCGCCCGCCGCCGGATTGACGCTGTCGACGATGGCCTGCACCCGTCGCTGGCCGCGCCACTCGTTGATGGAGGGGCGATACACGATGTCGAGCGGCTCCGCGTTCACTGTCTCCGCGAGTTCCCCCTGCCCCCAGTAAAGGCAGTCAACGGAGCGGCCTGTCCCATCGACGGAAAATTTCAGATGCTGCCCTTCGCTGCCGATGCGCCGCGCCCCGCTGCCGCGCAGATTCCGGCAGCCAAAGAGCGGCCGTGGGTTGCCCTCGCCATACGGCTCGAGGCGCGCGATCTCCTCCACGAGTTCTGTGGTCACGGAGAGCGGGTCCATCTCGAACTCGATGCGCGCAACGGGCACGTAGTCCTCAGGGCTGAGCCTCTCGCGCGCCACCTTCAAGAACGCCTGCCGGAACGCAGGGATATCCGCCGTGCGCAGAGAGAGCCCCGCCGCCTGCGCGTGCCCGCCAAAGCCCGCAAGATACTGGCTGCACGCCTTGAGCGCCTCATAGATATGGAGCCCCTCGATGCTGCGGCAAGAGCCTTTCGCCATCTCCCCGTTCACGCTGAGGATGATGACCGGCTTATAGTATCGCTCGACGAGCCGCGAAGCGACGATGCCGATGACGCCCTGATGCCAGCCCTCGCCGGCGAGCACGATGGCCGGCAGCTCTGAGACATCCGCTCTTGCAAGCTCATCCTCCGCCGCGCGCAGGATGTCCTGCTCCGTCGCCTGCCGCTCGCGGTTGAGCACATCGAGATGCTGCGCGAGTTCCTGCGCTTCCGCCGCGTCCTGCGTGAGGAGCAGCCGTGCGCCGAGGGTCGCTCGCTCCATCCGCCCCGCGGCATTGAGACGCGGCGCGAGCTGGAATCCGACCTTCTCCGCGCCGACCTGCCCTGCGTCGATGCCCGCAACCTCCATGAGCGCGCGCAGACCGACGCACGATGTTTCCGCCATGCGCGCGAGGCCGAGCCGCACGAACTTGCGGTTCTCCCCGACGAGCGGCACGATATCCGCCACCGTACCGAGCGCCACAAGCTCGAGCCCCTCGCCATAGGCGCAACCCTTGATCGACTGATAGAGCGCCTCGCAGAGCTTATAGGCGACGCCGACACCGCAGAGATTCTTGTCAGGGTAGGCGCAGTCCGCGCGGTGCGGATTCACTACGGCGAGTGCGGGCGGCAGCTGCTCGCCCGGCAGATGGTGATCCGTGATGATGATGTCGAGCTTCCCCGCCATCGCCGCGACATCGTCGACAGAGGCGATGCCGCAGTCGACGGAGATGAGCAAAGTAGATACAGACGCGATCCGCTCGAGCGCCGCCCGATGGAAGCCATACCCCTCCGTAAACCTGTCGGGAATGTAGAAATCGACCGCCGCGCCCAAAGAACGCAGGCAGCCGTAGAGCAGCGCCGTCGATGTCATGCCATCCACATCGTAGTCGCCGTAAATCGTGACGTGCTCGCCGCCCTCTACGGCCCGCCGGATGCGCGCGACCGCGCGCTCCATATCGCGCATGCGCAATGGCTCGTAGAGCTCCTGCCGCGTCTCCGGCTCGAGGAACCGGCGCGCCGCCTCCTCCGTGCGGATCTCTCGGTTCCACAAGAGCCTCGCCAGCGTGTCAGAGACGCCGAGACTGCGCGCGAGCGCGCCCGCCTCCGCCGTCGCATCGGGGAACGTTTTCCATCGTTTCTGCATATCTGCACTTCCAATCTAAATAAAGCAGCCATCTGTCTGCGGCAGACGCAGGCCATGACCGCCATCCACTCATGATGAAACAGAGTTCTTGATGTTCGCCAATCGCCGTCTGGAACAAAGCCGAAGCCATCAGCGACCTATAAAATATAGCCGATTTCATGTCTCAGGTCAACGCCGCAGTTCCCGCTCGATGACAGCGCCCGCACGCCGCGCGATATCCTGGGGACTGCGCAGGCAGAGGAACGCGGTGCCGAAAATCTCCCGCGCCGCCTCCTGCGTCGCCTCCTCGGGAAAGACGCTGTTGACGAGGCCGACGATGCGGACGCCCGCGCGGCGCAGGGCACGGCAGCCAGCCGCCGCGTCGCGCACAGCCGCCTTTCCCATATACGCCTGCGCGAGCGTCCGCCCCTCGGGCAAGAGGCCGAAGGCATCGCCGGGATGCGCGTCCGTGAGACAGAGGACGAGCTGCCGCCTGCCTGCGGGCAGCAGCGGCCGCAGCGCACGCAGCGCGAGCCCGTCGCGGTTCCAGCCGCGCGCCTCGTAGGCAAAGATGCCATCCGCCTGCCGCGCGCCGAACGCCTTGAGCACCGTCAGCGCCGTCACGCGTTCGACGCTCGCGAACGACCAGACCTGCACACGCAACCCCGCGCGCATGAGGCCCTCCGCGAGCGTATACGCCTGAGCGGCAATCAACGCCTGCTGTGACTCGCGGGAGGCGGACGCATCGAGCAGCAGCGTCACATCAAAGTCGCTGCGGGGCCGCTCCTCGCTGCTCGCGAACAGACGCCCGTCGAGTTCGCACGCCCCGCGCCACGCCCAAGCGCTCGTGAACCTTCCCGTCCGCGCGGGAACCAAGAGCGGCTGCCGCCATACAGCAAGCGTATTTCTGACCTGCGCCGCGAGCTTGCGCGCTGCTGTGCGGTAGACCGCGCGGTGCGCCTGATAAAACGACGTGTTCAGAGCGCGAGCCGCCTGCCCCGCGCCTGCCCGCGCGTAAAAAATATGCGTGCGCTGATGCGCTCCCACGCAGATCTCTTCCTCGAACCGCGCGCGCTGCCCCTCAGGGAAATACGGCGCGCCGAACGAGGCAAGCACGCGGCGCCAATCGCCGCCCGCGCGCAGGCGCAGCCCCCGCTGCCCCTCAGCCCCCGCCGTGCCCACATCCGTGCCGCTGCCGCCCGTGCGGCGCGGTGTGTCATCCTGCACGCGCCGCACGGGCAGCAGACGACGCAGCACGGCATGGAGCCACGCGGGCAATGCGATATGCATGGCCTGCCGCAGATGATTCGTCCAGCGGAAGACAAAATAATGGCGCAGCACCTCGTCCATCCGGCGGATCAGTAACGCCGTATCGCGCTCCGGCGGCAGAGAAAGCGCCGCGTAAAGCCGCCTGTCCCACGGATGGTAGAGACGCAGCGGCTCGCCGAGCACCTCACGGCAGCGCGCCGTCTTGAGCGTCTGCACGACGCCTGCCTGCAGCATGCGCTGCTGCAGGGAGACATCCACCGCCCGCAGATCGCACAGATACCGCCGCGCATGCGCCTCGCGCAGTTGCGGCAGCGCCGGCGAGCAGCGCACGGCCTGCGGATAGACGGCAGACTCCAGCGCGAGCCAGCAAAGGTCCGTAAACGTATCGACGAGCAACGAGCTGCCAAGCGACGCAAGATAATCACGCAGGGCCGCCGCGTCATAAAAGCGATGCGTAAAGCCGACAATGGCATTGAGATATGCATCCGGCGTCCCGTCCACATGGAACGCAAGGAACGCGGGCGCAAAATCATAGGCCCCCGCCGCCGTCCACACCTGGTTCTCCGCCCGGCGCCGATTCCTGCTCCGCATCTTTCATCCCTCCTTGCACCACCGGCATCGCTCTACGAAAAATATGTCTGCGAGAAAAGGCAGCGAGCTATCATTCCCCGCCACGCATCAAACCCTACGCAAAAAACAGCTGCGCGGACGTCTCCTGCGTCACATACAGCGCCAGGACATCTCCCGCAAGCTCCCGTTCCTCTGCCTCGATGCACTTGTCGATGAGCCCCATCGTGAGCGCCCGCCACGGCGCCACGCCGCGCGCGATGAGACGCACCGCGGCCAGGAGGCCGCGCAGATCCACCGCCCTGCTCGATATCTCGCCCGCACGGCTCTTCTCCGTAAGCGCGAGAAAAAGTGCGACGAGCACCTCCCTCCCCTCGTTGCTGAGCTGCGGCAGCGCATCACCAAGCAGTGCCGCGAGCCCCGTCTCATCGAACGGCGGCAGGCGCAGCACGAGGAAACGCGAGGCCAGCGCCTCGTTGAGTTCGCGCGTCCCCGCATATCCCTCGTTCATCGTTGCGAGGAACCGCGCGGCAGGATGTACCGCGAGTTGCCCGCTGCCCGGTACCTCGAGCAATCGCCGGTGATCAAGCAGCGAATGGAGCACCGCGAGCGCCTCGTTGCGCGCCATGTTGATCTCGTCGAACACGCAGAACCCGCCGACTGCCGCGCTCTCATAGACAGGGCCGGGGCGGAACTGCACCTCGCCGGCACGGAAGGTATCCGTACCGATGAGATAGGCGGCGTCCGTATTGATGTGCAAGGAAACATTGAACATCGGGCGGCCGAACGCTGCCGCCAGATTCTCCGCAAGCACATTCTTCCCCGTCGCCTTCGGTCCGACGAGCAGCAGATGCTCCCCCGCGAGCAGCGCCGCCACCGCGGCCTCGAAAATCTCCCTGCCATGATAGCGGTACACAGGACTCGGCAGTGCGCGCGTCCCTGTCCAGGGATACTCGTTGCGCCACGAGGCAAGATCGCGCCGCAGCTCCGCGCCAAGTGTAGCCTCCAGCCACTCTTCCATACCATCGCTCCTTCCTCATTGTCTCTTTCTCTTTTCGCGAAAACAACGCAAAATCCTTTTTTCGTTTCTTTCTTTTCTTCGTTCCGTGCCATACATCTCTAAAACCAAGGCACGTACACCACAGACAACGTCATACATTGCCTCCTCGATATTGTACTTTTTTCTTATTCCCTGCGTTTGCTTTTTTTTCAGCGTCAACGTATAATTAAGAAGAATATTTTGACAAGGAGTCATCACTATGCAGAAAATCGCCATTTACGGCAAGGGCGGCATCGGCAAATCGACGCTCACGAGCCACCTTGCCGCTGCGTTCGCGCGGCTCGGCAAGCGCGTCATCCAGATCGGCTGCGATCCGAAGGCTGACTCGACCTCCAACCTGCTGGGCGGCCAGCCGCTCACCTCGGTCATGGGCTACCTGCGGGAACACGACGAGCCGCCGCAGGACCTCGCAGCGATCTCCCGCACGGGCTTCGGCGGCGTGCTCTGCATCGAGACGGGCGGGCCGACGCCGGGGCTCGGCTGCGCGGGCCGCGGCATCATCGCGACGTTCGACCTGCTCGAGGATCTCTCGCTCTTCGAGACATTCGCGCCGGACGTCGTACTCTACGACGTGCTCGGCGATGTCGTCTGCGGTGGCTTCGCCGCGCCGATACGCGAGGGCTACGCGGAGGATGTGCTCATCGTGACGTCAGGCGAAAAGATGGCGCTCTACGCGGCGGGAAATATCGCCGACGCAGTCGAGAACTTCCGCGACCGCGGCTACGCGCGCGTGCGCGGCATCCTCTTCAACCGCCGCAACGTTCCGGACGAGGAGGAGAAAGTCCGCGCGTTCGCCGCGGCGCGCTCGCTGCCCATCCTCGCGGATTTTCCGCGCAGCGACGCCATCAACCGCGCGGAGGAGGAAGGGCGCACCGTCATCGAGGCAGCGCCGCAGCTCCCCATCAGCGAGAAATTCCTCGCGCTCGCGCGGTCATTGCTCACCAGCGAGCCGCAGGAGGCATGATCCGAGGCAGCAGACAGCCGCACAGCGCCCGCTGCGCTTGGAAAAGAACAGACCGCCGCTGCCGACTGCCAGAAGGAGCTTCCCCACCGCCAGAACCGGCATCAGGAAAGGAGCCGCACCATGATTGACACACGCGCAGGTGCAGAGCCTGCCGCCTTTTCTCGTACGGCGGCGGAGCTTGCCGCAGCGGGACCCGCGGGGATTCCCGCGGAGCTCACGACGAGCGGCCACCTCATCTACAACTCTCCCGCCGCGCTCGATTTCAACTCGCCGGGCGCGCAGGGCTTCGGCGTCAAGCGCGCAGGGCTCAGCGTACCCGGCTCCATCATGCTGCTCATCTCACCGCCGTGCTGCGGCCGCAATACAGCGGCGCTCTCCGGCCCCGGCCGCTACGGGGAACGCTTCGCGTTCTACGAGATGGACGAACGTGACATCGTGACGGGCCGCCACCTCGCGCGCATCCCAGAGGCCGCCACCGCATTCGTCGCGAGCCGCCGCGAGCCGCCGTCTGCCGTCATGCTCTGCTGCACCTGCGCGGATGCACTGCTCGGCACCGATATGGAGCGCGTCGCCCGCAAGGCGGAGGCGCGCGTCCATCTGCCCGTGCGCCCTTGCTATATGTACGCGCTCACACGCGAGAGCGTCCACCCGCCGATGGTACAAGTGCGCGAGGCCATCTACAGCCTGCTCGCCCCGCGCCCGAAGGTCGCGACGAGCGTGAACCTGCTCGGCAGCTTCGCACCCTGGGCGGAAACATCGGAGCTCTACGCGCTGCTGCGCGGCTCCGGCGTGAAACAGATCCGCGAGATCGGCCGCTGCCGCACATTCGCGGAGTTTTCCGCTATGGCGGAGGCGAATGTCAACCTCGTACTCGCGGAGGAGGCGCAGGCCGCGGCCGCGCTGCTCGCAAAAAAACTCCGCATCCCCTTCGTCGGTCTGCGACGCTTCTACGCGCCCGGCCGCATCCATCACCAATATCAGGCGCTCTCCCGCGCGCTCGGCGTCACACTTGACGATGCGCCGCTTTACGAGCGCGCCAAAAGCCGCCTCGCGGCACTCCGTGAGGCGCTCGCGGGGCGCCGCGTCCGCCTCGCCGTCGGCAGCCGACTGAACGCAGATCCCTTCGAGCTCGCGCTCGTGCTCAGCAGCGCGGGCTTTACCGTTACGAAAATCTTCTCCACCGTGCAGCCGCAGGATCTCTTCTTCCTGCGCGCGTTCGCCGATTGCTCGCCTCTGACGCGCATCTACTCGAATCTCTCGCCGACGATGGCCGCATTCCCGGATGATGAGGACGCACCCGATCTCGTGCTCGGCGCGGACGCACACTTCTACTATCCCTCGCTCCCCTGCATTGCCTGGAACAGCGAGGAACAGCCATTCGGCTATGACGCGCTGCTGCGCCTCACGGATGCGCTCCTCGAAAAGCTCGGAGGTGTCTCATGAAAGGTCTGCGTCTCTTCCTGCCGCCCTTCGCTCCGGATGACGCGGGAGCGGCCTCGGTCCTCTTCCCGCTCGGCGGGCTCGTCGTCATCGTGGACGCCGGCGGCTGCGCGGGAAATATCTGCGGCTTCGATGAGCCGCGCGCACGCGACGATGGGCCACGCAGCGTCGTCGTGAGCGCCGCTCTGCGCGACATGGACGCGATTCTCGGCCGCGACGACCAGCTCGTCGCGAAAATCGCCCGCGCTGTGCAGTCGTTCCGCACGAGCGGACGATCCTTTCCTTTTATCGCGCTCATCGGCACACCGGTGCCCGCCATCATCGGCACGGACTACCGCGCGCTCTGCCGCCTCACGGAGCAGGCGACGGGTGTGCCGACCATCGCCGTAGCGACGGACGGCACGCATCTCTATGATGTTGGCGCTTCCGCTGCCTATCTCGCGCTGCTGCAACGATTCGCAAACCTGCCTGCCACCGCGTCCCGTATCGCGCGCGGCACACTCGGCGTGCTCGGCGCAACGCCCATGGATCTTGCGGACACGACGGCGGTGCGGCTGCGCGCGCGCCTCAAGGCGCAGGGCTGGCAACACCTCCGCTGCTACGGACTCGACCACCGCCTCTCGCAGTACGCCGCGGCCGCGGAAAATGAGGAAAATCTCGTCATCGCCCCCGCCGGTCTCGCGGCCGCGCAGTGGCTCGAAAAAACGTTTGGCACGCCATACCGCATCGGTTTTCCTCTCATCGATGAGGACCTCGCTGCCAGCCTTGCGGACAGCGCGCTGCCCGCGCAGGCGCAGCGCATCCTCATCGTGCACCAGCAGTGCAAAGCGAACGCGCTGCGCAGATCGCTCGCGCGGCGTTATCCACATGCCGCCATCACCTGCGCGACGTATTTTACGCGCTGTGGCGCTTACAGCCTGCCGCAGGACATCCAGCTGCGCGAGGAGGACGACCTCCCCCGCTGCGCCATAGAGGGCCATTACGATCTCATCATCGCCGACGCGATCTACCGGCGGGCGCTGCCCGCGTACCGCGGCGCCTTTTTCGACTTGCCGCACTTCGCGGCGAGCGGCCGCCTCGCGCCCGCGGACGCTCAGTAGTTTCTTAATCGCGTCGCTTTTCAGAAAGAGGTGCTCCCGTGTCCCTTTACCACAGCAAGATTTACGGCATCGTGCAGGGTGTCGGCTTCCGCCCGTTCGTCAGCCGCCTCGCCGCAAAGTTCGGCATCCGCGGCAGCGTCGCGAACAAAGGCCCCTATGTCGAGATTTTCGCGCAGGGGAGCGACGTCGCCTGCCAGAAGTTCCTGCATGCCATCGAAAACGAGCCGCCGGAGCGCGCCGTCATCCTGCGTGTGGAGACGCAGGTACTCGCCGCCTGCGCTGCGGGCATGGCATTTTCCTCATTCTCCATCATCGAAAGCGCGAAGGAGCGCGGCGATATCTTTGTATCGCCGGACATCGCGACGTGTGAAAAGTGCCGCGCGGAACTCTACGATCCGACGAACCGGCGCTACCTGCACCCTTTCATCAACTGCACGGCCTGCGGTCCGCGCCTCACCATCCTCGAGGCCATGCCCTACGACCGCGAGCGCACGAGCATGCGGGAATTCCCCATGTGCGGCGCCTGCGCCGCCGAGTACCACTCGCCCGCTTCGCGGCGCTACGACGCGCAGCCTGTCTGCTGCAATGACTGCGGCCCTGAGGTCTACCTGTTGGACGCGCAGGAGATACGCGGCGGCGCAGCCATCACGCGGGCACGCGAAGTGCTCGCGCGCGGCGGCTGCATCGCCGTCAAAGGCATCGGCGGCTTCCACCTCGCCTGCGACGCGACGAACGAAGCGGCGGTCGCGGCGCTGCGCAAGGCCAAGCACCGCCCGCGCAAACCGTTCGCCGTCATGGCACGCGACCTCACCGCCGTCCGCCGCGCCTGCCGCATCGAGGACGCGGCGCAGGAGGCGATGCTCACAGGGCACCAGAAGCCCATCCTGCTGCTGCCGCGCCGTGAGGAGGCGCAGCTCGCGCCCTCCGTCGCGCCGGGCAATCCGCGCGTCGGCATGGTGCTCCCCTACGCGCCGCTCCAGATGCTGCTCTTTTCCTATCCCGACGGGCTCGACAGCGCGATGCCTGCGTACCTCGTGATGACGAGCGGCAACCCGTCAGGCGCGCCGATCTGCCATACGGACGAGGAAGCGCGCGCGGCCCTCACGCCCATGACGGATCTCATCCTCACGCACAACCGGCGCATCCGCCTGCGCGCGGACGACAGCGTCATGGACTGGCACGCGGGCCATCCCTACCTCATCCGCCGCAGCCGCGGGCTCGCGCCGCTGCCCTTCTTCGTCTCCGCCGCAACTGGCGGAAAGCGCAGACAGGTGCTCGCCATCGGCGGCGAGCTCAAGAACAGCTTTACGCTCGGCACGGGGGAGCTTTTCTACCCCTCGCCCTATATCGGCGACATGAGCGATCTGCGCACGGTGCTCGCACTCAAAGACAGCGTGCACCTCCTCGCCTCCCTGCTCGAGATCACGCCGGAGGTCGTCGCCTGCGACCTCCATCCGCGCTACAATACGACTGCAATTGCCCATGAGCTCGGCCTGCCCGTCTTCCCCGTCCAGCACCACTACGCGCATATCCTCTCCTGCCTTGCCGAGCACGATGTGTGCGGCCCCGTGCTCGGCGTAGCGCTTGACGGCACGGGCTACGGCACGGACGGCACTGTCTGGGGCGGCGAGATCCTGCGCGCGGACTACGCGGGATTTACGCGGCTCGGCTCCATCGAGCCGTTCACGCAGGCGGGCGGCGACAAGGCCCCGCGCGAGGGCTGGCGCATTGCGGCCGCACTGCTGCAGCCGGCCTTTCCCGACAGCGACGGAGGAGAAACCGATTGGCAGACCCTCGCCGACTGCGCCGTCCACGAGCTGCGGCTTTGCACGGAGCAGGAATTCGCCGCACAGGCGTTCCTGCTCCGCCGCCAGCTCAACTGCGTGACATCGACGAGCGCAGGACGCCTCTTCGATGCTGTGAGCGCGCTGCTCGGCCTTTGCACGCACTCAACCTTCGAGGGCGAGGCGGCAATGGCACTCGAGTTCGCGGCAGAGCGCTTCGAGGCAAAGGGAGGGACGGCCGCGCCGCTCTGTCCCCCGCTGCGCGATGCGGCGGACGGACGGTTCCTGCTGCCGACGCAAGCGCTCTTCCTCACGCTCCTCGCGCGCAGACGAGAGGGCGTGCCATCCGCGCACCTCGCCTATCTCTTCCACGCGAGTCTCGCCGCGCTCATCTGCGCGGGCTGCGAGGAAGGGCGGCGGCGCACGAGGCTTTCCACCGTCGCCCTCTCAGGCGGCGTCTTCCAGAACATCCTGCTGCTGCGCCTCACGGAGCAGGCACTGCGCGCGGCAGGCTTCGACGTCCTCACGCACAGCCTCGTGCCGCCCAATGACGGCGGCATCAGTCTCGGTCAGGCCATCGCCGCCATGTACGCGCTCGGAGAGGAAAACGCCTAGGCCGCCCACTCCACGCGCCGGTGCTGTCATGGTTATCTGTGTAATAATTTAAGAAAGAAGTGTGATTTCATGTGTGTCGGAATCCCAGCAAAGGTCGTCAGCGTCGCGCACGGAACGGCGATCGTCGATGCCTCTGGCGCGCGCCGCGAGGTGTCCGCGGAACTGCTCGCTGCGCTCGATCCCGGTGATTATGTGATGGTGCACGCGGGGCTTGCCATCGCGAAGATTACCTCGGACGATGAGGCGGAATCCGCGGCCCTCCTCGCAGACACCGCCTCCGACGGAGGCCAGCGATGAGCGCGGCCGCACAGGCGCGCCGCGCGCGAGATGCCGCGCGCGAGATCGTCACCTCCTACCGCGGGCCGCGTCTGCGCATCATGGAAGTCTGCGGCACGCATACGCATGAGATTTTCCGCCTCGGCCTGCGCGCGCTCCTGCCGCCCGGCATCGAGCTCATCTCCGGTCCCGGCTGCCCCGTCTGCGTGACGCCTGTCTCCTTCATCGACGAGGCCTGCTATCTCGCGCGGGAATGCGGCGTCACGCTCTGTACTTTCGGCGACCTCCTGCGCGTCCCTGGCACGGCAGGGAGCCTCGCCGACGCGCGCAGCCAGGGCGCGCGCGTCGAGATTGTCTACACGCCGCTCGACGCCGTCGCCTATGCCGCGGCCCATCCTGCGGAGGAGGTCGTCTTCCTCTCCGTGGGCTTCGAGACGACGACGCCAGCAAGCGCCCTCGCCATCAAAAAAGCCGCCGCGCAAACGCTGACGAATTTCTCCCTGCTCGCTGCCAACAAGACCATGGACGCCGCCTATCTCGCGATGCGTGATAGCTGCGATGCCTATCTCTACCCTGGTCACGTCTGCGCCATCACGGGGGCGCGCGTGCCGCGCGCGCTCACGTCACGCGGCATCAGCGGCGTCGTCGCGGGCTTTACGGCGAGCGAGCTGCTCACGGCGCTCGCCGTCATCCTCCGCCGGAGCAGCGCGGCGCCCTTTTTCGTCAACTGTTATCCGCGTGTCGTGACAGAGGAGGGCAGCCCGGCCGCACGCCAGCTGCTCGAGACATATTTCACGCCCGTCGACGCCGAGTGGCGCGGCCTCGGTGTCCTGCCGCAGAGCGGCCTCGTGCCCGCGCCGGCCTACGCGGAGTTCGACGCGCGCAGGCGCTATACCATCCCGCCGCAGGAGGGCCGCACCAACCCTGCCTGCCGCTGCGGCGACATCCTGCGCGGCGCCTGCACGCCCGCCGACTGTCCGCTCTACGGCAAAACCTGCACGCCGGAGCACCCGGTCGGCGCCTGCATGGTCTCGCGCGAAGGCACCTGCGCCGCCTGGTACCAGTACCGCGGCACAAGTGCCGCATCCTCAGGAAAGGAAGACCTCCATGGATAACGAACGCATCACGCTCGCGCATGGCGCCGGCGGTCAGCAGACCGCCGCGCTCATCGAGCGCCTCTTTGCCCGCCATTTCAAGAATCCCGACCTCACGGCGGACGACGCCGCCATCCTCTCGCTCGACGGCACACGCATCGCCATGACGACGGACGGCTTCATCGTCTCGCCATGGCAGTTCCCCGGCGGCAACATCGGCAAGCTCTCCATCTGCGGCACGGTCAACGATCTCTCCTGCATGGGCGCGCGGCCGCGCTATCTCACCTGCGCCTTCCAGATCGAGGAGGGCTTCTCCCTGCACGACCTCGATGTCATCGCCGCCTCGATGGCGGAAACAGCGAAAGCAGCAGGCGTCACCATCGTCGCAGGCGACACGAAGGTCGCCGGTCGCGGCCAAGTGGACGGTCTCTTCATCACGACGACGGGCGTCGGCGAGCTCCTGCCGGGCGTCAGGACGGGCGGTGCGCTCGCGCGGCCCGGCGATGACATCATCGTGACGGGCGACGTCGGCCGCCACGGCAGCGCCATCCTGCTCGCGCGCGGCAGCTACGGCATCGACGCCGCGATCACGAGCGACTGCGCGCCGCTCTGGCCGATGGTTGAGGCACTCTTCGCCGCGCTGCCGCAGAAGGACGCCGTCCACACCATCCGCGATGCCACGCGCGGCGGCGTCGGCACCGTGCTCTACGAAATCGCGCGGGAGAGCAGCGTCGGCATCGAACTCGCGGAGACGGACATTCCCTGCGCGCCCGCCGTGCGCGGCCTCACGGGACTGCTCGGCCTCAATCCGCTCTACCTCGCCTGCGAGGGCCGTCTCGTGCTCTTTTGCACGCCTGAGGCAACCGCGAGCGTCCTGGATGCTCTGCACCAGACCGCGGACGGCGCGAGCGCCGCGCGTATCGGCCGGGTTGCCGCCGCGCCTGCCTGCCGGGTCACCCTCACCACCGAGCTCGGCACGACCGTTCTCCTGCCGCCGCCGAGCGGCGAGCTCCTGCCCCGCATCTGCTGACGCACGTTGCGCGCGCAAGCGTCACAGCGTGCGACCTGCACTCCCCCCTGCCATACAGCCGCCGCAATTCTCACTGCCGATTCTGCGCGTCGTTCTCTCCAAGAGACAGCCGCGCAGAATCGGCGCTGTCTTCACCTGTCAAGAGGATGATTCCATGCTCCAACGCATCCAGCCAGCAAAGAAGCTGCCTGCCCTCCCCATCGCGGAGGCCGCCTATCCCGCGCCGTTCGCGCCGGGACTCGAATACTCCCCCGCCGCGCGCGGCACCTGGAACATCGTCCACACGGGCATGCTCCTGCCGGAGTCTCATCAGATCTACATCTGCGCGGCCGGCTGCCTGCGCGGCGTCGTGCTGACCGCGGCGGAGATGGGAGACGCCTATCGCCGCCGCTTCTCTGCGCTCGAGCTCCGCGAGGACGACCTCTACCGCACGGACCATGAGACGTTTCTCATCGAGGGCATCACGGACATCCTCCGCCGCCTGCCGCGTCTGCCGCGCGCCGTCCTCGTCTTCACGGCCTGCGTGCACCATTTCCTCGGCTGCAACCTCCGCTACGTCTACCAGACGCTGCGCGAGCGCTTTCCCAGCGTCGCCTTTGCCGAATGCGTCATGGATCCCATCCGCCAGACGAAAAGCCTCACGCCGGAGGAACGCGAGCGACGCGAAATCTACCGCCTGCTCCCCTCCGACAGGGAAAAGAACCGCCATCTCGTCAACCTCATCGGCAGCAACCTCGCCCTCACGGCCAAGAGCGATATCAAGGAGCTCGCACACGCCTGCGGCCGCGAGCTCCTCGACCTCACCGAGTGCCATAGTTACGACGATTTCCTGCGCATGGGCGAAGCCAGCGAGAACCTCTATACAAACCCCTTCACGCACGTCGCGGCCCGCGACTTGTTGCGGCGCCTCGGGCAGGATGCGCTCTTCCTGCCGCAGGTCTGGCGCTACGAGGAGATCTGCGACGCGCTCACGCAGCTCGCCGCTTTCCTCGGCGGCAGCTGCCCGGATCTGCGCCCGCGCATCGCCACCTGCGAGCTCGCGCTCAACGCGCTCCACGGCCAGATCGGCGCGCAGCCCATCGCCATTGATTTCACCTTCACCTTCCTGCCCATGAGCCTCGCGCGCCTGCTCATCTCCCACGGCTTCCATGTCACGGAGATCTACGCCGATGCCATCGCCAGGGAGGACGAGGCGAACTTCCGCTGGCTCCAACACCACGCACCGGACATCCTGCTCTATCCGACGAAGCATCCCGCCATGCGCCGCAAGCCGCGCGCGCAGGCGGACGGCGCGCCGCCCCTGCTCGCGCTCGGGCAGAAGGCTGCCTATTTCACCGGTACGCGCTATTTCCTGCCCGCCGTCGAGGGCGGCGGCCACTACGGACTCGAGGCCATCTCCTGGCTCGCCGCCGCCATGAGCCGCGCTGCCCTGCTGCCGCAGGACACTGAGCAGATCATCCGCCGCAAGGGATGGGGAGGTCCGTCATGTCTCTCATGAAAAAAAGCGCGCAAAAAGCGCGCGCCCAGGCCTGCTGCCTGCTGCCAACCTACTCCGCGGACACGTTCGGCGTCTGCTCCGCACTCTTCGAGCTCGGCGGCATGGTCGTCATCCACGACCCGTCCGGATGCAACTCCACCTACACCACGCATGACGAGCCGCGCTGGTATGATACGGACAGCCTCATCTTCATCTCCGCGATGAACGAATACGACGCCATCCTCGGACGCGATGACCGCCTCCTGCAGAACCTCATCGATACCGTGCGTGCGGAACGCCCCCGCTTCCTCTGCCTCATCCCCTCGCAGATCGCCTACCTCATCGCGACCGACCTCCAGGCCATCGCGCGCGCGGTCGAGCGTACGACCGGCGTACCGAGCTTCACTCTGCCGACGAACTCCATGCACGATGCCGAGCGCGGCATCTACCTCGCGCTGGAGGAAATCGCGCGGCGGATTCCACTAAGCTCCGCACGCACAGGGGGCAGTCGTCTGCGCGTCAACGTGCTCGGCGCCACGCCGCTCGACTTCCCCCTCGCGGGAACGCGTCAGTCTCTCGCCGACTTCCTCGTGCAAGCAGACGCTACGCTCCAATCCTGCTGGGCCATGGACTGCACCTATGAGGAACTCTGCACGGCAGCAGCAGCCGACGTGAGCCTCGTCATATCCTACGGCGGCCTCGGCGCCGCGCGCGTACTCCAAGAGCGCTTCGGCATCCCCTACGTCATCGGCGCGCCCATCGGCCCACTGAAAGCGCCACTAGCCGATGCCTTGCACGAGGCAGCCCATCACGCCGTGCGTCGCGCATCCTTCCGCCGCTCAGGTTCAGACACCCCCGCGCATCTCTCCATGACTACCACGATTACCACGCCGCCAAACGTACAGCAGATCCTCAACACAAAGAAGTATCCCGCCGACAAGCCTGCAGCGTCTGAAAAGGAATACACCTGGCCGCAGTCCCTCCTTCCCCTCATGCATGCAGGTGGCAGTAGCGCCCCAAACGCTCCCGCCACCAGCATCATCGGCGAAGGCATCTTCGCAGCCTCCCTCGCTGCCGCGCTCCACGCAGCAGACGGCAGGAACGCGCGCCTCATCGTGCCCACCGCCCATGCCCCCCAGCTCCTGCCGCCAGGGACGATCACCTGTCCCAGCGAGACAGCCCTCATCGCAATGCTCGCCGATACAGCAGTGCTGCTGGCAGATCCGCTCTATCAGGCCCTCTGCCCGCCAGATCTGCCGTTCCTCCCGCTGCCGCACACCGCCTGCTCCGGCAGGCTCTACGAAGCGCAGCAGCGCAACCTCCTCGACGACGCCGCGTTCTCCGCGCTTCTCAAGGAACTCCGGTACAAAGCCCCGTTACAAAACTACGGAAAGGAATCTCCATGATCTTCACCATCGCCCAGACATTCTTCTATGCACTCTGGCAGGCCTTCGGCTACAGCATGTCCACGCTCGGCCTGCACCGCGCAGGTCTGCTGCGCCGCCAGCGTCGCCTGCGCGCCTTCCTCTGGCTCCTCGCCATCAACCTCTGCGGCACCCTCACCTTCGGTGCCGCCGCCTGGCAAAGCGCCTCCCAGCCCGCCGCCATCCTCCTCATCTGCGTCGGCATCCTCATCTTCTGCGTCTGTCATCTGTGGCTGCTCTGGAAACACATGCGGCAAAGCGAGCATGAAAAGAGCCGCTGATTACAGTGTCCATCAGGATACAAACTTATCACACATCAAAAATCTCCGGAGGCTTCTATGAAAATCAACATCCCCCAGCAATATTTCTCTAAACTCATGCGCGCCGTCGTCGAGTTCGAGATGATCGAGGACGGCGATCATATCCTCATCGGCGTCTCAGGCGGAAAGGACAGTATCTTCCTCTGCTACGCGCTCGCCATCCTGCGCGAGCGGCTGAGGAAGGACTTCCGCCTGTCTGCGCTGACCATCAATCCAATGTTCCCGGATACGCCGTTCGATACGGCGCGGATCCGCACGTTCCTCGCGGGACTTGAGATTCCCTATGATGTCATCGATGTCGATATCGCGGGGGCGATTGAGGCGCAGGGCGGCAAGACGCCTTGCTATACCTGCGCCTTTTTCCGCCGCGGCGCGATGAACCGCTACGCGAAGGAACACGGCATGAACAAGATTGCCTACGCGCATCACAACGACGACGCCGTGGAAACCTTCCTCATGAGCCTGCTCTATTCCGGGCAGCTCACGACATTCACGCCTGTGACGTATCTCGACCGCACGGATCTCAAGGTCATCCGCCCGCTGATCTATTTCCGCGAGAGCGAGACACGGGCAGCGGTGCGCTATCACGGGTTCGCACCGGTGCCCTCGCCCTGCCCGCACGATGGGCACACGATCCGCCAGGAGGTCAAAGAGCTCATCGCGCGGCTCTCGCCGGAGATTCCCGACCTCTACGAGCACCTCGCCTCCGGCATGCGCGAGGGCGCGCTCGGCGAGCTCTGGCCCGCGACCAAGACGCGCGATGAGATGAAGGAAACGTATCTGCGCTATATGGGAAAGAGCGCTGCTGCACACGCAGACAGCCGCAAAAAGTGACCGCCTCCCTTCCCCATCGTACACAGAAACCTTGATGTAGACGGTGCATTCTATCATAGTGTGCATCACGTGCCAGAAACCATCGCCGTAAGGATTGCAGCGTTCCCATAGAAGTGATCGCATGCAGACAATATGCAGACAAAAAGAGACCTCATACCACTAAATTTTATGGCATGAGGTCTTTTTATCTACTGCGTCACATCTCGAGGAGCAAGGTCACCGGGCCGTCGTTGACGGAGGCGACTTGCATGTCGGCACCGAAGCTGCCATGCTCCGGCGGAAAGCCGAGATCGCTGAGACAGGCGAGGAAGTATTCGTAGAGCGGCTCGGCACGTTCTGGCGGAGCGGCGTGAGAAAATCCAGGCCGACGGCTCCTGAGATCGGCGTAGAGCGTGAACTGCGAGACGACGAGGATACTGCCGCCAACAGCGCTGATGTCTCGGTTCATACGTCCCGCCTCGTCTTCGAAAACGCGCAGGCGGACGATTTTCTCCGCGAGTTTTTCCGCGGTCTCCCGCGTATCCTCCGGGCCGATGCCGAGCAGGACGAGGTACCCCTGGCCGATGGCGCCCATCTGCACACCCTCGATGGTGACGGATGCCTGCTTGACGCGCGTGAGGACAGCTCTCATTATTTCCCTGCCTTCATGCGGTTGACGGCGCTGAAGAGCGCCTGCAGCGAGGCCGTGATGATATCCGTGTCCATGCCGGCGCCCCAGGTGATCTTGCCATCGGTGCCCGTGATGCCGATATAGGCCATCGCGCGGCTCGACTGGCCGATTTCGAGGGCGTGCTCGCTGTAGGTGAGGTCTTTATACGTCACGCCGAGGTTCTTCTGAATGGCGTTCGAGACGGCATCGAGACGGCCGTTGCCGCGCGCGAGGAACGTCTCCTTCTTGCCGTTGACCGTGACGTCGACCGTGCCGGAACGCGTGCCGTCCGGCTCCTTCTTGAGCAGGAAGTCGATGAGCTCATAGGGCGTATCGACATTGACGTACTCGTTCTGGAAAATCTGGTAGAGTTCATCCGGCATGAGTTCCTTGTGCTTGTGATCCGAGACGCCCTTGACACAGTAGCCGAAGTCCTCGCGCATCTTCTTCGGCATGTCGATGCCGTATTTCTGCTCCATGATGAAGCCGACGCCGCCCTTGCCGGACTGGCTGTTGATGCGGATGACATCGCCATCGTACTCACGGCCGACATCCTTCGGGTCGATGTAGAGGTACGGCAGCGTCCACTTGTCCGGGTTCTTCTCCTCTTTCCACTTCATGCCCTTGGCGATGGCATCCTGGTGCGAGCCGGAGAACGCGGCAAAGACGAGCTTGCCTGCATACGGCTGGCGCGGGCTGACCTCCATGCCCGTGAGGCGCTCGTACGTCTCGACGAGCTCCGGCATATTGGAGAAATCGAGCTGCGGGTCGATGCCGAGCGCGAACATATTCATGCCGACGGTCACGATGTCGACGTTGCCCGTGCGCTCGCCGTTACCGAAGAGCGTGCCCTCGACGCGGTCCGCGCCCGCGAGCAGGCCCATCTCCGTATCAGCGACGCCGCAGCCGCGGTCGTTGTGCGGATGTAGCGAGAGCACGACGCCGTCGCGGTACTTGAGGTTCTTGTTCATGTAGGCGACCTGCATGCCGAACACATGCGGCATGCTCATCTCGACCGTCGCGGGCAGGTTGATGATGGCTTTGTGGTCAGGCGTCGGCTGCCAGACGTCGAGCACGGCGTTGCAGACCTCGAGCGCATACTCAGGCTCCGTGCCCGTGAAGCTCTCCGGCGAATACTCGAACCGGTAGTTCGCGCCCGCCTCCTCCGTGAGCTCCTTGAGGAGCTTCGCGCCGTCGACGGCCATCTGCTTGATCTCGTCCTTTGACTTGCGGAAGACCTGCTGGCGCTGGGCGACCGACGTGGAATTGTAGACATGGACGATGGCGTTCTTGACGCCCTTGAGCGCGTCGAAGGTCTTGCGGATGATGTGCTCGCGCGCCTGCGTGAGCACCTGGACAGTTACGTCGTCAGGGATGAGATCGTCCTCGACGAGGCGGCGCAGGAACTCATACTCCGTATCGGAAGCCGCGGGGAAGCCGACCTCGATTTCCTTGAAGCCGACTCTGAGGAGCATCTTGTAGAACTCGAGCTTCTGATCGAGGCTCATCGGGATCACGAGCGCCTGGTTGCCGTCACGCATATCGACACTGCACCAGATGGGGGCATGATCCGGTGCGTCCTTCTTGAGCCAATCAATGTCCACCGTCGGCGGCAGAAAATAGCCCTTGCTGTATTTCTGATAGTTCTTCATCAAACATCTCTCCTTCCAAATGAAAAAGCCCTCTCATCTCAAAGAGACGAAAGGGCGTGCCTTCGTGTTACCACTCAATTTCCTGCCAAACTGGCAGGCACTCTGCGGATACCAACATATCCTGTCCTTCGCTAACGGGGGACGCTCCGGCGCCGCCTACCAGACATGCCTTCAGCGGGCTGCTTCGAGGTGAGTTCCGACGCGTCTCGCTACAGCCTTCCACCAGCCGACTGCTCTCTCTCCGCTCCGCGCGTCCTACTATTCCTCTGCAACGCATTTACTGTGTAAACTTGTTTCATTGGTTGATAGAATATCACATCTTTTGCACTTTGACAAGGGCCTGGACGAAAATTTTGCAGTGCGGCTGTCACAGCGGCGCTGTACTCCCGCGCGCATGTCATTTTTTCTGCAGTTCCACGACCTTGGCGCCGTGCGCCGCCTCTGCGTCCACAGGTTCGCGCAGCGTCTTCTTCGCGAGATCACGCGCCTTCTGTGCCTCGCGTTCCCGCTTCTTGAGCTGCTTGTGGTGCTCATAGCGCTGGCGGCCTGCCTCGAACGCCTCCCGCGCCTCATCCGTATCGAGGATGAGCGGCGGTACTGCCTTTGGGCGGGAGTTCCGATCGAGCGCCACCATCGTGAAATAAGCGGAGAGCGCTTTCTGGGGCTTGCCCTCATGATCGAGATCCTCGACCTCCACATTGACGGCAATCTCCATCGAGCTGTGGCCGACAAAGACGATATCCGCCGTGCAGGTCACGAGATCGCCGATGAGGATGGGCTGATGGAACTCGAGCTCATCGACGCGTGCCGTCACGACGTTGGAGCGCGCGTATTTCCTTGCGGCCGCATAGGCCGTCGAATCCATCATCTTCATGATCTCGCCGCCATGAACGTTGCCGTTCGGGTTCGCCTGACTCGGCATCATGACCTGGCTGATGACGATGCGGTTATTCTCACTCATTAGGTATGCCCCCTTATTCCTGTATCATCACGCGCAGAGAGCGCGGCCCCGCAGGGCTTATTCCGCCGCAAAGAGCGGCAACGGCGCGAGATAGAGGATATCCGTACGCTTCGCGGCATCTCCCTCCGCGAGCGCCGCCGCCTCACCGATGACCTCGCCGCCCGCCTTCTCGCAGAGCTCGCGCAACGCCTTCATCGAGCCGCCCGTACTGATGACATCGTCGAGCAGCAGCACCTTGCGGCCGCGGAGACGTTCGATGTCCGGCCCATCGAGACAGAGCGTCTGCTCGCCAGCCGTCGTGATAGAGACGTCCTTGACCCAGAGCGGATGCTCCATATAAGCCTTGACAGACTTACGCGCGACGACGTAGCGCCGCTGCCCGAGCTCGCGCGCGAGCTCAGCGGCAAAGGGGATGCCCTTCGTCTCCGCCGTGAGGATGACCTCTGTCTCCTCTGGCACCTTCTTTGCCATTTCCTGTGCGCAGCGCGTGACAAGCTCGACGTCACCGAGCATGACGAAACCAGCGATGGCGAGCGTCTCCGTCACGTTGAGAATCGGCAGCTGCCGCGTCACACCGGCGACGGTCAGCTCATAGTATCGTTTTGCCATATTACATTCATTCCTTTGGGCTGTGATACGCATCATTATATCATCTTTTCCCGGAAAACGGTAGGCGAGAAGCAGCAATTCCAGACAGCAGCCAGGCAATGCCATTTCCTGCGTTGACGCGAAAAGGCGGCCCTTGCCGGACCGCCTCGAGAGCATCGTCGATGCCCTGCGTTCTCTTATACACCTGACGGCAGGAAACGCGCGCAGAAAGACAGCCGCTGCGCCTCAAAAATCAAATCCGTCACCGCCGCCGTCATCATAGCCGCCGTCATAGCTGTCTCCGCCGCCATCATAATCACCGCCGTAATCATCGCCGTCATAACCATCATAGCCGCTGTCATACGCATCGCTGCTGTCGCCATAGCCGCTGCCATCATCGTCGTCGTAGCCGTCATCGTAGCTATCATCCTCTGCGTCGTAGCCACTATCCTCCTCGTCGCCGCCATAGTCGTTCACGTCGTAGTCAGCATCACCGTCGTCATCATAGCCGTCATCATCATAGTCACTGCTATCATAAACATCGGCATCATAACTGCCATCACCGATGCCATCATCATAGTCGGCACCGTCCGCCGCAGCGCCGCCGTCATCCATATCATAGCTGCTATCCATCTGTTGCCGATCGAGCATCTCCTGCTGCCGCGCGGCAATCTCCTGACGGACGAGATCCTGCTGCGCCGCGGCATCATGGTGATGCATGAGCGCCGCGCCGCCGATCGCGCCGGCGACGGCAGCGGCCGCCATCATGCGGCTGTCGTGCGCGCGCTCCTGCGCCTGCGCGCGGCGGGCGGCAGCGAGCGCCTGCCGGTCGTAACGCGCATCCTGCGGCTCTCGTACGCGCGCAGCTGCTGCCGGGTGCGCTGCCTCCTCCGGACGCGCGTGCAGCAGCGAAGCGGCACGCGGCGGCGCAGCGCGTCTGACCGCCTGTGTTGCAGGAAACGGCGCCGCTTCCTGCCCGCTGCTCTTTGCCTCGGCCATTCCTTCGCCCGCAGCCGACGGCCGCAGTTCTTCCTGCGGCGGCTGCTCATGAAGGCTCTGGATGAATTTCCGCAATAAAACCATAAACACGACGGCTGCCGCCGCCAATACCAAAGCTCGTACCATCATCATAACCTCCCCCGCTCTCCGTTCTCACCGGCGCTCTCCTGCCAGAGACTCAGAGCGTCGCCTTATGGCTCAGGTTGATGCGCCCCTTTTCGTCGATTTCCACGACCTTCACCGTCAGCTGATCGCCCACCTGCACGACGTCCTCCACGCGTTCCACGCGGTGGTTCGCGAGCTGCGAGATATGGCAGAGACCCTCCTTGTTCGGCAGGATCTGCACGAACGCGCCGAACTTCAGCAAGCGCGTGACCGTCCCCGTGTAGACCTCGCCGACCTCGACCTCGCGCACGATGTCCTCGATCATCTGTTTCGCCCGCGCCATGGCCGCGGCGTCCGGTGACGTGAGGAAGATATGGCCATCCTCATGGATATCGACATCGACGCCCGTCTCGTCGACGATGCCGCGCACGACCTTGCCGCCCGTGCCGATGACGTCGCGAATCTTGTCCACCTTGATGGTGATGGTCTCAACGCGCGGTGCATACGGGGAGAGCTCGGCCGCGGGCGCGGGGATGCAGGCGAGCATCTTGTCGAGGATGAACGCCCGCCCGCGCTTCGCCTGCGCGAGCGCCGCCTGGAGGATATCGCGGCTCAGGCCGTCCACCTTGATGTCCATCTGCAGTGCCGTGATGCCCTCAGACGTCCCCGCCACCTTGAAGTCCATATCGCCGAGCGCGTCCTCCATGCCTTGGATATCCGTGAGGATGGTGTACGCGTCGCCCTCTTTCACGAGGCCCATCGCGACGCCGGATACGGGCCGCTTGATGGGAACACCCGCGTGCATGAGCGAGAGCGTGCTGCCGCAGACAGAGGCCATCGAGCTCGAGCCGTTCGACTCGAGCACCTCCGAGACGACGCGGATCGTATAGGGGAACGACTCGATGGACGGCACGACAGGCAGCAGCGCGCGCTCCGCGAGCGCGCCGTGACCGATCTCGCGCCGTCCCGGGCTGCGCATCGGCCGCGCCTCGCCGACGCTGTATCCTGGAAAATTGTATTGGTGGAGGTAATGCTTCGTCGTCTCGGGCCCGAGACCGTCGATGACCTGCTCATCGCTGAGCGCGCCGAGCGTCGTCACGGAGAGCACCTGCGTCTGACCGCGCGTGAAAAGCGCCGAGCCGTGCGGACGCGGCAGCAGCCCGACCTCGCAGGAGACGGGGCGCACCTCCTCGAGCCCGCGCCCATCGGGACGGATCTTCTCCCGCGTAATCATGCGGCGCACGACGGACTTCTCGAGGTCGTGGAACGCCATCGCGATCTCCTTCTCCATCTCCGGATACTCCGGCAGGAACTTCTCCATCATATCGGCGGCGATGGCCGCGATATGCGCGTCGCGATCGAGCTTGTCAGGGTTCCGCACCGCCTCGTCGAGGAGCGGCCGCGCGGCGGTGTCGAGCGCCTCTGCGAGCGCCTCAGGCACCTTGAAGAGCCGCGCCTCGCTTTTCAGCTTGCCGCAGGCCGCCTGGATCTCCTGCTCGAACGCCACGATGCGCTGGATCTCCTTGTGTCCGAACAGGATGGCATCGAGCACGACCTCCTCGGGCAGCTCAGACGCCCCGGCCTCGACCATCATAACCGCGTCGGCCGAGCCTGCCACCGTGAGATTGAGCGTTGAGACCTCGCGCTGCGCCGCCGTCGGATTGATGACGAACGCCCCGTCGACGCGTCCCACGCGCACGCCCGCAATCGGTCCGTCAAAGGGAATATCCGACACCGAGAGCGCGCAGCTCGCGCCGATCATGCCCGCGAGCTCCGGCGCGTTGTCCGGCTCGACGGAGAGCACCGTTGCGACGATCTGCACATCGTTGCGGTACCCCTTCGGGAACAGCGGACGGATGGGCCGGTCGATGAGACGCGCGCAAAGCGTCGCATCGTTCGACGGACGCCCCTCACGCTTGATGAAACCGCCCGGAATCTTCCCCGCCGCGTACATCTTCTCCTCATAGTCCACTGTGAGCGGGAAGAAATCGACGCCCTCGCGCGGCTCCTTCGACGCCGTCGCCGTCACGAGCACGACGGTGTCACCATAGCGCACGAGCACCGCGCCATTCGCCTGCTTCGCCATTTTCCCCTGCTCTATCGTCAGTGTGCGTCCGCCCACTTCCATCGAAAAGGTCTCCATCCTGATGCCTCCATATCTCATACATTATCATTTGTTCTCACTCATTTCTTTTCGACGAAATCGCGGGAAATCCTTTTCCGCCTTATGAAAAATGTCCTGTCTCCTATGATCCCTGCTTCCAGGGCGGCCACGCCGCATACTGCGGCCAAGATTCATTATTGACGCTCCATCAGCCAATCGGTATAATGAAAAAATAAGGAAGCGCTGACCAAATGAAGTGCCCTGAATTTATCGTCGACGAGAGGACAGGGTTCTGAATGATCAACGATTCCATAAGGAAATATTACCGAGCCGCTCCCAGTTTCCACAGCGATCAATGGCAGATGGTGCGGGCGAGAAGCGGCAGCCCCCCAAAACAGCACCGAGGCAGGTGAAAGCGATGGAACGATACAAAAAGCCAATGGAAGAGCCGGAGACAGACCCGCAAGCGAAAAAGAAGGCCGTCGCACTCCAGTACGACCAGGCGCGCGACCGTGCGCCGCGCGTAACGGCAAAGGGACGCGGCTATGTGGCGGAGAACATCCTCGCCGCGGCGCAGCGCAGCACGGTTCCCGTCTATCAGAACAAGACGCTCGTCAACATGCTCATGGCACTCGAGCTCGACCGGGAAATCCCACCGGAGCTCTACCACTCCATCGCCGAGGTCATGGCCTACATCTACCGCATGGACCGCGCGCGCGGCGAGCGCCAGCAGGAGAAAAAAGCATGAGCCGTCAGGAACTGGGACAGCGCGGCGAGGAGTGTGCGGTGGCTTTCCTCGAACGCAAGGGGTACCGCATCGCCGCGCGCAACTACCGCGCCAAGGTGGGCGAAATCGACATCATCGCCTGGCAGGACAGGGAGACGCTCGTCTTCGTCGAGGTCAAGACGCGGCAGGGCTGTCTCTTCGGCGCGCCTGCGCAGGCCGTCGACGCACACAAGAAGAAAAAGATCATCCTGACCGCTACGCAGTATCTGCGGCAGAAACGTCTTGGCGACTGTTTCTGCCGCTTCGATGTCATAGAAGTCTACGCTATACCCACTGCGCCTTGGCGCATCCGCCACTACGAGGGCGCGTTCGAGATGTGAGGAGGAGACCTATGTTCGCAAAGTCTTACGGAGCGACGACGCTCGGCGTCGACGGCCTCATCATCGACGTGGAGGTCGACGCGGGGTTCGGGTTCCCCGCGTTCGACATCGTCGGCCTGCCGGACACCGCAGTGCGCGAGAGCAAGGAGCGCGTGCGCACCGCCATCAAGAATTCCGGCATCAAGCTCAAGCAGGAAAAGGTCACCATCAACCTCGCACCGGCGGATATCCGCAAGGACAGCTCGGGACTCGACCTGCCGATCGCCGTCGGCCTGCTCGCGGCGCACGCCGTGCTGCCTGTGGAAACCCTCGCAGGCAATCTTTTCGCGGCGGAGCTTTCCCTCGAAGGAGAATGCCGCCCCGTGCAGGGCGTCCTCTCCATGGTTGTCGAGGCGAAACGGCGGGGCTTTGCCGCTGCTTACGTCGCTAAGGCCAACGTGAACGAGGCGCTGCTCGTGCAGGGCATCGCGGTCTACGGCGTCGGCACGCTCGCCGAGCTCGTGGCACACCTTCGCGGCGAGCAGCCGCTCACAGCGACCGTTCCCGCACCGCCTGCGGAGGAAAGCGCCGGCTGGACAGATGATTTCGCCGATGTGCAGGGACAATACGCGGCCAAGCGCGCGCTCGAGATCGCCGCGGCGGGCGGGCACAATGTCCTGATGGTCGGCGTGCCCGGCTCAGGAAAGACCATGCTCGCGCGCCGCGTGAGCTCCATCCTACCCGCGCTCACACCGGAGGAAGCGCTCGAGGTCACGAAGATCTACAGCATCGCCGGGCTCCTGCCGCGCGGCGGCGGCCTTGTCACGGAGCGCCCGTTCCGCGCGCCCCATCACACGACGAGCATGACGGCGATGATCGGCGGCGGCAGCATCCCGCGCCCCGGCGAAGTCACGCTCGCGCATGACGGCGTACTCTTCCTCGACGAGCTGCCGGAGTTCCAGAAAGCGACGCTCGAGGTACTCCGGCAGCCGCTCGAAGACAGGGAGATCCTCGTCTCCCGCGTGCATGCCTCGCTCAAGTTCCCCTCCTCCTTCATGCTGATCGCGGCGATGAACCCTTGCCCATGCGGCTACCAGGGCGACGAGAGCGGCGGACGTGTCTGCGAGTGCACGCCGGGGGAGATCAAGCGCTACACGCGCAAGATTTCCGGGCCGCTGCTCGACCGCATCGACATCCATATCCGCGTGCCGCGCGTCGCGTACAAGGAGCTCTCCTCGCACAAGAAAGCCGAGCCATCCGCCGCCATCCGCGCGCGCGTCGAGGCCGCGCGGCGCATCCAGGGCGAGCGGCTCAAGGAGTACGGGCTTTTCTGCAACGCACAGATGAACCACGCGCTGCTCCAGCGCCTCTGCCCGCTCGAGCCGCAGGCGCAGCAGCTCCTCGCGGCCGCCTTCGAGAAAATGCATCTCTCCGCGCGCTCCTACGACCGCATCATCAAGGTCGCGCGCACCGTCGCGGATCTCACCGGTCATGAACGCATCGGCCCCGCCGAAATCGGCGAGGCCATCCAGCTGCGCAATGATGTCGGCTTGCAGCTGGAGTGAAACGACGCACTGCCGCCTGCGCAGCTATGAGGCCAGAGGAACCGCTGGGGAAACGAGTCGCTCCCGATTCTTCCGGCGATATATCAGGTTTTGAGGAACCGCTGATTAAGGAACCGCTGATTAAATGAGGTGCTCCGGATTTACGTGGATGCGCTGTATCTCTCTAGGAGACAAACCGCAGGCGTAGCCGAAGCTACGCTGAGGATTTGTTGACGACGAGAGGACAGTGCAGACGCGTGAAGACGGAGTGCCGAATTAATCAGTGGTTCCTTGAGGAAATCAGCCAGACAGCCGCCGCTCGATGGCTGATTTCCTTGCATTTTAGGAGGAACCTTCCTTGGAGAACACCATCCTGACCGCCCAGGTCTTTGTCAATTTGCCGGTCAAGAGCATCGCGAAGCCCTACACCTACCGCATACCACCGGAACTCGCGCAGGTCGGCCCCGGCTGGCGCGTGCTCGTCCCGTTCGGCGGGCGCAAGGTCGAGGGCTTCATCCTCGCGACGCAGCGGCAGCCTGTGGAGGCGCTCGCGGGACTGAAGCTCAAGGACATCAGCGCGACCGTCGACGAGGAGGCCTGGTTCCAGCCCGTCATGCTCGAGGAAGCGCGCTGGATGGCCTCGTTCTATCTCTGCTCGCTCGCGGAGACGATGCGCCTCTTCATGCCGGGAAAGAGCGGCCTCAAGATCACGGTCGCCTATACGGCGGAGGCTGCCGCACACGACCACGTCCTGCTCGGCCAAAGCACCTACCGCGCGCTCTACGACTACATCGCCGCACACGGCCCCGTGCGGCGGCCGCAGCTTGCCAAGGCCTTCCCCGCGCCCTATGACCTCACAACATGTCTCGACAAGCTCTGCGCCTATCATATCCTCCGCAAAGAATACGAGGCGAAAGGGCGCGACGCGGCGCGCTACGAGCGCATCGCCGTGCTGCAGGAGCCGCTGACAGCAGCGCGGCGGCAGGAGTTCTCCCGCCGCAAAGCGCAACTCGCCCTCTGGGAATATCTCGAGGCGCACGGCGGCAGCGTTTCCTTCCAGGCGCTCAAGGACGCAGGAAAGACGACGGCGACCGTGCAGAAACTCGCAGCGGCCGGCATCATCTCTGTGCAGCAGCGCCGCGTGCTGCGCGACAGCTACGCCGCGATTGACAGCACGCAGGAGGCGCGCACGCTCACGGAGGAGCAGGCGGCGGCCGTCCGCGCCGTCGCGCCCTGCATCGAGCAGCGCAAATACCAGGGGTTCCTGCTCTACGGCGTCACGGGCAGCGGCAAGACGCAGGTCTACATCGAGCTCGCGCGTCTCGTGCGCCGCGCGGGGCGGCAGGTCATCGTGCTCGTGCCGGAAATCGCGCTGACGGGACAGCTCGTGCTCGCGTTCAAGGCGTATTTCCGCCAGGACATCATCGTCATGCACAGCCGCTTGACGCTCGCGGAGCGCAACGATGCCGTGCACCGCGTGCGCCGCGGCGAGGCAGGCGTCATCATCGGCGCGCGCTCCGCACTCTTCACGCCAGCGGAGCAGGTCGGCCTCATCATCCTAGACGAGGAGCAGGACATGAGCTACAAGCAGGACGAGTCGCCGCGCTACCACGCGCGCGTCGTCGCCGAGGCCTTCGCGCGCTTCCAGCGGGCGGTGCTCGTCCTCGGCAGCGCGACGCCCTCGCTCGAGACGTACCACCGCGCGCGCACGGGGGAGCTCACGCTGCTCGCCATGCCGCACCGCGTCGGTGCGGTCCCGCTGCCGGAGGTCGCCTGCGTCGACATGCGTCAGGAGCTCCGCCTGGGGAACCGCCACATCATCTCGCGGCCGCTCGAGGCGCTCATCCGCCAGACACTCGCCGCTCACGAGCAGATCATCATCATGCTGAACCGGCGCGGGTACTCGACATTCGTCATGTGCCGCTCCTGCGGCGAGGTCATCAAGTGCCCCGACTGCGGCCTGCCGCTCGTCTATCACCAGCGGCGCGCCCCGCAGGGCGGCGTGCCGCGCGGCCTCCTCCTCTGCCATCACTGCGACATCCGCCAGAGCATCCCCGACACCTGTCCCAAGTGCGGCAGCCGCTACATCAAATATTTCGGCTCAGGCACGGAGAAACTGGAGCAGGAGCTGCGCGCACTCGTCCCTAAGGCGCGCGTCATCCGCATGGATCGCGATACGACAGGCACGAAATTCGCGCATCAGGACATCCTGCGCCGCTTCCGCGCGGGAGAATACGATATCCTGCTCGGCACGCAGATGGTCGCCAAAGGGCATGACATCCCGGGTGTCACCGCCGTCGGCATCATCAGCGCCGACGCCAGTCTCAACATGCCGGACTTCCGCGCGGCGGAACGCTGCTTCATGCTCATCACGCAGACGGCGGGCCGCGCTGGGCGGCGCGTCCGCGGTGCGCGCCGCGGCAAGGTCCTCGTGCAGACCTACAACACCGAGCACTACGCCGTCCAATGCGGCATCCGCCAAGACTACGCGGGCTTCTACGCGCAGGAGATCCAGCTGCGCCGCGCCCTCGGTTATCCCCCGTTCACGCGCCTCATCAAGCTCCTCTTCCAAGCGGAGAGTGAGGCCGCCGCGCGTGAGCAGGCCGCCACTTTCGTCACTGCCTGCCGGCAGGAATTCGGCGCACCTGCCAACGTCACGCAGCCGCGCGCGGAGGTCATCGGCCCCGCCCCCGCACTCGTTGCGAAATTCCGCGGCACCTACCGCTTCGTCGTGCTCATCAAGGCCCGCGATCTCGCGGCCGTGCAAGCCTATCTGCGCAGCTGCCGGCTACACTTGCGCACCGACGTCGCCATCGACATCGATCCGATCACCATGATGTGAAGACGAATCGCTAGCCTGGCCCATACTTTTTAAAATTTTTCTTGACAGAACAAAAAAGATTGACTATAATATCTCTTGTGTTCGCGGGATGTGGCACAGTTTGGTAGCGCGCTTCGTTCGGGACGAAGAGGCCGCAGGTTCGAATCCTGTCATCCCGACCAGGAAATCATAGAGGCATGTCTGGCTCGCAGGAGTCGGCGGCCTCTTTTTTGTTGCACACGGAAGACCGCCGCCGTACCTGCTGCGGTCTACGCCCTCCTGCAAAAGGGGCGCAGCCGCATACAGCATTTCTAAAATAGAGCATCCCCCGGTAAGCAGCTTTCCAGTTGCTTACCGGGGGATGCTCTATTTTCTGGGTTTTTACGCAGAACTTCCGCTACGCGTTTGCCGCGACGGCCTGTTCTACGGCCTGGCGTGCCTCGTCGGCACTCATGAGAATGTCGCGCGGCTTGCTGCCCTGGCTCGGGCCGACGATGCCGAGTTCCGCCATCGTGTCGATGAGGCGCGCCGCGCGCGTGTAGCCGATGCTGAACCGGCGCTGGATGCCGCTTGAGGAGGCAATGCCCGTCGACATGACGCAGTTCACGGCTTCACCGAGGAGCTCGTCGATTTTCGGTTTCTTATGGCCGCCGCTCTTTCCTTCCTCCTCTTCCCGCATTGCGTTCTCCGTAAAGGCGACGATCTCCTCGTTCGTCTCCGCCTCCTGTCCCTGCGAACGAATGAAGTCGAGGAGTTTCTCCACCTCTTCGTCGCTGATGAAAGCGCCCTGTACGCGGCGCGGCTTCGCCGCGCCGACGGGATAAAAGAGCATGTCGCCCTTGCCGAGGAGCTTCTCCGCGCCGCTCGCGTCGAGAATCGTGCGCGAGTCGATCTGGCTTGAGACGGCGAACGAGATGCGTGATGGGATGTTCGCCTTGATGATGCCCGTGATGACGTCGACGGACGGGCGCTGCGTCGCGAGCACCATGTGGATGCCAGCCGCGCGCGCTTTCTGCGCGAGGCGGCAGATGGCGTCCTCGACATCGTGCGGCGCTACCATCATGAGGTCGGCGAGCTCGTCGATGATGATGACGATGGCCGGCATCGTCTCCTCGGGGAAATGCGCGTTGTAGGTCTGCATGTTGCGCACATTGTGCTCCGCGAACTTCGCGTAGCGCTTCTCCATCTCCTGCACGGCCCAGTTAAGGACCGAGGCTGCCTTTTTCGCCTCGGTCACGACGGGCACCATGAGATGCGGGATGCCGTTGTAGTTCGAGAGCTCGACCATCTTCGGATCGATGAGGATGAACTTCACCTCGTCAGGCTTCGCCTTGAAGAGGATACTCGTGATGAGCGTGTTGATGCAGACGGACTTGCCAGAGCCCGTCGCGCCGGCGACGAGCAGATGCGGCATCTTCGCGAGATCGGCGAAGATGGCCTGCCCGCCGATGTCCATGCCGAGGCCGACCGTGAGCTTCGATTTCGCCTTGGCGAATTTCTCGTTCTCGAGCACCTCGCGCAGCCGGACGCCCTCGAGCTCCTTGTTCGGCACCTCGATGCCGATGGCCGCCTTGCCGGGGATCGGCTCGATGCGCACGGAAAAGGCCGCGAGCGAAAGCGCGAGATCCTCTGAGAGGTTCGTGATCTTGCTGACCTTGACGCCGGGGGCCGGCTCGAGCTCGTAGCGCGTGACGGCTGGACCGTGGCAGGCGTTGATGATCTTCGCGTCGACATGGAAGTCATGGAGCGTCTTCGCGAGCGTGCGCGCGTTGTCCTCGATCTCCATCTCGAGCGCCACGCTCTTCTTCTTCACGTTCTTCGTGAGGATGTCTGTGACCTTCGGCAGGACGTATGGCTTCGGCGGCGGTGCGGCGGGCGCTGCCGGCGGATGTTCCGGTGCGTCCTCGCCGGGGAAATGCGCGGTCATGCTGTCAGACCGCGCGAGCGTGCTGTACTCCGGCGCCTTGGCGAGATGCGTAGCGGAGGCAGCGGCAGCACTGCCTGTGCCAGCGGCGGTCGGCACGGCGGCTGCCGCCTCTGCGGCTCCCGCAACACCGGCCGCGGCGAGTGCCGCGAGGCCAGCGCGCGCCGCCGCTTCTTCGTCCGCCTCGTCCTCCTCTGCCGCCATATCCTCCGGCGTCAGCGCAGGCTCCTCTGCGCCGCGCGCGCCGTAGTCGATGGTGAACCGCGGCGGCTCCGGAGCCGTTACTGCAGGCGACTCAGCAGACGCTTCGCGCTCCGGCTCACTTTCCCATGCCGCCATGTGCGAGGCCGGGGGATCCTGCGGCGCAGCAGCAGCCGCAGTCTCCCCCTCATCTGCCGTCTGCTCCGCGACCGGCGGCTCGGAGAACCTGTGGTCCGCAGCCTGGTTGTAGAACGACTGCGCCTTGGCGCGAACCTTTTCCACGACCTGCCCGCCGGCACGTTCCCCGACCTCCGCTACCCTGTCACAGGTGACAGCGACGGCTTTGCCTGCAGCCTGCGCGCCCCGTTTCGCCGTTTCCTCTGTCTTCAGGAGGCCGGCGGCGAGCGACCAGGTCGTCGAGAGCAGCACCGCGCCGACAAGGCCGACGCCGATGACGATGATGGCGCCGTCGACGCCGAAGAACCGCCGGATGATGAGGAGCAGGCCGCCGCCGATGAGACCGCCGCCGCGCGGCAGGCTCTCCGGCAGGATCTCCGCACCCGGTACCGTGACGAAATGATGATATGCCGCGAGCGCGAGCGCGAAAAGCGCCGTGAGACCGAAGAAACGCAGCGAATAGCGGAGGCCGTGATGCTTCGTCATGTACTGCCAGCCGATGAGCAGGATGAGCAGCACGACGAGCGCGGCCCCCACGCCGAAGAGATAATGCAGGCATTTGGCAAACGTCAGTCCCACGAAACCGACATTGAGCCCCGCGAGCCCGCAGGCGGAAATCAGTCCCGCAGCGAAAAAGAGCAGTCCGATGAGCTCATAGCGGCGGCCGGGCGCGGCGGGCGCGGGCTTTCTGCGCGCCGCCTGCCGCTGCGCCTTCGTCGCGCGGGCCGCGGGTTTCTTCGCGGGTGTTTTCTTTTTCAAGGGATCACCTCATAAGGGAAATTTCTCGAGCGGCACCTGCCGCCAGAATCCGCGGGCGCAATGCCTCCCGCGCTGCCGCTCACCGCGTCAGGCGCGCGGCACAGCGGCTCGCCTCGAAAAGGATTTTCTCCTCGTCGAGCGTCTGGAGCGCGCGATGGCGCATGAGGATCTTGCCATCACAGAGCACGGTATCGACATCCGCCGCACTGCCGGAGTAGACGAGCAACGAGACCTCATTGTGCCGCGGGCACCAGGCCGCGCCCTTCATGGAGACGAGCGTGATATCCGCCTTGGCACCGGCTTCCAGGCGGCCGACATCCTTGAGCCCGACGGCCTCGGCACCGTACTCTGTGCCCATCTTGAGCGCCTCAAGCGCGGGCACAGCGAGCGGATCGTAGCTCGTGACCTTGTGCAGCAGGGCCGCGAGCTGGATTTCCTGCAGCATGTCGAGGTTGTTGTTCGACGAGGCGCCGTCGGTGCCGAGCGCGACACAGATCCCCTCCTCGCGCAGGCGCGGCACGGGCGCCGTGCCGCTCGCGAGTTTCATGTTGCTGCCCGGATTATGCGCGACGCGGATATGGTGCTTCTTCATGATGGCGATCTCTTCGTCGTCGAGATGGACGCAGTGCGCGGCGAGCGTGCCGCTCTCGAAGAGCCCCGTTTCCTCCACATAGGCAAACGGACGCTTGCCGTACTGCTTCTCGATCTGCGCAATCTCCGCGCGCGTCTCGTTCATGTGGATATGCACTTCCGCGCCGAGCTGCTGCGCCGCGCGCGCGACCTTTTTCAGGAAGTCCGGCGGACAGGTGTAGGGCGCGTGCGGGCCGAACATGACGGTGATGCGGCCGGCCGCCGCGCCGTGATAGTCCTTGTAGAGCGTGACATTCTCCTCGATTTTCTTCTCGCCGTCAGGCGCTACGCCGATGATACCGCGCGAGAGGACGCCGCGCATGCCCGACTGCGCGACGACATCCGCGACGCGCTCCATGAACGGCCCGTACATATCCGCGAAGGTCGTCGTGCCCGACTTGATCATCTCGACCGCGGCCAGCGCCGCGCCCCAGTAGATATCGTCAGAGACCATCTTCGCCTCGACCGGCCAGATATGGTTGTTGAGCCACTCCATGAGCTCCATATCATCCGCGTAGCTGCGCAGGAGCGTCATCGACGCGTGCGTATGGGCATTGACGAAGCCCGGCACCGCAAGCATATCTTTCCCATCTATGATCTCATCGGCTGCAAAGCCTTCGGGTACCGCGCCGACAGCCGCGATACGCGTGCCGTCGACGGCAATGGATGCCTGCGCGGTCGTCCCGTCCGGGCGGACGACCGCAGCGTCCTTGATGAGTGTCTTCATATCCTTTCCCCCTTGCTGCCATAGGCAAGAAAATGCCGCGGAGGAAGTTTCCCCGCAGCATTTCCTCATAGGCAAAGTCGTCAGAAACCGCGTTCTCAGTGATTCCCTTATTCCAGATTCAGATAGCGCCTCTGCTCCGGCGTGAGCTCGTCGATCTTGACGCCGAGCGCGGCGAGCTTGATGTTGGCGAGCTTTGTATTGATCTCCTCCGGCATCAGGTAGACTTCATTCTTGAGCTCCGCATGATGCTGGAGCAGATGCAGCGCTGAGAAGAACTGCACGCCGAACGAGAGATCCATGATCTCCGCCGGATGGCCGTCGCCAGCCGCGAGGTTCACGAGGCGTCCTTCCGCGAGCAGATAGAGCTTGCGGCCATCCTCCTGCACGAATTCCTCGATGTTCGGTTTCACCGTGCGGCGCGAGACGGAGAGGCCCGCGAGCTCCGGGATATTGATCTCGCAGTCGAAATGGCCAGCGTTCGCCATCATCGCACCGTTCTTCATGCTCTTGAAGTGGCGCTCGCGAATGACATCCTTATCACCCGTGAGCGTGAGGAAGATGTCGCCGATCTTCGCGGCCTCATCCATCGGCATGACGCGGAAACCGTCGAACACGGCCTCGATGGCTTTGATGGGATCGACCTCGGTGATGATGACGTTTGCGCCGAGCCCGCGCGCGCGCATCGCGCCGCCCTTGCCGCACCAGCCATAGCCCGCGATGACGACGTTCTTGCCCGCGATGACGAGATTCGTCGCACGCATGATGCCCTCCCACGTCGACTGGCCCGTGCCGTAACGGTTGTCGAAGAGGTACTTGCAGTACGCGTCGTTCGCCGCAATCATCGGGAACGCGAGCTTGCCCTCCTTCGCGAGGCCGTGCAGGCGGTGCACGCCTGTCGTCGTCTCCTCCGAGCCGCCGTAGACACCAGGTAGGAGCTCGCGGCGCGACGTGTGCAGCGTGTGCACGAGGTCGCCGCCGTCATCGATGAGCAGCATCGGCTTCGTATCGAGCGCGCGGTTGATGAAGGTGAAATACTCCTCCTCCGTGCAGCCGTGCCAGGCGAAGACCTTGATGCCGTCCTCGACGAGCGCCGCCGCCACGTCATCCTGCGTCGAAAGCGGGTTGCTGCCCGTGATGGCGACCTCTGCCCCCGCGTGCGCGAACACCTCCGCCATATAGGCTGTCTTCGCCTCGAGGTGCAGCGTGATGACCATGCGGATGCCCGCAAACGGCTTCGTCTTGGAGAACTCTTCATCAACGGCGCGCATCACCGGCATGAAGTTCTTCACCCACGCGATCTTATCATGCCCCGAGGGTGCCAATTTCATATCACGAATCATAGATTCCATGCAAACGAACCTCCTCAAATGCTGTCATGGCTTTATTCTACTAGTAAATCCCCAAGAGCGCAAGCCGCAGGCGCCGCGCGATTGGCTGGATTTACTGCAAGGGCGGGCGCACAATGTCCACGAAGTGGACGTTTGTGCGTTTAGCTTACTAGTAAATCCCCAAGAGCGCAAGCCGCAGGCGCCGCGCGTCACTTTTTCAGTCCATCCTCGAGCGCGGCGTAGTCCGTGAGATCCGTATGCAGCGGCGTCACGGAGATACCGCCCTGCGCGACCGTATAGAGGTCGGTGTGCGGCCCGTCGTCAGAGTCCTTGATTTCTCCCGCGACGGTGTAGAAGATGCGGCCGTCCGGCTGCACCGTCTGCCGGAACGCATTCTCGTAGTCGCGGCGTCCGAGGCGGCTCACCTGGAAATCCGCCTGGCGGAGTCGCTGCGGGAAATTCACATTGAGGAAGAACGGCACGTCCGCCCGCTCCGCCATCCTCTGCTCGAGGAACGGCACAACGAGCTCCGCCGCCCGCTCATACGCGTAATCCGCCTCGATGTCGAGCGAGATGGCCGCCGCGGCTATCTCGTGCAGGAATCCCTCCATCGCCGCGCCGACTGTACCAGAGTAGAGCACATCCGTCGCGAGATTCGCTCCGCGGTTGATCCCCGAGAGCACGAGGTCGATGGGACGGTTCGCGTCCATCAGCGCCTCGAGATAGAGCTTCACGCAGTCCGTCGGCGTGCCCGCAATGCGCCAGGCCGCCACCGCGCCGAGCTCGAGCGCGACGCCCGGCATCTCCTCCACCTCGATGGGACGATGCACATTGAGCGCATGCGCCATGCCGCTCTGCTCATGCCACGGCGCCGCGATATAGACCTCGTGGCGCGCAGCGCAGGCAGCGGCGAGCGCCCGCAGCCCCTCGGACGCGATGCCGTCGTCATTTGCTATCAGGATGCGCATAGGCTCATTTTTCTCCTTTGTATACCGCATTGAACTTTTCGATCATCTTGACCGGCTTGTAGGACTCCTTTGCCTTGCGCAGGCCCGGCAGCCCCATGTCCTCCTCGCGGTTGATATACGTCATATCCGACCACGCGTGCGAGACGAATCCCTGGTTGATGGCGGGATAGGCGCCGCGCACGTTGGGATCCGCTTTTTCCACATGGATGACGGCCGTGTCACGGTTGAGCTGCTCGCCGAAGGTGAACGCGACGACGCGCCCGTCGATGCGGATGACGCCGCCCTTGAGCGCGAAATCCTCGTAATTGTCGAAAATCTCGTGGATGGCGGCGCGCTCATAGCCGATGAAGGGATCCGCGTCAAGCTCCGCCGCGCGCAGCTGGTACCAACTCTCGAGCTCCTTGCGGCAGGCCGGGATGAGCTCCCGCGTGATGGGCAGATACTCCGCCTGCGGGTAGAGCTTATGGAACGCATTGAGATGGTTCTTCTTCGAGTGGAGTTTCCGCCCCGCGAGCGTGATGAGCTTCTCCGTGAGGTAGACATAGTCCGCGTTATCGCGGTCGTCCGTCACAGCGAACGACGCGCTCTCATACGACGCGAGGAACTGCGCAAAATCCTTCTCAAGTCCCATGAAGGAAAGCGTTTGTCCCTGCGCGCGGAAGTAGGCGAGGAACTTCTCTACGCCCTCGCGCCACTTTTCCTCCGGGCCGAACGGCTGCAGCGCCGAGAGCTTTCCCTCCCATTCGTTCACCATGTAGAGCACGTCGTCCTCCACCGCCCAGCGGATATGGTACGGCGTGCGCCACATGAAGAGATTCGTGAAATTCAGATGACTGTTTTCGTAATATCTGGCACGGAAGAACCGGTCGAGCACCGGCTTATCCTCTTTGCCAAGTTCCTTGAATTCGATGATATGTCGCCCCCTGTTCCCGGCATCCAGAAATGACGCCGACGTCATGCCGCTTCCACGCACGAGACGCAAACGCGACGGCGTATCAAGCCAAGGCATGACGTTATATTAGGAAGCGCTGACCCCCAGCGCTTCCCTTATTGTTTTCCATTATAGCAAGCGTGTCAACGCGCCCTCCGTAACGCACTCACGCAGGAGGCTGCGCATCGCCCCGCTGCGCGGCCGCGACGCCCTGCGCAAGATTGCGCAGCACCTCCGGCGTCACGCTGCCGCGGCCCGCCCGCTTCAAAAGCTGCGCCTCGTGCAAAATCTGCTCGATGCGCCCGATGTATTCCTGTTCCGCCTGCTCCATCACGCGCAGCATCGGATGTTCCAGACCGCGCGAAAAGAGCGCCGCTGCCTCCGACTTCAGATCGCGCAGCGTCTTTTTCTGCGTGAGGAGCTGGCCGATATTCTCCCGTGTGACCTGCGCGAGCGCCGCGTCAATTTTGTCGTGCAGCGCCTGCAGCCGCTGCGCGCCCGCCTTCATCTCCTCGAGCGTCCGCCTCTGCCGCGCGAGGCGGTGCCATTCCTCCGCCGTATGCGGAGCGTGCGCATGTCCGCAGCCGCAGCCGTCTGCCATTTCCCCGTGTGCCTGCCGCTGCCCATCCATTTCCATCAAATCAAAATTCCCTCCAGATGATCCATCTCATGCTGTACGATCTGCGCCGCAAGGCCGGTAAACCGCTGCTGCTTCCGCTTGAACTTCCGATCGCAATACGTCACCTCGATCCACGCATGTCGCCTGACAGGGCGCACGCCATCGAGGGACAGGCAGCCCTCTTCCGCCAGATACGTCTCCGGCGAGCGCGCCGTGATGACAGGATTCAACAACAGCAAATAAGCCTGCCCCGTCCGCACCGCGACGATGCGCTTCGTGATGCCGATCATGTTGGCCGCCATGCCGACGCAGTCCGCCGCGTGGGCCTTGAGCGTAGCGAGCAGGTCATCCGCCGCCTTCCCGTCTTTGCGCGTCGCGGGCAGCGACGGCTGCCGCAGCAGCGCCGTATCCCTCACGATTTCCCGTACCATAGCCTCGGTCAGTCCTCCCCGATTTTTATCATTTTGCAGCGGGACGCGGCTGAGGCAGCCGCGTCTCTCAGGACGGAGCTCATTTGATCTTGTTGAGCCGCTCAGCCAAAACCTCCGGTGACTCATCACCATCGACACAGGTCATGATGGGCTGCGCGCCGAGCTTGACCGTCTGCCCCTCCACGGTCGCAGCCTCCTTGTTATGTCCATTATGATATGCCGCCGCGAGGTTTCCCATGACGAAATACGCGCGCTCCTTCGCCGACATGTCCCCCGCAGCCGCCGGCTTCACGAACTCCTGCTTGTTGACCTTTACAACGCCCTCATCCTTGTCGATGGAGACATGTTTCCCGCTGTACGCCTCGAGCTTTTCCGCGGCTGTATCGCGGCGGGAGGTATCCGATGGATGGTCGCTGCCGCCATACGCCCAATAAAAAATCTCTGGTGTCTTCGAGCCGTTGCTCTTGTCAATGACGCGCTGCCAGATGGCTGCCGTCGCGCCGGGATTATAGTTGGAATGCGTGATGTACTCGAACGCAAGTGCATCCGCCTCCTTTTCCTGCGGCTTCGTGATGCCCTGGTTGTTCCAAGCGTTCGCCGCGAGATTGCCGAGAATCGAGCCGCCCGTCGCTGCCGCGAGCACTGCTGGGCCGATGGAGCGCTTCGCGCCGACGGCTGGATGATCCTTCTGCCCGTGCCCCATCTCGTGACCGAGTACGACAGCGATCTCATCGTCGTTCGTGAGCACATCGAAGAGTCCCGTATTCACGCTCATATCGTGTCCGAGCGTGCAGAACGCGTTGAAGGACTTTTCATTGTTGATGAAATAAAGATACGGCTTGTCGTAGATGGTAGGGTCGACAGAAGCAATCGCGCTTGTGAGGTTCGACATGATGCCATCGAGACGCGCGTTGAGCGCATAGTCTTCATTGACGCCGTACTGATCCTTGATCTGCTGCAGAAGTTCCTGCCGACCTTCCTCCGTGTTATTGTAATACTTGATCTGCTTGTTGAGCTGCGCCGAGTAGGCCGCGCCGCCGAGCAGCGCACCGACTACATCGCCCGTGCTAAACAGCCCCGCGTTCGCCACCGGCATAGGCGCGTACGCAAACGAGCCGGCAAACAGCACGGCGCAGGCGGACAGTGCCGCCGCGATCTGTTGTTTTCTTTTCTTGAAAGACATACCGGATCCCTCCCAGAAACTCATCCCATTCTTTTCTTCTATTCTAAATCATTTTCTTTGATTTACAAGGTCTCTCCTACGATTTTCCGAAATCTGCGCGCTGGAGAATCGCTGATGCATTCGGCATTGCTCCAGCTTCCTTCCATCTTCGGCCCAGCGCCTGCATTGTCGGACAGCTGCTTTCGCGGTATAATAGAGAAAGAAAAAACGTGGAGGTGTTTACCATGCAAGTCCAGGAAATCATGACGAAGGATGTTTTGACCGTGCGGCCGCAGACGACGGTGCGCGAGGTGGCGGAGCTACTCGTGAGCCACAAGATTTCCGGTCTGCCAGTCGTCGATGACGCGGGGAAGCTCGTCGGCATCATCAGCGAGGGCGACCTCATGAGCAAGGAGATCCTGCCGGAGCCGCCGGCGGAGCTTTGCATCCTCGGCGCCGTCATCTATTACAGCGGCCTCAAGGAGTACCAGGAGGCCTTCGCGCGCATGGCCGCGAACACGGCCGAGCAGCTCATGACGAAGACGGTCGTGACCGCCAAGGCCTACGACGACGTAAGCGATGTGGCAAGGCTCATGCGCGACCGCCACATCAAGCGCGTGCCCGTGCTCGACGATGAAGGCCATCTCATCGGCATCGTCAGCCGCCAGGACATCGTGAAGATGCTGCTCTAACGCATCTTTGCCCCCAAAATCCACCTTTGCTTGAAATGAGGTTTTCCCTTGCACATTCTGCACATACTGAGAGTCTTGACCGCCTGCCTGTTCTTTCTCGGGCAGGCTTTCCCATGCCTTCCCGCCACCGCTGCGGAAATCGATGACGCACCGACGATCTCTGCCTCTGCCGCCATCGTCATCGAGGCCTCGACGGGACGCGTGATCTACGAAAAAAACGCGGACGAGCGCCATTACCCCGCGAGCATGACGAAAATGATGACCTGCCTGCTCGCGCTCGCTACGCTCGGCCGCCACCAGGACATCGTCATCTCGCCGCGCGCCGCGCAGACGGAGGACGCGACGCTCGAGGAGACGGCGGGCGATGTGTTCTCCGCGGACGAGCTCATCCGCGGCATGATGCTCGTCTCAGACAACGGAGCCGCCGTCGCCCTCGCTGAGGCCTCCGCTGGCTCCGTCGACCATTTCGTCGCGCAGATGAATGATGAGGCCGCGCGCCTCGGCATGACGGATACGCATTTCGCCAACCCGAACGGCCTCACGCATCCCGACCACTACTCGACGGCGCGCGATATGGCGAAGCTCGCGCGCCACGCCATGACGGAGCGCGCATTTCGCGACATCGTCGATACGGCCAAGGCGCCTGTGCGCTGGACGCTGCCGGCGGGCAAAGTGCGCATGGTCGAGAATACGAACGAGCTGCTCGGCCACTATGACGGCATGAACGGCATCAAAACCGGCTGGACGAGCGCGGCAGGCGGCTGCCTCGCCGCCTCCGCGAAGCGAG
Source organism: Selenomonas bovis DSM 23594 (assembly GCF_000381005.1). GTDB lineage: Bacteria > Bacillota > Negativicutes > Selenomonadales > Selenomonadaceae > Selenomonas_C > Selenomonas_C bovis. The sequence goes on from NZ_KB908379.1 coordinate 170,024, forward strand.
GCGGCCTCGAGCTCATCGCCATCGTCATGCAGGCCGAGTCGCCCGAGGCGCGCTTTACGGACGCGCGCAAGCTGCTCGATTATGGCTTTGCCCAGACGAAGCTCCGGCGCGGCATCTCGCGTGACCGCCTGAAGAAGTCCGTCTGGGTGCGCGGCGGCAAGCAGGCGACCGTCGCCGTGCATCCCGTAGAGGATGTGAACTACCCGCTCATCGGCGGCGAGGAAGCCAGCCACTACACCATAACCTACGACCTGCCGAAGATCATCGCCGCCCCCACAAAGGAAGGCCAGATCGTCGGCAGGCTCCTGCTAAACTACGACGGCCAGCCCGTCGGCTCCGTCGATCTCGCGGCGGAAAAGGTGGATGCGGGCATGAGCGTCGGCTCCCTTTTCGTGCGCGTCTTCGGCTGGCTGCTGCCGACACTCTGACCGCCTCGCGCATCCTCGTGATACGCCGCCCACCGCCATCAACGCCGACAGGTACGCGGCAGGAGTCAAAGCGAGCTCTCGCCGAGCCGCGGGTGCCGCGTTGGCTTCAGACTGCGAACGCGGATGAGGCGCAGCGCCTCGCCCATATCGACATCCTCTCGCCCTGCGTCCGTCTCATAGACACAGACAGGCGGCACGGCGCCAACCTCGCTCGCCGGCATATAGACATACTCTCCATTCGCGCGGTCGCCGTAGATGACGCCGCCGCGAAGCTCTGCTTCCACAATCATAGCATATTCCCTCCATCTGATGCACAGCCTGCCAGAAGAGACTGCCGCGGATGGCCGCATCCTCTCCTGCGCCGCTTTTTCTCTATTCTGCAAGCAGGGGATATTTTCCTGCAAGGGGGCGGCTGCGGGGGCTGGACAGCGCAAATCCAGAGACCTCAGTTCACCACCTATGCTATCATATGGTCATATCTTGCAACGAAAGGAGCGTTCCATTCCTCATGACACTACGACCTTACCGCACCTCCATCCTGCTCGCCATCACCTTCACGGTACTCCTGTCGACCTTCTGGTACCTGCCGCAGCTCGCCTTCATCGTCTTCATCTCCCTCCTCCTGCAGCTGCTGCTCTCGCCGCTCGTCGAGCGCCTGGCCGCGCATCTGCCGCGCGGCATCGCCGCGAGCCTCTCTCTGCTCGTGCTCCTGCTCCTGCTCTTCGCACTCCTCACGCTCGTCTCGAGCTCCATCCTGCCGACCTTCACGCGCTTCGTGACGGACTTCCCTGAGATCTCGGAAAAAGTACAGGAACTGCCGCTCTTCAAAAACTCTCCCATCCTGCAGGACGAGCTCGACAATCTCTGGCTCGGGCTCAAGGATGCAAGCGTCGATGCGCTCAAGGGCTCGCTTGCCGTCTTCATCTCCCTCTTCAGCAAGGCCATCGATTTCGTCATCATCCTCTTCGTGACGTTCTATCTGCTCAAGGACGGCGAGACGATCAAGACGTACCTCGCCACGCGGTTCCCTCGGCGCGATTACAGCCGCGTGCTGCACCTCTTCAATGAGATTCTCAAGGCGCTGCGCGCCTACATCGTGAGCCAGCTCATCATCTGCTGCATCACGGCGACCATCGTCTTCCTCTACTTTACGATGCGCGGCCTGCCCTACGCCTCTGTCTTCGCCGTCGTCTCCGGCGTCTGCGAATTCATCCCCGTGCTCGGTCCGACCGTCGCCTCCGCGTTCGGCACGATTCTCACGGCGACGGTCTCGCCGTTCCTCGCGCTGCAGACCATCGGCTTCTACCTCGTGCTCACGCAGGTGAACCACAATCTCGTCTATCCGACGCTCATCGGCAGGACGCTCAACCTCCATCCCATCGCCATCATCCTCGGCATCATCCTCGGCGGCGAGCTGCTCGGCCCCGCCGGCATGTTCCTCGCCGTACCGTTCATCGTCATCTGCAAGCTCGTCATCGAGGACATCTACCACGACCGCACCGTGCAGCGTGAGAAGCTCAAGCGCTCCCGCTGGCTGAACCTCCGCAAAAAAGAATAGCGCACGCGAAAGGCGCGCCAGGCATACTGCCCGGCGCGCCTTTTACGTACGCGTCTTGTCACTTGATGACCATGACCGGAATCGGCGACTCCTCGACGACCTTCTGGCTCACGGAGCCGATCAGCGCTCCCTTGAACAGGCCGAGGCCGCGGCTGCCCATGATGATCATGTCGCTGTGCTCCTGCGCCGCGACGCGCAGGATGGCCTTCGGGATGTTGCCCGTCTCGACATGCTTCGACGCCTTGAGATCATCCGGCAACTTCTCCCAGATACGGTCAAAGACGATGTGGCTCGGGATATCCTTGTTGATGTTGCTCGCCACATAGACGAAATCGAGATCCGCCTTGCACTTCTCAGCAAAGAAGATTGCCTCATCCGTCGCCTTGCAGCCGTTCACCGATCCATCGACCGGAACGAGGATTTTATTGATTCTTCCCATGATGCCAACCTCCTCACGATACCACTTATACAAACGTGCAAAACGAAGAAACTCCGCCCGCACGTCCTTCTTTGTTCTTTCACTAAGAGTATTCGCGATAAAATCAGAAAATCCTCTCGCCACAGAAATTTTTTTCAGAAAACAAGCCGCTGAAAACAGGAACACGCTCTCTCAGTCATTGCAGGGGCATTCGCGCTTGTCGAAATACTTATGGATGATCTCGACCGCACAGTAGTCGCCACACATCGAGCAAGCGCCCTCGTCCTGCGGATTGCGCGCGCCGCGCTTCTCGCGCGCGAGCTCCGGATCGATGGCGAGGTCGATCTGCGCCTGCCAGTCGAGCTCCTTGCGCGCCTGCGCCATCTTGAGATCCCATTCCCGCGCGCCCGGCACGCCCTTGACAAGATCCGCCGCGTGCGCGGCGATGCGCGCCGTGATGACGCCCGTATGCACATCGTCGATATCCGGCAGCGCGAGATGCTCCGCAGGCGTCACATAGCAGAGGAAATCCGCGCCCGAGACAGCGGCGAGCGTGCCGCCGATGGCCGACGTGATATGGTCATAGCCCGGCGCAATATCCGTCACGAGCGGGCCGAGCACATAGAAGGGCGCGTTGCGGCAGAGGCGCTTCTCAAGCTTCATATTCGCTGCGATCTGGTCATACGGCACATGGCCCGGCCCCTCGACCATGACCTGCACGCCGCGCTTCCAGGCGCGGTCGACAAGATTCCCGAGCGTGATGAGCTCCGTGAGCTGCGCGCGGTCCGTCGCGTCCGCCGTGCAGCCGGGACGCATGCCGTCGCCGAGGCTGATGGTCACATCGTATTTCTCGCAGATATCGAGAATATCATCGTAGCGCTCATAGAGCGGATTCTCCTGCTCATTGTGGAGCATCCAGCCCGCGATGAACGAGCCGCCGCGGCTCACGATGTCCATGACGCGCCCCTGCGCGCGCATGTGCTCGATGGCCGCGCGCGTGACGCCGCAATGGAGCGTCATGAAATCCGCGCCATCCTTTGCCTGCGCCTCGATTGTCTCCAGGAGGTCATCATCCGTCATCTCTACGACCGCGCCATGCTCCTTGATGGAACGCACCGTCGCTTGATAGAGCGGCACCGTGCCGACCATGATGGGCGAATGCTCGATGATGCGCTTGCGCGAAAGATCGATATTGTTCCCCGTCGAGAGATCCATGACAGCATCCGCGCCGCATCTCACCGCCTCATCGAGCTTCTTGAGCTCCGGCTCGATATCGGGGAACGTGCTCGACGTGCCGATGTTTGCGTTCACCTTCGTCCGCAGTCCCTCGCCCACGCCGCGCGGCGTGAGATTCTCGTGATTGACATTCGCGCAGATGGCGATGCTGCCTCTCGCCACACGCTCCCGGATTGTCTCCGCCGGGATGCGCTCTTCCTCCGCCACGCGCTTCATCGCGTCCGTGACCTTGCCCTCGCGGGCCAGCTGCATTTGCGTTGCCATGGAAAGACCTCCTAAAAATAAAAATCGCCAGACGGTGGTAACCCCCGTCTGACGTCAAACGTGTGCCACTTCCCTACGCAGGTATTACCCCGACAGGTTCCAAGGGTCGGCCCGCGGGCCTCTCAGCAAGCGCCGCGCACCATGCATGTCCATCGTGCGCGCGCCTCTACGGCATCCAGCCAGCGCTGCGACTGCGTTCGCGCCAAAGCTCATGCCATAAAAAGCTCCCCTAGTGGAATCGTATGCTGTTTTCTCCTCTAGTTTAGCAAAGCGACCGCAAAAATGCAAGGAAGCATCAGCGAAAAGCACACAAATGTCCTCCCATCCGCCACTTCCTGCATCGTCCATCAAAAAACCACTGATACATACAGCACTGGCATGCGCATTGCGCATGGACAGCATGCCACATGTATCAGTGGTTTCTAAAATCGTACGCATGCAGTACGTTTCAAAGAAAACCGCGGCCGCAAGCCCTCCATAGGGGCGAGCGCATCACAAATCTTATCGCCTTGGCGGCGAGGGTAGGACGGCGCCTCCATAGGGGCGAGCGCATCACAAATCCTCGTGTACCTCGGAGAAATAGATGACCGTGACCGTATCTTCCTTGAGTATACGGCGCTTGTAAATCTTCTCGAAATCCTCCACGAGCTCATCGACAGAATTGATTTCCGGGTTCTGGTGGCCGAGATCTGCCGACGTGAGCGTTCCCATTGTCTTCACGCGCACTTTGTCGAGGAAAGCTGTGTAGAGCTTATGCTTCGGCTCCCCCTTCTTGCCCGTTGTGATCCAGACAATGGAGTTCTCTGGGAACTCCGCACTTACGTCACCAAGGCGCACCGTGCAGTTCTTCGTGCGCTCCATCAACATCTTCTTATGCTTGGCCGCCTGAAAATTCAATGCCATCATGATGAACATTCCCCCTATTGCGTTATTTATTATCATCATATAATAGAAGTTCCGCGAGGTCAAGACAAAGCATCCCTGCAAAAAGACTGCCCATACTGGGAAACTGCCTATATGGCAACTTTTGAGGCATTGATGAAAGGAAATCGCCGGGGCTTGCATGCTTTCCCATGCATATAGATGCGTCGAGACGAATGATCGTAAAACGGTAAGAGAAACGAGCAGACCGCGAAAACGACATGAGGAACGCTCCCATACTTCTTCCTTAACGGCACGGCGAAAAAATCGTGTCGTTAAGGAACCACTGATTCATTCAGTCCCCTGTCTTCACGCGTCTACGCTGTCCTCTCGTCGCCCTACAATCCTCAACGTAGCTTTGCTACGCCTCCGGTTTGTCTCCTAAAGAGATACAGCGCATCCGCGCAAATCCAGGGCACTTCATTTAATCAGCGCTTCCTTAAGAAATTTCCCTTGACAAACCCAGATGATTCTTCTATACTATTTATTGTCGTTAGGACAACGACGGGGGCATAGCTCAGCTGGGAGAGCGCTTGCATGGCATGCAAGAGGTCAGGAGTTCGATCCTCCTTGTCTCCACCATAGAGTATATTCGCACGGGTGTGGTTACCCGTGCGTTTTTATGTTTTAAGGAAAGGTTCAGGAATCTGCCGAGAAAAGACATCTTCGCATAGCATCAATCACTACCTGACGCCAGAGCACGATCATATGCCATCTTTGTGCGCTCATCAAATAACACCCAGAGAACTTCCTCGAAGGCATCTGGATACTCTCGTATCACATCCCTCACCGCCCGCACGGCAATCTCTGCCGCCTGGTGCACCGGATAGGCATAAACACCTGTGGAGATGGAGGGAAACGCGACACTACTGATGCCATGCGCCATGGCCAGTTCCAAGGCGTGCAGGTAGCATTCCCGCAGCAGATCTGCCTCACCATGCGATCCTCCTCGCCAAATGGGACCGACCGTATGAATCACGAAATCACAAGGCAGCCGGTAGGCCTTTGTCAGTTTTGCCTGCCCCGTTCTGCAGCCGTGCAGCGTCCGGCACTCCGCCAAGAGCTCTGGACCTGCCGCCCGATGGATGGCGCCATCGACGCCGCCACCGCCCAACAGGCTTTCATTTGCCGCATTGACAATGGCATCCGCGTAATGCCGCTCTGTAATATCACCCAAAACACTCCTGATCAATGTCATAGCTTCATCCTCCTCACTTCGCCCAGTCGCTTCCACAATCAAACGCTGCAAGCCGATCCGGAAAGCTTCATCATTTTCCGGCGTTCGTTTGGCGGCACCCTTGGCGTGAAACCTCTTTTTATGGCAAACATCCTTTGCGTGCCGCATCTTCCTCCCCGCATGGCGCTTCATCAGCAGCTGCTGGATATTCCGATCGGTGTACTGCCAGCCATCCTGATGAATGGCATAGGCACCCTTCCCCAATGCCATTGCCGCAACACCGAAATCCTGCGTCACCACGATATCACCTGCACGGCAAAGGTTAATCAAGGCCACATCCACAGCCTCTGCCCCGACGCTGAGGGTGCGCACCGCGCTGTAATCAGAAACCAGCACATGGCTGGTATCGCACAGGAGCGTTACCGGCAGGAAATGCGCCTGCGCCACTTGTTCCACAATTCGCACGACAGGGCAGGCATCCGCATCAACATAGAGCCGCATTCGCACCCCTCCTCGCCTGAAGATTTTCCTATACTCCCTTGATTGTACTTGTAAATCTCCAAGAACGCAAGCCATAGACACAATGCACTTGCTTGAATGTACTACAAATAAGGACTGAATGCAGATTTCACGCATCCAGTCCTTATGTTCTGAAAGGATTCCCCATACAGACGACATCAGTGACCTGTCCTTATGGAGAGGAATTCCCTTTGAGGGTATGATATTTTCAGACGCAGGCGCGCTCGCAGACATCTGCCGACTGGCGCTTTCCGTAAAGCTTGAGGGTCGTCGCAATCACGAGATTCAAGACAAAAAGCGTAGCGAAAACGAGCAGGATGGCCGTATAGCCCTGCGTGCGTTCGCGCAGCAGCGAGACGAGCGTCGGACCGACGACACCTGCAACGCCCCAAGCCGTGAGCACGCGGCCGTGGATGGCAGAGAGCTCACGCGTGCCGAAGAGATCAGAAAGGTATGCGGGCATGCAGGAGAAGCCGCCGCCGTAGCAACTGATGATGAGCAGGACGAGCAGCTGGAAGACCAGCGCATCGTGCGTGCCGGAGAGCAGCGCAAACGCGCCGATCTCGAGCGCGAAAAACAGCATGTAGGTGAAGCCGCGCCCGAGATAATCAGAGAGCGTCGACCAGAGGATCCTGCCGCCGCCGTTCAAAAGACCGATGATACCGACCATGGACGCCGCCTGTGCCGCATCCATGCCGACGACCTCCTGTGCCATCGGCGAGGCGACCGCGAGCAAACCGATGCCGCAGGTGATGTTGACGAAGAACACCCACCAGAGCGCACCGAACTGCCAGGTGCGCATCGCCTCAGCCGCCGTTGCGCCGCGCAGGCGCTTCGTCACAGTGCCTTTGCCCTCCGGTTGCTCCGGCGCCTTGAGATAGAGCGCCGACGCGCCGATGAGCACCATATAGCAGACGCCGAGGATGAGGAAATTCTCCACAAGACCGAACCGCGCCGTGAGATACTGCATCAGCGGCCCAGCGATGAGCGCCGCGAAGCCGAACCCCATGATGGCGAGCCCCGTCGCGAAGCCGCGGTGATTCGGAAAATACTTGACGAGCGTCGAGACCGGCGTGATATAGCCGACGCCGAGCCCGATGCCGCCGATGACGCCGTAGAAGAGATAGAGCAACGGCAGGCTGCCGAGAGAAAGCGCGAGCGCCGTGCCAAGCATCCCCGCTCCGAAGAAACACATAGAGACGAGGCCACTCCGCCGCGGGCCGTATTTCTCGACATACTTGCCGAGGAATCCCGCCGAGAAGCCAAGGAACAGGATTGCCAGCGAGAACGCCCAAGTCGTCTCGGCGAGCGAGAAACCAAGCTGCGCCATGATGGGCCGCGTGAGCACACTCCAGGCGTAGACGCTGCCGATGGAAATATGGATCCCGACTGCCGCGAGGGCGATACACCAACGATTCCGCATGAAAACCATCCTTTCTGCTGAAAAAGCATACGAAAGAGAGGTTCCATCCAAACAAAAACCGCCTGGACAAAATCTCTCTGCCCAGACGGTCGGCCGTTCCTGACACTATAGTGCACGTGGTAGTCTCCACATGATTCCGTCAGCCCTATAATGCCTATTCAATTCGCTTTCAGTATAGCAGACGCACTCTGACGCGTCAATCCCTCGCAGGAAACTTGCCATGTCTCGCCACGCCGATGCGCAGAAAACTCGCATGCCGCCACCTTCAAAGCTCAGGCATCTGTCTGCGGCGGCTGTCCCTGCTCTGCTTCTGTGGCGGCAGGTATGCTGCCGACGTCTGCTGTCCGGTCATCGTCTACGTGCCTGGCTGATGTCATCGGAACCACATCTTCGCCCTCTGCCGCAGGCGGCTCGGCAGGCTTCTCTTCCCGTTTCAGGATATCCATGAATTCCTGCCCCGTGATGGTTTCTTTCTCGTAGAGATAGGTTGCGAGCTCATCGAGCTTATCCCTGTGCTCCTCGAGGAGTTTCTTTGCGAGGTCGTGCTGGCGCTTCACGAGCTCGACGACGCGCTTGTCGATCTGCTGCTGCGTCGCCGCCGAACAGGTGAGGCTCGTGTCGCCGCCGAGGTATTTGTTGTTGACGGTCTCCATCGCGACCATGTCGAACTCCTCGCTCATGCCGTAGCGCGTGATCATTGCGCGCGCGAGCTTCGTCGCCTGCTCAATATCATTCGCCGCACCCGTGCTGACCTGGCCGAATTTGACCTCCTCGGCCGCTCGGCCACCCGTGAACGTCGCAATCTTGTTCTCAAGCTCCTCGCGCGTGAGGATGTATTTATCCTTCTGCTCGACCTGCATCGTGTAGCCGAGCGCGCCCGACGTGCGCGGGATGATGGTGATTTTCTGCACAGGAGCGCTGTCCGTCTGAAGCGCCGCAACGAGTGCGTGGCCGATTTCGTGATAGGCGACCGTGCGCTTCTCCTTGTCGGAGAGGATGGCGTTCTTCTTCTGATAGCCAGCGATGACGACCTCGACGCTCTCCTCGAGATCCGACTGACGCACGGTGCTCCTGCCATTACGCACGGCGCGCAGCGCGCCCTCGTTGACAATGTTTGCAAGTTCCGCGCCCGAAGCGCCGGCCGCCATGCGGGCGATCGTATGGAGGTCGACGCCTGGCTCGAGCTGGATCTTCTGCGCGTGTACGACGAGGATGGCCTCGCGGCCCGCGAGATCAGGTAGCTCGACTGGTACGCGCCGGTCGAAACGGCCGGGGCGCAGGAGCGCGGGATCGAGGGACTCAGGACGGTTCGTCGCGGCGAGGATGATGACGCCGTTATTGCCCTCGAAGCCGTCCATCTCCGTGAGGAGCTGGTTGAGCGTCTGCTCACGCTCGTCGTTGCCCATGAGGTTGCCGCTGCGTTTTTGGCCAATGGCATCGATCTCATCGATGAAGACGATACACGGCGCTTTTTCCTTCGCCTGCTTGAAGAGCTCGCGAACCTTAGAAGCGCCCATGCCGACGAACATCTCGACGAACTCCGAGCCCGCGATGGAGAAGAACGGCACATCCGCCTCGCCCGCAACAGCCTTGGCGAGCATCGTCTTGCCTGTGCCCGGCGGGCCGACGAGCAGCACGCCCTTCGGCATCTGCGCACCGATGGCGGAGTATTTCTGAGGATTGTGCAGGTAGTCGACGATCTCGGAAAGGTTTTCCTTCGCCTCGTCCTCGCCCGCGACATCCTTGAAATGGATGCCCGCCGACGACGGCACGTAGATTTTCGCCTGCTTGCCGCCCATGCCGAACATCAGCGAACTGCCGCCGCCGCCCGCCTTCTCCATGAGCTTGCGGCTGAAATACTGACCGATGGCGAAGAAGATGAGGATGGGCAGCACCCACGTCATGAAGAAATCGACGAGCGGCGAGGTCTGCTCCTTGATGTCCTGCGTGAATTTCGCGCCGGAATCATGCAGCCGGTCCGCGAGCGTCGGATCGTTCATGATGCCCGTGCGGTACTTCTTCGTATCGTTCGCGTCGGTGAAGAGGATCTGGTTCTCCTGGATCTCGACGCGGCCGATATCCTTGTCCTCGATCATATCCATGAACGTGCTGTAATCCACCTTCTCGAACTGCGCCTGTTCGAGATAGGGCCGTGCCATCTCATTGAAGAGCAGCACGAGGAACAGCATCATGACATAGAAGAGGAGTAGCGGTTTCTTCGGTTCCTTGACTTCTTTCATAGAGGTTCCTTCTTTTTTATCCATTCACATAGAGTGCCTTGACAACGATATTGATTTCGTGGACGACCATGCCTGTCATGAACTCGACGGCACGTCTCGCCTTTTCGCGCGCACCCTCGATGAGGCTCGGGATATGCCCGCCATAGGAGAGCGTGACCTCACAGGCGATGTCGAGGCCTTGGTCTTCCTCCCCCACGTAGCGGTGCTGCACGCGGATATGGCCGACCTTGCTCACCGACTCCTCACGACTGACCACAGCGCGCACGATGTTCTTGATGACAGAGTCATCGATGCTGAGCTTGCCGTAGTAGCTGAACACCGGCCGCACGATGGACTTTTCTCCCAAGCGGCGCCGCTTCGTACGGGAACGCTTGAAAAAGGTCTGGAGGGGATCGACGAGATAGCCGGAAAAATGCGGCTTGAGCTCGATGGTCGGCACGGGAATGATGTGCTTGCCCTGCTTGAGGCGGTAGAAGCGCGCCTTTTCCATCTCAGCCTTTGTCGCGATGTCCTCGATGTGGATGATCTGCGCGATGGCGGGCAGGTGCAGCGCCTTAGTGATCTTGTGCACCATATTCTCCGAGGTGCCAAGCACGAGGATGCGGTGCGGCTTCACGCGGTCGATGGCCGCGCGCACCTCCTCCGCATGGCCCGGCAACACGAAGATGGCGCGCCGCACCGCCATGATGCGGCTCTTTTCCTTTTTCGCCGAATGACCGCCGACGATCTTGCCATCCTTAATGAGGATGCCGTCGTCGATGATAGCGTCCGCCTGGTGCTTGTGAGCGACGAGCAGCGCGCGGTGGCTCTTGCCCGTACCGCTCGGCCCGACGAGTGCGATGACGTCCATAGGGATTTCTCTCCTTACTCACTGCGTCTGACGAGGGGGATATCTCTCCTCACGTCTCCGGTTGGTAAAACGGCTCGGCATAGCGATCCTCGATGGTGAAAATGCCAAGCTCCGTCGGATAGCGCGTAGGGAAACCGTGGAAATCAGACCCCCCTGACGGCAGCAGCTGGTATTTCTCCGCGAGCGCAAGATAATGCGCTGTATCCTCCGGATTGTGCTGTGGGTAGAAAACCTCGATGCCGTCGATGCCGCTACGGCAGATCTCCTCGACGAGCGCGTCATCCCAGATGAGCTTGGGGTGCGCAAGCACCGCCTTGCCGCCCGCCTGATGGATGAGGCTGATGATATCCGCAACCTCCAAACGGTAATGCGGCACATAGGCGGGCTGCCCCTTCTGCAGGAGCTCGGAGAACGCGTCGCGCACCGTTTTGAAATACCCTTTGCTGACGAGCACGCGTCCGATATGCGAGCGGCTGATGGATTTGCTCGCACCGGCCACGGCGAGCACATCCTTCTCGCGGATATCGTAGCCGAGTTTTTGCAGCTTCGCGACCATCTCGCTGAACCGCGTCCAACGCGCCTCCGTCACATCGTTGAGCTTATCCGTAAGCTCACTATTATAAATATCTACATTGAAGCCGAGAACATGGATCTCCCGCGTTGGATGATGCGCCGAAAACTCGATACCGGGGATGACGCGAACGCCCTTCGTCGGATAAAAACCATTCTCATAGAGGTGCGCCACGCCATCGACCGTATCATGGTCCGTAATGGCGAGATAGCTGAGCCCCGCCTGCCTGGCAGCGCTGATCAGTTCCTCCGGCGTGAGCTTGCCATCAGAAAACGTTGTATGGGTATGCAGATCGCTTGGCATTCCAATTTCCTCCTCACGCTCGTCAGCGTGGCTCAACGATAAGTTTCATCGCTGTGCGCTGCACGCCGTCGATCTCGATATCAGTGAAGGCAGGGATACAGATCAGATCGATACCATGCGGCGCGACGAAGCCACGTGCAATTGCGACGGCCTTGACCGCCTGATTGAGCGCACCAGCGCCCACCGCTTGCATCTCAGCACTGCCGGACGCCCGCAGGACGCCTGCCAATGCGCCCGCAACGGAGTTGGGATTCGATTTTGATGACACCTTCAAGATATCCATGAACGGTACATCCTCTCTTTCCATAGCGATTCTGTGGTTGCAGCAGCTGCACGCGTGTGCCGACAAATGCGCCTGCACGCCGTCGTGAAAAAACAGCGCGCTACCATTTCTACATAATTTCACATGCCATTATGCTATATTTTCTACAGAAAACCGAAAAATCCTTCCGTATCGAGAATTTACTATGTAAATCCCCAAGAGCGCAAGCCGCAGGCGCAGCGCGATTGGCAGGATTTACTGCAAGGACGGGCGCACAATGTCCACGAAGTGGACGTTTGTGCGTTGAGTTTACTAAGGAAGCGCTGATAAAATGATTCCCTATCAGACACTACCCGCTCAGGCGTCCCAGTCCTCCAGGATCTGGACACGCTCGATGCCGATCGTCCGGTTCGTCGCATCATCGATGGTCATGATAACCGCCTCATAAGCGGACGGCCCGTCCGCAACCTCGAAGCGCACCGGGCGGCAGGTCTGGAAGCGGTAGAGGATCTTCTCCGTCTCCACGCCAAGCACCGAGCAGCGCGGCCCCGTCATGCCGAGATCCGTGATATAGCCCGTCCCCTGCGGCAGCAGGCAAGCATCCGCCGTCTGCACATGCGTATGTGTTCCCACGACACCGTTAACGCGCCCGTCGAGGTACCAGCCCATGGCAATCTTCTCCGATGTCGTCTCCGCGTGAAAATCGAGAAAGATGAGATCGCATTCCCGCGCCATCTCGCGCAAGAGCTCCTCGACCTTCTGGAACGGGTCGTCGAGCGGCGGCATGAATGCGCGTCCAGAGAGATTCATCACGCCAATATTCTTCGCCTTGAACGGATAGCAGCACCACCCCTTGCCCGGCGCGTCGCCGGGATAATTCGCGGGGCGGATGAGGAACGGCTCCTGATCGATGAACTCCAGCACATCCTTCTTGTCCCAGACGTGATTGCCCGAGGTCACGATGTCCGCGCCTCCCTGGTAGAGCTCATCGAGCGACTTGCGCGTAAAGCCCTTGCCTGCAGCGGAATTCTCGCCGTTCACGACGACGACATCGATGCCCTTCTCCTCGCGCAGCTGCGGTGTGTATTTACGGAACGCTCTGCGGCCGTTTCGGCCGACAACGTCACCGACGAACATGATTTTCATGAAAAAGTCCCCTAGAATTATTGATTGTAGACGACGACGCGGTCGCCCTCGCGGATGCCGAGCAGTTTCTCGTGCAGCCTCTGCTGCCGCATTGTGCCGAGCATGTGGTCGAGCAGATTCTCCTGCTCGACCTCGAAATTCGGATCGAGCGGGTCACGCTCATCGAGCAACAGCGTCTGCGGGAACGCGTCGTAAAGGATATCCGCCACGAGGGAGAGCTCATCGCGCGTGAGCGTCGCCACATCGCGCACCAGATGCAGGAAGGAAACCTTCGGCGTGGACTCCATCTCCAGGTTCACGACGCGCGCGCGCAGACCATTGAGCCCCAGATAGGCGGCAATGCTCTCCGCGAGCAGTTTGCCGATTTCCTGGAAGCGCTCCTTCGTGAGCGCCTCCTCAATGGAGAATGTCAGGCGGATTGTCGCGTCCTCCGGCTCATAGCTCACTTTGGTGATTTCCTCATAACAGACGAGGATGGACGCGAGAAGGCTCACGCCTTCTTTGCTTGGTTTCTGCCGCTTCTTCCTGCGGAATGGAAAGGGAAACATACCTCCCGCCTCCTTTCGATAGCGAAGGGGACGCCACATATCGCAGCATCCCCTGGACTTCTTTATTTTGCGTAGTCAACCACGCGCGTCTCGCGGATGACCGTCGCCTTGATCTGGCCCGGATATTCGAGCTCTTCTTCGATTTTCTTGACAATGTCATGCGCCAGTGCTGCTGCGCCTGCGTCATCGACCTTGTCCGGCTTGACCATCACGCGGATCTCGCGGCCCGCCTGGATGGCGAAGCAGCGCTCGACGCCGTCGAACGATTCGGCAATCTCCTCAAGACGCTTGAGCCGCTTGAGGTACGATTCGAGACTCTCGCGGCGCGCCCCAGGGCGTGCTGCCGACACAGCATCCGCCGCAGCGACGAGGACAGCCTCGACGCACGATGCCTCGCAATCACCATGATGGGAAGCGATGCAGTTGATGACATCCTTCGACTCGCGGAACTTGCGTGCGAGATCCGCGCCGATGCTCGTATGGGAGCCCTCGACCTCATGGTCGATGGCCTTGCCGATATCGTGCAGCAGACCACCGCGCTTCGCGAGCATCACGTCGCAGCCGAGCTCCGCCGCCATCGTGCCCGCGAGATGCGAGACCTCGATGGAGTGGTCGAGCACATTCTGCCCGTAGCTCGTGCGATAGCGTAGGCGCCCGAGGAGCTTCACGAGCTCCGGATGCAGGCCATGGACGCCTGTATCGAACGTTGCCTGCTCGCCTGCTTCCTTGATGCGTATATCGACCTCGCGCTTTGCCTTTTCCACCATTTCCTCGATGCGGGCCGGATGGATGCGCCCATCCTGGATGAGCTTCTCGAGTGCGATGCGAGCCACTTCGCGGCGCACAGGATCGAAGCCTGAGAGAATGACCGCCTCCGGCGTATCATCGATGATGAGGTCGATGCCCGTCAGCGTCTCGAGCGTGCGGATATTGCGTCCCTCGCGCCCGATGATGCGGCCTTTCATCTCATCGTTCGGCAGCGCCACGACAGAGACCGTCGTCTCAGCCACATGATCGGCGGCGCAACGCTGGATGGCAATGGAAAGGATATCGCGGGCTTTCTTGTCCGCCTCATCTTTCGTCTGCTGCTCGTACTCCTTGATTTTCACAGCCTTCTCATGCTTGAGCTCTTCCTCTGTCTCAGCCATGAGGATGGTCTTCGCCTCGTCGGACGTGAGACCGGAGATGCGCTCAAGCTCAGTCTTCTGCTTGGCATGCATCTCGTCGACGGCCTGCTGCGTCTTGTCGATGCGAGACTCCTTGCGCGCGAGCTGCTCCTCCTTCTTCTCGACGGACTCGAGCTTGCGGTCAAGGTTCTCCTCCTTCTGCACGACGCGGCGCTCCTGGCGTGAGATCTCATTCCGGCGCTCTTTCGTATCGCGGTCGAGCTCCTGGCGCAGACGGTGGATATCCTCCTTCGCCTCGAGCATGAGCTCTTTCTTGCGGGCCTCGCCCTTCGCCTCGGCATCCGAGACGATTTTGAGGGCCTCCTGCTCCGCCGAGCCGATCTGCGCCTCCGCGGAACGTTTTCTCGCCATATAGCCGACGGCACCGCCGACGATTACTGCAATGATTACCGCTAAGATTGTTACGATAATAGTGTTCACCCCCTGGTAGGATTTTTGCTTGGATGCAATTTATTTTTGTAGTAGTTTTTGTGGCGTAACTATACCTTTTTATTTTATCAGCCAATCCACCTTGCGTCAATGCGTCAATAAAAAGTCAGTCCATGAGCTCGTGCACGCGCGCGCTGAAGAAATCCAGCCACTCGCCATGGAACCCCACCTCGGAGAAAAGCTCTGCAAGCGATGCCACACGAGGCTGCTCGAGAAACATAGAGAGGCGCTGCTTCTCGATACGGCGCGGGAAATAGAACTCCTCACGCGGCGCATCCGCAGCGGCAAACGCCACCGTATACTCATGATACACCTTATCGGACATCGACTCCGGCGCATGTGTCGAGCGCGCGACACTGGCCGTGAACACCTCAGGCAGCAGGGCGAGCAGCTGCGCACAATTCTCCTGTGCGTGACGCACGACGGCGCGATAGTCCGCGAGCGCCTGCTCCGCTCCCGCCGTATCATCGAGCATGACGGCGCAGATGAGGTCACGTGTCTTCTCAAGCGTCGAGACATCGAATCGCCGCAGCGTCTCTGCGTCGGCCGCGGCAAGCCAGCGGCGCAGCGCCCCCTCCATCGCAAGACGCGCCGCCGTGACCACCAGCGCGTCAGCACGGTGCAGCTGCTGCGCGAGGTTCACCACGCGCTGTGCGGGATCTTCCGACGCGCCGAGACGCTCCTTCGCGCAGGCAGCGCAGTAGCCAACCGCCTCATTGACAAACGGCTCTCCTGCTGCGATGCGCCCCATCGTAGGGAAATCCAGCCCCAACTTGTCGTACGTGCGTCGCTCCGCCGCGAGCTTCCCCTTGGAAAAATACGTATCGCCATGATAGCGGTACGGGACGCGCGTCACCTTGCCGCACGCCGGGCAGCGATACTCCTTCGCCCGCAGATTTACGGCGATGTCGCGCGCGGGATTCGGCTTAAAAAACGCATAGGGCACCGTCTCCACAAAACAATACTCATAAACACTTTCAAGTTGCTCCTTGATTTTTCCTGGCTCATTCACCATACCAGGCACTCCCTTCCGAAAACAACAAAAACCCGGAAGCATTTGCTTCCGGGCGGACCTTCGTTTGGAGGCGACATTCAGAATCGAACTGAAGATAGAGGATTTGCAGTCCTCGGCCTTACCACTTGGCTATGTCGCCAGCAACCAGATGCAACGCTGCATCCCGATATGGACAGTCCCCGCAGCCTGCGCCGCAAACGGGACTTCATGGCAAAAAAATGGAGCGGAAAACGAGACTCGAACTCGCGACCCCCACCTTGGCAAGGTGGTGCTCTACCACTGAGCTATTTCCGCATCTGGAGGCGACATTCAGAATCGAACTGAAGATAGAGGATTTGCAGTCCTCGGCCTTACCACTTGGCTATGTCGCCATAATATGGAGCGGAAAACGAGACTCGAACTCGCGACCCCCACCTTGGCAAGGTGGTGCTCTACCACTGAGCTATTTCCGCATTGGCGACCCGAATGGGACTTGAACCCATGACCTCCGCCGTGACAGGGCGGCATTCTAACCAACTAAACTACCGGGCCATCGTCGCTCTGTTTCAGCGACATGAATTATTATAACCGAGTCATTGGTGTATGTCAAGGGAATTTTTTCAAAAACTGATGGATGAAATGAGGTCCAGGGATTTGCGCGGATGCGCTTTATCTTCCTAGGAGACAAACCGGAGGCGTAACAGAGCTACGCTGAGGTTTGTAGGGCGACGAGAGGACAGTGCAGATACGCAAAGGCAGGGTGCCGAATGAAACAGTGGTTCCTTAACACATGTTTAACAAAAATTTCCCTATCTCGCTCTCCCACCATGATACGATAGATAAAGAAAATATTCGTCAACTGGATGTGGCGCACTGCGGGCACTGCCCAGCAAGGCTGTATCGCTCGGATCGCCGCAAATATGGAAGGGATGGTTCCCATGAAAACAAGCGCGCGCAAAGAGAAACGCCTGATGGCAGAGCATGAGCGATTCGGCTGGTTCGGGCTCGTGCGGCTCCGCGATGTCTATGAATTTGAGTGTTATCTCATGCAGCGGGGCTGGAAGCCCTGCGTGACGCTTGGACGCAGTCTCATGCGTGTGATGCGCGATGGACGCGTCATCGAGGTAGTCTGGGATTCCGAGAAGCGCCAGACATTGACTTCTCGGTACGGCATGGTGCTCTGGTACGATTTCCAGATTTTCGAGAAAGACAAATGGTTCGAGCATCCGCTTTGAAATGACATCCCCACCGTCCTCCTAGCTTGAGATGCGAAAAAGCCGGTGACTGTACGAGCGCATGCAACGCTCGCGCAGCCACCGGCTTGTGTTTTTGCCGATGAAGCGTCCCCCCAGAAACCGCTGAATGAACCAGCGCTTCCTTAACTCTGCTGGAGGATGGCGTAGTTTTCCGGATGGATGCCGGGACGGACGACGACCTTGATATCGGTGCCGTATTCGGCCGCGAGGTTCATCATGAGCTGACTCTGACGCAATTCCTCCGCGACGCTTTCATGAACTTCGATCTCGTAACCGTTCGCGGCGTGCGACTTGTGCTCCATGCGGCGGATATCGCGGCTGATGCGGATGGCGACGGTCTCCGGCGACTCGATGCGGCCGCGGCCCTGACAGGTGGGACACTCGCTGTAGATGATGCTCTCGAAGTTGGAGCGCGACTTCCTGCGCGTGATCTCGACGAGGCCGAGCGGCGTGATATCGATGATGTTCGTCTTCGCACGGTCGTGCTTGACGGCCTCGCGCAGATAGGAGAGCAGCGCTTCCTTCTGACTGTCTTTCTCCATATCGATGAAATCGACGATGATGATGCCGCCGATGTCGCGCAGACGAATCTGCTTGAGGATCTCCGCCGCTGCCTCGAGGTTCGCCTGATAGACGGTGTCACCGAGGCTGGATTTACCGACGTATTTTCCGGTATTGACGTCAATGACAGTAAGTGCCTCCGTCTTGTCGATGACGAGAAAGCCACCTGACTTCAGCGCGACCTGGCGCGCGCCGACGTTCTCAATCTCCTGCTCGATGCCGTATTTCCTGAAAAGAGGTTCTCGGCCCTCGTAGAGCCTGACGCGCGGCGCGAGCTCCGGCAGGCGCAGCTCTACGAGTTCTACGACGCGGTCATAGACGGTGCGATCATCGACGATGAGCTCGTCGACATCGCCGCCGAAGAGGTCGCGCACAATGCGGATGATGAGGTCGGCGTCGCGGTAGAGGAGCGCGGGCGCGCGGCTGTGGCGGTATTTTGCCGTGATGGCATCCCAAAGGCGCACGAGATAAACCACGTCCTCCCGGAACTCCTGCTCCGTGATACCGACCGCCGCCGTGCGCACGATGAGCCCCATGCCTTTCGGCGCATAGCGCACAGCAAGCGCATGGAGACGCGTGCGCTCCGCCTCATCCTCAATGCGGCGGGATAGCGCGATGTAGGCGGCCGTAGGCATGAGCACGAGATTACGTCCCGGCAGCGTGAGATGCGTCGTCGCGCGTGGCCCCTTGATGCCTGTCGCATCCTTGATGATCTCGACGGGCAGGTTCTGCCCGATGTGGATTTTCTGATGCGGCAACACGAGTCCCTGCGGCGCGTCATGCGGCAGGCCGTCCCCGATGTAGAGGAACGCGTTCTTCTCCTGGCCGATGTCGACGAAAGCCGCCTGCATGCCCGGAAGGACGTTCTGCACATGACCCTTGTAGATATTGCCGACGAGGTGCGCGTGAGAGGCGCGCTCCACCTGCACGCTCTCGAGTTCCCCATCCTCAACGCACGCCATGCGCGTTTCCTCGGGTACGATATTCACGAGAATCTGCTTCATCGGTTTCTCCTCTCTTCCCCTCTCGACCAGCGAAAAAATTGGCAGTTCCCAGTCTGCCTGGCTCCCAGCATCCTGCGCCCTCTATCATGTGCAGTTGGAACAAAGACGCCACTGACTAGCCCCTCCGAACGCATCTCACCGCCGCGCAGACACGCCGCAGGCATCTGGCATACCCCACGCGGAACGTTCCCGCCGCGCCCTCAGCCGACGAGGTCGATGAGGTCGCGGCCACGACCCGTGAGCGCCGTGCGGTGGATGTCCGCCTCAGAGACTGCGACGGGCAGGCCGAACTCGTCCGCGAGCACCGCGAGGATCTCGCCCGGCTTGACGCTGCCCGCGTCCCTAAGGATGCGCGTCGTGAGCGTGAGCGTGAGCGCGCCGTCCGCGATTGCCGCTTGGAGCGGTCCACTCAGATACTGCTTGATTTCCTTCTTGCGCGTCTTCTTCGGCGTCACGCGCGTGACGAAGACCTCCGGCGCTGCCGCAAATGCGTCAAGTGCCTGCTGCGCCTTTGTCGCAGCCTTATCCCCGCCCTTGAGCGGCACGTGCACGCGGTAATGCGCGGCGTCGGCCTGCGCCATGAGCGCGACATGCTTGCCGCTTATGGGACGCAGCGCGAGCACGCGCACGCCCGGCGGCAGCTGGGCCGAGAGACGATCGAAGACCTCCGGCTGTGCGAGCGGCTTCGTGAGCGCGAAATCCATATACTCCGCCTCGCTCGAGACGCCGACCGCGAGCGCGGAGCCGAATGCGAGCTTCATGTGGGGATTGAATCCTGAGGAATACGCCATCGGCAGCTTCGCGCGGTCGAACGCCTTGACGAAGACGTCGGCGTACTCGAGGTGAGAGACAAACCGTACGGCCGCGTCCTTCGTAACGCGCGCACGATACCAGTAGACGGGCGGCTGCGCACCGTCCATCTTTTCCGGATGGATGGGCTGTGGGACATACTTTTCCTCGAGCGGGCCGCGCGCCTCCTCCTGCTTCTTGTAGTCGATGACGTGGACGCCGAGGTTCGGACAGATGCCGCAGGCGCTGCACTTGCCGCGGCGGCAGTCCTCAGTGAGCGCGCCCTGCATGGCCTTCTGCCATTCGCGCAGGAAAAATTCCTTGTTCGCGCCCGGCGAGGTGACCTCCCAGGGCAGCGGCTCGTCAAACGCGCGCGTGCGCTCGCTGTAGGCGCGGATGTCGATGCCGCATTTCTCGAATGCAGCGTGCCAGATATCGCTCCTAAAAAGATCGCTCCAACCGTCGAACTTTGCGCCGTCGCGCCACGCCTGCTCGAGCACGCGCGCGAGGCGGCGGTCGCCGCGCGCGAATGCACCCTCGATGACGGAGAGACGCGCGTCATGGTAGTTGAACGTGATTGCGCGGTCCTTGATGTGCTCCTTGAGCAGCTGCTGCCGCCGCTCGAACTCCGCGAGCGGCACCTGGCCGAACCACTGGAACGGCGTATAGGGCTTCGGCACGAAGCAGGCGACGGAAATCGTGACCTTGACGCCGCGCTTGCCCTTGATCTCCGTGTAGAGGTCGACGACCTTCTTCGCGAGGCGCGCGATGCCGATGACATCGTCGTCCGTCTCCGTCGGCAGGCCCATCATGAAATAGAGCTTGACCTGCTTCCACCCCTGACGAAACGCCGCACCGCACGCCGTCATGAGGTCCTCCTCCGTGACGCCCTTGTTGATGACGTCGCGCAGGCGCTGCGTACCAGCCTCCGGCGCGAACGTCAGGCCGGACTTCCTCACCTGCTGCATCTTGTGCGCGAGGTCGATGGAAAAGCTGTCGATGCGCAGCGATGGCAGAGAGAAACTGACCTTCTCGTGGCGGAACTCGTCCATGAGATCGTCGACAAGACGGCCGAGACAGGAATAGTCCGCCGAGGAGAGCGAGGTGAGGCTCATCTCGTCGTACCCCGTGCTGTCGACGAGCCCGCGCGCCATCTCTTTCAAGTGCTCCTCCGTGCGTTCGCGCGCGGGGCGGTAGCAGATGCCCGCCTGGCAGAAGCGGCAGCCGCGCGAGCAGCCGCGGAAGAGCTCTAGCATGACACGGTTGTGCACGACGTTCATGTAGGGCACGATGGGATGCGCGACGCTCGGCACCTTGTCCATATCCTTCACAACGCGCTTGTAGATGACGGGACGTGCCTCCTCCGCGCGCGGCACAAGCGCCCGGAAGCTCCCATCGGCCGCGTACCGCGGCGTATAGAACGACGGCACATAGATGCCGTCGACTGCGAGCAGGCGGCGCAGGAACCCCTGACGCCCATCCGGCATGCCCTCCGCCTGCCACGCCTCATAGACATCGACGACCTCGAGGAGCACCTCCTCGCCCTCGCCCACGACGAAGAAATCAAAGAAATCCGCAATCGGCTCGACATTGTAGACGCAAGGCCCGCCGCCGACGACGAAGGGATCCGCCTCCGTGCGCTCTGCCGCGTGGAGCGGGATGCCCGCGAGGTCGAGCATGTTGAGCACGTTCGAGTAAATCATCTCGTACTGCAGCGAGAAGCCGAGGAACGAGAAGCTGCGGATCTCTGTCTTCGTCTCGAGCGAATAGAGCGGCAGCTGCCGCTCCCGCATGATGGCCTCCATGTCCGTCCAAGGCGCATAGACACGCTCGGCCGCGACATCCGCGCGGCCGTTGAGGATTTCATAGAGGATCGCGAGCCCCAGGTTGCTCATGCCGACCTCATAGACGTCGGGGAGCGCGAGGGCAAAGGTGCAGCGCACCTCGTCAGGGTTCTTGCGGACGGCATTCCACTCCGAGCCCGTATAGCGCGCGGGCTTTTCCACCGACTGCAGGATGCTGGGATCCAGTGTGACCATAAAACTTCTTTTTCCTCCTCATCAAAAGAGCAGCTTCTGTTTTCGCTGGTGAATATTCAAGAGTATCGCGATGGACATGATGTTCGTCGTAAGCGAGCTGACACCGTAGCTCATGAGCGGCAGCGGGATGCCTGTGACGGGCATGATGCCCATCGTCATGCCGACGTTGACGAGCACGTGGAACGCGATCATCGACGTGATGCCGACGGCGAGCAGGCGGCCGAACGTATCCGCCGCATCCCGCGCAATCTGCACGCCGCGCCAGAGCACGACGAGATACAAAAGCAGCAGGAACGCCACGCCGATGAAGCCAAGCTCCTCGCCGACGACGGCGAAAATAAAATCAGTATGATTCTCCGGCAGGAAGTTGAGCTGGCTCTGCGTGCCGTGGAAAAGCCCCTTGCCAAAAAGCATGCCCGAGCCAATGGCGATCTTCGACTGGATGATATGGTAGCCCGAACCGAGCGGATCCACGTTCGGATCCATGAAGACCATAATGCGCATCTTCTGATAATCCTTGAGGAAATGCCAGAGCACGGGCATGGCGGCAAGCCCCACAGCGAAAATGCCGCCGAGGAGCTTCATTCGGATGCCGCTGACGAAAATCATGCCGAAGAAAATCGCCATAAAGACGAGCGACGTACCGAGATCCGGCTGCTTCATGACGAGCAGGAACGGCACGCCGACATAGGCGGCGACGGGCAGGAGATCGCGCAGCGTATTGAGATGGCCGACGCGCTCCTCCAGCATGCCTGCGAGACAGACAATCATGATGAGCTTGCTGAACTCCGACGGCTGGAGGCTGATGGGCCCTATGACGATCCAACGCTGCGCACCGAGTGCCGACTGCCCCACGACCATGACCGCAACGAGCATGATGATATTAAAAATATAGAGCTTTTTGCGGAAACCTGCGAGCATCTTGTAGTCGAAGTTCATGAGAAACGCTGCGAGAGCGATGTTCATGAGCGCGAAGATGCCCTGGCGCTGCACAAACCAATAGCGCTCATCGCTCGGCGTATTGATATGCGTCGCGCTGCCGATGATCACGAGACTCATGATGAGGATGCCCGCAGCCGCGAGGATCAGCGGCATGTCCATGCGCTTGAAGAGTTTCTTGTTCAATGCTTCCCACCGTGCCGCATGTTCGTGACAGGGATATTCGCGACGAGCGCCACCGAGTCTTCATCATCCGCGAGGGTGATATTCATCTCCTGGGGACGAATGTCAAGATACTTTGCGACAACCTCGAGAATATCGTGTTTCAGATGTTCCATGATCTCCGGCGAGACGCTCGCGCGGTCATGGATGAGGACCACCTTGAGCCGATCGCGGGCCACTTTGCCTGATGGCTCCTTCTTGCCGAAAATCTTCATGAGTGCGTTCAGCATGCGTTCTTCCTCCCATCACAAATTAAAAACACGCTTGAGGCGCGAAAAGAATCCCTCTTTGGGGAATGTCATGAACGGCACCTTCTCGCCGAGGATGCGTCCCACGATATTCCGATATGCCTGACCTGCCAGGGAATGATCCATCAGGATGCAGGGCTCGCCGCGATTCGTCGAGGTGACGACCATTTCATCATCCGGCACCTGGCCGATGCACTCGATGGAGAGGATATCATTGATATCCTCCATATCGAGCATATCGCCTTTTTCCACCATCTGCGGGCGGATGCGGTTGACGACGAGCTTCACGTTCTCCTTGTCAGCGCGGCCGAGTTCGCCGATGATCTTGTCCGCGTCGCGCACGGCGGAAATCTCCGGCATCGTCACGACGATCGCGCAATCCGCTGCGGCAATCGCCGTCTGGAAGCCCTGCTCGATGCCGGCGGGGCAGTCGATGAGGATATAGTCGAACTCCTTGCGCAGCTCCGTGCAGAGCTTCACGAGCTCCTCTGGGTTGACGGCCGTCTTGTCCTTGACCTGCGAGGTCGGCAGCAGGAAGAGACTCTCCTGCTTTTTATGTCGGACGAGCGCTTTCTTGTAGGGAACGCGTCCCTGCGTCACATCGACGAGATCATACATGATGCGGTTCTCGAGGCCGAGCAAGAGGTCGAGGTTCCGCAGGCCCGTATCCGTGTCGACGAGCACGACCTTCTTGCCGCGCATCGCGAGCCCCATGCCGAGATTGGCCGTCGTCGTCGTCTTGCCTACGCCGCCCTTGCCGGATGTGATTACGATAACTTCACTCATCTGGTATCCTACCTTTCTATCGGTTCAATGACAATCTGGCCATCCTTGATGGAGGCACGCTCCGGACGCGTAGGCCGCTCACTAGCAGCAGGCGTCTTATCCGGCGCGCGCGCGATGAGATCCGCGATGCGGATCTGCGTCGGCACGAGGCAGTCGGCGATTACGAAAGCCTCCTGGTTGCCGTAGGCGCCGGCATGGACCATGCCGCGGCAGGTACCGCGGATGTCTATGCTGCCGCCCGCGATGATCTGCGCGCCCGGATTCACGTTGCCGCAGACGAGCACGGAGCATTTCGTGCGCACCTCCTGCCCGCCGCGCAGCGTCCTGTTCACGACGACCATCTGCGTCGTCTCTTCTCCAGCAGCTGCCTGTGACGATGCCGCCTGTACGGCCTCCTGCGCGGGCGACGGCCGCTGCGTTTCCGCCTGCGGCGCGAAATGCGCGCGGGAGACGCTGAAGATCACGCCGTTCTCATGGAAAAGGCGGCGCAGCTTCTCCATCTCCTCCTCGGGGAGCGAGCCAGCAAGCGCATGCATGACCGTGCCGCGGCAAAAAAATCCAGAACCTGCCGCGAGCTTCTCGCGGATTTCCGCCTCAATAGCGGCATAGGTGGCACCTGCAGCAAAAAGCAGCTGCAGCCCAGCCTTCGTCCCCTTGATCCTGACTATCTCCTCACTCATGATTCCTACATGTCCTTTCCTGTCAGCTAGACAAATCCATCCCGTTTCTCCCCTGCCAGTGACTGTCGGCATCTCACTTCCCCGCTGCTGCGTCCTGCTGCGCGTCCGGCGCGTAGCGGCCGACATGGAACGCCGCCTCGAGGATCTCGCGGCCGATCGGCACAGCCGACTGCGAACCAAAACCACCCTGCTCGACGATGACTGCCACGACGATGTTCGGATTATCGAACGGCCCGTAGGCAACGAACCAGCCGTGGTCGCGTCCCTGCGAGTTCTCCGCCGTTCCCGTCTTGCCCGCGATATCGACCGGGAATCCCCGGAACGTGCTCGCCGCCGTACCGAATTTCGTCACGTCGTGCAGGCCTTCCTGCACGAGCCGGATGACATTCGCAGGAACCTGGAGCTCTGAGAGCAGTTCCGGCTGGAACTCCTTGATGACATCGCCGTCCTGCGTCTGAATGCGGCTAACGAGATGCGGCTTGTAGCGCTTGCCATCCGCCGCGATCTCCCCCATGACCATCGCCGCTTGCAGTGGCGTCACGAGATTGAACCCCTGTCCAATCGCAGCGTCGAACGTCTCTGAGAGATACCAGTCGCCGTCTTCGAAATTCTTCTTCTTGTACTCGCGGTTCGCGACGAGTCCCTTCGCCTCGTACGGCAGATCGATGCCCGTGCGCTGACCAAGGCCGAACATGCGCGCGTATTTTTCGAGCAGATCGATGCCGAGGCGGTTGCCCATCTCGTAGAAATAGACGTTATCGGAGTGCGCAAGCGCCTCTTGAAAATTGATCCAGCCGAGCGCCTCACCCTCAGCATTGCCCTTCGGGATGATCCAGTGATGGCCGCTGTCGAAAATCTTTTCCTCCGGCGCCACCTTGCCCTCTGTGAGCGCTGCTGTACCCGTGACAATCTTGAACGTGGAGCCCGGCGGATACTCACCGGAAATCGTTTTGTTGTCCATTGGGTGGAACGGGTTATTGTTGAGCTTCGCCCAGTCCTTCGAGGAGATACCGTGCGCGAAGAGGTTCGGATCGAACGCCGGCCGACTCACCATCGCGAGGACCTCGCCCGTCTGCGGATTCATGACGACGGCCGCGGCTGCCGAGGCATGGATGGCCGCGAGCCGGTCGTCAACGGCCTTTTCCGCCGCTGTCTGCAAATCCTTGTCAATGGTCAGTACGAGGTCGTCGCCCGGCACCGGCACCTTGCGGCCGAGGCGCTTGACAGGCTTGCCTGAGACATCCACCTCGACCTGGTCGCCGCCGTCTTCGCCGCGCACATACTTATCGTAGATTTTCTCCAGGCCGAACTTGCCGATGATGTCACCGGACTTATACCCGTCCGCCTTTTTCTCCTCGAGCTCTTCGTCGTTGATCTCGCTCACATAACCGAACGTATGCGCCCCCTCCTGCTTGAGCACGTAGTCGCGAATCGGCGTGTTTTCGATCATGACACCCGGATAGAGTTCCTTCTGCTCCTCGATGATGGACACGATATCTGGCGTAACATCTGTCTTGATGCGGATGGGATTGAAGCCGCTGTGTCCGGCAATCTTCGCCTTGATATCCTCCACCGGCACATGCACGAGGCCAGAAAGACGCTCGATGACATCATCCTTGATGGGCGAGGTGAGCGGCAGCAACGACACAGTGAAGCCCGGACGGTTCGTCACGAGCAGCTGGCCGTTTCTGTCATAGAATGTGCCGCGCGGCGCGACCGCCGGGATGATACGGATGCGGTTGCCGTCCGCGAGCCCCGCATAATACGCCCCCTCATAGATTTGCAGATACCCAGCGCGCCCAATGAGCACGGCGATGACGAGCACCATGAGGATGCCGAGCACGCGGAGTCGGCGGTTGAAGCCGTCGTAGCCATCTTTTTCGACCAAAGAACTTCTCTCCTATTTTTCCAGAATGAACAAAGAACCACTGACCTCCATACATCATTCAGCGGTTCCCATGGTCTATTTTCCTTCCTGCGCCACCCACTCATTGACCTGCCGCGTGAGCTTATGCACGGGGTAGGAGAATACGAGCTGATAAACGATGAGCGGCAGGAGGATATATTCTGCATTCTCCAGCAGATTGAACCGATAGCCCAGCAGCAGCATGAGCACGGCCAGCAGGAAATAATTCGCGACAGCCGCAATGACGGAGGACACGACCGGCAGGAACATCTGCTCCTTGAACACGTGATCCGAGAGCGCACCGGCGATGAAGCCGGCGAGCATCTTCGTGAGCGTATTCATGCCGAGGAAGGTCCCGGATAACAGATCCTGCAGCAACCCCGCAAGAAATCCCGCGAGTACGCCGAGTCGCATACCACGGATGAAGCCGAACGACACGGCGAAAAGCAGCAGGAAATCCGCCGAAGCACCGTGAAAGGCGATGAGCGGTAGCAATGACGCCTGTAGCACATAGAGCAGGAGCACGAAAAGCGCCCATTTCAAAAACGCCTTCAATCGCTCTCACCTGCCTGTACCTGTGCGTCCTGCTGCACCGCTTCCTCCCCACCGGCGGCCTGTGCCTCCTGCGCCTTCTTCTCCGCAGCGGGATCCGTCTCCGTACCAGGCGTCTGCACAGGTGTCTTGAGCGGTTCAGGCGGTGCCTCGCGCGAATTGACGATGACCGCGACATCCTCGAGTTTCTGGAAGTCGACGGCCGGCTCGAGCAGCGCGATCTTCAGGAGACCCGCCTCATCATTCTCGAGCGAGGAGACGATTCCGACAACAAGCCCTTTCGGGTACATACCGCCGAAGCCAGACGTCACGATGATGTCTCCTTCCTCGATATCCGCGTTCTTCGGCACATTGATCATGCGCGGCATCGTGGGATTCGCCGGATCACCCTCGACGATACCGACGACGCGCGACTCAGCGCGCTGCACGAGCGTACCGACGGACGAGCGCGGATCGAGGATGAGCTGGACCTTCGCGTAGTTCGGTCCCGCCTCGATGACGTGCCCGACGAGCCCCTTTTCCGTCACGACCGCCATGTTCTCCTTGACACCATCGGCTGTGCCGCGGTCGATGACAATCATATGTGACCAGCTATCCGCTTCCCGGCCGATGACGCGCGCCGCCACGAGATCGAACTGCATGGCGGCCTGCTTGTAGCCGAGCAGAGCGCGCAGACGCGCGTTCTCCGCTGCATACTCACTCGCCTGGAGATTCTGGATGCGCAGTTGGTCGACCTCGTTTCTGAGCATCTTATTCTGTTCATGCACGGTCGCGATCTCCCAGATATTGCTCGTCACATAACGGAGCTGGCTGCCGACCCAGGAGATGGCTTTCTCGAAGGGTGCGGCAACCGTAGAGACAGACTTCGCAAGTACAGGAGCCTGAAACCGCCCCTGCGCCGCAAAGAAAATGATGCAGAAAACGCTCACGAAAACAAAGAGGAGCGCCCAAGTGCGGCTTTTCTTGTGCCCATCCCGTCTCAGTCTCGTTCCCATCTTACTGTCTCAACTTCTTCGAGGTCATCACGACACGCTTCAGAAGGCCGATGTTCTCGAGCGACTTGCCCGTGCCCTCGCCGACGCAGGAGAGCGCGTCCTCCGACACAAGCACCGGCATGCCCGTCTCCTTGGAGAGGAGCTTGTCGAGATTCGTGAGCAGCGCGCCGCCGCCCGTCATCATGATGCCGTGATCCATGACATCGGCCGCGAGCTCCGGCGGCGTCTTCTCAAGTGTGTTCTTCACTGCTTCGATGATCTTGTAGATCGGCTCATCGAGCGCCTCGCGGATCTCGCTCGCCTTGATCGTGAGCGTCTTCGGCAGGCCGCTCACGAGATCGCGTCCGCGGATGTCCATGCTGCTCTGCGTCTCCGGCGTCACGATGGCCGTGCCGATGTTGATCTTGATTTCCTCTGCCGTGCGCTCGCCGATCATGAGGTTGTACATGCGCTTGATGTACTGGACGATGGCGGAGTCCATCTCATCGCCGCCGATGCGGATGGAGCGGCTCGTCACGATGCCGCCGAGCGAGATGACGGCGATCTCCGTCGTGCCGCCGCCGATATCGACGACCATGCTGCCCGTCGCCTCCTCGACCGGCAGACCCGCGCCGATGGCCGCCGCCATCGGTTCCTCGATGAGGTACGCCTCACGCGCGCCCGCCTGCTGCGCCGCGTCGATGACAGCGCGCTTCTCGACCTCCGTGACGCCGGACGGCACGCCGACCACGACGCGCGGGCGCACGAAGGACTTCGTGTTCATCGCCTTGCGGATGAAATACTTGAGCATGGCCTGCGTCACGTCGAAATCCGCGATGACGCCGTCCTTCATCGGGCGGATAGCGACAATGTTGCCCGGCGTGCGGCCGATCATCTGCTTCGCCTCCTCGCCGACGGCGAGGACATCGCCCGTATCGCTCTTGATCGCGACGACAGAGGGCTCGCGCAGCACGATGCCGCGCCCCTTCACATGCACGAGCGTATTCGCTGTGCCAAGATCGATCCCCATATCATGCGACAAACCACCAAAAAGACTCCACATGTTATCTGAAAACTCCCTTCCAGGAATGAAATGAACCTATGCAACATTGATTTATTCTACCACAAGCCTCTTCATTGTACCATACCTTCCTCTTTTAGGCTAATAAATTTATCGCCTCCGAGAACGATGTGGTCCAGCACAGGAATATCCATGATTCTTCCCGCGTCGACGAGCCGCTGCGTCACAGCAACGTCCTCCTGGCTCGGCGTCGGATCGCCGCTCGGGTGATTATGGAGCACGATGAGCGAGGCCGCCGAATGCTGGATGGCCAGGCGGAAGACCTCGCGGGGATGTACGACCGAGGCCGACTGGCTGCCGATCGAGACATCCCGCATCGCGAGGATATGGTTCCTCCTGTCGAGCAGCATCGCGACGAAATGTTCCCTCTGCTCATGGCGCAGGCGCGGAATCGCATAGCGCGCCGCGTCCTCTGGGCCGTGCACCGCCTCGACGTGCTCGGCCGCCTTCATGGAGAGCCTGCGCCCGAGCTCGATGGCCGCGACGACTGTCGCAGCCTTCGCGAGGCCGACGCCCTTGATTTCGGCGAGTTCCTGCGGCGCCATGTTGACGAGCTCCACGATGCCGCGGTCGCGATAGCGCGCGAGCACCTCCTCCGCGATGTGAAGCACGGACGCCTGTTGCGTGCCCGTGCGCAGCAGGATGGCGAGGAGCTCCGCGTTGCCGAGGCTCGACGCGCCATAGGTCAAAAGCTTTTCCCGCGGCCTCTCATCCGCGGGCAAATCCCGCACCATGACTGTCATAAAGATCCACTCCTGCTCTTTTCGCGAGCTGCGCCAGCGTGCAGAGCGGCAGCCCGACAACACCAGAAAACGAGCCATGCACCGCCTCGATGAAGGCGGCCGCGCGTCCCTGCACAGCGTAGCCGCCCGCCTTGTCGAGCGGCTCGCCCGTCGCGACATAGGTCGCGATATCCTCACGAGAGAGCGGCGCGAAAACGACCTCGGTCGAAGAGGCGTCTGTAAAGACCTCACCGCGTGCATTGATGAGCGCAAGCCCCGTCGTCACCGTGTGGCTGCGCCCGGATAGCGCGCCGAGCATCGCGCACGCCGCCTCCGGCGTGCCCGGCTTGCCATAGATTTCCCCATCGAGCGCGACGACGGTGTCCGCCCCGAGTACCGCGCGGCCCGGACAGCGGCGCGCAACCGCCTCCGCCTTCGCGCGCGCGTTCGCGCAGGTGAGCGCGCGCGGCGTCGCGGCGTCTCGCAGTTCCTCCGCCTCGCTCACCTGTACTTCGAACGCTGCGCCAATCTGGTGCAGGAGCTCCGCGCGCCGCGGCGAACCGGACGCGAGTATCAGCTTCGCCATCCTCATCCCTCCTCAGAATTTCTTGAACGCGACGACGCCGAGCACCATGCCGAGCGCCGCGAGAAGATGCGGCGTGAAGGAGAGCCCCAGCGTCAGGCGGAACACGAAAAGATTGATGTCGAACGGATGAATGGTGAAGATCTCGCTCTCCGCCGTCAGATACGGCACGAGCCCGGAAAACGCGTCGATGCTCTTCATGAGCTCGCCGACCAGGCCGCCGACGATTGCGCCGATGACGACGAAAAGCGCGCACATTCCCACGCTGCGTCCACTGATTTTCATGAAACGACCTCCTACCCTGAAATGTCCAGCGCGCTTTGACTTCCTCACGCCGCCGGTTCGTTCTCAGAAATATCAAATATAATTCATTCTAACACATACGGGCCTCTCCGTAAACGGAAAGGCCCGTACAAATAGAGCGCCATGAAGCTGCGGATGCAGCGATCTCTTACCGCAGGT
This sequence comes from Selenomonas bovis DSM 23594, assembly GCF_000381005.1. GTDB lineage: Bacteria > Bacillota > Negativicutes > Selenomonadales > Selenomonadaceae > Selenomonas_C > Selenomonas_C bovis. Next base: position 201,302 of record NZ_KB908379.1, read on the forward strand.
GCACCGTGTCGCTGCCGAGCAGCTGCTCGAACGCTGCGCGCACATCGTCGCCCTCGCGCAGCCAGTAATTCGCGCCTGTCTTCTGCCAGCGCCCCCCCATTTGGAGATAGACGACGCGGTCGCCATGATACGCCTGGAAGAGTTCTCTGAGCGCGTCGCGCGTCTCCTGCGATTCCTTGCTCTCAGGGATCTTGATGTAGTAGGTGAGCTGATACGACGCAAGCGGCCAGAGATTGTCCGCAAGGAGCTTCACGCCGTCGTCCGTGATGTCCACATGCCCCTGCACGACGACGGCCGTGTCGACGGCGAGCAGGTTCACGTGATCGTAGAACACGCGCGGAAAAACCGTGATTTCGAGACTGTCCGTGAAATCCTCGAGCGTCGCGAAGCACATCGTCTCCCCCTTGCGCGTCGTGATGCGCTTGAGCTCCGTGAACATGCCGCCGACACGCACGACCTGCCGGTCCTTGACCTCACCGCCCGCGAGCATGCGCAGGCCTGGCAGCTGCTCGAGCACGCCCTTGTAGCGATCGAGCGGATGGCCCGTGATGTAGAATCCCGTCGTCTCTTTCTCCCAGGCGAGAATCTCCTCTGGTGACGCCTCCGGGATGTCAGGGAGCTCGAGCTCCGCCGCCTCGTCGAGCACCTCCTCGCCGAAGAGGCCCATCTGGCCGCTCGCGAGATCGCGCTGCTTGCGCGCCGCCTCGCCGAGCGCCTTATCGAGCACCACGAGGAGCTGGCTGCGGCGCGCGCCGAGCGAGTCAAACGCGCCGCAGCGGATAAGGCTCTCGATCGCGCGCTTTGAGAGCGTGCGCGTGCTCACGCGCGAGCAGAAATCAACGAGCGAAGAAAACAGCCCGCCCGCCTGCCGCTCCGCGACCATGCCCGCCAGCGCGTTCTCGCCGACGTTGCGCACGGCCGCGAGGCCGAAACGGATGGCCGCGCCGTCCACGGTGAAATACGCTTCGCTCGCATTGATGTCCGGCGGCAGGATGGGAATGCCCATGCGACGGCACTGCTCGATGTAGCCCGCGACCTTGTCCGTGTCCATGACGCTCGTGAGCATCGCCGCCATGAACTCCTGCGGATAGTGCGCCTTGAGGTACGCTGTCTGCCACGCGACAAGCGCGTAGGCGGCGCTGTGCGACTTGTTGAAGCCATAGTCCGCGAAATGCGTGAGCAGGTCGAAGATCGTATTGGCAAGGCCCATCTCGATGCCGTTTTTCTTGCAGCCCGCGAGGAAGTTTTCCTTCTGATCCAGGAGGATCTTCGCCTTTTTCTTGCCCATCGCGCGGCGCAGGAGATCTGCCTGACCGAGCGTGAAGCCCGCGAGCACCTGCACGATCTGCATGACCTGCTCCTGGTAGAGCACGACGCCGAACGTCTCCTTGAGGATCGGCTCGAGCAGCGGATGCAGGTAATGCACCTCCTTCGTGCCATGACGGCCGCCGATGAAGTCTTCCACCATGCCTGAGCCGAGCGGCCCAGGCCGGTAGAGCGCGACGGTCGGGATGAGGTCGGCGAAGCCCTGCGGCGCGAGGTCCTTCACGAGCGCCGTCATGCCGCCCGACTCCATCTGGAACACGGCGCCCGTCTTGCCCTCGCAGAGCATCTTCGACGTCTCCTTATCTACGAGCGGGATGCTGTTGATATCGAGTGTCTCGCCGCGGTTCTTCTTGATGTTCTTGACGGCATCCGTGATGACCGTGAGCGTGCGCAGGCCGAGGAAATCCATCTTGAGCAGGCCGAGCTCCTCGACATGATCCTTGTCGTACTCCGTGACGAGCGTGCCGTCCGACATGGAGACAGGCACGTAGTCCGTGAGCGGATGACGCGCGATCACGACGCCCGCCGCGTGCGTCGAGGAATGGCGCGGCAGCCCCTCGATCTTGCGCGCGAGATCCACGAGGCGGTGGACATCCTCATGCTCCTCGTAGGCCTTGCGGAAGTCCGCCGACGTCTCGAGCGCCTTGTCGAGTGTCATCTTGAGCTCGTTCGGCACGAGTTTTGCGATGTCTGCGACCTGCGCGTACGGCATGTTGAGTACACGGCCGACATCGCGGATAGCCCCCTTCGCCGCCATCGTGCCGAACGTGACGATCTGCGCGACGTGGTCGCTGCCGTAGCGCCTTTTCACATATTCGATAACCTCGCCGCGCTGGATGTAGTCGAAATCGACATCGATATCCGGCATCGATACGCGCTCCGGGTTCAGGAAGCGCTCGAAAAGCAGATCGTACTTCAGCGGATCGAGATTCGTGATGCCGAGCAGATAGGCGACGATGCTGCCTGCTGCCGAGCCGCGCCCCGGCCCGACGCCGATGCCGTGCTCGCGCGCGTAGTTGATGAAGTCCCAGACGATGAGGAAATAGCTGTCATAGCCCATGCGATGAATGATGTCGAGCTCGTAGTCGAGGCGTTCCCTGACTACTTCCCCCGCGTCAGGATAACGCGTGGGCAATCGCTCCTCGCAGAGATAGCGCAGATATGCCTCATCATCCTTGTGCGGCGCTGGGATAGGATAGTACGGCAGCTGCAGATGGCCGAACTCAAAAGCGACGTTGCAGCGCTCGGCGATGCGCGCTGTATTCGCGAGCGCCTCGGGATGCTCCGGAAAGAGCGCCGCCATCTCCGCTGGCGTCTTGAGGTAGTAATCATCGCTCGAGAAGCGCATGCGATCCGGATCGTCCACGGTCTTGCCCATCTGGATGCAGAGCAGGATATCATGGAACTCGCTGTCCTCGCGGTGCACGTAGTGGAGATCGTTCGTCGCGACGAGGCCAAGGCCGTATTTCTCCGCCAGCGCCGCGAGGCCTGCGTTCGCCTTGCGCTCCTCCGGCAGGCCGTGATTCTGGATTTCGAGGAAGTAATTCTCCTTGCCGAAGATCTCGATATACTCGCGCACGATAGCTTCCGCGCGCTCAGGCTGGTCTGCGATGAGCGCACGCGGCACCTCGCCCGCCACGCAGGCCGAAAGGCAGATGAGTCCCTCGTGGTACTGCCTGAGCAACTCGTGATCGATGCGCGGCTTGTAGTAGAAGCCCTCGATGTTCGCAAGCGAGACGAGCTTCACGAGGTTGCGGTAGCCCGTCTGATTCTCCGCGAGCAGGATGAGGTGATGATACTTGACGCCGTTCACCTCGGCGCGCTCCTTGCGCCCCGTCGGCGCCACATAGACTTCGCAGCCGATGATGGGCTTCACGCCCTGCGCCACAGCCTCCTTATAAAAATCGATGACACCGTACATCGCGCCGTGATCCGTAATCGCGATGGATGTCATTCCCGCCTCCTTGACGGCGGCGATGAGCTCAGGGATACGGCTCGCGCCGTCGAGCAGACTGTACTCCGTATGCACGTGCAGATGCACGAATGCTGGTTCCGCAGCTATGGAAATCACCTCATTTGCAGAAAATCCCGCCGGACGCTTGACGCGGCAAAACACCGGCGATATAGTGAAAGACAAAAGAAAAACGAAAGGACGACTGCCATGCCGAAGGTCACGCGCGAAGACATCCCCAACTGGTTCCAGAAAAAGACGGGGTTCGATGTCGACATCGAAGAACTCAAGAAAGCGGCCGAGCTCGACCGCATCGCCTGCGCCGACGAGCCGATGAAGCTCATGCGCGACCTCTGGGGCATCACGCCGCGCGACCTTGAGCACCTGCTCGGCGCGCCCGCACGCACCGTCGAGCAATGGTTCTATGCCAAGCCCTCGCGCCCGGCCTCCTGGGTCGTGCGCCTCATCGTGGAGAAATGCGCCGCGCTGCACGAAGGGCGGCGCAGCCTGCCCCGCTGAAGGTTGGCAGCGTTTTCTCAGGAACCAAAAAACGAGGATGCAGTTCGTGAACACACGGCTTGCATCCTCTTTTCTTTCCTTACATTACATTTCCATGATGATGGGCAGGATCATCGGGCGGCGGCGCGTCTTGTCGAAGAGATAGCGGCCGAGCGCGTCACGGACATTCGACTTGATCGTCGACCACTCCGTGATCTTTTCCTCCTCACACTTTTCGAGCGCCTGCTCGACGCGTGCCTTGGCCTCATCCATGAGCGCTTCTGACTCGCGCACGTAGACGAAGCCGCGCGAGACGATATCCGGTCCCGCGACGACACGGCTCGTCGCGCGGTCCATCGTCACAACGACGATGAGGATGCCGTCCTGCGAGAGCTGGCGGCGGTCGCGCAGCACGATGTTGCCGACATCACCGACGCCGAGGCCGTCAACCATGACCATACCCGCCTGTACCTTGCCGACGATAGCGCCCTTGTCCTTCGTGAACTCGAGCACGCTGCCGTTCTCCGCGATGAAGATATGGTCCTTCGGCATGCCGAGCTCGCGCGCGAGCTTCGCGTGCTGCACGAGATGATGATACTCGCCGTGCACGGGGATGAAGAACTTCGGCCGCACGAGGTTGTGCATGAGCTTGAGTTCCTCCTGGCTCGCATGACCGGAGACATGGATGCCCTTGTTGCGCCCGTAAATGACGTTGGCACCGAGCTTCAGCAGGTTGTCGATGGTCTTGGCGACGAGCTTCTCGTTGCCCGGAATCGGCGTTGCCGAGATGATGACCGTATCGCCCGGCACGATGCCGACCTTGCGGTGATCGGACATCGACATGCGCGTGAGCGCCGACATCGGTTCGCCCTGGCTACCCGTCGTGATGATGACGATCCGGCTCATCGGATAGTTGCCGATCTCGTCGATGTCGACGATTGTGCCTTCCGGTGCGTTGATGTAGCCGAGCTCAAGCGAAATGTTGACGACATTGACCATGCTGCGGCCAAGCACGGCCACCTTGCGCTTATAGCGCACCGCCGTGTCGATGACCTGCTGGATACGATGGACGTTCGACGAGAACGTCGCGACGATGATGCGGCTGCGACAGTTGTGAAATGCCTTGTCGAACGCCGCACCGACCGTGCGCTCCGACGGCGTATGGCCCTCGCGCTCCGAGTTCGTCGAGTCCGCCATCATCACGAGTACGCCCTTATTGCCGAGCTCGCTGAAGCGGCGGAAATCCGTCATCTTGCCGTCAATCGGCGTATAGTCGAGCTTGAAGTCGCCCGTATGCACGATCATGCCGAGCGGTGTCTTGATGGAGAGGCCGACCGCATCTGGAATCGAATGGTTCACACGGATGAAACCGACGCTGAAGCAGCCGACATTGATGATGTCGCCCTGCATGACGGGATGGAGCATCGAAGAGTCGACGCCGTTCTCTTTGAGACGTCCCTCGAGGATGCCGAGCGTGAGGCGCGTGCCGTAGACCGGAACGCTGATCTGCTTGAGCACATACGGCAGCGCGCCGATATGATCTTCGTGGCCGTGTGTGAGCACGATGGCCTTGATCTTGTCGCGGTTCTCGAGGAGATACGTGATATCCGGAATCACGAGATCGATGCCGAGCATATCCTCCTCAGGGAACATGAGGCCAGAATCAATGAGCAGAATCTCATCCTCATAGCGGATGACCGTCATATTCTTGCCAATCTCTCCCAAACCGCCGAGCGGAATGATTTGCAGTTTTTGATTTCCCTTCGACAAAAATTACACCTCCGAAAACGTGTACATGCCTTGGCATGAAATATATAAACACCTTGTGAATGAACAATTTTAGAAGAAACCTCGCTGCCGCGCCTCCGCGTTCATGGAAGCGAGGACGCAAGATCTCCGAAAGCCGGGCGGCAGGAACCGCCTGCGGCGCAATCTGCCGCAGTCCTCCCAACAGAAAAAGGGCACAAAATAACCGCTCACCAGTGCAGCAGCTACACATGCCGTCCCGTATCTGCCGTTCCTGGAAGAAAATTTTCTGGAATGCCGACGCTTTCAGCACTCCGCTACCGTCCGTTCAATTCATTAGGTTCTATTTTATCATTGTACGAAGGAGAATGCAATAGATTTCATACGGGCGCGACGGTCGTCGCGTCAGGACTTCCCTACGCGCAGAACGCCGTAATGCACGGGGCTGTACTTGCCGCCCACGACCTCCGGGAAGCCGAGCCGCGCGAACTCGCCGCTCTTGCTCGTCTCTTTCATCACGACGCGATGGCGCGCGACACGGCGTGCCTCGGCGATGAGCTCGGGCGTCGCCGCACGGTGATCCGCTGCATAACGCAGCGGGTTGAGGTTCTCGCTCGCGAGCAGCGGATGGCGGAACATCGGATCGAAATAGACGACGTCAAAGCTCTTCGCGGGCTGCGCGCGCAGGAACGTGAACGCGTCGGCGCAGTGCGTCTCGATGCGCCGCATGGCTGCCGTCATCACCGCGTTCTCCCCCGCAAAATGCGCGAGTCCCTCATGCACGACCGCCTCGATGAGCGGGCTCGACTCGATGCCGACGACCCGCCCCTTCTCTCCTGTGACGAAGCTCGCCACGATGGCATCCGCGCCGAAGCCCAGCGTGCCGTCGAGCACCGACATGCCGGAGCGCAGCCCCATGGCCGCCGCCATGTTGTCCCTCTGCCCCTTGCGCAGGTTCTTCACGCGCAGATGGCTCATGTTCGGATGAAAGAAGAGCTCCCCCTCCGGCGTTTCGAGCCGCAGGCCGCCCTGACGCGCGACGAGCAGACATGAGACGCCGTAGCGCGCGCGCAGCGCGTCAGCTGAGAGCGTACCGCGCAGCACATAGGGAAGCGAGAGCTGTGCCGCCGTCTGCCGCGCAAGCGCCTCACTCGCCGCGTGCGGCTTGCGGCTCGTCGTCACGACGGCGCGGCAGCTGCCATGTTGTTCCTGTTCCATTGGTTCCTCCTAGTCTCGCCCGCAGGCCGTGCGCGCATCAACGCTTCTTGAGGTCGAACCCCGTGCGCTTGAACATCTTCGCGAGCTCCTCGCTGCTGAATTTCAGGATCGTCGGCCTGCCGTGCGGACAGGTGAAGGGATACGCCGTCTCCGAGAGTGCGTCGAGGATCATCTGCATCTGCCGCAGGTTGAGCTCATCCCCCGCCTTGATGGCCGCGCGGCAGGCCGTCGTCGCGAGCGCGGCCTTGCGCAGCTCCGCCGCGCTCACACTGTGCATGTCGTGGAGCGAGACGAGGATCTCGCGCACGATGTCCTCCGCCTCTCCCGCCGGTACGTCAGCGGGAATCTCCATGAGGCGGAATTCCCGTTCGCCGCTCGGCTCCATGCGGAAACCGAGCTGAGCGAAGAGCTCCCGGTGCGCCTCGATGAGCGCGCTTTCCCGCGCGTCGAACGAAAGGATCTGGTGCACGAGCAGCTGCTGCGACGGAATGCCGTCCGCAAGCGCTGAGAACTTGTCAAAGAGAATGCGTTCATGTGCCGCATGCTGATCGACGATGTAAAGTCCCTTCGCGTCCCGCGCGATGATATAGGTGAGATCCACCTGGCCGATGGGCTCGATGCCGCCTTCGCCAGCGAACGCACAGAAAGCATCTGCCGTCTCCCGCGAAACCTGCGCGCTCTGCGCAGGTTCCGCGACCTGCTGCGTCACTGTCTCCGCCACGGGATAGCGCACGGCCTGCTTCTCCCGCAGCTGCGCCTGCGCGGCGGCAAAGCCCGGCGCGTCCATTTCGCGGCGCGGCATGGCCGCGGGCCGCGGCGTCGCAAAGGACGCGGGCGCATGTCCCGAGGGCTCCCATGCCTTTCCTGCTCCGCCTGCCTGCCCCGGCGCCGCGGTCGCCGGCACGAAGCGCAGCGGCTCGCTCGTGACGTGCGTCTCCGGATGCTCCACAGCCGCCGCAACCCTCGCGAGGCCGAGATCCTGCGCAGGGCGCACGGCATCAAGCACAGCCTTGTAGACAGCCTTGAAGAGCAGCCCCTCATCCTCGAACTTCATCTCGATCTTCTGCGGATGGACGTTGACATCCACCGTGCGCGGCGGCACCGTGAGCACCAGCACCGCCAGCGGGAAGCCGTTCTTCGGCACGAGCGACTTATAGGCGTTGTCGATGGCCTTCGAGAGCGCGCGACTCTCGACGATGCGCCCGTTGACGATGAGTGTCTGCCAGGCGCGGCTGCTTTTGAGCATCGAAGGCTTCGTGATGAAGCCTTCGATGCGGATGCCCTCCGCCTCATTTGCAAAGGAAAGCGCGAGCGACGCATCCGCGACATGCGCGCCGTAGATGGCCTTGACCGTATCGTAGAGACTGCCGTTCCCCGGCGTCAGCAGCGCCATCTTGTTGTTGTTGAGGAAACGGAACGCAATCTCCGGATGCGAGAGCGCGAGCTTTACGATGAAATCGTTGATGCGCGCCCCCTCCGTATGATTCGTCTTGAGGAATTTCTTGCGCGCCGGCGTATTGAAGAAGAGATCCTCTACCTGTATCGTCGTACCGAGGCTCGTCCCCGTCTCGCGGATATCCGGCGTCTTGCCGCCGCTGATCTCGACCTGCGTGCCGAGATCTGCGCCCGCCTCGCGCGTCTTCATGCGGAAGCGCGAGACGGCGGCGATCGTCGGCAGTGCCTCGCCGCGGAAGCCCAGCGTCCCCACGGTCGAGAGGTCCCCCGCCTCGCGGATCTTGCTCGTCGCGTGGCGCAGGATGGCGAGCTCGGCGTCCTCGCGGCTCATGCCCTTGCCGTTGTCCGTCACGCGCATAAAGCTCGTTCCGCCCGCGAGGATCTCCACTTCGATCTTCGTCGCGCCCGCGTCGATGGAGTTCTCGACGAGCTCCTTGACAACGGAGGCCGGGCGCTCGACGACCTCTCCCGCCGCGATTTTGTTGATGGTCTTGTCATCGAGCACATGGATGATGCTCATGCGCGTCCCTCCTCTCCTTTCGCCTGCTCCTGCAGACGATAGAGCTCATTGAGCGCCTCGAGCGGCGTCATGGTCATGATATCGAGCGAGCAAAGCGCCTCGCGCAGCGTACTGCCGAAAAGTGAGCCCATGCCCAGCGCCGCATCGATCTGCGTGGGCGGCGCAGCAGTCTCCTCCCGTCCGTCTGTCTCGGCGGCCTGCACTTTCTCCTGCTTGGCCTCGAGCGCGGCGAGCAGCGCCTCCGCCCGCTTCGTGACTGTCTTCGGCAGGCCCGCAAGCCGCGCGACATGGATGCCGTACGACTTGTCCGCGGCCCCCGGCACGATGCGCCGCAGGAACGCGACCTGCGCGCCGCGTTCCTTGACGGCGACACAGAAATTCTTGATCTTATCATCCGCCATCTCCGTGAGCTCGTGGTAATGCGTCGCGAAGAGCGTCTGCGCGTGAATCTTCTTCTCGATGTACTCGACGACGGCGCGCGCGATGCTCATGCCGTCGAACGTGCTCGTGCCGCGGCCGATCTCGTCGAGAATCACGAGGCTGTCGCGCGTCGCGTACTTGAGGATCTGCGCGACCTCGTTCATCTCCACCATGAAGGTGCTCTGCCCGCTCACGAGATCGTCGCTCGCACCGATGCGCGTGAAGATGCGGTCGACCGGCGAGAGCACGGCCTCGCGCGCCGGCAGGAAGCTGCCGACCTGCGCCATGAGCGCGAGCAGCGCGACCTGGCGCATATACGTCGACTTGCCCGCCATGTTCGGCCCCGTGATGAGCATGATCTCGCAGTCCCTGTGGTTGAGCTCCGTATCGTTCGGCACGAAGAGGTCGCGCGTGAGGATGCGCTCGACGAGCGGATGGCGGCCGTCCTTGATGGAGATGCCTCCCTCAGGGCGCAGCTGCGGCCGGACGTAGTTGTAGCTCACAGCCGCCTCCGCGAAGCTCCGGAGCACATCGAGCACCGCGATGGCATGCGCCGTCTGCTGGATGCCCGGCAGCTCCTGCTTGATGCGCTCGCGCACCTCCGTGAACAGGCGGTATTCGATCTGGACGATCTTCTCCTGCGCGCCGAGGATCTTCGTCTCGAACGCCTTGAGCTCCTCCGTGATATAGCGCTCGGCATTCGCAAGCGTCTGCTTGCGGATATAACGGTCGGGCACGAGATCCGCGCCGCTGTTGCGCACCTCGATATAGTAGCCGAATACCTTGTTGTAGCCGATTTTGAGCGACTTGATACCCGTTTCCTGTTTCTCTCGCTCCTCGATTTCCTGCAGCATGGACTTGCTGTCATGCGCGATGCGGCGGTACTCGTCGAGCTCCGCATCGTAGCCGTCCTTGATGATGCCGCCCTCGCGCAGCGAGATGCCCGGCTCATCGACGATGGCGCGCGCGAGAAGCTCCGTCACCTCATCGAATGTCATGACGCGCTCCGTCGTCTCCCGGAGGAGCTGCGCTCGCACGTCCGCGAGCGTCTCCCGGATGCCCGGCAGGCACGCGAGCGAGAGCCTGAGCGCCACGAGATCGCGCGCGTTCGCCGTACCGACCTCGATGCGCGTGAGCAGCCGCTCGAAGTCGCGGATGTCCTTGAGTCCGTCTGCGAGTGCCCCGCGCAGGCCGAAATCCTCTACCATCTCCTGCACGGCATCGAGACGCCGGTCGATGGCGACAATGCTCAGAAGCGGAGCCTCCAACCACTGCTTGAGCAGACGGCTCCCCATCGCCGTCTCCGTGAAATCGAGCACATCGAGCAGCGTGTCCTTCTTGCCGCCGTCGCGCAGGTTGCGCGTGACCTCGAGGTTGCGTAGCGTATACGTATCGAGCACGAGATTCTCGCTCGCGTCGAGATATGTGAGATGCGAGATATGTGAGAGATCCGTCATCACGGTATCATGCAGGTAGTCGAGCAGCGTCGCGACCGCCTCCTGCGCGGCCCTGTCCTCCGGGCGCTCGTCTGCCGTGAAATGCTCGACGAGACGATCCTCGACCTGCGCCGAAATGCCCGCGAGCTGCGTATACGTACACTGCGGGAGGCGCAGTCCCACGAACGCGTCGAGCTGCTTGCGGAACGAAAGCTCCCCTGCCAGTAAGAGTTCCGACACCTGCCGCCGATAGAGCTCGTCGAAGAGCGTCTGCAGGCGGCTGCCGCCCGTATAGATGCCGTAAAAGCACTCGCCCGTCGAGATGTCTGCGCCTGCGAGGAGGATGCGCTCTCCTTGTTCATAGAGGAGCGCGATGTAGTTATTCGCCGCATCCGTGAGCACGGACTCAGAGAGCACCGTGCCCGGCGTGACGATCTTGATGACCTCGCGCTTCGTGAGCCCCTTGGCCTTCGGATCGCCGATCTGCTCGGCGATGGCGACCTTGTAGCCCTTGTGGATGAGCTTGTTGATATAGCTCTCCGCCGCATGGTAAGGGACGCCGCACATCGGCGCCTTGTCCTTGTTCCCGCTGCGGCTCGTGAGCGTGAGTCCCAGTTCCCGTGCCGCGAGCTCCGCATCCTCGAAAAACATCTCATAGAAATCCCCCAAGCGGAAGAAGAGAATCTCATCGGGATGCTGTTGCTTTGTCGCCTGGTATTGCTGCATCATCGGCGTAAGTTCCACGTTTCGGCCTCCTCTGCCATTCTGCCGCCCGCACGGGCAGCAACGGCAGGGCCTCCAGATCTGAGGCCCTGCCGCATATCCGCGGGCTCAGCGGCTCGCCACCGTTTCGCCCTTGAGCACCCACGTCTGCGGGTGCGTGATGTTCACTTCCACAAGATCGCCCGGCTGCTCTGCGCCGTGCGGGAAGAGCACGAGCTTGTTCGTGCGCGTCCGCCCGCTCCAAACCGCCGCGTCATGCTTGCTCGGTCCCTCGACGAGCACCTCGAGCGTACGGCCCTTGAGTGCCTCATTCTTCTCGCGGCTGATGGCATCCTGCACCGTCATGAGCCGCTCGAGCCGCTCATGCTTCAGCGCCTCCGGCACTTGGTCAGCCATTTCCGCCGCCGGCGTCCCCGAACGCTTCGAGTAGAGGAACGTATAAGCGGAATCATAGCGAATCTCCTCGAGGAACGCGAGCATCTGCACGAAATCCTCCTCCGTCTCGCCGGGGAACCCCACGATGAGGTCCGTCGTGAGACTGACCTCGGGCAGCGCCGCACGGATACGCCCGACGAGCGCGCGATAGTCCGCCACCGTGTAGATGCGGTGCATCGCCCGCAGGATGCGGTCGCTACCGTACTGCACGGGCAGATGGATGTGCTCGCAGATATGCCTGCCGGTCCGGATCGTCTCGATGAGTTTGTCCGAGAGGTCCTTCGGATGCGATGTCATGAAGCGCACGCGCTCGATGCCCGGCACCGCGTCCACCATCTTGAGCAGGTCGGCAAAATCGGCCAGCTTGTGATCCTTGCCGTAGGAGTTCACGTTCTGTCCGAGCAGCGTGACCTCCTTCGCCCCCTGGCGGACGGCCTCGCGCACTTCGGCGACGACATCCTCAGGACGGCGGCTGCGCTCACGCCCCCGCACATAGGGCACGATGCAATACGTGCAGAAATTATTGCAGCCATACATGATGGGCACCCAGACGGAGAACTTGTTCTGGCGCGCGACAGGCCCGCCCTCGGGAAGTTCCGTCTCGCCTGGCTGCACGTCGACGACATGACCGCGCTCCGCCGCGATCTCCTGCACGACGCGCGTGAGCTCATGCACCTTGTTCGTGCCGAGCACAAAATCGATATGTGGCGCGCGGCGTATCAGCGCCTCGCCCTCCTTCTGCGCCATGCAGCCCGTGATGCCGAAGATCAGCGCGGGATTCTTCTCCTTGAGATGCTTGATCTCACCGATCTTCCCATAGACGCGGTCCTCCGCGCTCTCCCTCACACAGCAGGTGTTGATGAGGATGAGATCCGCCTCTGTCATCTCCTCTGTCGGCTCATAGCCGATCGTCTCGAGCTGCCCCTCCATGCGCTCCGCGTCACTGACGTTCATCTGGCAGCCGTAAACGAGAAGCTTCGCGTAACGGTGCGCCTTGCCGTCCTTCACTTTCATTCTGTCATCCGTCCTTTATCCAGCCATAGTCGATAGATTATTATAGCAAAGCGACCGCCGTTTGTCCATTCTGCGATGGCAACCCGGGATATAAACTCCCCGCACATAGACACCGCTGAAAGAAAGGAAAACACCCCGCAGGTCTGTACCTGCGGGGTGCCAGCATATCATCATTCAAACTCGTTGTTGGGCATCGTGTTTAACGGATTTTGCTTCATAAATTTGATACCTCATTTTTTTGATTATTTGATGTGTCCATATTATCCAGCCTATACGATGGGCTGTTATCAAATTGTTATCGGTGGTGATAACGGGGGGTAGCAGGGTTGTTGTTTTCTCTGGTGGTTTAAAACTACATTTTACCACGAAAGGCAGGGAAATGCAATAACCATCCTTGCTGTGGCGTATCAAGGAATCTTACTGAACATATGGCGCACCTTATCCAAACGGCTGTTTGGACGACGGGGCTGGATGACTGGCTCGCCGACAGTGGCCTGATACCCTTTCAGTTCCGTCAGGCACACGCTCTGCCCGTTGGTGTAAAAGGCCAGATCAGTACGGTATGCCTGTATACAGCGGGCGGGAATCTCGCCAGTAAAGACAACTTCATCCTTTTTTACCTGGGCCGTTTCGATGGTGGCACAGTATTTCGGTGCATCATGATAAGCCCTGGAAAGGTATTCCTGGGGCGCATAGAGGGTGAAGGAGAGATAAGGTTCCAGCAGCTGCGTCCCCGATTCCTTCAATGCCTGTTCCAATACAATCGGGGCCAATGAGCGGAAGTCCGCCGGCGTGCTGACTGGACTGTAATAAAGCCCGTATTCAAAGCAAATCTTACAGTCCGTTACGTTCCAGCCGAACAAGCCCTGCTCCAGCCCGTAACGGATACCATCCCTGACAGCGTTTTGAAAACTCTGGTTCAAGTATCCCAGCGAAACCCGGCTCTCGTATTGTACGCCGGAGCCAAGCGGGAGTGGTGTAACAGACAGTCCGATAGATGCCCAAAACGGGTTGGGCGGCACCTCGATATGGATGGTGTGGCTGGCTGCTTTGAGCGGCCGCTCCATATAAATGACGGTGGGTTCCTTTACCACTGTTTCAATCTTGTATTTTTCCGACAGCAAAGCGGAAACGACCTCCAACTGCACCCGGCCCAAAAAAGAAAGAATGATCTCATGGGTGATGGAATCCACTTCGCAGCGCAAAAGCGGGTCAGTATCCGCAAGTTGCGTAAGAGCGTCCAGCAGCCGTTCTCTTTGCGCTGCCGTTTTCGGCGCAATCGTCGTCCGCAGCATGGGGAGGGGGGCCTCGCGCCACCTTTTACGAGGGAGCCGGGTTTGATCCCCTAATACATCGTTTAACCTCACGCTGTCGCTGGGAAGGATAACAATTTCGCCCGGATAAGCGGTGTCTGTCCGAACAATTTCCCCTTTGGATGGAATACGCATCTCTGTGATTTTCAGCTTTTCTCTCCCGGCCAGGGCCACCGTATCCCGCAGGCGCAGCGTTCCGCTGTATAGCCGCAGATAGACACGCCGCTGGCCGCAATCGGTGTACTCAACCTTGAAAACGCTGCCGCATAGGGTGGCGCTCCCCTGTTCCCCAATCGGTTGGAACAGTCCTGTCACCGCATCCATCAACGGTTGAATGCCAAGGCCCTTTTTGGCGCTGCCATGATAGACCGGAAACAGGGAGGCTTCTTGAACCCGCCGCTGTTCCTCCCGCGCAAGTTTTTCCTGGCTGATTGGTTCTCCTGCGATATACTTTTCCAATAATGCATCGTTATTTTCGATGACCGCATCCCATGCTTCTATGTCGGTATTTTCCTCCAGGACTATTTCCGGGGACAGCGACACCGTCTGCTTGATGATAATATCGGCGGAGAGCTTATCCCGAACAGACTGAACCACGCTCTGCAAATCAACGCCAGCCTGGTCGATCTTGTTGATAAAGATAACGGTGGGAATGTTCATTTTCCGCAGGGCATGGAACAGAATACGGGTCTGGGCCTGCACGCCATCTTTCGCGGAGATCACCAAGATGGCCCCATCTAAAACAGCCAAAGAGCGGTACACCTCCGCCAAAAAATCCATGTGGCCGGGCGTATCCACAATGTTAACTTTACATCTGTGCCACTGGAAGGAAGTGACTGCCGCTTGAATGGTAATCCCACGCTGCCGCTCCAAAAACAAGGTGTCCGTCCTCGTTGTCCCTTTTTCGACGCTCCCTGGTTCTGAAATGGCTCCACTGGCATATAGCAGACTCTCCGTCAAGGTCGTCTTTCCAGCGTCTACATGGGCAAGAATCCCGATATTGATAATGTTCATGTCTATCCTCCATACAAGGCCCGAATGGGCGCAAAAATCCCCAGCGGCAAATACTTTTACCGCTGGGGATCATGACTTCGGATACATAGAAACGCATTCAGCTAACATGAGCCGTTATCCGTCACGATATTTGATAAAAAGGCAAAAGCATTCTTAAATTGGGTACAAAAACCAAGCCCCTGCAAGGGGCAATTATTTTTGTGCCCATTATCAAATTTTATTTAAGAATACCTTGCCGCATGTTGAATAGACTCCTCAAATCAGTATGACAGCAGTATAGCATAGCACACTCTAAAATGCAAGAAGTTTTTACCCGCTGTCCCAAATAAATCAGGAGGGCATTCACCGGGACACCCTCCGATTTGGGGCCTCATGCGCAAATAATTTCTGTGTCCACGATTTCCGCCGCACACGCCCGAATATTGTTAGTCCCTCTGCAACTCATACCACAGACCGTTGCCCTCGTCAAAGATGTACTTTTCCATGAAATTACCTCCATTTTTTGTGATTATCGTGCGCCTACCCTCATTTTTGACCTTGCACCCCATTTCCGCTCCTTTTCGACCTGTTCCTGCTGGTAAGCTGCCTCCAGTATCCTGTCCGCCTGTTCCGGGCCAATGGCCCGTCTGACCCGCTCATAGTCCCTGACTTGCCCTTTCAAGCCGTCCCTCTCGGCACAAACCTCATAAATCCTGGCTGACAGGGAGCCGTTCTTACTGACCTCACGATCATAGGCGCTCTGCAACCGCTCAAACTTGCTCTTGAGGTCGAAGTAGGCCCGGTAGACGGAGCGCAGCACCTTGACGATCTTCTCCCAAAGGGGCTTGGCCTTTTTCTCCCGGTAGGACTTGGCCGATTCCAGCGGCCCCGCCTCCGGCAGCGTCCGCTCCGGGTCGTCGGAGAAGTCCGCCGCCAGTTTCTCCATGCCCTTGAGCAAGGGCGTTACATCGTCCAGCTTAGCCCTGGCCTGGGCCGCTTTCTTCTCAGCTGATGCTGCCTCCTTATTCTTTTTGTCGGCCTCAACCTGGGCCAGCGCCGACACCTCTTGAAGCTGTGCAAGCCGTTCCTGCTCACGCTCCGTCTTGAACTGCGTAACAGTCAAATGTTCTTCGGAACTACCACGTTCCCCACGCTCTACATCGTCATAGCCAGCGGAGCGCATATGCTCAAAGAAATCATCTTGCAGGACACTGTACGACTTTCGTAGAACGGGTTTGCCCTTAGCTGTGCGTAACGGCTCCCCGGTGGTTTCGTCCAGAATGGGCTTGGACGCCCACTTCTTGCTCATGCTCACCTGCATGATCGTTTCCTTGACCTTGCCCACCAGGGACTTGTCCTTGCACCGCTTTGTCCAGCGTATCTCCTTCTCCACTACCGGGATATAAACCACATGGAGGTGGTAGTGGTACACGTCCTCCCCCAGCGCCTCGGACATGGCCCGGTTGCGCTCGTCAGCGTGCATGACCGCCGACAAAATATACTGCTCTCCGCCCACGATTTTGATTGCGGCTTTGTATGCTTCGGTGTAAAATTGTTTTGCAAAGTCATAGCCGCCGTGGTTGTAGAAGTAAGCGGAGTTTACGTCAAAGACCAGCTCACCATATCGAAAGGCATCCTCCTTGATACCACGAGTGGAAATCACGCCATCAGCCTCCATTCGAGCAAACATCTCTCGATACCCGGCAGACGGGGTTTTGAAATGGACATTGAGCGGCGTCCGCTCCAGTACAATGTCCTGATTGACATAGGAATCCTTCTCACGCTCGTTGTGCTGCTGGGTGTTACCGATCTTGGTTTCGGTCAGCCTCATATTTCTTGCGTTGGTACGGTCAATACCGTCGCCTCTCGCCATAGGCAAAAATCCTCCTGTTTCAGATGTTGGGTTGTTGAAAGAGGACGGGGGTTCGGGGGAGGCACTTCCTGCGGGAAGTGTAATAACCCACTATGACACTTTCATCCCTTCGGTCTGCAAAGTGTCGTGGGCTCTCCGAGGGGGTGTGGGGGCTTTGCCCCCGGCAACTGCGGTTGCCTCCCCCAGCAGGGCCGCCCTTTGAAAAGGGCACCCTGCACCCCGCCTAAACTTTGCTGCTCCCCGTGACAGCCGTGACGACCGTGACGATGTTTCAGACACCGCCGCCACTCTCAAAAAAGCCGTCACAGCCGTCACGGTCGTCACGCCTGGGACGGTTCCAGCGTCAGGCTGATACTTCTCCCGGCGTGGCTCCTGCTGTTCTCATAGCGGATGTGGTAGTCTGTCAGCAGCTTCCCGGCCCGGACGTTTAGCCGCATCGCCAGGGCGTTGGGCTTCATGTCAGTCTGGAGCGCCGCTACCAGCTCGGTGGCCGTACCACCCCAGGTCGGCTTCTCCACCGTCACAAGGGCGGCTATGGCCTCCAGCACCGGGTCGGGCGGCTCTGTCCATGCCTCCGTTTCCGTACGCTCCAGCGTCCATATCAGCCGTTCCTTGTCCTTGGTAAGATAGAATCGCTGGTCTTGCTGGTCACGCCCGGCCACGTCCAGAACGGCGCTGCCGTCTGTCCGCTTCTCCTTTTGAAGAAGAAAGGCCCCGTCCGCCGCTCCGAGCAGGCCGTTGGTGCCGGAAATCATATCGAACTTATCATCGGCCTGTTGTTTGCGGGTGTGATGTACCAGCAGGAGGCAGACGCCGCAATCATCGGCAAGGCGTTTCAGTTTCCCCACCACTTCGTAATCATTGGCATAGCTGTACTTATCCCCGCCAGCCTCCCGGATTTTCTGGAGAGTGTCAATGATAATCAGCTTGGTGTTCGGGTGTTCCCGGACGAACTTCTTTAGCTGTTCCTCCAGGCCAACGCCAAGCTGTTTGGCGTAGACCGCAAAGAGCAGATTGTCGGTGCCCTCTGTGCCGAACATTCGGTATAGCCGCCCCTGCAAGCGGCGGTGGTCGTCCTCCAACGCCAGGTAGAGGACAGTCCCCTTGTGAACAGGATAGCCCCACAGGGGGAGGCCCATGCTGACATGGTAGGCAAGCTGAGCCATCAGGAACGACTTGCCCACCTTGGGCGCTCCCGCAAAGAGGTATGTCCCAGGGTAGAGCAGACCGTCAATGACGGGCGGTCTGCTCTGGTAGATGTTCTGGTAAAGGTCGTTCATAGAAACTGTGTGGAGGTAGGCCGGGTCGCTCATGCGCCGCATATCTCGGAGCATTTCTTCCAAACTTTCCTCTTGGGGGTTGTTTTCAGCCGTTTCCTCTGCTATACTTTTGGCAGTTGTTTGTGAAATGGGCTGTTCCCCGTCTGTTGGCGCAGACGGAACCGGGACAGTCCTTTTCGTTTCTCTGGAATCCATCAATCTATCAATCCTCCTTCATGCCGCCCAGCGTCACTGAGATAAGGTCAATGGTGGCGAGAAGTTCATCCCCCACGTCGCCCCCGGCCTCAATGCGCCGCAGTTCCCCCAGGACGGCGGCGAGTTGGTCACGCAGGGCCTTGTAGACCCTGGGATTGCCCTGCACCACCACGGCCCGGTCTAAGAGCCGCCGGGTGATGTAGTCCTGCTTCGTCAGGCCAGAGAGCCGCACAGCGGCGTCAATCTGCTTGTTTTCCTCCGGGGATACCCGGAAGGCCACGGTCTTGTTCCTCCAGCGGTTGTGAGTGTCCAAATTCTTAGCTGACATTACGCTCCCATCCTTTCAAAGTCCAATTTGTCTGCCATTTCCGTCTGCTTGGACGGAAACAGGTGGGCGTAGCGGTAGGTGATCTCGATACTCTCATGCCCCACGCGGTCAGCAATCGCCACAGCGGAGAAGCCCATGTCAATCAGAAGTGAGATGTGCGAATGCCGGAGGTCGTGGATTCTGATACGCTTGACCCCTGCCGACTTCGCCCCTCTGTCCATCTCATGGTGGAGATAGCTTTTCGTGATGGTGAAAATGCGCTCCTTCTTCTTGATACCGTAGAGCATCCCCAGGTAGTCCTTCATCTCGTCACAGAGGAAGTTGGGCATTTTAATGGTGCGGTTGCTTTTCTTCGTCTTTGGCGTGGTAATGACGTCCTTGCCGTGGAGCCGCTGATAGGACTTGCTGATTTTCACCGTCCCGGCCTCAAAGTCAAAGTCTGCCGGGGTCAGGGCCAGCAGTTCCCCCTCCCGAATACCACACCAGTAGAGCATTTCAAAGGCGTAGTAGGAAACGGGCTTGTCCATCATGGCATCTGCAAACTTCTGGTACTCCGCTTTCGTCCAGAACAGCATTTCCTTCCGTTCCTCTGACCCCATGTTCCCAGCCTTGGCGGCGGGATTGGAGCGCAGCTCATAGAAGCGGACAGCGTGATTGAAGATGGCGCTAAGCTGGTTGTGCAGGGTTTTGAGGTAGGTAGCCGAGTAGGGCTTGCGCTTCTCGTCCCGGTAGGCCAGCAACTCGTTCTGCCATGCGATCACGTCCTTGGTGGTGATCTCGCTAATCTTCCGCTTGCCAAAGTAGGGCAGAATTTTCTTCTGGATGATGTTCTCCTTGGTCAGCCAGGTGTTCTCCTTGAGCCGGGGTTTCATATCCTTGGTGTAAAGCTCGGTAAAGGCTTCAAAGGTCATATCCAGGTCGCCGGAGGTCTGCATCTGGAAACTGCGCTCCCACTCCTGGGCCTCCCGTTTGGTGGCAAAGCCACGCTTGCACTTCTGTTTGCGCTCCCCCGTCCAGTCCTGATACCGCACCATGACGTACCATGTTCCTCTTGCTTCGTCCTTAAAGACTGGCATTTAGTTCCCTTCCTTTCTGGCCCCGTAGAGCCGTTCGTTGAAATACTGGCGGTTGACCCGCCCTGCGATGGTGATGAAGCCCTTGTCCTTCAATTCTTCGTTGAGCTGCCGGATGAGTTTATAGGCGTAGGGCTTCGATACACCCAGCTCGTCCGCAACTTCTTCCGCCCGGATGAATCTGTTCTCCATATGGATTCCTCCTTTCTTTTGATTTAACGCTATTTGCTTAACGTAGTCCTATTATACTAACTCTATTCCGTTATGTCAAGACCTTCCAACGAGAAAATATAAACAAATTTATTTATTTTTCTCTTGACTGGTCTAAACATATCTGTTATACTTCAAGTGTCCCCATTACATAGATTGGAGTTGGCAGTTATGGCGATTGGTGAACGTATTCGTTTCTTCCGCAACATGAAGGGCATCACACAGAAGTATCTTGGCATGGTGGTGGGTTTCCCGGAACGCTCCGCCGATGTGCGTATGGCACAGTATGAAACCGGGAGCCGCACCCCCAAGGCCGACCTGACAAAGACCCTGGCTGACTTCTTTGATATTTCCCCTGATGCCCTGACCGTCCCTGACATAGATACCGACATCGGCCTGATGCACACCCTCTTTGCTTTGGAGGATATTCGGGGGCTGACTATTGGGGAGATTGACGGCGAGGTTTGTCTGCGTCTGGACAAATCCAAAGGCAAGACCTATGCCAATATGCTTGATATGCTGTCCGCCTGGGCGGAGCAGGCCAAGAAGCTGGAGGCCGGGGAGATCACCAGGGAGGACTATGACCGCTGGCGGTACAACTACCCCAAGTACGACACCACCCTGCGGTGGGCAAAAGTTCCCTCACAGGAATTGAGTGATTTCCTGGTGGATGCACTCAAAGATAGCCCCGATACTGATGAATAGACAGCAAAAGCCCTTACCGACGTTGCCATCGGTAAGGGCTTTCTAATATGGTTGTCCTCACTTATAAGCCGCAAAAGAACATTCTTTACCCGCAATCCACTGGGGATACAGAATGATACGGCCTATGGGGAGCGTTATCAAATCGTTATCAAAAGAGAGATATAAAACCGCAAAATCGTTGTGCCGCAACGGGTTCGGAGTTTCAAAAACTCACTCCCACTCGATCGTCGCCGGCGGCTTGCCCGTGCAGTCGTAGAGCACGCGGTTGACGCCCTTGACCTCGTTGACGATGCGGCGCGTGACCGTGGAGAGCACCTCCCAGGGGAGCTGCGCACTCTCCGCTGTCATGAAGTCGCTCGTCTCGACGGCGCGCAGCGCGATGGCGTAATCGTAGGTGCGGCCGTCGCCCATGACGCCGACGGAGCGCATGTTCGTGAGCGCGGCGAAATACTGGCCGAGCCCTTTGTCCGCACCGGCCTTCGCGACCTCCTCGCGGTAGATGGCATCAGCCTCCTGGACGATCTTGACCTTCTCCTCCGTGACCTCGCCGATGATGCGGATGCCGAGTCCCGGCCCTGGGAACGGCTGGCGGTTCACGAGGTAGTCGGGGATGCCGAGCTCGCGGCCGACGGCGCGCACCTCATCCTTGAAGAGCAGGCGCAACGGCTCGACGATTTCCTTGAAGTCCACATAGTCCGGCAGGCCGCCGACGTTGTGATGGCTCTTGATGACGGCGGACTTGCCGAGGCCGCTCTCGATGACGTCTGGGTAGATCGTGCCCTGCACGAGATAGTCGACGGCGCCGATTTTCTTCGCCTCTTCCTCGAAGACGCGGATGAACTCCTCGCCGATGATCTTGCGCTTTTTCTCCGGCTCCGTCACGCCCGCGAGCTTCGCGTAGAAGCGGTCCTTGGCGTTGACGCGGATGAAATTGACGTCGTAGGGGCCGTCCGGTCCGAAGACCGCCTCGACCTCATCGCCCTCGTTCTTGCGCAGGAGGCCGTGGTCGACGAAGACGCAGGTGAGCTGCTTGCCGATGGCCTTCGAGAGCAGCACGGCCGCGACGGAGGAGTCCACGCCGCCCGAGAGCGCGCAGAGCGCGCGGCCCGTGCCGATCTTTTCCTTGAGCTCGGCGACAGTCGTCTTGACGAAGGAATCCATCTTCCAATCGCCCTGGCAGCCGCAGACATCGTAGACGAAATTCTTGAGCATGGTCTTGCCCTCGGCAGTGTGCATGACCTCGGGATGGAACTGCGTTGCGTAGAGGCGCGCCTCGGCGTTCTCCATCGCCGCGACGGGGCAGACAGGCGTCCTAGCCGTAGCGGTGAAGCCTGCGGGCACATCCTTGATGTAGTCCGTGTGACTCATCCAGCAGATGGTCTTTACCGAGACGTTCTGAAAGAGCTTCGAACCGCGCGCCGTGACCTCGACCTCGGTCTTACCGTACTCAGAGACCGGTGCCGTCTCGACCTTGCCGCCCAGGAGATGCGCCATGAGCTGCGAGCCGTAGCAGATGCCGAGCACGGGGATGCCGAGGCGGAAGAGCTCCGGGCTGCACGTCGCGGAGTCCTCGCGATAGACGCTGTTCGGGCCGCCTGTGAGGATGATGCCCTTCGGCGCCATCTCCTTGATGGCATCGAGGCTCATCGTATTCGGATGCACCTCGCAGTAGACGTGATCCTCGCGCACGCGGCGCGCGATGAGCTGATTGTACTGGCCGCCGAAGTCCAGGACCAGGATGAGTTCATTTGCAGGCTTGCTCAATTCAATGTTCCTCCCTCAAATATCATAATCTTCTTTTGATTATAGCACAGCTCCCCGCGCTGCGACAGGGGCGGTGCGGCAAAAATGCGGCAGACGCGCAACAGAAATCCCCATGCGCGGCCCTTTTGTGCCCGTACCTACAACGAAGGAGCCACCGCCTGCGCGATGACTCCTTACCGTCTGGATCAATACTGAAATTTTTGCAGGGAATTCGTGAGCTCCTGCGCGAGCTTCGAGAGGCTCTCGCTCGCCGTGGCGATCTCGCCCGCGGAGGCGGACTGTTCCTCGGTGGCGGCAGAGACGTTCTCCATCTCACTCGACACCGTCGTGCCCTGCGCGTCGATCTCCTGCATCTGGCCAGCGATGTTGTTCGTCTCGTCATTGACCTTCTTGATCTCCGTCGCCATCGCGTTCGCTTCCTTCGAGACGCCGTCGACGAAGACGCGGATCTCCTCGAACGCCTGCTTGAGGTTCTCCACGGAGGCGGCGCCCTCGGCGACGGCCTGGCTGCCATCCTGCATGGAGGCGACGGCCGCGCCCGTGTCCTTCTGGATGGCGGCGATGAGGTCGGCAATCTTCTGCGCGGCCTGCGCCGATTCCTCGGCGAGCTTGCGCACCTCGTCCGCGACGACGGAGAAGCCGCGGCCGTGCTCGCCCGCGCGCGCCGCCTCGATGGCGGCGTTCAAGGCGAGGAGGTTCGTCTGCTCGGCGATGGAGCCGATGGTCTCGACGATGGTGCCGATCTCCTGCGAGCTCTTGCCGAGCTTGTCGACGATCTGGGCAGACTGCTGCACCGTCGTTTCGACGCTCTTGATGCGCGCGACTGAGCCCGCGACGGCCTCGCTGCCCTTGTCGGCGCGCTCGTAGGCTTCCTGGGCATGCGCAGCGACGCGTTCAGCCTGATGGTGCATCTTGCCGACGGAGTCGTTTGCCTCCGTCACGGCCTGCGTGCCCTTCTCGACCTCGCCCTCCTGCGCCTGCACGGCATCCGCCGCGCGCTGCACAGACTCCGCGACCTGCGTCGACGCCTGCGCTGACTGCTCGGAGCTCGCGGAGAGCTCCTCGCTCGCCGCCGCGATCTGGCTCGCGGAGTCGTTCGTGTCGTGCATGAGCTGATTGAGGCCCACCTGCATCTCGGCGATGGTCGTCGCCATGGCGCCGAACTCATCGCCGCGCGTCACCGTGCGCTCGACGAGACGGAAATCGCCGTTCTTGAGGTTCTCGCATGTCTTCTGCATGGCGTGGAGCGGGCCCGTGATCTCCCGCGAGATCCACATGGCCGCACCGACGAGCACGATCATCGCCACGATGCCCTCGATGAGCATGTTGCGCGTCGCCTCGCCCGCCTTCGTGAGGTTGCGCTGATAGACCTCTTCCGCGTTGTCCGCGATCATCTGCTGGAGCTCTTTGATCGGCTTGCCGACCGCCGTACTATTTGCCTGCCCCTCCTTTAAGTAGAGCGCGCGTGCCTCGTCGTTCTTTCCCTCCCTGACGAGCGACTCGATCTGCTTGCCTGTCTGGTAGAGGTCGCCCCAAGCCTTGTTCGCTGCCTCGATGCGCTCCGGCACACCCTCGATTCCCTTCGCGTTCTCCGTATAACCGTCCATGAGGTTGTGGAAGCGGCTGTTGATATCCTCGATGGTCTTGACGTTCTTCTGCTGCGCCTCCGCGTCCGCACTGTCCGCGAGGTTCAGCTCATGCGTCTGCATGTCGCGCATGAGATACTTCATCTCATCGACCGACTGCATGCTCTTGAGCTTCTGGTTATACATCTTGCTCATGCGGTAATTCGCCTGGTCGAGCATGCTGTACCCCGTATAGCCGACGGAGAGCAACGCGACCGCCGCGATAACCGCGAGAATGAGGATCTTGAACGAGACCTTGATATCGTTGATCCACCCCATGAAAACCATCCTTTCTTCCCTTTTTGCCGTCAATCATCCCTGACCGGCGCAGCATCCGCCGCCGCGCGTCCCGTGCGGGCAGCGCCATTTCCCTGGCTCCGGGCCGCCGCCCGCGCCTTTATGCCTTCGCCGGATGGCTCTTGAGCCAGACCGACCACGGCGTCTGGTAGCCATCCGCGCAGTTCTCCTGCACATAGCGGTAGAACTGCTCGATCATCACGATCTTTTCCCTATAATATTTCGTCTTCCAGCTATCTTTATCCTTCGTCTTGATGGGGAACTCCCCGTAGTAGAAACCGCCGATCTCGTGCTGGCGATAAAGGATGTCCTTGAGCGATACGGACGGATTCTTCAGCATATCCGTCATGACCATGAACGCCGTCGTGCGGCCGACACCGGCTTCACAATGGAAATGGAGCCACGCACCCTGCGGCAGCGTGCGGTAAAACGCGAGGAAGCGGTCGATGTTCTCCGGCGTCGGCCAGACATGATCCGTCGCCGCGATGCGGAAATAGCGCATCCCCGCGGCCTCGGCGACTTCCTGTTCCGTCTGCACCTTCTGTACGCGGCGGACTTCGCCGCCTTCGGGGAGCTTGTGCTTGCCGAGCGGCGCGATGTAGACCGTTTTGTGGAGCGCTGCGTGCAGGCGGTGCCGCTCGTCGGCGAGCGCCTCATGCTGGCTCTTGCCGAGATTTGCCCAGTCGCGTTCGCCGTACCAGCTCACGGGGATGCCGTCGAGATAGCCGTGCGACTCCTGCCGCAGGTCAACATCGTAGATAGGGCCAGCCGTCTTCTCCCGCAGCTTCGCGACGACATTCTTGAGCTGCGCCGGCGTGAACGCGGAGCTGCCCGAGATATGGAGCGCATCCATGCCCTCGCGCGACGGTACATACGCGGCGTCGAGATGGAACTTCTTATTCGGTGCGCGCAGCGCGTCAGCCGACGTGCGGAAATTACGCGGCAACGCCTCCTTGCCGTCGTTGTCGAGGCGCCAGACAAAGCCCTCGAAGTCCTGCGGCCGCTCCGCGCGCGCGTAGCTCCCAACGGGCTCCGTCACCGTCTGCTCCGGCGCCTTGGCCGCGTCGGCCTGCGGCAGCATCCAGATGGATGCCCCGACCAAGAGACTGCAAAGAATGGCATGCTTCTGCCAGCATTTCATAACAACTTACTCCTTTACTCTATCCGCGCGTCTGCGCGGAATCCCAATAGTTAGGAAGCACTGATTCATTCAGCGCGATTGTCCGTCGTGCAGCACCTCTTCCACCGCTTCGCGGTTCCCCTTCTCATCCACTTCAACAGGAAGTGGTAAAATCCTGCATGAATCGGTGATTCGTCTTCGCCTTGAGCCGCACCTCCGCCTTGACCGTGCCATGCCTCTCCTGATCGTACATATAGCCCGTCTTCGTCGAGCCGGACCAAACGATGTCCGCGCCCTTCTTGGCCTTGCTCGTCTTTTCCTTTTTCTCCTGCTTCGTCTGCGCTGCCGCAAGCTGCTGCTCGAGCGTATTGAGCCGCGCCGAGAGCGCCGCGATCTCCTCCTTCATCTGCGCGACCTCCGCGGCCTGTGCCTCATCCTCTGGTGCAGCGCTCACGGCTGCGGACAGGCAAACGGCAGGGTCAGAGCCATCGTCAGAGCGGTAACATTCCTTTTGTTGATAAATCCTTTTCCTTCTCATTTTCTAAGGAATCACTGATTCATTCGACCCCCTGCCTTTGCGTATCTACACGATCCTCTCGTCGCCCTGAAATCCTCAGCACAAAACGCGATAGAGCGTTTTGGCTGCTACGCCTCCGGCTTCTCTCCTAGAGAGATACAGCATATCTTCGCAAATTCAAGGCACCTCATTTCATCAGCGCTTCCTTAAATGAAATTCCCCATAATTTCAACCTTTTCTCTATCCGCGTTAAGTATAACGCAACTCCTCCGTCATGTTCAATCGGAAGTTCTTCTCATTTCACGGGAAATCCATCCCGGATTCACACGTCTTTAGGAGCAACTTCCCGCAAAAGGTACTCCCCCTTGACAACTTTACATCTCCGTGCTATCCTCATAAGCAAATCAAACCGATGAGGCGGAGATAGCGTCAGCCATGCCCCGAAGAGAGTCCGCGCTGCTGGGATGCGGATGGAACAGGCTGCGCGCGATGGGCCGCGGAGGGCGCTGGGAAAGGCCTCGCCGAGTACTGAGCGACGTGTTGGCGGCATACGTCAGTTGCCGGGAGTGTGATAGCACTCCGTGAGCGCATGGTTTTCCATGAAGCAGGGTGGCACCGCGAGCATTCGTCCCTGGTAGTTGTATCTTATGACTGCCGGGGACTTTTATTTTGCAATCGCCTCCGGCTGGAAGGAGCGTTTCCCATGATCAAAGAAGCCATTGAGAAAGTCGTCAGCAAGCAGGACCTCACCTACGACGAGGCCTACACCGTCATGAACGAGATCATGAACGGCGAGACGAGCCAGGTGCAGAACGCCGCCTACCTCGCGGCGCTCTCGACGAAGAGCGCAAAGGCCGAGACGATCGACGAGATCTCCGGCTCCGCCGCCGCCATGCGCGACCACGCGCTCCAGGTCGAGCACGACATGGACGTCCTCGAGATCGTCGGCACGGGCGGCGATCACGCGGGCAGCATCAACATCTCGACGACGGCCGCGTTCCTCATCGCCGCCGCGGGCATCAAGGTCGCGAAGCACGGCAACCGCGCCGCCTCGTCGAAGTCCGGCGCCGCCGACTGCCTCGAGGCGCTCGGCATCAACATCAGCCTTTCGCCGGAGAAATGCGTGGAGCTCCTCAAGGAGATCAACATCTGCTTCCTCTTCGCGCAGAAATATCACGCCTCGATGAAATACGTCGGCGCCGTGCGCAAGGAGCTCGGCATCCGCACGGTCTTCAACATCCTCGGCCCGCTCACGAACCCGGCGCACCCGACGACCATGCTGCTCGGCGTCTACGACGAGTACCTGCTCGATCCGCTCGCCCAAGTGCTCATGAGCCTCGGCGTGAAGCGCGGCATGGTCATCTACGGGCAGGACTGCCTCGATGAGATCTCGCTGAGCGCGCCTACGAGCGTCTGCGAGTTCAAGGACGGCTGGTTCAAGCGCTACGTCATCCAGCCGGAGGACTTCGGCTTCACGCGCTGCAAAAAAGACGACATCAAGGGCGGCACGCCTGAGGAGAACGCCGCCATCACGCGCGCCATCCTCGCGGGGCAAGAACAAGGGCCGAAGCGCGACATCGTCCTCCTGAACGCCGGCGCCGCCATCTATCTCGGCGGCAAGGCCGCAAGCATCGCAGACGGCATCGGCGTCGCCCGCTCGCTCATCGAAAACGGCGCGGGATTCAAGAAAATCGCGGCATTCGCGAAGCTCTCGCAGTGAGGCGAGACTCGCAGGGCATCAAGAGAAAAACGGCGTATCATTCGCTGAACTGCGAACGGTACGCCGTTTTTTATCTGCATAAGCTTTTCCTATCAGAAAAAGCCTATCTCCTCATTCTTCCTACGGCTTAGCCCTCTGTGGCAACCGCATCCACCGTAACAGGCGAAACAATGTCCTCAGAGAAACGCGACTGCTGCATCTCTACCGGTTCGGCCGCAGCAGCTGCCTTCGCAATCTGATTCTGCGCGGCCTCATCCTGCTTGCTCTGCGCGTCGAGACCAGCCTGCTGCGTTGGCTCAAAGTTCTTAACGACCACAACGAGCAAATCGTTCTTCGTCTCCGCGCTCTCCTGCGTCGCCTGGATGGCCTCGACATAGCCCTTGAGCTGGGCGACCTTCTCCGTCTCCGTCATCGTGCTGCGGCTGAGCTTCTCCGCCTGTTGCTTTACAGCTGCGGCTGCTTGCTGCGGGTTCTCCTGCAGCGCTTTCGTCATATCCGCCTGGCCCTGCGCGATGTTCTTTGCGATGTCAGCCGCCGGCTGCGGATCCGGCGTCACCACGGACGGCTTGCTCGGCTTCGTGCCCGGGTCGCTCGGCTTCGTGCCCGGATCGCTCGGCTTCGTGCCCGGATCGCTCGGCTTCGTGCCCGGGTCGCTCGGCTTCGTGCCCGGGTCGCTCGGCTTCGTGCCCGGGTCGCTCGGCTTCGTGCCCGGATCGCTCGGCTTCGTGCCCGGATCGCTCGGCTTCGTTGTCTCGATGAGCTTCTTGTCCGGCGCAAACAACGTCTTGGATGCGTCATATTTGACATTCTTGCCGATATTGACCGGATCGCCGTCACCCTTGAGGCTATCATCTGTCATTTCGACAGTCTTGCCCGCAGCGAGGAAGACCTTGCCCGCCTTGCTCGTCAGTGAGGAATCCCCATCGACCGTCACCGTATGACCGAACACACCGACGCCATCATCACCGCTGAGCTTCGTGTCCTTGACATTGACATCCATGCCAGCGACGGCCTTGTTGACATAGGGGCCGTCATCCGCATCCGTATACGAAGCGCGGGCACTGACATCGACGAAACCATCGTCACCCGTCGCAGTCAGGCGGGATTTCTCCACCGTTATCTTGCCGCCGCTGAGCTCGATGATGCCCTGATCCGTGAGCGTCGATCCGGAGACCTCCATCGTGTTGTCCGGCGTTGCCGTCCAGCTATCCGATGTGCCATTGACTCTCTTATAGGTATTCACCGCGTTGATGGCGAGGGCTTCGTCGTTCGTCGTGCTGAGAACAGAATCCTGCAGCTTGACCGTCTTACCATAGGCCATGACAGTGCCATAGGCCGAGATATTCACCTTGTCCATCGTGAGATTGCCTGTCTGATTGACGGAGCCAATGACAAATCCATTCGTATTATCATCGGTCAGCGTCACATTCTTGGCTGCCGCAATGCGGACAACACCGTTCGAGCCGTACGTATGGTCCGTCGGCGTGCCTACTTCGAGTTTTGTATTGGCAAGGTTGATATTGGAGCCGACCAGCGTTGCGTCCTCATTCGAATGAAGCGTCGAACCACTGATCGAGACATTCGTTGCGTCAGTACCGTTGACGGTATTGCCACCGTTCGTATAGCTCTTTCCCGCAACGACCTCGAAATCCCGCGTCGTCAGCGTCGAGCCAGTCACATCAACCTTGCCGCCGATGAGCGCCATCGGGCCTGCGGCACTCAGTGTTGCGTTACTGACTGAAATGCGCATGACTCTGGCAGCTGTCGAGATCGTCGTAGATTTTGGCATAGCTCAGCGTGCCGAACCAGCCGTTCTCCTTGTCGAAATAGAGGTAGCTGAGACCGCAGCTCGCGAGGGTTTCCCCCGTGAGCTCGCCGTTGTAGCTGTGATTATTGACGAGCCGTCCGAAATCATTGAAGAACACGAAGCGCTGGTGTTTCGCAAACTCCGGCGTGTAGACCTCGAAACTGCCGACGTAGCCCTTGTCCGCACTCGCCACACGCTCTTTAAAGCCGCGGATGCTCGTGCTGCCGCCCGCGCCGATCTGTTCCGTCGTCACGACATTGCTCTTCGTGTACTGCCCGTTCATCCGCAGGCCGACGATCCAGTTCGCGGGCAGGCGATACTGATAGTTGAAGCTGGCCTTGATGAGGTTGAACTGCTTGTCGCTGCCGTAGCGATAGGCGTTGAACTTGTCCTCATTGCCGTTGATGTTGCCCGTATAACCGAGGCTCCAGGCGAAGAAATCAGAGGGACGACGCAGGATATCCGCGTAGGAGACGGAGGCCGTCGTGACCTCGAAGTCGACGCCGTCGTGCAGGAGACGGCTCCCGGCATAGTCGTAGTCCTGCGCGTTCTTGTAATGCTTGTAGTCGATGCCGAAATCGAGGAAATTCTTCCGCGCCTGCGTGTATTGGAAATTGTGCTGATAGTGCGCTCCTACCGTCTGCCCGCGTCCTGTCGCACTGATGCCGAGGCCGCTGAAGTTCGCGATCTGCCCCAGATCGACATCAGAGTAGCTGTAAGTGAAATAGGCCGAATCGCCTGCCTGTGGGAGCAGCGCGCGGTAGACGAGCGCCGCCTGCTTGACATCGTCCCAGTGGCCGGGAGATGTGACGAAGGCGACGCCGAGGTTGTCCGCACGCCCCGTCAGATTGCTGTTCGTATAGGAAGTGCTCATACGCCAGTCACCGGTGTAGTCGTCACCGGCATTGTTGACATTGACCGCGACATGCGCCGCCTGGTTCTCCTTCACCGCCACGGTGAGGTGATAGTGCCCATCCTGCTGGCGTACAAAGTCCGCCGTCAGTTCCGCGGCATTCGTGTCGTTGACGAGCTGGAGCTCTCTGGAGAGCTCCGCCACATCGATCTTGCTCTCACGCAGCACTGGCACCATGCGGCGGATCATGCTCTCGCTCCATTGCTGGTTACCAGAGATCGTCACACTGGAGACATCCATGACCATCGACGCCGCGGCATGCCCGCAGGGTGACAGCATGGAAGCCGTTCCCAGGCAAAGGCCCGCGGCAATCATGAGGGACAATCCTTTTCTCCTCATAACATCTACATCCTCTCTACTCCCATTCCCCATGCAAAAAATTGCTATACAACTGAGCGTCATCTGATTTGCACAAAGGAAACCTCCTGAATGTATCAGCAATTTTTAAATGAGAACTTTGACTTTTACCATTTCATCTTAACATAGTTGTCCCCCCCCGCAAGACAAAAGCACATGAACAGCAGAGGAATCCGCCTTGTTTCACAGACAACTTCCCCAGAAACAGAAATCAGCCCACCGCGCAGGCTCACAAAGAGCTGCCCGATGGGCTGATTCACAAGATTTTTAGCCGACCACCGCGCAGATGCGCGCGGCACGCTCAAGGAACCGCTGATTAAATGAGGTGCCCTGAATTTGCGTAGATGCGCTGTATCTCTCTAGGAGACAAACCGGAGGCGTAGCAGAGCTACGCTGAGGATTTGTCGACGACGAGAGGACAGTGCAGATACGCAAAGGCAGGGTGCCGAATTAATCAGTGGTTCCTCAAAAGAAGAGCAGCAGCACCGCTCCAAAGAGCGTCACGAGGCTGAACGCACGCATCCCCCGCGCGAGCGGTACGCCCGCTGGGCCGAGCACGAGGGGCAGCAATCGGTGCAGCTCGTAGAGCAAGAACGCGATGCCGAACATCACGAACGGCACGACGAAGACCGCGATACCGTAAAAGAGGACGAGCACGGAGAGCACCATGCTCAGCACCTCGCCACGCGTATAGGCGGTACGCGGCCGTGCCGGCCGATCGAGCGCCGCCCTGCTCTGGCGGTTCCCCAGCGCATCGGTCAGTTCCTCGTCCTGCGAAAACCAACGATAGTGAAAGCTCATGCCTCTTCCTCCTCCCCAGCTCACCGCGCGCAATTTACATATAATATGACTGCACGCCCGCAACCACATCCGGCAACATCGCATAGAGGTTCTCGCCGGGGCAGGCCGTCGCGTTGAAATCGCGATGTCCCTTGATGGTCTCGCCGCTCGGCCGCAGGCCATACAGGCGGCAAAGCACTGCGACGAGACGCTCCGCCGCGTCGATCTGCGCCGCCGTCGGCTCGTTCGTCTCGAAATTACCGACGATGTTCACGCCGATGCTGTGCCAGTTCTCGCCGTAACAATGCGCGCCTACGGTATCGCGCGGACGCCCGCGCTCGATCGTGCCGTCCTTGCGAATCAGATAATGATAGCCGATGCCCGCCCAGCCGTTCGCGAGGTGCCATTGATGCACCGTCGCTGCCGAGACATCGGCATTCGTATTACCGATGTGATGGAGGATGATGACATCCGTCTGCTCACGGTTCGAGAGCGAACGAAAGGACAAATACGTCTCCTTCACGCGGATGCCCATCGCCGCTCCCCCTGTCTGCCATGCAGCTTCCGCAGAAAGGAGCGGCACTGTCAATGGCAAGAGAATAGCCCCTGTCGCGCCTAAAACAACTCGCTTGATAAAATCCCTTCGCGTCATATTTCTCATCTCTGAACGGAGAATCACTGCCTTTCCTGCCAAGCACTGACATCGCAGCCACTCAGGCGAACCATCCCGCCTCTACCAGAAATCAGCGCTTTCTTCATCATTTCATTATAGTTTCCTTTTATGAAATTTTACAGGATACTCCTGTAGCATATTTCACATTCCGCAGCATATTTCACTTATCCTTCACTTCTCCGTACAAATTCCGTACGAATTATAGAACAATGTTCCGATTTCTTGTTTTGTTGTTGCTTTTTATTTTGTTATCTATTATAATTAAGAATATAATAATTAGATATATCTTTTATAACATAAGTCTCTAGGAGCGCGCCTCGATAGGCGCAGCGCGATTGGCTGATTTCACGGAGAACAATGCACCGTATTCATAAGTGCTTGTAGCTGATAAAGGAGTGTGCTTGCCATCATGTTGGGTATCGAACGGCGTCGTCAAATCATGGAAAAACTGAACAACGAACAGAAAGTCTATGTTGCAGAACTTGCGAAGCTTTTCAAGGTGACGGAGGAGACCATCCGCCGCGACCTCGAAAAGCTCGAAAGCAAGGACCTGTTGCGCCGCAGTTACGGCGGTGCTGTGCTAAGCGAGCACACGAGGGAAGACATCTCCTTCCTCAAGCGCAACACCATCATGAGCGAGAACAAACAAATCATCGCCAGCAAGGCCGCTGCGCTCGTGCACGACGGTGATAGCCTCATGATCGACGCCAGCACGACATGCCTCGCCCTGCTGGCCCGTCTGCAGCAGAAGAAGGATCTCACCATCATTACCAACTCTGCCCGCATCCTGCACGACTATTTTTCCTCTCCGCACCATCTCATCTCCACAGGCGGGACGCTGCGAAAAAACTCTTGCGCGCTGGTCGGCCATATTGCCCAGGGAACGCTCCGACACTATAACGTCGATCTCGCTTTCATCAGCTGCAAGGGTCTCAGCAAAGAACGCGGCATCATGGAATCCAACGAGGACGAAAGTGTCCTCAAGGAATGCATGGCATCGCAAGCCGACCGGACCATCCTGCTCGCCGACCATACGAAATTCAGCCAGACGGCGTTCGTGCATTCCTTTGACTTCGATCACATCCAGACCATCGTCACAGATGAGCCGGTGAGCAGCGGCTGGCGCACGTTGCTGGAAAAGAAACACATCGATCTGCTCGACTGAGCATGCTCTTCTCCTGGCGTCTTCCACAGGTGCCAAGCCCCATACGTCTCTTCGCTACCGAAGGGGCGTATGGGGCTTTTCGCGCGGCTCAGGCGACCGGCACAGCGACAACCTGTATCCCCGCCCGCTGCAGCTTGCCGGTACCGGCCGTCAGGTTCGTGAGCTCCTCACAGACGGCTGCCGCTTCCTCCTCCCGCAGCAGCAGGGGAATCATGACATCCTCCGCATATTCCTTTTCTCCCGTGCGAATCTCCTCCTGACGCAGATAATGTTCGACGGCGGCCAGAAGCGGATAGCTGATACGGAGCTGTACGACGCAGAACGGTACCATCTCTACAATATCAGCGACAGAAAGCCCCAGCATCGCACTGTGATGATAGGCCCTGATGAGTCCGCCCGCCCCGAGCTTGATGCCGCCGAAATACCGCGTGACGACGACGACGACATCGGTGAGTCCCTGCTGCTTGATGGCCTCGAGCATCGGGTTCCCCGCCGTGCCGCCCGGTTCCCCGTCGTCGTTCGACTTCTGCTTCGCGCCCTCTGCACCAAGCACATAGGCGGAGCAGTTATGACGCGCATCAAAGAATTCCTTTTTCCTCGCCTGGATGAAGGCGCGCGCCTCCTCCTCGCTCGCCGCATGGCTCACATGCGTGAGAAAGCGCGATTTCTGTATCTCATAGGCGGCCTCGGCCGTCCCCTGGATTGTGCGATAGCTCTTCATCATCCTTTACCACGGACCATCCTTCCTTTTCCTCTCCCAGTACCTCTATTATAAACAAAGTCTTCCCGCGCCGCAATCATCTCAGGCCTCGCCTGCCTCTGCATAAAAGCGGACACACAAAAAGGACTGCTCTCGCAGTCCCTTCTGTGTACTCTATCATAGGGTCTTCACTTACATCATGCCGGGCATGCCGCCAGCCGGTGCTGCCGGTGCCGCCGGATGCTCTTCCGGCTTGTCGGCGACGAGCGTCTCCGTCGTGAGCACCATCGAAGCGATAGATGCCGCGTTCTGGAGGGCGCTACGCGTGACCTTGGCCGGGTCGACGATGCCGGCGCCGATCATGTCGACATACTCGTTCTTGAGCGCGTTGAAGCCGACGCCCGTGCCAGCCTTCTTGACGTTCTCGACGACGACGGAGCCTTCGAGACCCGCGTTGTCCGCGATTTGGCGAACCGGCTCCTCGATGGCGCGGCGGACGATGTTGACACCGACCTTCTCATCGCCCTCGACCTCGATCTTGTCGAGTGCCGGCTGGATGTCGATGAACGTCGTGCCGCCGCCTGCGACGATGCCCTCTTCCACAGCGGCGCGCGTTGCGTTCAGAGCATCCTCGATGCGGTACTTCTTGTCCTTCATCTCGACCTCGGTCGCTGCGCCGATCTCGATGACGGCAACGCCGCCCGCAAGCTTTGCGAGACGCTCCTGGAGCTTCTCCTTGTCGAAGTCGCTCGTCGTCTTCGTGATCTGCTGCTTGATCTGCGCGACGCGCTCAGCGATGGCGTCCTTGTCGCCCTTGCCGCCGATGATCGTCGTCTCGTCCTTCGTGGAGACGATCTTGTGCGCCTGGCCGAGATCCTCAAGCGTCACGCTGTCGAGCTTGCGGCCGAGTTCCTCGCTGATGACACTGCCGCCCGTGAGCGTTGCGATGTCCTGCAGCATGGCCTTGCGGCGATCGCCGAAGCCCGGTGCCTTGACCGCGAGAGCCTTGAACGTGCCGCGGAGCTTGTTGACGACGATCGTCGTGAGGGCCTCGCCGTCGACGTCCTCAGCGATGATGGCGAGCTGCTTGCCGGATTTTACGACCTGCTCGAGGATCGGCAGGATGTCGTTGATCGCGGAAATCTTGCGGTCCGTGATGAGGATGTACGGATCGTCGAGCGCAGCCTCCATCTTGTCCGTATCCGTGACGAGGTACGGGGAGATATAGCCGCGGTCGAACTGCATGCCTTCCTTGACGGAGAGGTTCGTCTTCATCGTCTTGGATTCCTCGACCGTGATGACGCCGTCCTTGCCGACCTTCTCCATCGCCTCGGCGATGAGGCTGCCCGTCTCCTCGTTCGCGGAGGAAATCGTCGCGACCTGTGCGATGTCCGCCTGGCCCTCGACCTTCTTGGACTTCGCCTTGATCTCATCGACGAGCGCCGTGACGGCCTTGTCGATGCCCTTCTTGATGATCATCGGGTTCGCGCCGGCTGCGACGTTCTTCATGCCCTCGTGGATCATGGCCTGCGCGAGCAGCGTCGCCGTCGTCGTGCCGTCGCCAGCGATGTCGTTCGTCTTCGTGGCGACTTCCTTGACGAGCTGGGCACCCATGTTCTCGAACGGATCCTCAAGCTCGATGTCGCGCGCGATCGTCACGCCATCGTTCGTGATCGTCGGTGCGCCGAACTTCTTGTCGAGCACGACGTTGCGGCCCTTAGGACCAAGCGTGACCTTGACTGCGTTTGCGAGTGCGTCAACACCGCGGCCGAGCGCGCGGCGGGCTTCTTCTTCAAAAAGAATCTGTTTTGCCATCTTGTAGTTACCTCCAGGAATCTATACGAATATTTACTGTCTTTCCCTGCTTGCGAATCAGAGCACAGCGAGGATATCGCTCTCGCGGACGACGAGATAATCCTTGTCGTCGACCTTGACTTCCGTGCCGGAATATTTGGAGAAGATGATGTTGTCGCCGACCTTGACCTCCATCGGCGCACGCTCACCGTTATCGAGGAGCTTGCCAGCGCCAACGGCGACGACCGTGCCCTTCTGCGGTTTCTCTTTCGCCGTGTCCGGCAGCACGATTCCGCTGGCCGTCTTGACATCGCTTTCCGAAACTTCAATGACAACTCTTTCGCCCAATGGCTTAATCATATATATCTTCCTCCTAACATGGATTTGCATCTTTCTGTTAGCACTCACACTGCCTGAGTGCTAACTACAATCCTTATACTACCCTCTCTTAGTCAAAATGTCAAGGATTTCTTTTTGACTTTTGCTTTTGCTTCATTTCACAGCGGCGCGCACGATGGCCTCAGCGACTTCCTTGACGGTCAGGCGTTTCGCCATCGCGTACTGCTGGATGCGGCGATAGGCTTCCTTCTCCGTGAGGTGGTGCACTGCCATGAGGACGCCCTTCGCGCGGTCGAGCGTTTTGCGCATCTCCAGCGTGTCGCGCACCTTGTCGAGCTCCGCCGAAAGATCCTGCATCTCCTCCCAGCGCGAGAGCGCGATCTCCATCGCGGGGAAGAGGTTGCTTTCCTTAACCGGCTTCACGAGATAGGCGAGCACGCCGGAGTTCTTCGCGCGCTCGACAATCTCGGGCTGACTGTACGCGGTGAGCAGCAGCACGGGCGCGATACCCTCGTCGGAGATTTTTTTCGCTGCTGTGATGCCGTCCATCTCCGGCATCTTGATATCCATGATGACGAGGTCCGGACGGCGCGCGCGCGTCGTCTCGACGGCATGCCAGCCGTCGACGGCCTCGCCGACGATCTCATGACCGGCGTCCTCCAGCATCTCCCGCAGGTCCATGCGGATGATGGACTCGTTGTCCGCAATGACGATGCGCAAGCTTTTCTTCTTCATGATGCTCTCCACTCCATTCAGGTGCTTGGAATATGACGGCTCCCCACCGCGGCGCTTTCCCCTGCGCCGCCCGCACGTTATCCATGATATATCTTTCTCTTATCTTTATCAGTCTAGTATGAGAATCTGAAATCTCTCTATGATTGTACTACGATTCCTTTTTCGGAATACGGATGGTCACGCGCGTCCCGCCGCCCTCGCGGTTCGCGTAGCGGATCGTGCCGCCGAGATCGCCCTCGATGAGCGTGCGCATGATCGAGATGCCGAGTGATCTCTGCTTCTCCGGCTGGAATCCCTCCGGGAGGCCGATGCCGTCATCCTCGAACTCGAGCAGATACCCATCCTCCTCTGCGAGCGTGAGGCGGATATACCCTGAGGAACGCCCCGCAAAGCCGTGCTCCGTCGCATTGAGCACAAGCTCGTTGAGCACGAGGCCGATGGAGCTCGCATAGCTCGACGGCAATATGAGCTGCTGCCCCGCACACTCGGAGTGCAGCTCGAACGCACGGTCGACCATGCTCATCGCGACGAGGTCGAAGATATGCCGCGCGACTTCTCCGACATCGATGGTCTTCTCTCCCTGCTCGGAGAGGAACTCATGCACGACGGAGATGGAGAGGATGCGGTTCACGCTCTCCTGCAGCGCGTCCTTGACATCCGAGGACTTCGAGCGGCGAGCCTGCATGCGGAGCAGGCTCGCGATCATCTGGAGGTTGTTCTTCACGCGGTGATGGATCTCCTGGATGACAGCGGATTTCACCTTGATTTCCTTGTCCTTCTCCCGCACCTCGGTGAGGTCGGAGACGATGACGATGCGGCTCAGCAAGTGGCCGCCCTCCATGAGCGGCAGGTTGCGCTCGCGGATGATGAGCGCGCCGGCCTCGATCTCACGCTCCCAGGGCCGGCTCGTCTCCTGCGACTCCTTGCGGATATGCTGCGTGATCTGTCGGTCGAAAAGGTGCGCGCCGACGAGGCTGCCGACGCCGAGCACGCGAAAGATGCGCAGGGCCGCCGTCGTCGCGAACGTGATGCGGTTGTACTGATCCGTGAGGACGATGCCGTCGCTCGCGCTCATCGGCGCGAACATCTCGGCGTTGAGATGGCGCCGCGGATTGCGCAGCAGCAGGCGTGCGGCGGAGAGCAGATGCTCGTAGCCGTCCGACTGTGCCATCTCGCTCGTCGTCTCGAAGCACACGAGGCCGAGCAGCCCCGTGCCGTCGACGAGCGGCTGCACCATCATGTCGATCATGCTGCCGTAGTTCCACTCGCGCTTGCCGCGGATGAAATGGCGCGACTCCACGGCATGGCAGAGCACCGGCTCCTCCATCGCGCGGATGACGCGCCCCTCCGCCGTGCCGTCCGGCGGCAGGTAGACCGTGCGCGGCCACTCCTGCGCCGCGATTACGAAGGCCTTCCTGTCCTTGGTCTGCAGATAGAGGCGCACGCGCGCATGCGCGAGATCGGCGAGGAAGGGAAAGAGCACGAGCAGCCGCTTGAGAAACTCCTGCTGCACGGCCGTGAGCGTCGTATGCGCCCGCGCAAGCGTCCCAAAATCATCCATGTGTCTCCCTCCTCAGCGATCCGAAAGGCCGAGTCCCGGCACGGCATTGAGATAGAGGTCGCTGACCTCGCCCGCCTGCGCCTGATAGTAGCCGCGGCAGCCGATCATCGCCGCGTTGTCCGTGCAGAGAATGCGGTCGGGGAAATAGAACTGCACACGGCGTCTCACCGCCTCCTCCCGCAGGCGCGCCTCAAGTCCGGAGTTCGCCGCGACGCCGCCCGCGAGCACGAGCGTCGAGAGACCGGCTGCCGCAACGGCCTCGAATGCCTTGTGTACGAGCACCTCGACGACCGATGCTTGGAACGAGGCCGCGATGTCGGCCTTTGCAAGCTCATGCCCCTTCATGCGCTCGCTGTTGATGTAGTTGAGCACGGCGGACTTGAGTCCGCTGAAGCTGAACTCATAGTTGCCCTTCTCCTCGAGCGCGCGCGGGAAGTCGATGACGGGACGCCCCTCGGCCGCGAGCTTGTCGATCTGCGGACCGCCGGGATACGGCAGGCCGAGCACACGCGCCACCTTGTCGAACGCCTCGCCCGCTGCGTCGTCGCGCGTCTGCCCGAGCATGCGGAAATGATTGTAGTCGTCGACGCGCACGAGCGCCGTGTGGCCGCCCGAGACGACGAGCGCCACGAACGGCGGCGCAAGCTCCGGCGATGCGAGGAAATTCGCGAAGATATGCCCCTCGAGGTGATTGACGCCGATGAGCGGCACGCCGAGCGAAAACGCGAGCGCCTTTGCCGCCGAGACGCCGACGAGCAGCGCCCCCACGAGCCCCGGCCCGTAAGTCACGGCGACCTGGTCGATCTCCTGGAGCTTCACGCCCGCCTCGCTGAGTGCCTCGTCGATGACGGGCATGATATTTACGATATGCTTGCGCGAGGCAATCTCCGGCACGACGCCGCCGAAGCGCTGGTGCACGGGGATCTGCGTCGAGATGATGTTCGAGAGTATCTCGCGTCCGCCGCGCAGCACAGCCGCCGACGTCTCATCACAGCTCGACTCGATGGCCAGCGTCAGTTTTTCCTTTTCCAATCTCATCCACGCTCCATCCGCTTTGGAATCATCCTTTCCGCTGAGAAAAGCAGCAGAAAAAATACTTTTTTTCATTGTACTATGTATCGGAAAGATGTCAAGACAACGCAGCATCCGGGCCGCGGCATCATCTGTCTCCCTCTTGGAATACATCACTGCACCCTACGCGCGCTCTCAAACACACACCAAAAGAGCCTCCATCCGATCATCACTCCGGAAGGAGGTTCTCCATTTCGGTAGTAAACTCAACGCACAAACGTCCACTTTGTGGACATTGTGCGCCCGTCCTTGCAGTAAATCCAGCCAATCGCGCTGCGCCTGCGGCTTGCGTTCTTGGGGATTTACATAGTAAACTCAACGCACAAACGTCCACTTTGTGGACATTGTGCGCCCGTCCTTGCAGTAAATCCAGCCAATCGCGCTGCGCCTGCGGCTTGCGCTCTTGGGGATTTACATAGTAAACGACTACCATCTCTTTAGGTTCAGTATAATATTGTTACCTTGAAAAATCAAGGGGACGCAGGTGGCGCGCGACTGCCGCATCCCCCTGCTCGTCCGGCATCTCATCCGCATGCTCCGGCTCTATGAGGTAGAGCGGCCGCCCTTTCACCTCGCGGAAGATACGTCCTACATATTCTCCCAGCACACCGAGCACCATGAGCTGCGTGCCGCCGAAAAAGGACAGGCAGACCATGAGCGTCGACCAACCCGCGACCGTCGTACCAAGGAGTTCCTCGTAGAAGACATGCGCGAGCAGCGCGAGGCTCACGAAGAGGCTCAGCACACCGATGTAGAACGAGATGCGCAGCGGCACGATGGAGTTGCCGAGGATGCCGTCGAGCGCGAATTTCGCCATCTTCTTCAGCGAGAACTTCGACTGCCCCGCATAGCGCTCCGACGCGACGAACCGCACCTGCACCTGGCGGAACCCCATCGCGCCCACGAGCCCGCGGATGAACCGGTCGTGCTCGCGGTAGCGACGGAACGCGAGCACGACCTCGCGGTCCATGAGGCGGAAGTCCGAGCCACCCGGCTGGATGGGCACGGCGGAGATGAGGTTGAGGAACTTGTAGTAATATTTCGAGGTGAGCCGCTTGAACGCGGAGACGCCCTGCGTCGTCTCGCGGATGGTCTGCACGACCTCGTAGCCCTGCGCCCAGAGTGCGAGCAACCTCGGCAGGAGCGCGGGCGGATGCTGCATATCGCCGTCCATCGTGATGACGGCATCACCCTCCGCGTGGTCGAGCCCGCAGGTCAGAGCCGCCTGATGCCCGTAGTTGCGCGAGAGGAAGATCGCCCGGACGTGCGGCTCCCGCCGCTCCGTCTCGCGCAGCACGCGGCAGCTCTCCGCGCGGGAGCCGTCGTCGACGAAGAGGAGCTCATAGCGATAGGGCAGTCCAGTCATGGCCTCCATGACGGCGCGCGTGAAATGCGGGATATTGTCTCCTTCATTATAGACCGGTACCACGATGGTCACCCGTTTCTGCTCCATCATTGCCTCATCTCCTCAGATGATGTCTCCGCAGCTGTGCGGCGCAGGAAGAGTTGCGTGCCGTTCTCCGCCCGGCCGAGGAATTCCCAGTCGCCCGCGAGTTCCTCGTGCAGCGTCTCCTCTGTGATTGCGACGCCGTCTTTCCTGTTCCTATCAGTCAGCAATAACACATACCTCTGCGTCGGCAGATCCTCCTCGGCGAGGAACGGCATGACATTTTTCTCGTTCCAGCTGATCTCCCCACGGCCCGGCTGCTCGCGCAGCACCTCGCTCCTTGGCCGCAGGCAATAAGGCACGAGGCCGGAATAGTAGACGAGCGAGCACGAATACTCCCGCCCATACGAGACGAGGAGCGGCCGCTCGCCCGTCTCCGCCGCAATGCGCTGCTCTGTCTCTGCGAGCAGCGCCGCGGCCTCCCTGCCGGACGCCTTCTCCATGAACGGCGGCGCGACGAAGCAGGCGAGCACGACGAAGATCGTCGTCATGCCGCCCGCGAGCAGACGGAAAAGCTCCCGGCGCGGCGCGAAATAACGCGCGAGCAGCAAGGAGAGCGGCAGCAGATACGGCAGCGTATAGGTGACGTACTTCGTCGCGAAGCACTCAAAGACCGCGAATACCGTGACGGCCCAGACCACGAGGAACCGCATGGCTGACGTCTGCGGCAGACGCAGATCGCGCCGCCATACGCGGCGCACAGCAGCCGGCAACGAAGCGAGCGACCAAGGAAAGAGCCCTGCAAGATACACCAGCACGTAGAAGTACCAGACATCGTCGCGCGGATGCTCCGATACCGTCGCGCGCAGTACATTGTGCACGCCGAGGAACGTATCGAGGAAGTCGCTGCCGTGCAAACGTACCATCGGGTAGTACCAGATGGCCGCGACAGCGAAAAAGAGCGCGAAGCCCGCGAGGATATGAGGGCTCCAAAGCTCGCGCAGGCGACGCTCCCAAGCGAGGAACAGCAAGATGATGAGTCCCGGCAGACAGAGGCCGATGGGCCCTTTCGTGAGCACGGCGACACCCGCGAGGAAGAACGCGAGATAGTACCAGCGGACGCGCCGCTCCTCGTAGCCGAGATAGAAGGCGATGAGCATGCCGCTCATCGAGACGAAGAGCGTCATGTCCGTGATCACCGCGTGCCCGAGATACCAGAGCTCGACCGATGTGCCCATGAGCAGCGCCGCGACGAAACCGATGCGTTCCCCATAGAGCCTGCGTCCGAACCAGTACGTGAGCAACAGGCTGACCGCCGAAAACATTGCCGGGAAGAACCGCGCCGCAAACTCCGTCTGGCCAAACAGCGAAAACGCCGCGATGAGTTCCCAGTAAAAAAGCACGGGCTTGTCATACCAGTAGTGACCGTAGATGCGCGGCGAAATCAGGTCACCCGCTGCCATCATCTCCTTGGCTGTCTCCACATAGTTCGATTCCACGGAATCCGTGATGGCCATCGCCCCATTCCCCACGAAATAGACGAGCACGGCAAAGAGCAACAGCAGCGTCAGATGACGCCGCGTAGTCTCTTCTCCAGACGCTGCCTTCCTGTGCCCACGAAAATCATCCAGCCAACGCATGCCTTCACGCCCCCCATAATTTTTTGCATACGCCTATTCTAGCTTAATGACGCAGTGGATTCAAGTAAGTATTCCGTAACACGCAATCGCGCGCACAAGAAAGGGCGCCGGCCGCCCTGCGGCGAGCCTGCGCCCTCCTGCCCGGCTATATCAGAGCAGGTCTGTCTTATGTAAGATATGATGCTGCGTTGCGCGGCGAGCGCCGAGGACATTGAAGTTCTCCACGATGAGCCCGTAGGCGAGACAGCCGACGGAGACGAGCCCGATGCTCACGGCGAACTCGAACACCGATGGGAAATAATCGCCCGACTTGTACATCGCCGTGAACACGCAGTTCATGCGGTTGAGCACGACGCCGAGCACCACGAGCCACGAGTAGGCGAGCAGGCCGTATTTCCGGTGCGCGAGCGGACTGAAGATGATAGCGAGCGGGACGAGGATGCCGCCGACCATCTCGAGCAAGTAGAGATTGCTCTGCATCGAGCCCTGGAACACGAGCCCCCACTGCCCCTGGCGCGTGATATCGAAGAGCTT
The DNA here is from genome assembly GCF_000381005.1 of Selenomonas bovis DSM 23594. GTDB lineage: Bacteria > Bacillota > Negativicutes > Selenomonadales > Selenomonadaceae > Selenomonas_C > Selenomonas_C bovis. Next base: position 244,513 of record NZ_KB908379.1, read on the forward strand.
GAGCGCGAGATAGACGAGCATGATGCGGCCGCCGACACGCGTGAGCTGGAGCATGATGTTCTGATCGATGGTATGCGCGTAGTTCCGCCGCGCGAGATCCGACTCCACGTAGACCATCGCCGAACCGACGAAGAATGAGGAAATGAGGAAATAGAGAGGCAGCAGCGGACTCCACCAAAGCGGGAACATCTTGCTCTTCGCGATGAGGAACAGGCCGCCGAGCGACGACTGGTGCATCATCGGGAAGATGAGGCCGATGATGACGAGGAACGGCAGCGCCTTGAGCACATAGGGATGCAGGAACTTGAACATGCGCTCCGTGATGACCTCGTGGAACTCGAGCGTGAGGATCGTCGTGTAGATCGAGATGCACCAGAAGACCTCGAAGAGCACGGAGGTATAGCCCCAGGAGACGAACGGCCGCCAGAAATGCGGCCAAAGGCCGATGTCGAGGAAGAGCCCCGCCATGACGAGCAGATAGCCGAGCAGCGACGTGAGCAGCGCGCTGCGCGCGACGACGCCGTATTTCTGGTACTTGAACCCGCCGACGAGCAGCGCCGTCGAGTAGCCGCCGCCCGCGAGCGCGACGCCGCAGAGCACGTCGAACGAGATCCAGAGCCCCCAGGGCGTCTCATCCGTGAGATGCGTGACGTATTGAAAGCCCGTCAAAAGGCGCGTGACCGCCACGCAGCCCATGAAGGCGACGAGCGCGAGCAGCACGAGGCGCGCGGGCGTGATCGTGAAATCCCAGCCGAGGATGCGATAGCAGCGATACATCTCAGGCAGCTTGATCTTCATATCCTTCCATCCCCTTCCTCTTTCTCCTCCGGCGTCCGCTTCGCGTTTTTCTCCCTGCGATGATGGTAGAGCGAAAGCCCCGCGAGGAACAGACCCCAGGCCGCCGCGAGGAACGGCACTTTCGAGAGGTAGGCGTGCGTGTAGGTGCTCGGCGGAATCTCCTCGAGCCCCATCTTGAAGCCGAGCTTTTCAAACGGCTGATCGGAGAGGTAGAGCCACTGCGTGCCGCCGAGCTCCTTTTCGCCGTAGACGTAATCCACATAGCGCGGATCGTTCGCGATGATCTCATGCGCGCGCGCGAGGAGCGCCTCACGGTCGCCATAGATGAGCGCGCCCGTCGGGCAGGCGCTCACACAGGCGGGGGCGTCGCCATCCTTGAGGCGGCTCACGCAGAACTCGCACTTCGTCACGAGCGGCAGCGGCTCATCCCACTGATAACGCGGAATCTCGAACGGGCAGGCGATCATGCAGTAACGGCAGCCCACGCAAAGCTCCGGCACATAGACAACCGCATGCGTATCGGGATCGACGCGCAGCGCCTTGGAAAAGCAGGCCGAGGCGCACGACGGCTCGAGGCAGTGCAGGCACTGCTTCTTCACGAAGCGCGTGTACGCCTTGCCATTTTCCGCCTCGACGTGCTTCTCCTGGATGACCGTCCAGTTGTCGTCGTTGAGATCCTTTTCCTTCTGCGGTCGGCTCTTCTTCCTGCCGTAGGGCAGCTTGTTCCAGAGCTTGCAGGCGACGCTGCAGCTCTCACAGCCGATGCACTTCGTCAAATCCACTAAAACGGCCATGTATCTCCCTCCTCATCACGCCTTCGCCTGTGTCTCGCGGTCGAACAGGCGGCCGCTCCTGTCCTCGAAATGCGTATGGAGCAGCTGCTCCGCCCGCTCGCTGAGCGGCGCGCCGTAGAACGCGCGATAGAGCGTCTGCACCTCCGCGTTCTCGTGACTCATGCGCCGCGGCGCGCCCTTGTCCTCCGCGTAGAGCGCCTCCATGCGCTTCCTGCGCACCGCCTCATCCGCGGGGAACTCGCTCTTCGGCTGGCCGCCGCCGCCGAGGCAGCCGCCCGGACACGCCATGAACTCGATGAACTGCCAGCGGCTCCGGCCCGTGCGCCGCACCTCCTCGAGCACGCGGCGCGCGGCCGCCATCCCGCTCACGACGGCCACATGCACCATGCCGACGCCCGGCACCTCAGCCTGGGCCTCCTTGATGGCTGTGAGGCCGCGCACGGCCTGCCAGGAGAGGAGATCCGCCGGAGGCTGCCGCTTCGTCGCGAAATAGTAAAGCGAACGCACAGCCGCCTCTGTCACACCGCCCGTCGCCGCGAAGATGCGGCCCGCGCCCGAGCTCTCGCCGAGCACGGAATCATACGCGGCGGGCGCGAGCGCGGAAAAGTCGATGCCGTGCCGCTTGATGAGCCGCGCGAGCTCCCGCGTCGTCAGCACATAGTCGACATCCGCGAGACTGTCCTCACTGAGCTCTGCGCGCTGCGCCTCGAATTTCTTCGCCGTGCAGGGCATGATGGAGACCGTCACGATCGACTCCGGCGCAATCCCCATCTTTGCCGCGTAGTACGTCTTGACCGTCGCGCCTAGCATCGCCGCCGGCGACTTGCAGGTCGAGAGATGGCCCATGAGGTCGGGATAGAAATACTCGCAGAACTTCACCCAGCCGGGACAGCACGAGGTGAAATGCGGCAGTTCCTCCTGCTTTGTCGTCAGACGCACGAGCGCCTCGCTCGCCTCCTCCATGATCGTGAGGTCCGCGCCCGTGCAGGTATCGAACACGGCGTCGAAGCCGAGCGCCTTGAGCGCCGCGACCTGCTGCGCACTGACGACGGCCCCCGGCGCGAGTCCGAACTCCTCGCCGAGCGAGACCTTCGTTGCCGGTGCCGTCTGCACGACGACGTATTTCCCATCGTCGGCGAGCGCCGCCTCGACCTCCTGCAAGGCGGGCCGCTCCGCAATCGCGCCCGTCGGACACCAGAGCGTGCACTGGCCGCAGCCGATGCAGGCCGTCTCATCCTTGATGGGCAGGGGATAGTAGCCGTGCACGCTCATGACCTTCTCGCACGCCTCGATGCACTGGCCGCAGAGGATGCATTTCTCATCGTCACGCACGATGGCGTCATTCTCCGGCGCGATGGCGACGCGTCCCTTGAGCTGCGCGGGGAAATCGCCGCGCCCGTGGTACTGATCCGGCATCCAGCCCTCGCCGCCCGACTGTTTCTGCTCGCTCGCGCATCCTGAGGCCAGGACACCGAGACCGAAAAGGCTCGTGCCCGAGGCAAGCTTCAAGAACTCCCTGCGCGAAATCTTCTGTGCCATGCCGGTCATCCTTTCTCTCCATCATTTAGAAAATTTATACCTTCATGCCTTTTTATAAATTACATGAATTGATTGACAAATTCTATTCTGTGAAACATCATACCACAATCTAATGGATATTTTCCAGTAAAAAATATGATATTTCGCGTATTTTCTACAAAAATACGATGATTTATTGCTAAATTGTGATTTTCGCACTTCTTGTTTGTCACCTTTTCACCATAACTATTAGAAAACCGCCGGGCAGCAGCTGAGACGAGACAGAAACGGCAGGCGCACTGCCAGTGGAATCCGTAGGAGCGGAAGAAAACACGGTTCCCCGACAGGATATCCCTTGGTCTTTGTCGAAAGGTAGTAGCAGATAGAACGAAATATATGCAAAAGACGAAAGGAGTGATTCTCCATGACAGCAAAATCCTGGCGTAGCTGCCGCGTGACCATCAACGGGCGAGTGCGCAAGCTCTCCTACAGCGACGACGCCATCAAGAAACTCTTCCTGCCGTTCCTCCAGCGCCTATCCGACCTCTCGCGCCGCGAGGGGCGCCGTATCGTCATCTACCTCGCAGCCCCCGCCGATACAGGCAAGACGACGCTCGCGCTGTTCCTCGAGCGGCTCTCTCTGCTCGGTGCCGCGAGCGGCCTATTGCCGCTCCAGCGCCTCGGGCTCGAGGGCTTTCAGCGGCAAGCGGACGAGCTCGACGCTGACGACAAGCCCCTCTCTCCCTACGGCCCAAAGGCGTTCGATACCGAGGAACTCACGCGCAAGCTCGCCGCCCTCGCTGCAGGAGAGGAACTGCGCTGGCCTGTCTTCGACCGTGCGCGCCACGAGGCAGTGCCTGATATCACGCCTGTGCGCAAGCCCATCGTGCTCGTCGAAGGCTGCTGGCTGCTGCTCAAGCGGGACGGCTGGGAAAATCTGCGCTCCTTTGCCGACTACACGCTCGCCATCATGGCGCAACCGGAGAGCCTCGCCGCGCGCACGACGCAGCGCCTCATCGCGCGCGGGCTCACGCCGCGCGCGGCGCACGAGCGCTACGACCGCGACTACCGCCCCGCCATCATGCAAGTGCTCACGGACTCCTGGCCCGCGGACGAGACCTGGATCTACAGCGCGGACGGCGACTACCAGCCGCAGCCAGACCGCCTGCGGAACTACCGCGCGAAACAGAAACACACGCAGATGGATTTCGACTCCGTGAAACGGAAAGACGAGCCGATCTTCCGCGCCTACGAGGAGCAGATGACGAAGAGCGGCGGCCAGACGTTCGCCCTCGGCTACCAGCAGGGACTCGAGACGGCGCGCCGCAACATCCTGCGCCGTCTCGCAGGCGCCGGCGGCATGGGGCGTGAGGCGCTCATGGAGACGTTCCACATCACGGAGGCAGAGCTCGACGATCTCCTCTCCTGACAACAGACAAAACGAGGCGGCTTCCCTGCTTTTGAGGAAGCCGCCTCGTTTTGATTTGTATGGGGATATGCCCTTTCAGAAACCCCTGCTCACGCCGCAGCGCGCTGCGCCTTTTTCCTCTGCCACTGCGAGACGAGTACGAGCGCGAAGAGCACGAAGCCAGCGATGTCCGTCAGCATGCCCGGCTTGATCATCATGAGCCCGCCCGCGATGAGGATGATGCGCTCATAAGCGCGGCAGTTGTCCACGAGGTAGCCGATGAGCGCCGAGGAGAGCGCTACCATGCCGATGATGGCCGTCACAGTCGCGAGCAGCACGTTGCCGATGGTCGCGTCGACCATGAGGATGACAGGCGAGAGCACGAACATATACGGGATGATGAACGCCGCAATCGCGAGCTTCGAGGCATTGATGCCCGTTTTGAGCGCGTTGCCGCCCGCGATGCCCGCGCCGGCGAACGCCGCGAGCGCGACCGGCGGCGTGACATCCGCGATGATGCCGAAATAGAACACGAACATGTGCGCCGCGAGCACGGGAACGCCCATCTGAATGATGGCCGGCGCCGCGATCGTCGAGGTGATGACATAGTTCGCAGTCGTCGGCACGCCCATGCCGAGCACGATGGCCGTGATCATCGTGAAAAAGAGTGTCGGCAGCAGCAGGCCGCCCGAAAGCGCGAGCAGGCCGGACGCGAGCTTGAGCCCGACGCCCGTCTTCGTGACGACGCCGATGACGATGCCTGCCGAGGCGCAGGCCACGAGCACGGAAAGCACGTTGCGCGCGCCCTTGTCAAGGCCGCGCACAATCTCGATGGGCTTCATGCGCGTCGATTTCCGAAGCGCCGAGCAGACGATGGAAAGCACGATGGCGACGAGCGCCGCGCGCATCGGCGTGTAACCTGAGACGAGCAGATAGACGATGACGACGAGCGGCAGCGCGAGGTGGCCGCGCTCGATGAAGAGCCTTCCGAACTTTGGCAGCTGCTCGCGCGGCAGGCCCTTGAGGTTGCTGCGCTTCGCCTCGAAATGCACGCCGAGCCAGACGCCTGTGAAATAGAGCAGCGCCGGCACGACGGCAGCCTTGACGATATCGATGTACGGCACGCCGACGAACTCCGCCATGAGGAACGCTGCGGCCCCCATGACTGGCGGCATGAGCTGACCGCCCGTCGAGGCCGCCGCCTCGACGGCACCCGCGAAGTTCTTGTGATAGCCGAGCTTCTTCATCATCGGGATGGTCAGCGATCCCGTGCCGACGACGTTTGCAACCGAGCTGCCAGAGACCGTGCCCATAAGGCCGGACGAGAGCACGGCGACCTTCGCGGGGCCGCCGCTCGCCCACCCCGCAATGCTGTTCGCGAGGTCGATAAAGAATTTCCCCAGCCCCGTCGACTCGAGATACGCGCCGAAGAGGATGAAGAGGAAGATGAACGTCGAGGATACGCCGAGCGGAATGCCGAAAATACCCTCCGTCGTGAAATAGAGATGACCCACGAGCTGGTTGAGCGTGAGACCGCGATGCGCGAGCACGCCTGGCATATACGGCCCCGCGAACGCATAGGCGATGAAGCAGAGCACGACCGTCACCATCGGGATGCCGACGACGCGCCGCGTCGCCTCCACGACGAGCAGGATGCCGATCAGGCCGACGGCGAGATCCGGCGTCGTCACCGTGCCGGAGCGCAGCACGAGCTGCTGGTACTCCAGCACGATGTAGGCGGGCGACGCCGCGCCAAGGATAGCGAGCACGACATCGAGCGGATGCACCTTCGTGCGTGACCAGCGCTTGCGCGACGGATAGAGCAGATAGACGAGCGCGAGGCCGAAGCCGAGGTGCACGGCGCGCTGCAGCTGCGCGTCGAGCACGCCGAACGTCGCCGTGTAGAGCTGGAAGATGGAAAACGTAATCGCGAGTGCCGAGACGAACTTCGCCATGAGGCCCGTGTACTGCATCGTATCGGCATCGCTGTCGTATTTCTTGAGGACCTCCTCCGCGAGCTCTTTCTCTGATTTTTCACTCATACATAACATCCTTTCAGAAGGAATCTTTTCAAAAACACCGCAGCATGCTCAGCGCAGCGCCTCGTAGCCCGGCGCGATACATAGATCCACGCGCGTTCCCGGTGGGAACATCTCGTAGAGGCGCAACGCCCCCGCCTCCGTATAGAGCGTGAGCTGCGTCCCGACGCCTGTACGCAGGGAGACGCTCCTGTAATGGCGATCCATGTGATCGAACACGAAGAAGTCTCCCTCCTCGTGAAACTCTCCCTCGCTGAGCCAGAACGGCAGGCCGACGCCGAACGACTGGTAGCGCGTCGAGCAGAGGCGCAGCTCCCGCTGCTGCCCATCCGCCACGAGATTCTCGAGCACCGGTGTCTTCTGCACGGAGTGCATGAACCATATAGAAAACGGTTGCGGGCGCTCAAGCGGCAAGGCGAGAAGCGTATGCCCCCCGCCTCTCACGAGGAAGACCGGCTGCAGGAGCTGCACGAAGATGAGCAGGCAGCCTGCCGCGAGCGCCGTGAAAATCTTTCTTTTTTTCATGGAGAAAGGGCGGGCAAGCGCCCGCCCCTGCCTTCTTTCTTTAGGAAGCGCGAATCAGCGCTGTTCCTTTACTTGCTTTCCTCGAAGAACTTCTTCGCACCGGCATTCATGTCGAGCGGCATGCCCTTCTCCGCGTTCTCCTTCGAGATGAGCTTGCCGACGGAGTGCGCCGCCTGCAGACGGTCGAGGTTCGAGAAGATGGCCTTCGCAATCTCATAGCCGAGCTTGTCATCCACCTTGTCGTTCACGACGAGCATCGACATGACAGAGATCGTCGGAACCTCCTCATCAAAGCCCGCATACGTGCCAGCAGGAATCTTCGTCTTCGTATAGAACGGATACTTCGCGATCAGCGCATCCGCCTTGTCGCCGTCGATTGGTAGCAGGCGGATCTTGTTCTGCGAGGAGATATCCTGCACAGATGCCGTCGGATAGCCTGCCGTGAGGAAAGCCGCGTCGACGTTGCCGTCCTTGAGCGCGCTGGCCGCCTCGCCGAAGGAGAGGTACTGCACGTTGATGTCATCATAGGTGATGCCGTACGCCGCGAGAATCTGGCGGGCGTTCGCCTCAGCGCCCGAGCCGGCGGCACCGACAGCCACGCGCTTGCCCTTGAGGTCGGCGATTGCCTTGATGCCCGAGCTGTCGAGCGTCACAAACTGGCAAGTCTCAGGATAAAGCGTCGCGATGCCCTTGAGGTTCGTGACCTTCTTGTCCTGGAACATCTCCGTGCCGTTCACCGCGTAATAGGTGAGATCGTTCTGTACGATTGCCATGTCGACCGAGCCGTCCTTGAGCATGTTGATATTCGCGACCGTCGCGCCTGTGCTCTGCGCGCTCGCATTCATGCCCTCGATGTTGTTATTGAGAATCTCCGCGATGGCACCGCCGATGGGGTAGTAGGTGCCCGCTGTACCGCCTGTGCCGATATTGAGGAATTTCTTCTGGCTTGCCTGGTCACCGCCGCAGCCTGCCAGGAGCGCCGCCGAGACGACGACCGCCAAGCCCGCAGCCAAGACTTTTTTCATGGAACCGAACTTCATGGATATCCCTCCAAATCATTCATGTAAATTTCTTATGAAATCTATACAGATTATAGCATAGTACAGTGTACACTCGCAAGGGATATTCCAGTTATTTTTCATAAAGTGTTCAGTTATATTGTATACATGCGTACAACGAAACCGTTTTGTTCATTTCATCTCAAACTAATCGCATTTTCCCGTTGCCGCGCTTCAGCGCGAAACTGATCAGCCGCGCTCCTCGCGCGGCATCGCGAGCTTGAGTGCCTCGCCAATGGTCGCCGCGCCATAGAGCGTGATGCCGGAGACGCCGTCAGCGATCTGTTCGTAGTTCTTGCGCGGCAGGACGACATGACGGAAGCCGAGCCGCTTCGCCTCATGCACGCGCAGCTCCGCCTGCGAGACGGCGCGTACCTCGCCGGAAAGGCCGACCTCGCCGAAGACGATGGTCTTCGGCCGCAAGAGGCGTCCCGCGAAGCTCGACGCCATCGCGACGCAGATGCCGAGATCCGCCGCGGGCTCATCGATACGGATGCCGCCCGCGACCTTCACGTAGACATCGCAGGCGCCGATCTGCAGGTGGACGCGCTTCTCGAGCACGGCGAGCAGGAGCTGGATGCGCTTGATGTCGACGGCGTCTGATGTTCGGCGCGGCGGCACGTAGGGCGTCGGCGCGACGAGCGCCTGCAGTTCGACGAGCAGCGGACGCGTGCCCTCAACGGTCGGTATGATGACCGTGCCGCTGTCCGCCTCGCGCTCGGAGAGAAAGAGCTTCGACGCGTCCGGCACATCGACGAGCCCTGCCTCGCGCATCTCGAAGAGACCGAGCTCGTTCGTGCTGCCGAAGCGGTTCTTCACCGCGCGCAGCACGCGGTACTCTGCGTTGCGCTCTCCCTCGAAATAGAGCACGGTGTCGACAATATGCTCGAGCACGCGCGGCCCCGCGAGGCTCCCCTCCTTCGTCACATGACCGATGAGGAATGCCGCAATGCCGTGCGTCTTCGCGATGCGCAGGAGCGTGCAGGCGCACTCACGCACCTGCGAGACGCTGCCGGGCGCCGAGGCGATGTCCGGGCGCAGCATCGTCTGGATGGAGTCGATGACGAGCAGCGCGGGATGCGTGTTTTCGATATGCGCCTCGATGGTCTCGAGGTTCGTCTCGCTCACGACGAGCAGCGTATCCGCGAGCGCGTCGAGGCGGTCGGCGCGCATGCGCACCTGCCGCGTGCTCTCCTCGCCCGTCACATAGAGCACCGTCTTCCCCTGCCGCGCGACCTGCGCGCACGCCTCGAGCGTGAGGCTCGACTTGCCGACGCCCGGATCGCCGACGATGAGCACCATCGAGCCCGGAATCACGCCGCCGCCGAGTACGCGGTCAAGCTCCGGCGAGCCCGTCGTGAAGCGCGGCAGGTCGCGCGTCTCAACCTCCGCGATAGGCTGCGGCTTCTGCGCGTCCGAGAGCCCGAGGCGCACGCCGCCCTTCCCCGCGCCCTGCGTCTCCTCCGGCACGATCTCCTCCACCATCGTATTCCAGCTGCCGCAGCCCGGGCACTTGCCGAGCCACTGCAGGCTGTCATAGCCGCACTCCTGACACACATACCGCGTCTTTTTCTTTCTCGCCATCCTGCGCCTCCTACCCATATGAAAAACATCCACGCGCATCCCTCATCCCTGCGCACGGACGACCTGGAACACGTCATGGCACAAGCTGAAGCTTCTGCTTCAATGCTCTTTGCAAAGTCTGTGAAAAATTTTACATGAAAAATTGCAAGTGCAAATTGTTCTTGCGATTCCACTTCCTGTACTTCTTTCGCCCTAAGGTATGAGGCAAATATCGACCAGCACTCCTTGCGGATGCGCTCACATATCCACTGGATGAACGGTTCGCAGTCATCGCGATCCATTTTGCAAGGCGTTTGGAGCGCCTGCGATTCGCCGTGCAGGCTTCCTGTCAGCGTCTGGCGGTACATCCGGGACTGCGGCCACAATTATGACCCCATCCATAACGGACGAGGTTTTATGGCGCATTCGATAAGGGATTCCCCGAGACGCCTGCTTACGATATCGAGATGGTATTGGCACGGTCGAGCGCGTCCTGCGCCTCGATGATGATGCGGTTGATGATCGTCTCGACTGGCTCGATTCTATCGAGCGGCAGAAGACTCTGCCCAGCCTGCATCATGCCGTTCTCAGTATCGCCGTCGACGGCGGCCAGTTTGTTTGTCCCCGTCGCCAGTTTCAGCAGTTCTTCCTTCGATGTCTTACCCTCATATTCCATCTTCACAAAATTCTCGGAGAACTTGTTTTTCAGACCGCGCACCGCGCCGCCGATCGTCAGTCCCGTCACAATGGAGTCAGTATCGATCGCCTTGAGGAGTTTTTCCTTCATATTCTGGTGGACAGGGCATTCCTCGGCGACAAGGAAACGCGTCCCCATCTGTACGCCTGACGCCCCCATAACGAGCGCCGCTGCCAGTCCGCGACCATCGGCGAAACCACCCGCCATGACGACGGGAAGACTGACTGCAGGAATGACCTGCGTCATGAGCGGCATGGTTGCGATCGAGCCGATGTGCCCGCCCGCTTCCATACCTTCAACGACGATGGCATCCGCTCCCTTTTCCTCGACGCGCTTGGCAAGCTTGACATTCGGCACAACGGGAATGACCTTGATGCCAGCCGCATGGAGTTTTTCAAAATAGGGCACGGGATTGCCCGCCCCGAGTGTGACAAAGGCCGGCTTTTCAGTGCAGATGACATCGACGATCTCGTCTTTGTTCGGCGCCATGAGCATGACATTGACGCCGAACGGCTTCTGCGTGAGCGTACGACAGCGGCGAATCTCTGCCTGCGTGTATTCCGTCGTGCGCCCGCCCGTCGAAATGATGCCAGCTCCACCGGCATTCGATACGGCAGCAGCAAGCCCCGCGTCGGAAATCCACGCCATTGCGCCTTGGAGGATCGGATACTGGATACCAAGAAGTTCTGTCAGTCGTGTTCCCATAATAAATCGTCCTTCCTGAAGAATGATATTTTTCAGCTTCTTTTGCGGATGGCCGGGCTACAATCAAGACAATTTTATCACGAATATGTCACGCAAAGAAGGGAAAATTCAAGGAACCGCTGATTAAATGAGGTGCCCTGAATTTGCGTAGATGCGCTGTATCTCTCTAGGAGACAAACCGGAGGCGTAGCAGCCAAAACGCTCCATCGCGTTTTGTGCTGAGGATTGTAGGGCGACGAGAGGACAGTGCAGATACGCAAAGGCAGGGTGCCGAATGAATCAGTGGTTCCTCAAGTACAATTCGCCGTGCAGGCTTCCTGTCCGCATCTGGCAGTATATCCGGGGGGGTGGCCACGATTGCTCTTGCGCGGCGGTGTGCCGCGCTTCAGTTCATGATGCTGTATCTGCGATGAGAAAAGCAACGTCCCAAAAAAGGCAGCGCCTACGCCTTTTCCGACATAGGTGCTGCCCTTTCTCATTTGCCGTTTTTCATCTGCTGTCTCTCGCGCTGCCTGCGCCGCACACGGCGCACGCAGGCGCGGCCGAGCCAGACGAGCGACCAGAGGAGATTCGCCGCGAGATTGCCGAGGCGCGCGGTGCGGCCACGCGGCGCGAGGTGATTACGCCTCCGCATGGACGCCTCCGGTGCCTGCCGGCTCCTTTCCGGCAGTCCCGCCTGACGCGCTGCCGCCTTTGGCATGCGCGGCCTTCGCGTGCGTGCTGCCAGCGGTGGCTTTGGCCGCCTTCGCCTTTTTCACCTTGGCGACGAAATCGAGCGCATCGCCGGTCTTCTTGACGTAGATGGTCTCTCCCGCCTTGAACTTGCGCGCGAGGAGCTGCTCGGCGAGCGGATCCTCGATGAGGCGCTGGATGGCGCGCTTGAGCGGGCGCGCGCCGTACTTGAAGTCGGTGCCCTGCTCGACGAGCTTGTTCTTCGCCGCGGGACTGATCTCGAGCGAGAGGCCGCGCTCCGCGAGGCGGTCCTTGACGCCGCGCAACAGGATGTCGACGATCTTCGCGAGCTCGGCGCGGCCGAGCGGATGGAACACGATGAGCTCGTCGATGCGGTTGAGGAACTCCGGCTTGAAGATGCGCTTGACCTCCGCGAGCACGCGCTTTTTCGCGCTCTCGTTCCTGTCCTCGTCCGTCTCCTCCTTCGCCGCGAAGCCGAGCGCCGGCGGCGCCTGCCGCAGGAAGTTCGCGCCCGCGTTGCTCGTCATGATGATGACCGTGTTGCGGAAGTCGACCGTGCGTCCCTGCCCGTCGGTGAGACGGCCGTCCTCGAGCACCTGCAGCAGCAGGTTGAAGACGTCAGGATGCGCCTTCTCGATCTCATCGAGCAGGATGATGCTGTACGGCTTCCTGCGCACGGCGTCCGTGAGCTGGCCGCCCTCCTCGTAGCCGACGTAGCCCGGAGGCGCGCCGACCATGCGCGAGACGGAGTACTTCTCCATGTACTCGGACATGTCGAAACGCAGGATGCTGTCCTCGCTGCCGAAGAGTACTTCAGCGAGCGTGCGCGCGAGCTCGGTCTTGCCGACGCCCGTGGGACCGAGGAAGAGGAAGGATCCGATGGGGCGCTTCGGGTCCTTGAGGCCCGCGCGCGCACGGCGCACGGCCTTCGAGACGGCCTTGACGGCTTCCTCCTGCCCGACGACGCGGCGCGTCAGCACGCGCTCCATGTGAAGCAGGCGGTCGGACTCCTTCGCCGCGATGCGGCGCACGGGAATCCCCGTCCAGAGCGCGACGACGTCCGCGATGTCATTTTCCGTGACCGTGATGGGGCTTTCCTCCTTTTTCTCCCAGCGGCTCTTCGCCGCCGCGAGTTCCTCCTTCAGCTTCTGCTCGGCGTCGCGCAGATGTGCGGCGCGCTCGTAGTCCTGCGAGGTGATGGCGGCCTCCTTGTCGTTTGTGAGGCGCGAGAGCTTTTCGCCGACCGCCTTGACCTCCGGCGGCTGCTCGACCATCTTCATGCGTACCTTGGACGCGGCCTCATCCATGACGTCGATGGCCTTGTCCGGCAGGAAGCGATCCGTGATGTAGCGATGGCTGAGCTTGACGGCAGCCACGATGGCATCGTCCTGGATGGTCGCGCGATGGAACGCCTCATACTTGTCACGCAGTCCCTTGAGAATGGCGATGGCATCGTCGACGCTCGGCTCCTCGACCATGATGGTCTGGAAACGGCGCGAGAGCGCGGCATCCTTTTCGAGGTGCTTCTTGTACTCATCGAGCGTCGTCGCGCCGATGATCTGAATCTCGCCGCGCGAGAGCGCGGGCTTCAGGATGTTTGCGGCGTCGAGCGCGCCCTCGGCAGCACCCGCGCCGACGAGCGTATGCATCTCATCGATGAAGAGGATGACGTCGCCCGCACGACGGATCTCGTCGATGACACCCTTGAGGCGCTCCTCGAACTCGCCGCGGTATTTCGCGCCCGCGACGAGCGAGGCCATCGAGAGGGACATGACGCGCTTATCCTGCAGCATATAGGGCACGGTGCCCTCGACGATGCGCTGCGCGAGCCCCTCGGCGATAGCGGTCTTGCCGACGCCCGGCTCGCCGATGAGGATGGGGTTGTTCTTCGTGCGCCGCGAGAGGATCTGGATCACGCGCTGGATCTCCTTTTCCCGTCCGATGACGGGATCCATCTTCTCCTGCCGCGCCATGTCATTGAGGTTCCGCCCGTAGCGGTTGAGCAGCGGCGTCGCGTTCTTCCTGCCGCCTGACGCCGCGCCCTGCACGTCGGCGTCTGGGTGCTTCGCATCGAGCATGTTGTAGACGGCCGTGCGCAATTCCTCGAGGTCGACACCCATCGACTCGATGACGCGCGCGCCAGCACTCGACTCGTCGCTCAAGAGGCCGAGCAGGATATGCTCCGTACCGACGTAGTTATGGCCGAGCCGCTGCGCCTCGCGCATGCTCATCTCCATCGCGTGCTTCGCGAGCGGCGTGTAGTACGGGTTGTCCGACGGATACTGCTCCTCCTGCTCGAGCACGTTCTCCACCTGCTGGCGCACGGCGGCAAACTCGAGGCCGACGGCACCGAGCGCCTTGGCCGCGATGCCCTCCTTTTCATGCAGGAGGCCGAGCAGGATATGCTCCGTACCGATATAGTCCTGCTGGAGCTCCTGCGCCTCATACTGCGCGAACTCGATGGCATGAACCGCGCGATTCGTAAATCTTCCCTGCCTCATGCCTGCTGCCTCCCTTCGCCCGGATGCGCGGCGAGCGCCTTGCGCACCGTCTCCGCGCGCAGCTTGTCGAGCTCGCCGCTCGACATGTTTTCCGTTCCCGCGAGAATCTCGAGCCAGCTCGTGCGGCTGCCGATGAGGATCTCCGGATAGCAGTCGGCGGAGACCTCTTTGATGAGGCGCATATCGATGCCGAGCCGCACCTTGGAAAAGAGCGTGAGGACCTCCTTCTCCGTGAGCAGCCGCGCATAGCGCAGCGTGCCGTAGGCGCGCCAGATGCCGTCCTCGAGATGCTCCTTCATGTAGAGCGAGAGCGCCTTGCGCGCGCGGCGCTCGTGCGCGATGATCTCCGTCACGGCGCTCTTGAGGTTGTCGATGATCTCCTCCTCGCTGAAGCCGAGCGTGAGCTGGTTCGAGACCTGGAAGAGGTTGCCTACGACCTCCTTGTCGTCGCCGTAGAGCGCGCGCAGCGAAAGACCGAGCTGCTGCGAGATATTGATGATGTTGTTGATGTTGCGCGTATAGACGAGCCCCGGCAGATGGAGTACGACCGATGCGCGCAGGCCCGTGCCGAGGTTCGTTGGACACGACGTGAGATAGCCCATCTTCTCGTCGAACGCGAGGTCGAGCTGTCCTTCGATGGCGTCATCGATAGCGGAAGCGAGCGCATAGGCCTGCTCGAGATCGAGCCCCGCGCGCATGCACTGGATGCGCAGATGATCCTCCTCGTTGACGAGCAGGCTCACGCTCGCGTCATCGGCGAGGAAGGCCACGCGGTCCTGCGGGTTCTTCACAAGATTCTCCGTGATGAGACGCTTGTCGACGAGCACCTCCCGCTGCAGCTTCGTGAGCTTGTCCATCGCGTAGCGGCCAAAATGCCTGTGCGCCGCGTCCGCCACGGCCGGGATCGCGCCGTCTGTGAGCTGCAGCACCGCCGCGAGCTGCTCGAAATCCGCCCGATTCGGGAACGGGATCTTGCGGAAATTCCGCGCGAGCCGGATGCGGCTCGAGAGTACGACATCGCTCTCCGGTGCCTGGCTCGTGAGCCATGGCAGGCGGTTCGCGTGGAAAACATCCTGCGTGACCGAATTATCTTGCGGCATCTGCCTCGCCCCCTTCCTCCTGCATGAGCTTCTTCTCGAGCGCGCGGATCTGGTCGCGGTACTCCGCCGCCTGTTCGTACGCTTCCTTTGCTACGGCGTCCTTGAGCGCCGCGCGCAGCACCTCGATCTCGTGCTTCGTCTCGAGGCGCCCGCCCGTGCGGTGCGGGATCTTGCCGCTGTGCACGCTCGAGCCGTGGATGCGCCGCAAGAGCGGCTCGAGTTGCGCGCGGAACGTATCGTAGCAGACGCTGCAGCCGATCTTGCCCGTCTGCTGGAAATCGCGATAGCGCATGCCGCAGTTCGGACAGACGAGCTCCTCCGCCTCGGGCGTGTCCTCCTCGCGCGGACGCGGCGTATTGCTGAACACTCCTTTCAGAAAATCATTCACCGACATCGCGCGCTCCTGCGGCGCGAACATCGTATTGCCGTATTTCTGGGCACAGTCCTCGCAGAGATTCTTCTCCACGCGGCCGTTCGGTCCGATCTGCACGATATGGACCACGGCCTCCTTCTTGCCACAATCATCACAAATCATTCGATATCCTCCCTCTGCGAGCTGGCATTCCCTGCGGATATTGCCACACCTAGGAAACCACTGATTCATTCAGCGGTTCCCTACGAGAATTTCTCCAGCGTCAGGAAAAGCGACTGGATCATCTGCACTTTCTCCGCGACATCCATCGTCGGCGAGTGGAACAGGCCATCGATGACCTGCATGCAGAGCGCCGCCTCACGCTGCGTGATGAGCTCATGCTGCTGCAGGTAGTGGAGCATCCCCTCCACCTCTCCATACGTCGTATCACCTGTGATCTTGCTGCGCATATCGGCATAAATGAGATTCTTCACCTGCTGCCGGTCCGGCACCTGCACGATGCGGATATAGCCGCCGAGGCCGCGCCGCGACTCGACGACGAACCCCTTGTCCTGCGTGAAACGCGTCGACAGCACATAGCTGATCTGCGACGGCGCGCAGGAAATCTTGTCCGCGATATCCGTGCGCCTCAGTTCCACCTTGCCATCCTGCTGCTGCGCAAGCTGCTGACGGATGTATGCCTCGATCAAGTCTGCTATGTTGCTCATACAACCACCTTCTATTTTAGATTGACTATTTGACTTTTGCTCGACTCTATTATATGAAACATACACCCATTTGGCAAGAGAAAAATGCAGGCCGCCCCCTCCGCAGCCGAAAGCCTGCGGAGGGGCACAGACAGACAGAGGGCG
Source organism: Selenomonas bovis DSM 23594 (assembly GCF_000381005.1). GTDB lineage: Bacteria > Bacillota > Negativicutes > Selenomonadales > Selenomonadaceae > Selenomonas_C > Selenomonas_C bovis. The sequence continues at coordinate 261,136 of NZ_KB908379.1, forward strand.
CCTCGTATGCAGAGGCACCCTTGAAAAAGGAAAGCCGATGCAGCAAGCGCCGCGCCGGCCTTCTCGATATTTCGCCAGAGGTTGCTGAGGGATAGCTGCTGCGGCGCGATATGCTGCCAGCAGCCGCGTCACTCAGGACAAGCCGAACAAGCCGCCGAGACAGCGGACGAGGAACGCCACGCACCAGGCAATCACGCACTGCGTGACCACCGTGTAGAGCGCGTTTCTGCCGCCGGACTCGCGCTTCACGGTCGCGATGGCCGCGACGCAGGGCGTATAGAGCAGCGTGAACACGAGGAACACGAGCGCCGTGAACGGTGTGAAGAGCGCCTGCAGCGCGTGGATATCCTCGCCCGCGAGCACCGTGAGCGTAGAGACGAGCGTCTCCTTGGCCGTGAAGCCCGTGAGAATGGCCGTCGCGACACGCCAGTCGCCGAAGCCGAGCGGCGCGAAGAGCGGCGCGACCAGGCGACCGATGGACGCGAGCAGGCTCTCGTCCGGCGCCGCCGCGGGATTGAGCTGTCCGTCAAACATCTGCAAGAACCAGATGAGGATGGACGCCACGAAGATGATGGTGAACGCCTTGACCACGAAGCCCTTCGCCTTGTCCCAGACGAGGCGCACGACGCTTTTCGCCGAGGGGATGCGGTAGTTCGGCAGTTCCATGACGAACGGCACCGGCTCGCCGCGGAACTTTGTATGATCGAGCACGAGCGCGTAGAGAATGCCGCAGAAGATGCCGAAAAGATAGAGCCCGATCATCACTGCCGCCTGCAGATGCGGCGGGAAGAACGCCCCGATGATGAGCGTGTAGATGGGCAGCTTCGCGCTGCAGCTCATGAACGGCGTGAGCAGGATCGTCATCTTCCTGTCGCGGTCGCTCGAGAGCGTGCGCGTCGCCATGATGGCCGGCACCGAGCAGCCGAAGCCGACGAGCAGCGGCACGATGCTGCGCCCGGAAAGTCCGATTCTGCGCAGCAGCCTGTCCATGACGAACGCCACGCGCGCCATGTAGCCCGTATCCTCGAGAATCGAGAGGAAGAAATAGAGCGTCACGATGGTCGGCAGGAAGCCGATGACCGTACCGACCCCCTGCAGCACGCCGTCGATGAGGAGCGCGTGCATGACGGGATTGACGCCCGCCGCCGTGAGTCCCGCGTCGATGGCATCCGTCACGCTGCTCACGAGCAGCTCCATGAGCGAGGTCAGCCATGCCCCGATGCCGTTGAACGTCATGAGGAAGATGAACGCCATGATGCCGAGGAAGATCGGGATGGCCGTATAGCGTCCCGTGAGCAGGCGGTCCATCTGCATACTGCGGCGATGTTCCCGGCTCTCATGCGGCCGCACGACCGTCGTCCGGCAGAGGCGCGTGAGAAACGCGAACCGCATGTTCGCGAGCGCGGCCTCCGCGTCGAGGCCGGACTCCTGCTCCATGACGGCGGAAATCTTATCGTAGATGACCTTCTGCTCGGGCGGGATGGCGAGCTTCGCCTCGATGAGCGGATCATGCTCGATGAGCTTCGTCGCCGCGAACCGCACGGGAAGCCCCGCCTTCTGCGCGAGCGGCTCTATAAGATGCGCCATCGCGTGGATGCCGCGGTGCACGGCCGCCACGGGATCGGCCGGATCCTCGCTGTCCGCGCAGAAATCGATGCGCGACGGCTGCTCGTGGTTGCGCGCCACATGCAGCGCGTGCTCGACGAGCTCGTCGATGCCCTCGTTCTTCGCCGCGGAGATCGGCACGACAGGGATACCGAGCGCCTGCTCTAGCTCGTTGATATGCACCGAGCCGCCGTTGCCGCGCATCTCATCCATCATGTTGAGCGCAAGCACCATCGGGATGCCGAGCTCCATGAGCTGCATCGTGAGGTAGAGATTGCGCTCGAGATTCGTCGCGTCGACGATGTTGATGATGCCATCAGGATGCGTATGCAGCAGGAAATCACGCGTGACGATCTCCTCATTCGAGTACGGAGAGAGCGAGTAGATGCCCGGCAGATCCGTCACGCGCGCCTCGGGATGCAGGCGCATCTGCCCATCCTTGCGGTCGACCGTCACGCCGGGGAAATTCCCCACATGCTGGTTCGCGCCTGTGAGCTGATTGAAGAGCGTCGTCTTGCCGCAGTTCTGATTGCCGACAAGCGCGAACGAGAGCGGCGCTCCCGCAGGGATCTCCGTCGCCTTATCATGGCGGTGATAGCTCGGGGCGCGGTCGAACTCCCCGCGGCCCGGATGCGGGATCGAGCGGTGCGTCTCGCGCGGTGTCTCCTCCGCCTGCCGCGCCGCCGCGCGCACATCGCTCACGACGAGCAGCCGCGCCTCATCGAGCCGCAGCGTCAGCTCATAGCCGCGCACCTTCACCTGGATCGGATCCCCCATCGGCGCGCGCTTCACGAACGATACCTCTGCACGCGGCGTGAGCCCCATATCGAGCAGATGATGGCGCAGCGCCCCCGTGCCCTGCACCAGCGCGATCACCGCAGCCTGCCCCGGTTGCAATTCATCGAGTGTCATCAATCCCCTTCATCCTTTCCCCTGCTGCCGCCATCAGTTGCGGCATACGAACCTTCTCTGTCTATTCCTATCATAAAACATCTTTATCCCGCCTGCAACCCGTCGCAGCAGCGAAGGAAAGTCCCCTGCTGCCAGGACGCACGCCCCGTTATTTGACCGCCTCCCAGTGCGATGTTATACTTTTCTATAAATAAAAAACACGAAAGGGCGCACTGATGCCATCAGCGCTCCCGGAAGAAACGAGGAAGATACCCTATGAGCCTTGACGGTTTCTCCATGCATGCGCTCGTCAAAGAACTCAGCCGCGCCCTCATCGGCGGGCGCATCGACAAAATCACCCAGCCGAACAAGCAGACCATCATCCTTTCCGTGCGCCAGCCGGGCAGGAACTACCTGCTCCACATCACGACAAATCCCGCGAATCCCGCCGCGCACCTCCTCGAGAAACCGCTCGAGAACCCGCCGGAGCCACCCGTCTTCTGCATGGTACTCAGAAAACAGATCGAGACCGGCCGCATCGCCGCGCTGAGACAGCACGGCCTCGACCGCCTGCTGCTCCTAGACATCGACACGCTCGCTGCGGGCGGGCGCATCACGACAAAGACGCTCGTGCTCGAGCTCATGGGCAAATACAGCAACATCATCCTCGTCGAGGACGGCATCATCCTCGACGCCCTGCGCAAGATCGGCACGACGAGCAGCCGCGTGCGCACCGTTTTGCCCGGAGATGCCTACGAGCTGCCGCCCATGCAGGACAAGCTCGACCTCTTCGCATCTCCGCTCGCGGACATCCTCGCGCGCGTCAGACAGCAGCAGGAGCTCAAGCTGCAGAAAGCCCTGCTCGCCGCCTGCATGGGCTTTGGCCCCGTCTCCGCCCGCGAGGCGGCATTCCTCGCCGGGCTTCCGGCAAATCTCCTCGTGCGCGAGATGGATGCGGCGGACTTCGCCTCGCTCGGGCAGGCACTCACTGAGCTCAAGGAAGCAGCGGACGCGGACGCCCCAGCCCCCGCCATCGTGACCGACGCGCATGGGAAGCTGCTCGCCATGGCGGCGTTCCCGCTCCACTACCTCACGGAGGGAAAGGCGACCAGCTACGCGAGCCTCTCCGCCATGCTCGACGCCGCCGACCGGCTCGCAGGCAGCTACGTCCTCCCCGACAAAGACCGCTTCACCCGCCTCGTGAAGAACGAGCTCCACCGCGCGCAGGCAAAAATCGGCAAGCTCGACGAGGAAATCGCCGCTGCCGAGAATGCCGAGGACTGGAAGATCCGCGGTGACAACCTCATGACCTATCAATACCAGTACCAGGATCATGCCGACAAAGCCATCACTGTGGCGAACATCTACAGCGAGACCGGCGAGCAGATCACCATCCCGCTCGACCAGCGCCTCACGATCATCGGCAACATGCAGGCCTGCTACAAGAAATACGACAAGCTCAAGCGCGCGCAGAGCCTGCTCGCCGTGCAGCGCCGTAACTGCGAGGAAAATATCGCCTACCTCGAGAGCATCGAGGCGAGCCTCCTCTCCTCCTCGAGTCTCGCCGAGATCAACGAGATCCACAACGAGCTCGTCGCCGGCGGCTATCTGCACGAAAAGCCGAAGAAAAAGAACAACGACAAGCCCGCCAAGCCCTTCCAATTCACCGCTCCCGACGGCACGGCCATCCTCGTCGGCAAGAACAACTACCAGAACGACCGTCTCACCTGCAAGACGGCAAGCTACAACGACACCTGGTTTCACACGAAGGACATCCCCGGCTCTCACGTCATCCTGCGCAACGGCGGCCAACCGCTCACGGATGAGAATCTCCTGCTCGCCGCCATGCTCGCCGCCCATTTCAGCAAGGCGCAGAGCGGCTCGAACATCCCCGTCGACTACACGCAGATCCGCTACGTGAAAAAGCCCTCCGGCGCCAAGCCCGGCTTCGTGATCTTCACGAACCAGCAGACCGTCTACGTCACGCCCGACGAGGAGCGGCTCGCGCGCGTCCTCGAGCGCGAAAAGAAAAGCCCGAATCATCAAGGGTAATCGATCCGTAAACATTGCACCCTTGCATTACATTTAGCACAATGCCTGTAAACCCAGGCTTCTCCGAGGGTATCAGCGGAACTTTGGCATCCTTTAAAGGCAGTCGCTTCATCTGCTCCAATCCCTGCTCAATGTCGCGGAGATTAAGGAACCGCTGATTAATTCGGCACCCTGCCTTTGCGTATCTGCACTGTCCTCTCGTCGTCGACAAATCCTCAGCGTAGCTCTGCTACGCCTCCGGTTTGTCTCCTAGAGAGATACAGCGCATCTACGCAAATTCATGGCACCTCATTTAATCAGCGGTTCCTTAAGAATATCTCCCTCTCGGAAAGGGAATGCCGACTTCCAATAGACTTCCTTGCCGCCATCAGCAAAGCGAACTTCGCCAATCCGTCCTTCCGCCAGCATCAGCCGCAACTCCCCATAGAGTTGACTTCGGCATGCGGCGGACTCGTCGCCATTCGAAACAGAGGACCCGAAAAGTCTGGTACTGGACTTTTCGGGCCCTCTGTTTTTATCGAGATACGATCCTTGCCAATAGATTTCGCTACACTTGTAGCAACAATCCTGAAGTAGATATTCGGTTAGCCTGACGTTGAAGAACCGTGTTCCCAACTCAAAATGGAAAGGGTCCGGCGCTTTGACCCGCCGACCTTTCTATGTCTGATGGCAGCATAAGCCATCTATACCTGCAAGCACTGTCACTGGGAAGGCAATTAGCCCAGATAGCCCATCTCTATCTCGTCGACACGGCTATTCTCAATCTCAAAGACGAGCCCGATGCTCTGGTCTTCATCGCAGTAGTAGATGTACTTATCCCCGCGGATCTTGTCGGGTTCACCGTAGGCTGCCTTGACGGCGTCAAGGGTGGAGCCGACTTCGATGTTTGCGGCAGTCTTGATGCCATTGTGGCGGGAAATCTCGACGTGGCGTGCGTAACCGTCGACGAACTTCAGCTCGAAGGAATCGCCGTACTCGTATTCCGTTACCTCGCCATTCCACACCGTATGGTGCTTCGTCTCCACCTCTGTCGGCGCGCCGTACACCTGCCGGACGTAGTCCTCAGAAGCTCCGTATTCAATGCCGCCAGCGACGAGTGCCGATGACGGGACAGCTGCAGAACAGACTGCCGCGCTCATCGTCAGAACAGCACCAGCAGCCAGTGAAGGAATCCATTTTTTCATCATAATCATCTCCGTTTCCATGCATCTAAATAGAATAAAATTTTATTTTATTCTACAGAACCTGCATGAAAACTGCATGGAAAGAAGCTTGGAAGGCTGTCTCAAAGGCCGTCACAATGACCTGCAATGGCGCGTCGAGGGCTGCACGGCGGCTTCGCGCAAGCCCTCGGGGATGCCGTAGCAGGCCTCAGCGAGGCTGCCAGCGATGGCGGCGATGGTATCACTGTCGCCGCCAATCGAGATGGCATTGCGGATGGCGTCCTCGAAGTCCGTCGAGGGGAAGAATGTAATGGTGTTATCCGTCGGACGGCACTTCGGATGGAATAGCGTGAAATCCTTGTGGCGGTAATTGAGCCACTCAAACCGCGATAGTGTAAAATCAATTGAAGAAGGCGTCCATGCCGTCCTCAAAGCGGAACTGGCAAGATTTCTCGGCTATGAGAAGCACAGTTCCGGCGCGAAATCAACATGTCGATTCGTTGGAAACCACCATCATCCAACTCTACCAACGCTGTGTCAATATGAGAGGCATCATCAGTTTGTGTGGAGAAATTCCCAGCCTGCTAAGCAGCTTCATAATCCCATGGCAACCTTACATCAATGTCGGAGCAGCGGAGCATAATCATATCGATCATGTTGTCTATATTACGAAATCCGTAGGCCATGTAAACGATGCGGACAAGGCCCACGAAGCGTGCGGCTGGATTTGCATCAAGTTCAGCCCGCATCCTGCTCATGATGGGGCCGATGGTATTCCAGGAAATCCTGAGCAAAGAGGAGGCAGCGGTTTTCGTGCAGGACAAGGAGAGCCAAGTGGCCAGCTCCTCAAATTCCTTTATATGAACCGGCTTCTCTTTCGCGGCTTGCCGCGCTCATTTCCTCAGCGTCGCCTCATCGATCTGCGCGCCGTCCGGCAGGAAGCAGCGCACGGAGAGCGCAGCGGAGTCCGCCGTGAGCGTGAGGTAGTTGTCCGTCTCCGGCTGCGGCGCGACATATGTATCGAGCGCGTGATCCACCCAGAGCCCCGGATAGCGCACGTTGCCCGCCACGCCCGTCAGGATGTAGAGCGGGCCCTTCTCGTCGCGGCGGAAATCCTTGATGTGGCCGCGGTTGCGGTACGTATGGAGATGCGCGGAGAGCACGAGGTCGATGCCTGCCTCATCGAAGAGCGGCATCCACGCTTTCCCCTCATCGGAGAATCCCTCCTGCCGCTCCGGCCGGCTGCCGATGCGGTACTGCAGGGGGTCCTTGTGCATGAGCACGACGTTCCAGGGCTTCTGCGACTTCCGTACATCGTCGCGGAACCACGCCTGCTGGCGCGCGAGGAGCTCTGGATGCCACTCCTTCTCCTCCTCGTGCTGCGTGTCGAGCACGAGGAAATGCACGGGCCCGTAGTCGAAGGAATAGTAGCGGCGGTCGTCCTCCGCACTCCCGTTCCCCGGCACGGCGAAATAGCGCAGGTACGCCAAGGGCTCCCGCACCTTCCACGCCTGGTTGTACGTCTCGTGGTTGCCGAGCAGCGGCGCCACGGGGATGCGGTCGGCAATGCCGTCCACCGCCTCAAACCAAGCGCGCCACTGCCCGTGGTCCTCCCCGTTGTCGACGAGGTCGCCCATGTTGATGAAAAACGCCGCCTCCGGCACGCGCGCCGCCGCGTCCTGCGCCAGGTGACGCCAATCCGAGTAATCGTTCGACTGCGAGTCGGGGAAGACGAGCGCGGTAAACGCCCCACCGCCGTCCGTCTGAAGCGCGTGCCAATCGCCCGCCTCGCCGCCCACGGACACACGATACTGCTGCGTACTGCCGGCCGTCAGCCCCGTGACCTGCGCCGTGTAGAGATACGACGACACGCCATCATCCGTGAAGGACTCCTCCTGGGCGGGGAAGGTCTTACCGTCCCTTGCACCGCCCGAGAGCTCCACCATCGGCGCGGTGAGCTGCACGGGCGACTGCCACATGATCGTCCGCGCCGTGGCATTGTCGCTCGCCGCCACCTGCCGCAGCGCCTGGACCTTGTCCCCGCCGAGCACCGCCGCCGCCTTATCCCGCACCTCTGGCAGGTCGAGACCGCGCGAAAACGCCCAACCGCCCCCGCCCAGCAGCGCCATGCCAGCGCAAAGCTGCAAGAACTGCCGCCGTGAGATCTTCTTCATCACTACCACCCTTTTCCCTGCCTCTGCTTCGATCTTTGCTTTCATCTTACCAAGTCATAGTGATTGCTCCTTCGTTGGTGATTTATTACAGAGCCATTCTAGCATGAAGCGTCACTATGGATTTTATTTTTTGATTAACTGTTCAAGTTCATTTTACAACGGACCCTCGAGAGATCTTTCATCGCTGCTTCCTCCTTCAAGATAAGAACGCCTTCGCTTCAGCGAGCCAGGCATCGACCTCTTCCTGTGCCGTCACCTGCTGACTGCCGCCCGTCGAGTCGAACTGCACCGTCATGGACGGCCCTTCCGTGGCTCCCGCGCACGCTGCCGCCATATCTTTGAGCGTATGACCTGGCCAGCCGCCATGCGTCTGGAAGAAGATGACCTCCTTGCCGCTGAGGTCATGGTCATGGAAAAAGCTTTTGACCGCCGGTGCCATCGTATACCACCAGGTCGGGGTCCCCACAGCAACCACCTCATACTGGGAAAGATCATGCGCGAGCGGCTGGATTTCTGGCAGAAAACCGCTCTCCACCTCTCGCTTCCCCTGTGCCACGACCTCCTCATAGCTTCCCATATAAGGATGTACCATAGAAATCTTTTCGAGATCTGCCCTCGTCGCGCGTTGAAGTTCACCAGCAATCTTCTCCGTGTTGCCATTGCTCCAAGTGTAATAGACAATCAATACCTTCTTCATCGCATTTCCGCCTCTCCCTTCATCGTCTCCCCCCTTCTCCCGCCGTCCACGCCAACAACGGACGTTCAGAGAAGGGCATGGGAAACGCCAAAAGCAGGAACCCACGTCGCTTCGACACTTCCTGCTCCTGGCTGCAAACGCTCTGATCCGTTCCTTATTTTAGCGACTTCGCCCACTCAGCGACCTTGGCATCGTCAATCCTGCCCGTGAAGCAGGTGCCGTCTTCCCAGTCGCCTTTACTCCCTGCCATCTCCTTGAGCAGCTGTCCGCTGCTGCCGAGCGGCGAGCTTGCGGCCGTAGCGAACGTCACGACATGCTTGCCCGTGAAGTCGTTGCCCTTGACGAAGGCATTCATCGGCCAAGCGGCGATACCCCACCAGATTGGATAGCCGATGTAGACCGTCTCATAGTCCGCCCAGTTGTCCGGCATCGTCTTCTTCAGCGTGATCTTGTCGCGCAGGGTATCATCATCGTGTTCCTTGCTGACGCGGCTGTCCGGATTGTTGTAATCGAAATCGTCCTTCGTGTACTTCTGCGTCGGCTCAATCTTCATGAGGTCGGCATCCTTGGCCTTCGCGAGGTCTTTCGCGACCTGTTCCGTCCTGCCCGTATCCGAGTAATAGACGACGAGCGCTTTCTTGCCTGACGCCTGCGGCTTTTCCGACGAGGAGGCAGTGCTCGACGCTGCCTTCCCGGACGATGCCGCCGCGCCGGAAGACTCATCGGCTCCGCAGCCTGCCACCATCACGGCGAGGAGGGCACCCATGACGAGCGCCAGGATCTTCTTGACTTTCATACGTTCCGCTCCCTTTCTCTTTCATCAGCGAAGTGCTGACACGTCATTCCTCATTTGTTCACAGATACATCATACGAACGCAAGCAACGAACGTACAGTTCCGATTTCTCATAGCAGCATACGCGCAGCGCATAGAGAAGACTCCCTGCCCCTGTGAGACCCGAGTCACTCACTGACCATTCACCCACGCTGCGAGCCTGCTGTCCGAAAAGCCGTTGAGCATCTCTCCCGACTGCCAGTCGGCCTCAGGGCAGACGCGCTTCGATTCCTCGATGGTCCTGTCCATGCCGGTGACCTTCAAAAATTCCCTGCGGTTCATGGCATCCTCCCGCTTCCTTCTCCTTGCTGCGCGTTACTCCGCGTAGATCTCCTTGGCATAGCGGAACGCCGCCCACGCCTTCGGCCAGCCGCTGTAGAAGCCGAGCTGCGTGATGACCTCGACCATCTCCGCCTTCGTCACGCCGTTCTTCTTCGCCTCGCCGATGTGATACTTGAGCGAGCTGTCCGTGAGGCCCTGCGCGACGAGCGCGGAGACCGTCACGATGCTGCGGTCGTGCAGCGAGAGCACATCGTTCTTGCTCCAGACCTCACCGAAGAGGACATCATCGTTGTAGCGCGCGAAGTCCGGCGCGAAAGCCCCGAGCTGATCGCGGCCTGCTGTCTGCACGACCTTCACGGCCTTTTTCTGCGTTCCATTCTCATTCTGCTGTTCCATTGCACTTGCCTCTTTCATCGAAAATCCACTGCCGATGAGCATGATCCCCGTGAGCAGGGCTGCCACGACTTTCTTCTTAGCGTTTCTCTTCATACCTGACACCTCACACCTTGCGACTCACGGCAGCGCTTCGTACGCTTCCGGATTGACGGCCTCGCACCATTCATTGCTCGTCTCCTCGCCCGGCACCTCGATGGCGAGATGCTGGAAGGCGCTGTCCTTCGCAGCGCCGTGCCAATGCTTGACCTCCGGTGGGATGTGGACGACATCGCCGGGCCTGAGCTCGCGCGCGGGCTTGCCCCATTCCTGGTACCAGCCACGGCCAGCGGTGACGAGGAGCATCTGCCCGCCGCCCGACTTCGCGTGGTGGATGTGCCAGTGGTTGCGGCACCCCGGCGAGAACGTCACATTCCCGACGGCGACCTGCTCGAGCGAGAGCATGTTCAGATAGCTCATCCCATCGAAGTACTGCGCATAGCTGACATTCTCCCCGCCGATGGCGAAGGGACTTGCCTGCTTGATCTCTTCAAGTGTCATACGATGTCCCGTCCTTTCCCTCGCTGTTCGAGTTCAAAAATCATGTAATCGAGGCAGGAAAGCTTTTCCTGCTGCCGGTGCAGTTCATCGACCAGACGACGCCTGTGCCGCTTCAGGTAGCAGAGGCGCGCCGCGTCGTCAGGCAGGGCATCGTACTCTGCCTGACAGGCGGGGGAGCAACTAGCATCAAGGAGTTCCTCATGCATCGCTTTCCCTCCTTCCCTCTCTTGATGGTTCTATCATAGCAAGCGCGGTGTAAAATGTGAAATGCTTATGTTTTAGCGACTAAAATACATTTTTCGTATAATATTGGTTGTAAAAAAACGCCTCTGCCTTGTAGAATGGAGACAGAGACGTAAAAAGGAAGAGAGGCGTATCCTCATGGAACTTCGTACCCTTTCGTATTTCCTGGCCGTGGCGCGAGAGCAGAACATGACCGAGACCGCCAACGTGCTGCATGTGACGCAGCCGACGCCGTCGAGGAAAAGCTCGCCCATGGGCTCATCGATTTCGCCGTGATGATCGAGCCGTGCCCGCGAAGTGATTGCCTGTCCTACCCCCTCCACCAATCGGAGGTGTCCGCGGGGGAAGCGAGGTCGATGAGCGCGCCGATCTTAGGCGTCAGGAGCCGATAGGAGCGCCCGCGGCTCGCCTCCTCGAGGCGCACCATCGGCTCCTGCCACGGATGGCGCGCCAGGGCGAACTTGCTGTTGTGCGCGGGGATGACGAGCCGCGCGCCGACGTCATCGCAGGCCTGTGCTGTTTCCTCTGGCAGCATGTGGATCGCATGCCAGGCGAGGTTGTACTGGCCGTTCTCGGCGAGCACGCAGTCGAAGCCGCCGAACGTCCTGCCGATGTCCTGGAAATGCGCGCCGTAGCCGCCATCTCCCGTGTAGTAGAGGCTGCGCTTCGGCGTGAGGAACGCCATGCCGCACCAGAGCGTCACATTCTGCTTGAGGAAGCGCCCCGAGAAATGCTGCGAGGGCAGGATGTGGACGGAGAGCGTCTCTTCGAGCTTGATCTCCGCCCCCCAGTCTTCCTCGTGGATGCTCTCTGCCGGGTAGCCCCACTGCTCAAGTAGGCACCGACGCCGAGCGGGCAGACGACCTGACGGACTTTGGGCTTGAGCGCCATCACCGTCGAATAGTCGAGGTGGTCCCAATGGTCATGGCTCAGCGCGAGCACGTCGATCTCGGGAAAGTCGTCCGCCGTGTAGACGTTCGAGCCCGCGAACGCGCGATTGATGCACCAGAGCGGCGAGGCATAGCTGCTGAAGACGGGATCGATGAGGATACGATAGCCGCCGAGCTGCACGAAGAAGCTTGAGTGGCCGAGCCAGACGACGGCATCCCGCTCGCGCGACAGCGCCGAAAGGTCTGTCTTCTGCGTCGGCAGCGGACCATCGGGCACGAGCCCCGTCTTATCGCCGAACAAAAATTTCCACGTGGCGACGAGGCGGTTCTCGTGCTCCCCTTCCTCCTCCGACATAACTGAGACGGGCACGAGGTTCTCAAAATGGTCGCCATGGTAGTGCGGCGAGGCCTGCATGCGCCTGAGGCGTTCGCCCGTCGGTAGATTGCCAAACTTCGGCAGGTGAACATACGCATACGCGCCACCTGCTGCCGCCGTGCCGAGCAGTCCCAGCCCAGCCACAATGAATTCACGTCTTGTCATCGCTGGTATCCTCTCTCATCCTCTAAGTCCGAGTCACGCCACAGAAGATTCGCAGCTGCGACGCCGACGTCCCCATCATAGCAAGATTTCTCCGGAAGGTCAATTTCCTCCGCAAACCTGCAGAAAGCCAGATGCGCGCACATCTGCTTCGCGCGTATCGCGTCTCGCCCTGACACGAAAAAGCTGCCGCAAGAGATACGCCTCATGCGGCAGCTTTTTTTCGCTGAGTTGCTCTAGATTACGCCTTCAGCACCGCGCCCGTGCTCGCGGATGTCGTGAGCTTCGCATAGCGGGAGAGGTAACCCGTCTTGATCTTCGGCTCCGGCTGGTGCCAGTTCGCCCTACGCCTTGCGAGCTCTTCGTCGCTGACCTTGAGCTCGAGGCGGCGGTTCGGGATGTCGATGACGATGACGTCGCCGTCCTCGATGAGCGCGATCGGACCGCCTTCCATTGCCTCCGGCGAGATGTGGCCGACGCACGCACCCTGGCTCGCGCCGCTGAAACGACCGTCCGTGATGAGGCCGACCTTCAGCCCGCGGCCCGTGATGACGGCCGTCGGGTTGAGCATCTCCTGCATGCCCGGACCGCCCTTCGGTCCCTCGTAACGGATGACAACGACGTCGCCGTCATGAATATCGCCGGCCATGATAGCATCGCAGGCCTCTGTCTCGGAGTTGTAGCATTTCGCCTTGCCCTCGTAGGTGAGCATGTCATCCGCCACGGCCGACGCCTTGACGACGGCGTAGTCCGGCGCGAGATTGCCCTTGAGGATGGCGATGCCGCCCTCCTTGCGGTACGGCGCGTCGACGCTGTGGATGACGTTGCGGTCGAGCACCTCGGCATCCTTGATGCGGTCGCCGACCGTGCCCGTCACCGTGAGCGCGTCGAGATGGATGAGGTTCTTCGTCGCGAGCTCATGCATGACGGCGGGGATGCCGCCCGCCTCATCGAGGTCGACCATGTGATGCTTGCCGGACGGGCTGAGCTTCGTGATGTACGGCGTGCGGCGCGAGATCTCGTCAAAGAGCGGCGCGGGCAGGTCGATGCCCGCCTCGTGCGCGATGGCCGTCAGATGCAGCACCGTGTTCGACGAGCCGCCGATGCCCATGTCGACGGTGATCGCGTTCTCAAACGCCTCGCGCGTGAGGATGTCGCGCGGCTTGATGTCCTTCTTGAGCAGATCCATCACGACGGCGCCCGCGCGCTTCGCGAGCAGGCGGCGTGCGCCCGTGTAGGCCGCGGGGATCGTGCCGTTGCCCGGCAGGCCCATGCCGAGCACCTCGGTCAGCGAGTTCATCGTGTTCGCCGTGAAGAGGCCCGCGCAGGAGCCGCAGCCCGGGCAGCACTTCGCCTCGAGCTCGTGCATCTCCGCGTCCGTCATGTCGCCCGCCGCGTATTTGCCGGCCGCCTCGAACGCCTGGCTCACGCTCACGTCGCGGCCATGGAAGCGGCCGGGGAGCATCGGGCCGCCGGAGACAACGACCGCCGGGATATTGAGCCGCGCCGCCGCCATGAGCATGCCCGGCACGACCTTGTCGCAATTCGGGATGAGGACGAGTGCATCAAAGCCGGAAGCCATCGTGACCGCCTCGATGGAGTCGGCGATGAGCTCGCGGCTCGCGAGCGAGTATTTCATGCCCGTATGGCCCATCGCGATGCCGTCGCAGACACCGATGGCCGGGAACTCCAGCGGCGTACCGCCGGCGGCCGCGACGCCGAGCTTTGCAGCCTCGGCAATCTCGCGCAGATGGATGTGGCCCGGGATGATTTCATTGAAGGAATTGCAGATGCCGATGAGCGGCTTCTTGAGGTCCTCCTCACCGTAGCCGTTCGCATGGAACAAAGAACGATGCGCGCAACGCGTGGCGCCTTTCTTGACAATATCGCTTCTCATAAACAACTCTCCTCACTATCAAATGCGGCCGCGGTCTCCCGCAGCCTGCGGCAGGAGTCCCCCGCCGCGCTGGTGTTACTGATTTACAATTTTACACTTTTTATATAAAGAATTCAAGCGGCCGCAATGAAAAGTTTCCGCGGCAGCGCGCAGGCGCAAAAGGGCGCGGCCACAGGCTCATCCTGTCGCCACGCCCTGCTGCTGTGCGCTTTCATCAGTCGCGCCTGAGCACGCTCGCCATGGCCTGACGCACGACATTCTCTGGCACATCACTCCTGATCTGCGTATGACCGATGCGATCCATGAGAACCCAGTGGACCTTGCCGTTCACGGTCTTCTTGTCGTGAAAGATCTCCTCGTACATCTTATCTTCCGTGCAGCCCTCCGCCTGAGTCGGCAGGCCGAGCGAAGCGATGAGCGCTGTCGTGCGCGCAGCCGTCGCCGCATCGATGAGCCCGAGCTGGCGGCTGATATCTGCGGCTCCGACCATGCCGATGGCGACGGCCTCGCCGTGGTTGTAGCGCACATAGCCCGTCTCCTGCTCGATGGCATGGGCCATCGTATGGCCGTAGTTGAGGATGCGGCGCAGGCCCGCCTCCTTCTCGTCCTGGCTCACGACAGCGGCCTTGATCTCGCAGGAACGCGCAATCATATGCACGGCGGCCTCAGGCGCGAGCGAGAGCACCTCCTGCTGGTGCTGCTCGAGGAACGTGAAGAACGCCTCATCATAGATGATGCCATACTTGACAATCTCCCCAAGTCCCGTGGAGATCTCCCGCGCGGGCAGCGTTTCCATGAGCGCGAGGTCGATGAATACAGCGTCCGGCTGATAGAAACAACCGATGAGATTCTTGCCGAGCGCGTGGTTGACGGCCACCTTGCCGCCGACGCTCGAATCGACCTGCGCGAGCAGGCTCGTCGGCAGCTGGATGAACGGCACGCCGCGCATATAGGTGCTCGCGATGAAACCAGCGAGGTCGCCGACGACGCCGCCGCCGAGCGCGAATACCGGCGACTTGCGATCAAGCCCGTGCTCGATGACCGCCGTATAGATGCCCTCCGCCACGGCGAGAGACTTCGATGGCTCGCCCGCGGGAACGGTGTAGATGAAGGGAGACAGCCCTGCTTGGCGGAGCGTCTTCGCCGTCTTTTCCCCATAGAGCGGCCCGACGTTCGTATCGGTCACGATGAGCGCTTGTCGCGAGTAGTCCCGCTCCTTGACGAACGCGCTGAGCCGCGCCGCGAGTCCGCGGCCGATCACGATATCATAGCTGTCTTTTCCCAGTGCGACGCGCACGACGCGCGCCGTTCCTTCCTCATGCATGCAAAACGCCCCTTCCCCGCAGGAACCGCACGATGTCGTCGACCACCTGGAGCGGCGAGAGCTCGCTCGTATCAACGGTATAATCCGCATGTGTGTAGAGCTGCGCGCGCTCCTGCATCAGCTGTTCGATGGCCTTGCGGCGGTCGCCCGCGTCCCTGCCGTCAAGCACGGGCCGCTGTCCCTGCGTCATGGTCCGCTGCAGGATGGTATCGACATCCGCCTGCAGGCAGACGACGACGCCGCCCGCGCGCAGCGCCTCCATATTCTCCTGGCTTTTCACCGTGCCGCCGCCCGTCGAGATGACCGTATTGCGGCGCTTTGCCACGCGCGCGACCATCTCACGCTCGCGCGCGCGGAAATACGCCTCGCCATGGCGCTCGAACATCTCGGGGATGCTCATGCCCGCCTCCGCCTCGATTTTCTGATCGAGATCGAGAAAGGAGAAGCCGAGCCGCTGGGCGAGCGAACGTCCCGTGCTCGTCTTGCCCGTGCCCATGAATCCGATGAGGACGATGTTCTTCATGGCTCACCAGTCCTTCTCTACGCGCTCATTGTAGGCGGAAAGCGCTGTGCGCACATCCACCATCGCGTCGCCGCCGAACTTCTCGACGATGGCCTGCGCGATGACAAAGGCCGTCATCGCCTCGCCGACCACGGAGGCCGCCGAGACAGCACAGGCATCGCTGCGCTCCTTGCAAGCGAGCACGGGCTTCTTCGACGCGATATCGACGGAGTGCAGCGGCTGCATCAGCGTCGGAATAGGCTTCATGACCGCGCGGACGACGACCGGCTCGCCGTTCGTCATGCCGCCCTCGAGTCCGCCCGCATTGTTCGTCCGGCGATAGACATGCGTGCCCTCGATGTACATCTCATCGTGCATCGCGCTGCCCGGCTGATCGGCATAGCGGAAGCCGGCGCCGATCTCCACGCCCTTGATGGCCTGGATGGACATCATCGCGCCCGCGAGCCGCGCGTCGAGCCGACGATCCCACTGGATATGAGAGCCGAGTCCGACTGGCACGCCGCGCACGATGACTTCGAACGTGCCGCCGAGCGTATCACCCGCTGCCATCGCCTCGCGGATGCGCGCTTTCATGCGCTCCTCCGCCTCCGCGTCGCAGCAATTGAGCTCAGACTCCGTCCTGCCGATGCTCATGACATCGATATGGTCGGGATTGACAGCCACGCCGCCGATCTTTGTGACATGAGAGACCACGTCAATGCCGAGCGAGCGCAGGAATTCCTTGCAGAGCGCACCGACCGCGACGCGCATCGTCGTCTCCCGCGCACTCGAGCGCTCGAGGATATCGCGGATGTCGCTGCGCGCGTATTTCTTGCAGCCCGTGAGGTCGGCATGACCGGGACGCGCCGCCGTGACCGGCTCTCCGGACGGCGCGCCGAACGCCGCCATGCGGTCCGTCCAATTCGCGAAATCACGGTTCACGACGCGCAGCGTGATGGGGCCGCCCAGCGTCTCCCCGAAACGCACGCCGGAGAGAATCTCCGCCTTGTCCTTCTCGATCTTCATACGGCCGCCGCGCCCGTAGCCCTGCTGGCGCCGCGCCAGGTCGCGGTTGATCGCCTCGATATCCAGCGCCAGCCCCGCCGGCAGGCCCTCCAGAATGGCCGTCAGGCAGGGGCCGTGAGACTCTCCTGCCGTCAGGAAGCGTAATTCACTCATTCATGCCACCTCATTCTCTCAAAAACAATGCGCACAAATATCCGCTTCACGGACATCGTGCGCCGCTATTAGCAAAATCAGCATTTTCTCTAGTTTACTATGTAAATCTCAAGAGCGCAAGCCGTCAGGCGCCACGCGATTGGCTAGATTTACTGCAAGGGCGGGCGCACAATGTCCACAAAGTGGACGTTTGTGCGTTGAGCTTACTATGTAAATCCCAAGAGCGCAAGCCGTCAGGCGCCGCGCAAAATATTTACGACGCATCTTTCCCGCCTGGAAGCGCGAAGACCGCCACGAGCAGTTCACAGGTGAGCGGCTCGCCCGTGCCGCCGCTCTGCACCTTGATGCCGCGCACCTCGACGAAACGGCCGCCGATACGCAGGGAGGCCATATCCTGGAGGAAGTCGAGCAGCGCGAAATAATCTCCCGCGAGCCGCACGCGCACGGGCAATTCGCGGAGACCAGCCGCGCCGCTCACCGCGGGCTGCGGCGCAACGTCGAGGAGCGTGAGCGAGCGTGCGGCGGCCTGGCGCTCGAGATGGCTCAGGAACGGACCTTGCGCGAGCGTCTCCGGCAGGGCCTGCGCGAGGAACACATGGCGCTTCTGCTGCTGTTCCTGCACGACCTTCTGATCGGCATGCCCATTCGCGAAATTCGCTGCCGCTATCTGTACGCGGCGCGCCTCATCACATGCCTGCCGCGCCGAAGCGCGCGCCCGCTCGAGTGGCAGATGGACGAAGTACACCCAGCCCGCCAGCAGCCAAGCGAGCAGGCAGAGCAGGCCCGCGAGCTTTTCCTTTTCATTCCATCGATGCATGCGCTGCCTCCTCTCCCTCGCGCACGTCCCTCGCAGGCTCCTCTGCGGGGGCAGCGAAAGGAATTTCTATGGTGAAATCGATTCCGCCATCACTGCGGCGCGTCGAACCCGTGAGCGCCGCGCCGCTTCCTCCCTCGCCTGCCTGCGCCTCAAAGCCGGCCAGATAATCCGCGAGCGCGTCATACGTCACCGCCTCCCCTTTGATCTGCAGGCTTTGCTGCGGCTCGAGAGAGAGCTCCGTGAGACAGACGCCTGCCACATTGCGCGTCCCGAGAAAGGAAAGCACTGCCGCAGCCGGAGGGCTCGCCGCAGATAACGAGCGCAGGGCATCATCGCGCCGCGCGATCCACGCCTCCTCAGCGCGGAAGTCCTCCATGCGGTTTGTCTCGGCACGGGAAAGCGCGACCTCAGCCTGCAGCTGCCGCGCCTCCCGGCGCGCGGCGTAGAGGCGATAAATATCCGCACTTGTGACGAGCAGGAGTACGGCAGCTGCGGCCGCGACTGCCAAGCCGGCGATGCGGCGCAGATCGAGGCCTCTGAGTCTGACCGGAGCAAAGGGGAACGCGAGTCCCGGCGTCGGCAGCGCCTGCACGAGGATGCCGGCACCGTAAATGGCGCGGCTGAATCGCTCATCCCAGCCGTGAAAAGCGCCATCCGCCTCCAAGAGTGTCGGCACGAGCGGCAACACGGTCTCCTCCCAACACAGGCGGTCTGTCTCAACGAGCAGACAAAAGGATGCCGGCGGCGCAGCCGTTGCCAAAAGCTGCAAGCCCGCCGCTGCAAACGCACGGCGGCACGCCTCCGCCTCGCCCACCGCCACAGCGGCGACTGCATAACTACCCTGCTCCTGCCGCGCATAAGACGTAAAGAGCGGCGCGCCGCCAAAAGGTTCCCGCGCCGCCATCTCCCAATGCGCGGTCTGCCCGAGTTCCCTGGTGGGGAGCGCTGGCAGCTGCATCTCCTCTACATAGACGTCCTCCGGCGGCATGGCGAGCACGACAGGCACATCCTCCCAGCCGCTGCGCGCGAGAAGCACCGCCGTTTTCTCCGCGATGCTTCCCGCACGATCCTCCTCCGGCGCAAAAAGCACGCTCTCGAGACAAGCGACCTGCCATCCCCCCACCGTTTTCTCAAGACCAGCGAGATAGAGCAGCCCGTCTTCTGCCGCGACGCCCGCGATGCGCCGCAGCTCCTCATGCAGCCAGTCACGGCATCCAGCCCAGCCATACATAGCCCGCCCCCTCCTTTCTCATGCGCGCCCGCACACGGAGCTCGGAGCGCGCGGGTATCACGCGATCTTTCCCGCCTGCTGCCACCACATGCGCTGTCACCACGATCATGCCATTTCCCGGCTCCCTCATATCCTCTGGGCGCGCCTGAACGGAAACCTTGCAGCCATCCTCTGTCGACCGTTCCACAACGAGTGAGCACCCTCCCCGCGGGATCACCTCTCCTGCACGCGCGCCACCTGCCTCGAGCTGCGAGGCGGCCCGCTCCGCCTCGCTCTGCGCGAGCAGGCGCAGGCGCACCTCATCCTCATAGCCGCGCCCCGCCTGCGCCTGCTGACGCTCGAGTGTCAGCAGGCCGCAAGCCGCAAGCAGCATGATGCCGAGCATCATCATACCAAGCACGGAAGTCATGCCGCGTTCCGCCCGCCGCATCAGCGTCCCCCCTGCGCGGGAAACTCCGCAGTCTGCTCCACACGATGCCCTGTCAGCAGCGATCGACCCACGAGACGCAGATGATAGAGCCCGTTCGGCAGAATCCGGATAGAGAACTCGTCGATGGCGACATTGCCGACGATGCTCTCCCCCGTCAGCGGCTGAAAACCGCCGAGATTAATATGACCACGATAAAGCTTCTTCAGCCCGTCCACTTCGTGTAGGCGGTAAGATGTAACGCGCCAGCCGGAGAGATCGCTGGCTGCCTTGCGAAACTCCAGCGTCTGTGCATGCGCCGTTCCGCTCATACGCACGCTCTGCGCCTCCGCTGCATCCGTGAGGATCAGCTGCAGGGCGGTATGGACCTCCTCGGACAGCTCGAGATCCGCCTTCTCCGCCAATACCATGTGCATGTATTGGAAAAAGAACGCACCGATGCCGAGCAGAGCTGCCATCCAGAGCGGCAACGCGATTCCCAGCGCGAAGAAGCCTCGCTCACCTTCCTTTGCCATGTGCACCCACCCATTTCCCAAGCGTCAGAGATGCGGCCTCGCCGCGCACCTCCCAGAAGACACTGGCCTGCAGCTGCCAGCCCGCGGCGTCCGGCACGATCTCTCCCCTCACCTCATAGGCGCGCGCATGGCGCGCCAAATCCTCGGCAGGCCCAAGCCAGCCCGTGCGGACTGTCTCACGCGGCAGCGACAGCCGCGCTGACGTCTCGAGCTCGACGAGCTCCTGCTGCGCGAGATGGACCGCCGTCTGACGCGCAGTGCTCGCCGTGCGCAGCGCCGCCGCCTGACGCGGCAAGATGAACATCGCGGCCATCAGCGCCAGGAACACACCGAGCAGCGCCGCCTCCAGCATCAAGAATCCCTGTTCCCGTCTCATTTTCCCTCCACGCGGATGCGGCCGACCGCATCGACGATGACCTTCTTCCCATGCGCCCAGTCATGGTCATACGCCAGGACAAGGCTCAGCGTATTCTTCGTACCGCCGTTGTAGCCAAACGAAACATTGTCGTACCTGCCGCTACCGAACGTCTCTCTCCCCGCCCTGGCCGGGTCGAAAATAGCAAGGGAAATGCCCTGCGGGAGATGATACATCCGCACCTCATCCACCTGGATCACGTTCCCCGCACCGCGCTTCGGAATCTCCAGCCAGTACCGCCCGCCATCCTCATCACAGCGGAAAGTCGGCCGCGGCAGCATGAAATCCTCTGACTCATACCGCATCACCGCCAGCCGCGAGGACTGCCGCAGCAGGCGCAGCTCGCCCGCCAGGCGCTCCGCCTCGCAGGACAGCTGCGCCTGGCGGTACCACTCTGTATAGCGCGGCAGGAATCCCGCCAACAAGAGGCCGAAAAGCGTCAGGAAGAGCAGCGGGTACAGGAGGACATACCCCGCGGAATGCGTTTTCATAGGAACACCTCGCAGTAAAAGCGGACGATGCGCTCTCCAGACACCAGCCCCAGCAAGCCGCCGGCCGCGAGGAAGGGGCCGAACGGTAGCGTCGCACGCCGCCGCACGCCGCGGCAAAGCAGGAAAAGTGCCGCGAGACTGCCGAGGAAGAATGCTGCGAAAAGCGCGGGCAGAACGGCCGGCATACCCGTCCAGGCACCAATCGCGGCAGCGAGCTTGACATCGCCGCCGCCCATGCCACCGTGGCTCAAGCAGCGCACCAGATAAAAGAGACCACCGCCGAACGCAGCGCCGGCGAACGACACGGCAAGCGGGGAAAGCACACCGGCCGCGCTCAGCAGGATGCCCAGCGCGCCGAGCGGCAGGACCAGGCGGTCCGGCAGATACCCCGTACGCACATCCACGACGGCCAGACGCAGCAGGACGATGCCGTAGACAAACGCGGCGAGCAGAAAAGTCAGCCGCTCCATCACTCACTCTCCCTTGCCGCTGCCGACACTGCCTGTGCTGCTGCCGCGCGAGGGCAGGAAGGACTCCGCAGTCTTGTCATCGCACGTCGCGCGCGGATTGCCGTTCGTCTCTTTCTTCAGCAGATAGGCTGTTCCCTTGACCTCATGCTCTGCACCATCGAGAATGACCGTGCTGCCAGTCGGCGGCTTGACGCTGCCGATGTTCTCCACATATGCCTCGAGCACTTTGATGTCCCCGGCCGCCGGCGGCTTTCCCTTCTCTGCCTCGTACATCACGGCCGCCGCATCGAGCATCTGCAGATCGGCCGCCACCTTCTGCGTGCGACTGACCGCCAGCACATGGGAGACCTTCGGTGCCGCGACCGCTGCGAGCAGGCCGATGACCGTCAGCGCGAGCATCAGCTCGATGAGCGAATAACCCTTTTCGTTTCCAAGCATCTTGCCACCTCCAAGCGCCTGCTCGCTTCAGACGAGCAGCATCATATCGAGCAACGGCAACGATACCGCCGCTACAAAACCACCAACGAGTGCGAAAACAATGAGATACGCGAGCGGCTCCGCAAGTGCTTGGAGCCGCGCCGCATGATGCTCTGCCATCATCTCCGCGTAGTCCGCGCCGTGATCGAGCATCTCCTGCAGGCAGCCGCTCGTCTCACCTACGCGCAGGAACTCGAGCAGAAGCGGCGGTAGCGTCCGCTCATCCGTGAGGAGCTCCGTGAGCGGGAATCCCTGACGGATGCCGGCTGCGACAGCGAGGAGGCGCTGCCGCATATACCGACTCCCCGTGACCGACGCCGCCTCTCGCGCCGCCTCATCGATCGAGATGCCACAGGAAACGAGCATCGAGAGAGCGCGCAGCACCTGCAGCCACAGCACCTCCCTGCGCAGCTCGCCGAAAAACGGCAGAGAAAGCCGCAGCCGTTCTGCCCTGTCAGCAACGCGCGGCAGTCGCAGCAACAAGAGCAGCAGCACTGCCGCCGCGATGGCACAAGTCAGAAGCAGCGGCCATGACGCCTGCACGAACGCGCTCCATGAGAGTAGCAGCCGCGTCGGCCAGGGCACATCCGCGCGCAGGCTCAGGATCAGAGAGGAGAGTGCCGGCAGCACGACGAGCGTCAGGAAGATGCCGAGCCCCACCGTCTCGATGAGCAGCACCGACGGATAGAGGAGCGCTGTCTTGAGCTTCTCGCGGCTGCGGCACGACTGCTCGAGCCACGCTGCGAGCTGCTGCATCATCTCCGGCAATCGTCCCGACCGCTCACCGACACGCACGAGCGCGGCGGAAAGTTGGGAGAACACCTGCGGCCGCGCCGCCAGTAGCTCCGAAAACGTCCGGCCCGCCGCAAGTCCTGCCGCAAGCTCCCGCAGCAACACGGCATAGCCGTCTGAGCGGCTGCCCGCAAGCGACTGCAGACTCTCGTAGAGCGGCAGCCCGGAGCGAAGCAGCACGGCGAGCTGGCGGCAGAGCAGCGCCTCTTCCCCGCGCCGCCGCACCAGGAAACGCCGCCCGAGGATTGCAGGACGACTGATGCCCTGCCGCAGGCACAACAAGGGGCTCTGCCGCCTCGGCTGCAGCGAAGAGACGAAGAGCCCCCTCTCCCGCACCGCAGCGAGCGCCTCGCGCGCCGTGTCCGCCGCAATCTCACCTGCGACCTCCGCGCCGTCAAGGCGATGCGCCCGATAAGTAAACACCACCATCCTGCATCCCCTCCATGAGCTCCTCATACCCGCAGCGCGTGAGCTTACCCGCCTGCAATAACCGCCTTCCCTCCGCCGCGAACGTCGTCATGCCCTCGCGCCGGCCCGCTAGCATGGCCGAGGGAATCTGGCGCTCCTCGCCGTCATGAATCATACGGCAGATCGCAGGCGTCCGCAGCAGCACCTCGAACACCGCCTGCCGCCCCGCTGTCCCTGCAACGAGCCGTTGTGCGGCTATGGCCGTCACTGCTGCCGCGAGTGCCGCCCGCGCCGCCGCCCGTTCCTCCGCGGGGAAGAAATCAGAGAGCCGCTGCACCGCCTCCGCCGCCGTCCGCGCATGCAGCGTCGAGAGAACGAGCATTCCCGCTTCCGCCGCCGCAAGTGCCGCCCGGACGGCCGCGACGTCGCGCAGCTCCGTCACGAGCAGGACATCTGGATCCTCGCGCAGCGCACTGCGCAACGCCTCAGGAAACGAGAGGAAATCCCGGCCGAGCTCTCGCTGATGGATGAGGCTTCCCGCCGACTCGCAGAGATACTCGATGGGGTCCTCGAGCGTGATCACATGCAGGCCGCGGCGCTCGCTGGCCGCGGCTGCAGCTGTGAGCGCCATGAGCAGCGATGCCAATGACGTCGTCTTCCCCGAACCGACGCGCCCCGTCACAAGGATGAGCCCGTGTCGCACCTGTGCTAGCGAACAGAACCCAGGCGGCGCGCCGATCTCCGTGAGCGAAGGAATGCGCGCGGGCAGCAGACGCAGCGTCAGCGCCACAGCGCCCCGCGCGAGATACGCGTTCCCGCGCAGCCGCCGCCCCGCGTGCGTGAACGCGAAATCCATGCCCGTGCGCGCCTCCCGGAGGCGTGCGCAGACATCCCCGCGCGCATCGAGCCACGCCGCAAGCTCCGCCGAGGAGACTGACGACATAGGCTGGAGCCGCCCCGCCACACGCAGGAACGACGGAGCTCCTGCCGTGAGATGGAGATCCGATGCCTCGCGCCGCACCATCTCATCGAGGAGAAACATCATCGCCTCAGCCATAGAGCACGCGCCTCACTTCCGCTGCCGTCGTCAGCCCCGCGAGCACCTTCCGCCGCCCGTCCGCGCAAAGTGACTGACACCCAGATTGCGCGGCCAGGTCACGCAGTTCCGCCAGGCTACTGCCGCGCAGGAGCGCACGGCGCAGCCCGTCGTCGAGCACGAGCACCTCCTGCAGCGCCAACCGACCGCGGTACCCCGTCCCATGGCACGCCTCGCAGCCAGTGCCACGCCGCACCGCGCGCCCCGCCAATCCTTCATCGCCCAAGAGCAGCGCCTCCTCCACAGAGAGCGATACCGTCTCGGCGCACGCGGGACAGGCGCGCCGCACGAGACGCTGCGCGACCACGCCCTTAAGCGTCGCCGCCAAGAGGTACGGCGCGAGTCCCATCTCGAGCAGACGGTACATCGCGCTGCAAGCATCCTCCGTATGCAGCGTTGAAAAGACGCGGTGCCCCGTCAGCGCCGCCTGCAGGGAAAGCTCCGCCGTCACAACATCCCGCATCTCGCCGACGACGATCGTATCCGCATCGAGACGCAGCACATGGCGGAGCGCCTCGGCGAACGAAAGGCCGCCCGCCTCCCGGATCGGCACCTGCGTCACTCCGGACAGACGATACTCCACAGGATCGTCGAGCGTCACGATACTCCCCTGCGCCGACTGGAGCTCCGCCAGCACTGCATAGAGGCTTGTCGTCTTGCCCGAACCCATCGGCCCCGCAAAGACGACAAAGCCTGACGGCGCGCGGCAGAGAGCGCGCAGCACTGCCGCATTCTCCTCTGTGAAGCCAAGATCTCCGACACGGCGCACCTCGCCGCCATGCGCGAGCAGGCGCAACACAAGGCATTCGCCCTCCACCGTCGGCATCGTCGCCACGCGCACATCGCTCTCTCGCCCCTCGTGTACGAAAGAAAAGTGGCCATCCTGCGGCCGCCGCTGTTCATTCAGCACGAGCCCCGCGAGCACCTTGACACGCGACAAAAAAACGGCATAAACCCTTTTGGGAAAAGGTTCATGCCGTTCTTGAAGAAGCCCGTCCACACGGACACGGATGCGCACGCCGCCCGTCTGCGGCTCGAAATGGAGATCACTCGCGCCCTCCGTGAGGGCTTCGCCGAGCGTGAAATCGACGAGGCGCTCGACAGCCGACACCGAGGGAAGTGCACGCGCGGAAGCAGAGCCACCCGCGCGCATCGAAACGCGCTGCAGCCCGATCTCGCGCAGCACCTGCTGCACGAGCTGGTGAAACAGTTCCGCCTGCCGTCCCGCCATGTAGATCCTCCGCTATAACATCCTGTCGCCAAGGAACCGCCAGAAAAATCATCAGCTCCCTGAGGAAACAACGCACGCCTCATGATGTTCCTCCGGCAGACAGCCATGCGGGCAGGTCTCCCAGCAGCACCATGCGACAGACATAGCACGTGAGCATCTGCCCACGCAATTGTCGTAAGAGCGATACACAATATCCGCCAAGCGGACGTTTGTACATAAGTTATTATAGCGAAGAATAAAGAAGGTTTCAATAGATTCTATGACAAAAAAATAGAAAATACAAATATCTTCGAGGGAAATTTAAGGAAACGCTGATTAATTCGGCACTTCCTTAAGAAAATGGCTGCTTTTGCATGTAATTTGCGAACAAAATCATTTTGCTTCAAGAATCTCACGCGCCTGCCGCTCTGGCATCTCCTCATAGCGCAGGAACGAGCGCGTGAAGGTACCGCGCCCCTGCGTCTGAGAGCGAAGCTCTGTCGCGTAACCGTAAAGCTCCGCCTCGGGCACGACGGCATGCAGGACGGTCGTATCCTTGCCGCTCATCTCCGTGCCGAGGATGCGAGCGCGCTTGCCATTGAGCCTGCCGATGACATCCCCGAGGTAATACTCCGGCGTCGTGACCGCGATCTCATCGAGCGGCTCGAGGAGTACGGGATCTGCCGCGAGGACGGCCCGGCGCAGCGCGATGGCCGTCGCCGCCTTGAACGCCGCCTCGGAGGAATCGACGGGATGATAGGAGCCATCCGTGAGACGGACGGCAACATCGACGACGGGGAATCCCGCGAGGATACCTCCCGCGAGCGTCTCCGCCGCGCCCTTCTCTACGGCTGGAATGTACTGGCGCGGCACGCTGCCGCCGAAGATCGACTCGCTGAACGCGTTGCCCGTGCCCGCTTCCTGCGGTTGTACCTCCAGCACGACATGACCGAACTGCCCATGCCCGCCGCTCTGCTTCTTGAATTTCCCCTCGGCCTGCGCCGCCTTGCGGATGGTCTCGCGATAGGCCACGCGCGGGCGGCCGAGCTTCAGCTCCACATGGTATTTGCGCGCGAGCTGCTCCGCGAGCACGGTGAGCTGCATCTCCCCGAGCGCCGCCACTACGGTTTGCTGCAGCGCTTCCTCGCGGTGCACAGCGAGCGTTTGCTGCTGCTCCCGCTCTTTCGCTAAAGCTGCGAGCAGCTTGTCCGCTTCCTCCTTCTTCTCCGTCACGACGGCCATCTCGAGCATCGGTGCGGGGAAGTCCGGCAGCTCATAGAGGATCGGAGCATCCTTCGCCGCGAGCGTATCGCCTGTGCGCACAGCGGCGAGCTTCGCGGTCACGACGATGTCGCCCGCGTGCGCAAGTGTCACGGTATGCGCCTGCCTGCCGCGCAGGGTGCTAAGACTGCCGATGCGCTCCGCGCGCCCCGTCGTCACATCGAGCACCGTCGTATCGCCGCGCAGCGTCCCCGTCTCGATGCGCAGATACGTCTGCCGCCCGCTCTGGGGATCGACGACCGTCTTGAACGCCTGGGCGGAGAATGCCTCAGAGATGCCGCGCTCCACGAGCTCCCCCGTCCCCGGCTCCGTGCCGAGCACCGTAGCCGCGGGCGCCGGCAGATAGGCCGCGATGCCGCCGAGAAGCTTTTTCACGCCGATATCCGCCTTCGCCGAACCGCAGAAAACCGGGAAGATCTTGCCGTCACAGACGCCCTGGACGAGCGCCTCCGCTACCTCCGCCTCCTCGATGGGCTCGCCCTCGAGGTATTTTTCCATGAGCGCGTTGTCATAGTCCGCGACCGCCTCGATGAGGGTCTGGCGCGCCGCCTCGACATCTGCGGCGAGGTACTCCGGAATCTCCGTCACGACGCAGTCGTCCTCGTCGTGCGGCACGACCTTGCCGTGCATCGCGAGGAGGTCGACGACACCCTGGAACGCGGCCTCCTGGCCGATGGGCAGCTGCACGGGCACGACGCCTGCGCCGAAACGCACGCGCAGCTCATCGACGACAGCCGCGAAGTCCGCGTGCTCGCGGTCCATCTTGTTGAGGAAAAACGCGCAGGGAAGATCCTCGCCGCGCGCGAGCTGCCAGAACTTCTCCGTCTCCACCTCGATGCCGGCGGGCGCGGAGAGCACGAGCAGCGCGGCGTCCGCCGCCGCGACGGCGGACACCGCCTCGCCGAAAAAGTCAGGATAGCCCGGCGTATCGAGCAGGTTCAGCTTCTCCTCGCCCCACTCGCAGGCCGCGAGCTTCATCTCAATCGTGAGATGGCGCGCCTTTTCCTCCGGCAGCACGTCGAGCAGACTCGTCCCCTCGTCAACGCTGCCGCAGCGCTTCGCCGTTCCCGTATGGTAGAGGCAGGCATCGAGCAGGCTCGTCTTGCCGCTGTTTCCGTGGCCGAGCACCGCCACATTGCGCAGATGCGCTGTCGTATATTCTTTCATAGATCTCCCTCCCAGTCACTTCGATGCACCTACCTGGGCACTTCGTGGATTCCAAAGCACCCTATGAAAAAACGCTGCCCTCCTGTGCGTTTCTCACACAAGATGCAGCGTCACTCCTCTCAGCCGCGCCTACTGATCCTCGAGGCGCATGAGCAGAAAACAGTAATCCGACAGGCGGTTCAGATACCGCCTGTCCGTATCATGTACTTCCTCTTCCTCCGACAGGCGGCAAAAGAGCCGTTCCGCGCGGCGCGTGACCGTACGCGCGTGATCGAGCGCCGCGCCGCCCTGTGTATCGCCCGGCACGAGGAACGAGGTGAGCGGCGGCAGCCGCCCCTCAAGCTCGTCCATCGCCTGCTCGAGTGCCGCGACATCCGTCTCGGCGATCATAGCATCCTGCGCGCGGCTCGCAAGATCTGCCATGAGCGCAGGCAGCTTTTTCTGCAGCGCCAGCACGCGCTCCCTTACCTCCGCCTTCGCGACGAACGCGCGCGCGAGCCCCAGGACGGAGTCGAGCTCGTCGACCGTGCCGTAAACCGCGACGCGCAGCGAGGATTTCCTCACGCGTTCCCCCGTATAGAGGCCCGTCTCACCGGCATCCCCCGTCTTCGTGTAAATGCTCATAAATCCTCCTGTCAGCCGTCGTAAATCTCCGTCTGATTGAAGAAGATCGAAATCTCACGCGCCGCACTCTCCGGACTGTCGGACGCGTGGACGGCATTGCGGCGCCCATCCAAAGCGTACGCCTTGCGGATCGTCCCCTCAGCCGCTTCCGCGGGATTCGTCTTGCCGTTGAGCGCGCGCACGCGGCGGATCGCATCCTCGCCCTCGAGTACCATCGCGACGAGCGGACCGGACGTCATGAACGTGCGCAGGCCCTCGTAATACGGGCGGCCGATGTGCTCCGCATAGTGGATGGAGGCCAGGCGGTCGTCCATACGCAGCATCTTGAGCGCGACGATGCGCAACCCTTCCTGCTCATAACGCTGGATGATATCTCCCGTGTGATGATTGGCAAAAGCATCCGGTTTGATGAGTACAAGCGTTTTTTCCATGAATGAATCTTCTCCTTTGATATGGCTTATCATTGCCTCAGAGCACTTCCGCCTTATAGGCCCGTGCCAGTTCGGCATGCGCAAGCGCGGACTCCCGCAGCGCCTCGATCTCGTCGTCGCGCAGCGCGCGGATGATCTTGGCCGGATTGCCGTAGACGATCGAGTTATCGGGGATCTTCTTGTGCTGCGTGATGAGCGATCCCGCGCCGATGATACAGTTGTCACCGATCTCCGTATAGCCGAGCAGGATGGCCCCCATGCCGATGAGCGTATTGGAGCCAATGGTGCGGCTGTGGATGATGGCATTGTGCCCGATGATGACGTGGCTGCCGATGGAAAGAGGACAATCCCCCATCACATGAATTGTAGCATTGTCCTGTACATTCGTGCAACGTCCGATCTGGATTGGTTGGAAATCACCGCGCACAACCGCGCCGAACCAAATGCTGGAATCCCTGCCAATCGTCACATTGCCGGCAACGCAGGCCGTCGGTGCGATGAAAACAGACGGGTCGACCTTCGGTCGCTTTCCTTTGTACGGTATCATGAGCCCCATAGTATCTGCCTCCGTGATGTGTTCGAATTTTTCAGAAATATCTCTACATTTCTCATTATAACCGCTGGGGAATAAAAAGTAAACACTTCAAATCAATTTATACCAATTTTGCAAATCAGACAACAAATGACAAGCACTGATATGATGATCATCGCGTTTTCTGCCGCAGCAAATCCCGCAGACGCCGCACGCGCTGCGCGAGCAGCCAGTCCGCAATCTCCTTCCCGGCAAGCCCTGGCGGCGCCGCATGACCGGAGATGCGCAGCAGCTCCGCCGCAATCTCCTCGCCACGCACGAGATACGCGGGCAGGTCGCCGTGATCCGCCCGCAGCACGGCGAGGAACGCGGAGAAAGGCAGCGGCACCTTGACCGCCGCCAGCAGGAGCCTGACAATCTTCCCAGCCTTTGCGAGGCGTGGCGCGCGCATGTGTTCGCGGATGACGAAAGCCGCCGCTGCGCGCCAGTCCCGCGGCAGCGTCATGCGACGGTTCCAGTCTGCGAGCACGTCGAGGCCGCACACCTCATGGCCGTAGTGGTGCGGCAGCATCGCCTGCGGCGTCCGCCCTTTGCCGATATCATGCGCGAGCGCCGTGAAACGTGCGCGAACATCACCTGTCTCCGCCGCCACGCGGTCGAGCACGAGCATGGTGTGTTCGAACGCATCCCCCTCAGGATGGAATGCCTGCGGCTGCGTCTTGCCGATGAGCGCTGCAAGCTCTGGGAACGTCACATCGAGCACGCCCGCGCGCGCGAGCCAGCGGAAAAAAGCGGACGGCTGCGCCGCGCTAAGCGCGCGGCGCAGCTCGGCGAAGATGCGCTCGCCCGGCTCGCGCGCGAGCTCCGCGCGGCAGGCGCGCATATACGCGAGCGTCTCCTCCGTGATCTCATAGCCGAAGAGCGCCGCCTGCCGCGCCGCGCGCAGCGCGCGCACGGGATCCTCGACGAAATGGGAGGAAACCGCCCGCACGCGACCGCGTGCGATGTCCTCCCGCCCGCCATAGAGGTCGATGAACCGCCCCTCGGGTAGCTCGAGCGCGATGCTGTTCATCGTCGTGTCCCTGCGATAGAGATCCTCCTCGATCGTGACCTCAGGCGAGAACGCGACGGCAAAACCGCGATAGCCCGGCCCTGTCTTGCGCTCCCGCCGCGCGAATGCCACCTCCGCTCGTTTCCCGTCCACCGTCACCAGGTAGACGGGAAACGAGCGGCCGACGCGCTGCGCGTCAGGAAAGAGCGCGCAGAACGACTGCTCGCCGATGCCACTCACGACGTAATCCTTGTCCGCGGCCGCTGCACCGCGCAGACGGTCGCGCACCCAGCCGCCCACAACGAAGACGCGCGCGCCGGCCCTGCGCAGCGCCGCGACGAATGCTGCTTCCTCCATCTCGATTCCCTCCCTGCGGCGCAAAGACCTGCGCCATGAAATTCTGCGGCGCGTGCTTCGCACGCATCCAGTTCCATAAAAAAGACTGCCCCGCCAGGGACAGTCTCTCCTCCAGAAAACACTCAGGCATGTTCCGCGTGGTTCACGATATGCGCGCCGCGCGTATCGAGTGCGAGATGCTTGATCTCCGCCTCGACGCCATGGCGATGGAAGGCCTCGCGCATCGCCGCGCCGATGGCCTCCTCCTTGCCAGCGCGCTCAAGCGTGAATGCGATGAGGCACGGCCCTGCACCGCTCAGCACCGTGCCGAGCGCCCCTGCCGCACGCGCCGCACGGAACACGTCGAACATGCCGGGAATCAGCGCCGCGCGATACGGCTGATGCAGCGCATCGTCAAAGGAGCGCTTGAGAAAATGCTCGCTGCCCTTCATGAGCGCGGCGACGAGCATCGAGGCGCGTCCGATGTTGAAAATCGCATCCGCCATCGGCACCGTCTCCGGCAGGACCTCACGCGCTTTCTTCGTCGGCAGATAGAAATCCGGCACCGCGACAACGAAGCGCAGGCGGAGCTTTGGCAGGAACGAGAAGCTCTCGACATGATGCCCTTTCGTCGTGCTCACCGTGAAGCCGCCGAAGATCGCCGGCGCCACATTGTCAGGATGTCCCTCGATCTCCGTCGCCATCTGCAGGAGCTCGCGGCGGTTGTACTTGTTGCCGATGATGACATTCGCTGCCTTGAGACCGGCCACGATGGCCGCGGCGCTCGAACCGAGGCCGCGGGAAAGCGGCACATGGTTCTTCATGTGGATCCGCGCGCCGCGGAACTCCTCGCCGCGCTTCGCGCGCTCGAGCAGTAGGCGGATGGAGCGCCAGACAATGTTGCGCGCATCCTCCGGGATGCGCCCCGCACCCTCGCCCTCGACGAGGAACTCGAGGCCCGGGTCCTCCCGGAGCGTGAGATCCAGCTCGTTATAAATATTGCAGGCCAGCCCGAGCGTATCGAAGCCAGCGCCGAGATTGGCGCTCGTCCCCGGCACACGGACCGTAATGCTGCGTTCTCCCATTTGATTACCCCCGGTCATTTTCCACGCGGATGAGATTGCGGACCTCGCTCACGACCGGCAGTGCGTTGAGCACGTCGAGCGCCGTAAGGATATTCGCATGCGGGACACAGTGCGTGATCGCGACGATCTCCGCATGCTCTTTCTTATCGCGCTGTGTCTGGATGACGGACTGCAGGCTCACACCTGCGTTGCCGAACGCCGTCGCGATCGCACCGAGCACACCCGGCTTGTCCTCAACGAGGAGGCGCACATAGTAGCTCGACCGCGTCTTCTCGATGGGGCAGAGCACCTTCTTGCGGTAGCAGGTGCAGTTCACGCGCCCGAACGAATGGTTCACGATATCGCGTGCAACATCGATGATATCGGCGACCACCGCCGAGGCCGTCGGCAGCGATCCCGCGCCCGGGCCGTAGAACATCGCTTCGCCCACGGCGTTGCCGCGCACGAAGATCGCGTTGAATACACCATTGACCGACGCGAGCGGATGCTCCTCCGGCAGGAACACCGGATGCACGCGCACGTTGATGCCCTCGTCCGTCTCCTTGCCGATGGCGAGCAGCTTCACGACGTAGCCTAGGTTCTTCGCGTAGGCAATGTCATCCGGCGTGATCTTCGTGATGCCCTCCACCGAGACATCGTCGAGGCTGATGCGCGTGTTGAACGCGATGGAGGAAAGGATGGCCGCCTTGCGTGCGGCGTCCAGGCCGTCGACATCCGCCGAAGGATTCGCCTCCGCATAGCCCTTTTCCTGCGCTTCCTTGAGCACGTCGTCATAGCTCGCGCCGCACTCGCTCATCTTCGTGAGCATATAGTTCGTCGTGCCGTTCACGATGCCCATGATCTCCGTGATGCGGTTCGCCGTCAGGCACTGCTTGAGCGGCATGATGATGGGAATGCCGCCGCCGACACTCGCCTCGAAGCGGAAATCGGCGTCGTGCGCCTCCGCCATATCGAAGAGCTCGCGGCCATACTGCGCCACGACATCCTTATTCGCCGTCACGACATTCTTGCCCGCGGCAAGCGCGCGCAGCATGTAGTCCTTCGCGGGCTTGATACCGCCCATGACCTCGACGACGATGGAGATCTCGTCATCCTCAAGGATGTCCTCGACGCGATCCGTGAGCTCGACCCCCTCAAGATAGGGACGCGGCTTCTTCACATCGCGCACGAGCACCTTGGCGAGCACGAGGCGTGTGCCGACGCGCGCGGTGATCTCTTCCATGTTTTCTCTCAGCACGCGAACGACACCAGATCCGACCGTGCCGGAGCCCAAAAGACCGATCTTGATTGCTTCCTTCATCATCGACACACCTCCCTTTCGTCCCTCATGCCTGGCCGAGTACTTCGAGACGTTTCACGCCGTCGACCATGCGGAGCTTATCGAGCAGCGCCTCGAGGTCGACGGAAAGCTGCGCCGTCTCGATTGAGACCGTCGCGTTCGCGACGCCCTGCAGGGGGATGCCCTGGTTGATGGTCAGCACGCTGCCGGAATCCGCGGAAATCGTGTTGAGCACGCTCGAGAGCACGCCCTTCTTGTGCTCGAGCAGGAACGTGAGCGTGACGATCTTATTCTTGCTCGCCTCATAGAACGGGAACACGTAGTCCTTGTATTTATAGTAGGCGCTGCGCGAGAGATCCATCTTCTCCACGGCCTCGTTGATGGTGCGCGCGTCGCCGCGCTTGAGCATCTCTTTGACGCGGATGGTCTTCTTGATTGCCTCCGGCAGGATCTCCTCTTTCACGAGAAAGAATCCATTCTGTTCGTTTTCCATACATTCTCCTCCCAAAAAGAAGGCATGCGACAACGCGCCGCATGCCCTGGGTCTGTACTCTTCTTAAGCATTTTTGTTCGTGTCTGTGAGATATTATACCATCATCTGTCCGCGAATGCTACCTTGTTTTCAAAAAACGTCCACAAAAGCTGAGAGACGCGTCAAAAATGTTACAAATGTCCCGCGGAGATCCGATTTTCTGTTCCATTGAGCAGGCGCGTGATGTTGCTGCGGTGACGCACGATGATGAGTGCGGCCGCGAGCACACCGAACGCGACGTAGAGCGCTGGGTAGCCGAATACGAGCGCGAGCACGGGCACGAGCGCCGCCGCGACGATCGAACCGAGGGATACGTAGCGCGTGGCGAGCACGAGGAGCAGCCAGACGAGGAAGACGATCACCGTCACCTTCGGCATGAGCATGAGGATCACGCCGAGCCCCGTCGCGACGCCCTTGCCGCCGTGAAAGCGCAGAAACAGCGAAAGCGAGTGTCCGACGATGGCGAGGACGCCGCAGAGGATCATGACGAGCGGCGTGCCGACGAGCATCTCGCCGAGCCAGACGGCGAGCAGCCCCTTGAGCATGTCGAGGCAGAAGACGAGGAAGCCGGGGCCCTTGCCAAGCGTGCGCCAGGCGTTCGTCGCGCCGATGTTGTGGCTGCCGTGCTGCCGCAGGTCTACATGCCAGAGCGCGCGGCAGAGCCAGAGGCCGTTCGGAATGGAGCCGAGGAGATAACTCAGCAGCAAGGCGAGGAGTGTCATGGTCTCACGCCTCCTCTTCTTCGCCGCGCTTGCGCACGATGAGCACGAGCGGCGTACCCTCGAAGCCGAACTGCTCACGCAGGCGGTTCTCGATGAAGCGCAGATAGGAAAAATGCATGAGCTCGGGATCGTTGACGAAGAGGATGAACCGCGGCGGCTTCACATCCGCCTGCGTCATGAAGAGGATCTTGAGCTGGCGGCCGCGGTGCATCGGCGGCGGATTCACGGAGACGGCATCGCGGATGAGCTCATTGAGGACGCTCGTCTTGATGCGCATGGACTGCTGCTCCGCGACGTACTTCACGAGCTCCGTCACGCGGTGCACGCGCTGGCCCGTGAGTGCCGAGGTGTAGAGCACGGGCGCGTACTGGAGGAAACCGAGCTTGTCGCGCAGCTCATCCGTGAAGCGCAGCGTCGACTTATCGTCCTTCTCCGGGAAGATATCCCACTTGTTCACGACAATGACGACGCCGCGCCCCGACTCGTGCGCATAGCCGGCGATCTTCTTGTCCTGCTCCGTGATACCCTCAGCGGCATTGATCATCATGAGCACGACATCCGCGCGGTCGATGGCGCGCAGAGAGCGCATGACGCTGTACCGCTCGACCGGCTCGTCGATCTTGCCGCGCCGGCGCATGCCCGCCGTATCGATGAGCATGAACTTCGTGCCGTCCTCGATGAAATGCGTGTCGATGGCGTCGCGCGTCGTGCCCGGCACATCGCTGACGATGACGCGCTGCTCGCCGAGGATGGCGTTGACGATGGAGGACTTGCCGACGTTCGGCCGACCGATGACGGCGATGCTGATCTCGTCCGGCTCCTTGTCGTCGCCCGTCTCCTCCGGGAACGCGGCGACGACGGCGTCGAGCAGATCGCCGAGATTGCGCGCGTTCGACGCGGAAATACCGATGGGATCGCCGAGTCCGAGGCTGTAGAACTCATACATGTCCATCTCGCGTTCGGGACTGTCGACCTTGTTCACGGCAAGGACGACAGGTTTCTTTGTCGAACGCAGGAGATGCCCGACCTCCTCATCCGCCGTCGTGAGCCCCGCGCGTCCATCGACGACGAAGAGGATGACATCCGCCTCCTCCATCGCAATCTGCGCCTGCTGGCGCATGGATTTCAGGATATGGTCGCTCTCGTCGAGCTCAATGCCGCCCGTGTCGATCATCGTGAACGCATGGCCGAGCCACTCCGCGTCGAGATAGATGCGGTCGCGCGTGACGCCCGGCATATCGTCGACGATGGAGACGCGCTGCTTGCCGATCTGGTTGAAAAGCGTCGATTTGCCGACGTTCGGACGACCGACGATGGCAACGATTGGTTTACTCATACTGACCCCTTCTTTCCGTTCGCTTCTTTATCTAGTTCCCTTATTCCGTTCCTGCCGCCGGCTTCGTATAAGCCGCATTGCTCTGCCACATGTAGGCGGTCTCCCCAGCCCGCGCCTTGTGGTAATGCGTCCAGTCCGCGAGCGCGCGGCGGTAGTCGCTGCCACCCTGCACGGGCTCGACGCGCGCCTCGGGGAACGCAGCGCGCAGTTCCGCAAGCGTCATGTCATCGAGGAAGATGTCCTCGCCAGCACGCAGCGCCGGCTCCGGAATCAGGATGCCCGTGCGCGGCCCCGGCAGCGCGCGCAGCGCGCGCACGATGTCCTGTCCCGTGAGCAGGCCCGAAACATTGACGGTCGTACCGAAATATTCATTGGGAACCGGCACGATGCGCACATGGAGGTTCGTCTGCCGTACGGACTGCGCGAGTCTCTCTAGCACCGGCGCGACCGACGTCCCCGTGACAACATCGAGGTAGACGGGCGCATCATACGACGACGACGCCTGCGTCTCCTCGAAATCCTTGAGGAAGCTGCGCGTAAGTCCGATGCCGTTATCGAGCTGTGGGAACCCGTCGTACATCTCCTCTGGCGGCACCTCGCGACCAGCGAGGAAATAGAACTCATCCCCGAGGTAGAGAAACGTCCGCCCCGTCTCCTCCCTGAGCCTCTTCTGCCACCGTTCCGCCATGTCGATGACCGCTGCCGCGCCCGCTGCATCGAACTGCTTGAGCGGATACGGATCCGTGCGGAACTTCGTCACGCCGACGGGAACGACAGCGAGCGAGAGTACATGCGGCCGCCGCGCGACGAGCTCGCGAATCGTGCGCTCGAGCTCCTCGCCGTCGTTGAGGCCCGCACAGAGCACGACCTGCGTATGGTAGTCTGCGCCCGCTGATTCGAGGCGGTCGAGCTGCTCGTTGATGAGCGCCGCTCGCTTGCAACGCAGCATCTGCGCGCGCAGCTCAGGGTTCATGCACTGTACGGACACATAGAGCGGCGAGAGATGCAGCTGCTCGATACGCCGGAAATCCGCTTCGCCCATATTCGTGAGCGTCACGAAATTGCCGTAGAGGAACGACAGACGATAGTCATCATCCTTGATGTGCAGCGATGAGCGCATGTGCGGCGCGACCATGTTCACAAAGCAGAAATAACAGTTGTTCGCACAGCGGCGGATGCCGTCGAAAACCGCGGCCGCGAACTCCGCGCCAAGCTCCTCATCGATATCCTTGTCGAAGGAAATCATCTCCTGCTCGCCGTCTGCATGCTCGACAAGCAAGTCAATCTCCTCCTCCGCGAACGCAAAGCTCAAATCGATGATGTCGCGCAGTTCCCTCCCATTGACCGAGAGAACCTTGTCCCCTGGCACGAGCCCCAGTTCCTCCGCCAGACTGCCCGCCGCAACGCGGATGATTTCCCCTTTGTTCATACCTACTCCTCATCTGCTCATATATTCCCCGCAGCTGTCAGTGCAGCCGCTCTTTCTGTCTACTATCATAGCACGGAAAGAGGAGTGATGAAATCATCACTCCTCGAAATTTCCTATAAGATTGCCGGATACAGACTCAGTCCTTGACCTCGTCGCCAATCGTCGTCGGCGCGTCATCCTGCTCTTCCATGTAACGCTTGTAGATGGCGTTATCGCCATCGCGCTTCGCCTTCGTGATGGAGAGCGAAATGCGCTTGCGCTTCATATCGATGCGCAGGACCTTGACCTTGACGATGTCGCCGACATGCACGGCCTCGTCTGCACGCTCGATGCGATGATCTGCGAGCTCGCCCATCGGGATGAGACCGTCGAATCCCGGCTCGATCTCCATGAAAGCACCGAAATCCGTCAGCTTGATGACCTTGCCCTCGATGTGGTCGCCCTCAGCGTACTTCTCCGCCTTGTCGAGCCACGGATCGCGCATCGTATCCTTGACGGAGAGCGAGATGCGCTTTGCTTCCTTATCGACGTTCTTCACATAGACATCGAGCTCCTGACCGACGTGGAGCACGTCGCTCGGCTTGCTCACGCGATGCCATGCGAGGTCAGAGATATGAGCGAGACCGTCCACACCGCCGATATCAATGAACGCGCCGTAGTCCACGAGGCGCTTGACCGTGCCGTGCACCGTCTGGCCAGCCTCGAGCGTCGCGAAGACCTCTTCCTGCTTCTTCTCGCGCTCAGCCTCGAGGAGCTGGCGACGGGAGAGCACGAGACGCTGCTTGCGCACATCGATCTCGATGGGCAGAGCCTCGACCGTCTGGCCGACGTAGATGGAGAGGTCCTTCACGAAGTGAAGCTCCATCTGGGATGCGGGGATGAAGCCGCGCAGGCCGTTGACGGAGGCAACGAGGCCGCCCTTGACGACCTGCTGAATCTTCGCCTCGACCGTCTCGCCGCGCTCTTTTACACCTTCCATGTCCTTCCATGCAGCCATGCGATCTGCCTTGACCTTGGAAAGGAGGCCGCCATTCTCGCCGCCGAGGGAAACGATGTAGACATCGATCTCGTCGCCGACCTTGACGACATCCTCTGCGGAATCAGGCTCCGGATAAGCCAGCTCTTTTTTCGGAACGGGAATCTCCTGCTTGTAGCCGATATCGATAAAAGCCTCGCTCTTGTTGACAAGAACGACCTTGCCTTTCACTACCTCGTGCTCCCGAATCTCCGGGCTGTTCTTCTCTTCTTCCTCTAAAAGGGTTTTCATATCCTCTGACACTTTTTATATACCTCCTTGATAATCCAGTCCGGTGTAGAAGCACCAGCTGTAATACCAATTTTTTCAATGTTGTCAAACCACGCGAGCTGAAGCTCTTCAGCCGTCTCGATATGGTAGGTACGACATGTTTTCGCGCAGAGCTGCGCGAGGCGCGTCGTATTCGCACTGTTCTTGCCGCCGATTACGATCATGACATCTACCTTCGATGCCAGTTCGCGCGCAGCGTGCTGCCTTTGGTCTGTCGCCGTGCAGATGGTCCGCATGACACGGATATCACGCGACTTGTCGAGGAGCGCGCTCACGATTTCTCGGAAACGCCCGCCCGAGAAGGTCGTCTGCGAGACGATGCCGAGCTTCGGCACGCTAAGAACAGCCGCAGCCTCCGCCACCGTCTCGACAACAGCCACGCTACCACCTGCCCACTGCACGATGCTCTGCACCTCAGGATGTTCCTTCTCGCCGACGATGACGACGAAACGCCCCTCTTCCGCAAGCTCCTTCGCTGAGAGCTGCGCCTTCTTGACATGCGGACATGTCGCGTCAACGCACTCGAGGCCCATCGCCTCAGCCCGTGCATACGTCTCCGGCCCAACGCCGTGAGAGCGGATGATGACCCTTCCCCGCTTCATATCATCAAGGCTGCTGATGGTACCGACACCCTCTTCTTTCAGGCGCTCTACCATCTGCGGGTTATGGATGATCGGGCCGAGCGTACAGGCGGAGCCATCGGGAGCAGCATTCTCCCGGGCAATCTTGATGGCGCGTTTGACGCCATAACAGAAGCCCAGATAGTCTGCCAGAATGACTTCCAATCTATCAACCACCCGTATGATTTGTTGCGAACCAGTATGATTCCTCACACCAATAACGCAATCTAAGTGTTAGTATATCATTTTCAGAGAAACTTGTATAGGGTGATTTCACTCCATCAGGAAATTTTTTTCACGCACGAGATGGTGTTCCTGACGTAACCGAGGCCTTCATACGGGCGATCTCATCGAGGATTCCCTGCGAAAAAGCGGCGAGCTCCTCTTTCTTGCGGCGATCGCCCGTAAACGTTCTGGGCCTGCCGACGATGACTGTAAGCCGCGGCAGCAAACCGCCGTTTGCGAAAATCCGATCCGTGCCGAGGATGGCCGCGGGCACGACGGGCGCACCGGTGAGCGCGGCGATGAGTCCGACGCCCGCCTCCGCCTTGCGCATCTTGCCCGTACGGCTGCGCGTACCCTCGGGGAAGAGGCCGAGGCAATGGCCGAGTTTCAGGACTTCGACCGCCGTCTTGATGGCCGCGCGGTCCGCTGCGCCGCGCTTCACAGGGAACGCGTGGCAGGCGCGGATGGCAGCGCCGAAAACGGGATGCTCGAAGAGTTCCTCCTTCGCCATGTAGGCGACATGGCGGCGCATGAAGCACGCGAGAAACGGCGGATCCCAATTGCTCATGTGATTGGCCGCGAGGATGACCGCTCCCTGCTGCGGCAGGTTCTCCGCGCCGATGACGCGCGCGCGGAAGACGATGCGGAACAGCAGCTGGAATATGATCTTGAGCATGGCATAGAGCATACGATCACCTGCACATTCCGAGAATCTTCTCAACGACCTGCTCGATGGAGAGTCCCGTCGTATCGAGCAGCACGGCATCCGCCGCCTGCACGAGCGGGGAGATGGCGCGCTCGCTGTCCGCCTTGTCGCGCGCGGCGATGTCCTCCTGGAGCTTCGCGAGCTCGACGTCGTAGCCCTTTTCGCGCATCTCGCGGTAGCGGCGCTGCGCGCGCTCCTCGATGGAGGCCGTGAGGAAGATCTTCACATCGGCCTGCGGCAACACATGCGTTCCGATGTCGCGCCCGTCCATGAGCACGCCGCCCTCCTCCGCCATCGCCCGCTGCAGCTCGACCATCTTCTCACGCACGGGGCCGAGGGCCGCGACCTGCGAGACGATGCGGCTGACCTCCGGCGTGCGGATGTAGTCCGTCGCCTCCTCGCCGTTGACAAAGACATGCGTGACACCGTCATGGTAGGAGAGCCGCACGTCGATGTCCTTCACGACGGAGAGGATCAATGCGTCCGTCACCGGCGCCTTCTGCTGCAGCGCCTTCCAGGCGACGGCGCGATACATCGCGCCCGTATCGATATAGGTATAGCCGAGCGCCTTTGCCGCGAGTTTCGCGACCGTGCTCTTGCCCGCGCCCGCGGGGCCGTCGATGGCAACAACTAGTTTCTTCAAGGAAATATCCTCCTTTTCTTTTTCGTCCATGAGCCGCCGCCCGGCAATCATTCTCCGCCAAAGCCCGCGAGCGTATCGTAGAACTCCGGGTACGAGATGCGCACGCAGTCCGGCCGCTCGATGATGACGCCCGCTCCGGCCGCGCCGAGGATCGCGAGCGACATCGCCATGCGATGGTCGTCGTAGCTGGGGACAGCGGCGCGCTGGAGCTGCGTGCCACCGTGGATCACGAGGCTGTCCGCGCCCGCCTCGACGCTTCCAGGCGCGAGCGCCGAGAACGTATCCGCGATGGCCTGCAGGCGATCGGTCTCCTTCACGCGCAGCTCGCCCGCGCCCGTGATGACCGTATCGCCCTCGGCGAAGAGCGCCGCGACGGCGATGACGGGGATCTCGTCGATGAGGCGCGGCATGATGTCCTTGCCGAACGTCGTGCCGTGCAGCTTCGCCGCCGTCACGACGAGATCCGCCGCCGCCTCGCCGCCGCTCACGCGCTCGTTCGTGCGCACGATGTCAGCCCCCATCGCCGCGAGCACATCGAGAATGCCCGTGCGCGTCTCGTTGACGCCGACGTTCTCGAGCACAATCTGACTCCCCGGCACAAGGGAGGCGAGCACGAGCCAGTAGGCCGCCGAGCTGATGTCGCCCGGCACCTCGATGGCGGCCGGCGCCTGCACCTCTGCCACGGGGCGGATCGTCACGGCCGTCCCATCCTTCTCCGTCACGACGCCGAACGCCTCGAGCATGCGCTCCGTATGGTCGCGCGAGGTCACGGGCTCGACGACCGTCGTCGCGCCGTCCGCGAACATGCCGGCGAGCAGGAGGGCAGATTTCACCTGCGCGCTCGCGACGGGGCTCTCATAGCGCATGCCGTGGAGCTTCCCGTCCGGGGCGAGCACCGTGAGCGGCAGCAGCGTGTTCTGCGCGCGGCCGACGATCTTCGCGCCCATCGCGCTGAGCGGCTTCACGACGCGGCCCATCGGGCGCCGCGAGAGCGACGCGTCGCCTGTAAACGTCGCGAGGAAAGGCTGCGGCGCGAGCAGGCCGAGGAGCAGGCGCAGCGTCGTGCCGGAATTGCCCGCGTCGAGCACGCACGCCGGTTCCCTGAGGCCGTGCAGGCCGTTGCCCGTCACGACGAGCTCCGTCGCGCCGAGTTCCTCGACGGTCGCGCCGAGCGCGCGCATGCAGGCGACGGTAGAGAGACAGTCCGCCGCGTGGAGGAAGTTCGTGATGTGCACTGGCGTGCTGCCGAGCGCTGAGAACATCACGCTGCGATGGGAGATGGATTTATCTCCCGGGATATGGAGCCGCCCTTTGACGCCGTGGCGAAGCGGCCGGATTTCCTTCGTTTCTACCTGTTCCATGAGATACCCCCTAATCGTCGTTCCATACGCTGTAGCTGCCCGCCGCTACGCCCATCGAGAACGCTGCCTGCAGGTTGTAGCCGCCCGTGAACGCGTCGACATCGACGAGCTCGCCCGCGAAATAGAGCCGCGGCACGAGGCGCGACTCCATCGTCCGCGGATCGATCTCCTTCACGCAGACGCCGCCCGCCGTCACGATGGCCTCCGTGAGCGGACGCGTGCGCGCGACCGTGAGCACGAGGTGCTTGAGCGCCTCGGCGAGGCGATGGCGTTCCTCCTGCGTCACCTGATGCACGAACTTCTCTCCGTCGAGATACGCGGCGTCGATGAGCACGGGAATCAGCCGGTGCGGCAGCAGGTCGACGAGCGCGTTCTTGACCTGCTTGCGCTGATATTTCTCGAAATCGCGCAGGATGCGCGCCGCGAGCTTTTCCGGCGTGAGTGCAGGCTTGAGGTCGATCTCGAGCTCGACGAAGGCGCCGTCCGCGAGCGCCTGCGCCGCCGTGCGGCTCAGGGAGAGGATGATGGGCCCCGTGACGCCGAAATGCGTGAACATCATCTCGCCGAACATCTCCTGCCGCTCCCTGCCATCCACGAGGAGCTTCACCCGCACATTGCGCAGAGAGAGACCCTGCACGTCCCGGGGCCAGTGCTCCTCCGTTTCGAGCGGCACGAGCGAGGGCAGGATGCGCGTGACCGTGTGGCCGAGCTGCCGCGCGATCTCATAGCCGTCGCCTGTCGAGCCCGTCCCCGGATACGACGCGCCGCCGACCGCGAGGATGACGGCATCCGCCGCGATCTCCTCGCCTGCCGCCGTGCGCACGCCCGCCGCGCGTCCCTCG
Source organism: Selenomonas bovis DSM 23594 (assembly GCF_000381005.1). Lineage (GTDB taxonomy): Bacteria > Bacillota > Negativicutes > Selenomonadales > Selenomonadaceae > Selenomonas_C > Selenomonas_C bovis. The sequence goes on from NZ_KB908379.1 coordinate 304,196, forward strand.
CGCGTGAGCACCGCAGCGACCGCCTCGCCCGTGCGCACGGCGACGCCGAGCTCATGCAGGCGCGCGAGCATCGCCTCCACGCAGTCCGCCGCCTTGTCGCTCACGGGGAAGACGCGCCCGCCGCGCTCCACCTTGACCGGTACGCCCTGCTGCTCGAAGAAGCGCATGGCATCCTCGTTGTCAAAGGCGGCAAAGGCGCTGTTGAGGAACGCGCCGTTCCCCTTGAACTGCCGGATGAGCTCCGGCACAGGCGCGGCGTTCGTGAGGTTGCAGCGCCCCTTGCCCGTGATGAGCATCTTGCGGCCGACGCGCTGCATCTTCTCGAGCAGTGTGACCCGCGCGCCGTTCTCCGCCGCCGTGATCGCGGCCATCATGCCGGCGGGACCGGCGCCGACGACGAGGACGTCCTTCATCGCTCCACCCCCGCGAGTTCATAGAGCTGCGCGACCTCTGCGGCCGTGAGCGGCCGGTGCGCGCCGCGCCTGACGCCCGCGAGCGTGAGGCGCGCGAACGCGACGCGCTTCAGCGCGCGCACATCCGAGCCGACCGCCTCGAACATGCGGCGCACCTGGCGGTTGCGGCCCTCATGGATCGTGATCTCGACGCGCGCCTGCGCCGGATCGCGCTCGATGACGCGCACGAGCGCCGGCGCCGTCTTGCCGTCTGAGAGCTCGACGCCCTCCGTGAGTGTGATGAGCGCGGCTTCGGGCGGCGGCGGCGCGACGCGCGCGATGTAGGTCTTCTCCACCTGATAGCGCGGGTGCAGCAGGCCGTTCATCAGTGTCCCGTCATTCGTCAGGAGCAGCAAGCCCTCCGTGTTGTTGTCGAGGCGTCCCACGGGATAGATACGCTCCTTGACCTCCGGCAGCAGGTCGAGCACCGTGCGGCGGCCGCGCTCATCCTTCGCCGTCGAGAGATAGCCCTTGGGCTTGTTGAGCAGGAAATAGACATGCCGCTCGCGCGCCGCGAGCGGCTTGCCATCCACCGTGATCTTCACCTTCGCCGCGTCAAACTTCGCGCCGAGTTCGCGCACGCACGTCCCATTGACGTTCACGCGTCCCGCGAGGATCAGCTTCTCCGCGTTGCGGCGGGACGCGACGCCCGCCTGCGCCAAAATCTTCTGCAATCGTTCCTGCATCGTTCTTCCTCACATTCCCAGTAACTGGCGAAGCCCATGCCAGACCGTCAGGAAAAAGGAGCGGCGCTGCGCGGACGCAGCCGCGACGAGATCCGTCGCCGCCACCTCTTTTCCTTCATAATATACATGCAATGTTCCAACCGTGTCGCCCGCCTGGATGGGCGCCTTGACCGCCTTGGGCAGCGACACCTCCTGCGTATAGCCTGACTTGCCGTCAACGACGGGCAGCACGATGCTCTCCGCGGCCTGCGCCTCGATGCGCCGCGTGCCGCTGCCGGAGACGGCGCAGCTGCCGACCTTCGTCCCCGCCTTGACGACTGTCACCGTATCGATCTGACGAAACCCATAGTCGAGCAGCAGGATGGAGTCGTTCCACATCCAGTTGCTGTCGAGCACGACGGCGACGAGCTGGATGCCGTCCCGCTTCGCCGCAGACACGAGGCAGCGCCCCGCCGCCTCCGTGTAGCCGGTCTTGACGCCGTTGCCGCCCTCGTAGAGCCAGAGCATCTGGTTCTCGTTGCGCAAGCGGTGCGTCTCATCCTTCACCCAAGGGAACGTGATCTCCTTCGTGCTCACGATCTCCTCGAATCCCGGCAGCGAATAGCCGTACGAGGCGATGAGCGCCATGTCGTGCGCCGTCGTGTAGTGCGCGTCATCCGGCAGGCCGTTCGCGTTGACGAAATGCGTATCCGTCGCGCCGAGTTCCTTCGCCTTCGCCGTCATGAGCCGGGCGAAGGCGTCGACGGAGCCAGCGATGTGCTCGGCCACCGCGACCGTCGCGTCGTTGCCCGAGTGCAGCATCATGCCATAGAGCAGTTCCCGCAGCGTGATCTTGTCGCCGGGCGCGAGCCAGATGGTCGACCCCTCCGTGCCCGCCGCGTGTGCGCTCACCGTCACGACATCGTCGAGATTTCCTCGCTCGAGCGCGATGATGAGCGTCATGATCTTCGTCGTACTCGCGGGGAAGCGCCGCTCGTTCATATTCCGCTCGTAGAGCACCCGTCCCGTGCGCGCCTCCATGACGACAGCGCTGCGCGCCGTCACGCGCGGCAGCGCATCATCCGGTGAGAGCACGAGGCCCTCTACCTTCGGTGTATTCTGCGGCGCCTTGCGGATGATATCATCTGCGAGCGCCGCCGCAGCCTCTCCCGCCGTCAGCGAGAGCACGAGGAGACAGCTGACCGCCGGCAGCAGCCAGCGTCGCCAGCGAGCCTTGGACGTCCTATGGTTTCTATTCAAACAAATATCCCAGCTTTCCCGATGTGATTTCCAAGAAACCACTGATTCATTCGTAGCTTTTTTATTTTATCATCCCCCTCCCGCCTTGGCAAGAATGCCGCTCTCACTGGAATGTCTGCCAGGCATCCATGACATCGAGAAACGCGCCATCGAAGCCGGCATCGATGATCTCATCGAGATAGGCATCCGCACTGCCGTAGAGGATGCGCCGCCAGGGGCGCGACCAATATTTCACGCGATAGCTGCCCGGCCACGCGGGATTCGGCTGCGCGAGCCAATCGGGGCGTTTTGCCGCCCAGTGCTTCTGCCAGTAAGGACGATAGTCGGCGGCCTCGCCGACGCTTAAATAAGCGAGCACGAGCCTGCGGCCGCCTTGCGGTTTTTCCTGAAGGCGCGCGACCTCCTGCCGCGTGAGCGGCGCTGCACCGTAATAGAGATCGATGATGAGCAGATCGGCCGGTGAAGCGCGCAGAGCCGCAAGATAGGCCGCGCGGCTCCCAAAACGGCCGGGATTGAGCAGGATGAGGAAATTGCGCACAGCCGCGAGCCGCGCGACGGAACGGCTGTTTTCTCCCGTGAGCGGCCCCTGCGGCAGCACGTCAAGCTCCCTGCGCGGCACCGTCATGCTCACATAGCCTGCCGCGCGGCCTTGCGCGCGGTCGGCCGCCGCGCTCGCCGCATCGCTCACATAGTCGAGCGTGAAGACCGCCTTGCCGGCTGCCAATGGCTTTGCAAGCATCGCCGCCAGATAGGCCGCCATCTCCGCGGATCTCGGCACGGCGGCGTCCTCCACCGACTCGTAGAATACAGATTCCGTGAGAAAGCCGTCGAGCGCGCCGAGGAGCCTCGCTACGTTTTCCTCCGGATTCTCCCTCGTCACCTCGAGCAGCCCGGCCGCGCCGTTGCCGACGAGCAGGAATCCCGGCTGCCGCGCCTGCGCGTAGCTGTGTATGTCAGCAACGAGGCGAACCATCTCCGTCTGCGGTGAAGGCCGCGCCTCGCAGCCGGAAAACAGCAAGCCGAAGCCAAGGCAGGCACAGAGCATTTTTCTGAAACGCAAATCCATGCGCCTCCTTTCCTCTTTCACAGGGAGCGGCTGTACCAAAGCGCCATGCCCCAGCCATGGTACTCGACCGAAGCCTCATCACGGCGCACGTAACGCTCGAGGGAGAACGTGAGTTGCTCCTCCGGCCGCGGCTGCCAAGTGAGTCGCGCGAGCAGGCCGAAGCGGCTCCAGCCGCCGTTCATGAGGTCAGCGCCAGCCTCCTCGCCGCGCGCAAGGAGGCGCCGCTCGATATCGCTGCTGCCCGCGCTCACATGCTGGTAGGATGCCACAGCCTGCCAATGGAGCTGCGGCGTCACCGTATGGCGCACGCCGATGCTCGCGAACTGCTCATAGACCTTGCCCGCGTCGTAGCCGTGCACCGCATTCGTGAAATCAAACGCGAGATAGTGGAAATACTCGTCGCGCGGCGCGATCTTCCGGTTGGAGAGCCAGCGCAGCCCCCACGTCTCGCCCTCGCGGTAGCGCGTAACGCCTGCAACCGGCACCTCCCTGCGCATGGCATTTTTCAGCCAATCATCGTATTCAAAGGTGCCCTGCCGTGCCTGCGACGTGCTGCTGTGACGCAGGCCGATGCGTGTCTGCCGCCGCTCACCGATATGTTGATAATATACATCCTCTGCAAGCTGCGTGCCGGGATGCACGGCGGCGGACGGCGACTCCCGCGCGTAATCGTAGGAAGCGCGCCACGCGCAGGAGAGCGTCGCATCGAGACTGTCGCGCTCCGTGAAATGATGCAGCCACTCGACGGCCGGGATGTACTCCCAGCCGGCGCCGAACGATGTCATGGCTGCGACGCCCTCGGGCAGAATTGCCGACTGATACACGCGGCTCTCGCCCGTCGGCACGTTCAGCGTGAAATGGTAGCGCACGCTGTCGCGCGGGTGGTCGCCATGCAGTGTGATGCCAAGCACCGTATCGGTAAAGCCGCTCACATGGCCGCCTGCATAGCCGGAGTCCGACGCGACGCGTCCCGCGGTCAATGAGAAATCGACCATGTGCCCGTCCTGCCGGCGGCTGGAGAAATAGGAAAGCGGCAAATAAAGCTGATGGCCCGCGCGCCTGCCGCGCCAGCTGTAATACTCAAAGCCAGCCTGAACCCCTTCGCCCTCGCCGAAATGGGCCAACTGCTCCGTCGCCTCCCTCTCCCAGACTTGCGCGCTCACGAGATCCGCTGCGGCCTCGCGCGCCCAATCCTCTGCTTCACGGACATCGTCTTCTGCCGCCGCTTCCTCCTTTTCCTGCTGCGCTGCCTCCGCGGCCGCCTGCGCTGCCTCCGCCTCTGCCTGCGCTGCCTCCTGCTGCGCGTCCGCCGCCTCCATCGCCGCGTCCTCTGCCGCGCTCATGAGATCATCAAGCTGCGCCTCCGCATCGCTGAGCACCGCCTCCGACGCGTCGAGCGACGCGGCGAGCGCATCGAGCCAGCCACGGTAAGAGCTCTCGACCTCCTCCATGCGGTCCGGCATCGCTGCGAGCGCCTCCTCCGCGAGACGCTGCGCCTCCTCAAGGCGCCGCTGCTCATAGCCGACCGCCTCACAGGCTGCGGCGACAGCCGCCTCCCGATCCCGCTGCGTCGCCGCCTGCGCTGCGGCGGCTGCCTCCTCGTACGCGCCCTCTGCACGCGCGCTCTCCTCAGCGGCAGCCGCCGCGTCCGACCGCAGTGCCTCCACCTCGGGCGCGTAGTCAGCCACCGCCTGCTGCGCTGACTGCGCCGCCTGCGCTTTCTCCGCGGCCACGGCCCGCGCTGCCGTAAGTGCCTGCTGCGCTTCCCTGAGCGCCTCGCGGCTCGCAGCGAGGTTTTGCCGCGCGTCTGCAAGCGCCTGCGCCGCCTCTCTCTTTCCGGCCTGCGCCGCCGCGAGATTTTCCTGCGCCGCCTGCACGCCCTTTTTCGCCTCGCGCAGGTTGCGCTGCGCCGCGTGATAATCAGCGAGCTGCGTACCCGCGTCACGCAATGCCTGCACCTCCCCGGTCATCTCATGCATCACCTCATGCGCAGCAGCCGCCGCGAGCGCCGCGCGCATCAGGCAGACGCCGGAGACGGAAAGGAGCAGCGCGCCGCGCCGCACCAAAGCGGCGCGTGCCTGCCGGATGCGGCAGGCGCGGCGGCGCGCCCGCGTGAGACGGTAGACGCCGTGCCCTTCCTCTGCGCGCACTTGCTGCGTACATACTTCCTGCGCGCGGCGCTGCCGCGCCCTCCGCCGCGTCATCCTCATGGCTCCCGCCCCCTCTCAAGATCGACATAGCGCGCGCCGTAGAGCCAACGCGTCAGCACGCCCTGCGGCGGCCGGTAAAAAACCGGCTGCGCACAATAAACATAATAATCGATGCGCCGTGCAAACTGCGACAGATACCGCCACCCCACCGCCAGTCCCAGCCCCGCGGCCAAGAAAAACGTAAATCCATAGCCAGCCGCCCCCAAGAACAGGAATCCCAGCACGCCGAAAACCGCATTGGCCGCGAGAAAGACCGCCGCTGTACGCAGGACGAACTTCTGGATATCGAAATACGTGAGCAGCACGATGAGCAGCTGCAAAATGCCCGTGAAAAACGCCGCGAAGAGCAGCACATCATAGAGGCTCACGAGATGGTAGTCTACCCCCGCCAGGGAGAGAATGTAACCGCCGAGCGCGAGAAAAACCAGTGTGAAGACGAACTGGAACTCGACGACCTGCCGCAGCTCGAACCAGAGCGTATAGACGAGCTCCCGCCGCGCGTCCTCGATCTCGCGCAGGTTTCCCCGCCGCGTGATCGCGTCGAAATACGCCGCGTATTTCTCATAGAACTGCGTCTCCGCTGCCACGACGAAGAGCACCATGAGCGGCAGGATCGAGAGGAACGCGAAAAACGTCACCGCGTCATATCCCGGCGCGCAGCGGTATGTCTCCGCCACCGTCACGCCCCACGGCCCCAGCCAGACGAGGAAATTCGGCAGAAAGATTCCCATCGTGTAGAAAACCGCTGAGAAGAAAAGCCGCCAATGGCGCTCGAAATACGGTAAGAACGCGAAATGCTGCCCGTCCCGAGGCAGGCCGAAGTACTGCGCGATATGCACGAAAAAGAGGCAGACGAGCAGGCCCATGCCGACATCCATCGAAATCAGCGCGGCGCGTACCGGCGCGGTCCATCCCGCCGCGAGCAGCCCCGCGCAGAGCGCGACGCTCAGTGAGACGCTCGCGGCAAAGCCCGTGAGCAGCCGCTGGAATTTCTTGATGGCCGTGAGATAGACGCTCTGCGTCCAGATGAGCAGGAGCTCGAGGAAAAAGACATACGTGAGCCCGGCCTCCACAAAGCCGAGCGGCGACGCGGCGAAAAACACCGCAGCCACCGCACTCCCGAGCAGCGTGAGCAGCGCGCCCATGCCGAAGAGCGACGCCGTCACATCCCGGTAATGCCCGACGGAGAGGCAGTCCGCGAGATAGCGCGTGAGCACCATCGTGAAGCCGCTCGAAAGGATCTGCGAGAATACGAACACATAGGCGACCGATGCCACAAAGAGTATGGCATCCTCCGCCGCCACGCCGTGCAGGAAAAAGAGCAACTGCACGGCGAGCACCATGCCTGTCATGAGCAGGAACGGCCCCGTCGTGACCACGGACGCGTATGCGTACGCCTTGACATGCCCCACCGCCGTGCGTGCGCGGAAAAGCTTCTTGAGCTCGAAGCCAACGCCTGCCATCAGCGCCTCACCTGCCCTTCCTCCTCATAGATGCGCCGATACGACGCGATGAAATGCTCATACGTATAACCGCGGCGGCAACGCTCATAGCCGACAGCCGCCATCTCTTTCCTCAGCTTGTAGTCGCGCGCGAGCCGCAGGATCTCCCGCGCCATCGCCTCGTAGTCCATCGGCGCGACGACCGCGCCCGCCGTGCCGAGCGTATCCATGCTGTCGCCGTAGATGAGCTCGCGGCAGCAGCCGACATCCGTCGTCACATACGGACGGTGCGCGGCGAAGCCCTCGAGCACCGAGAGCGGCTGCCCCTCGCTGATGCTCGAGAGCACGAGCACATCCATGCGCGGCAGATAGGCCGCGACATCGATCGAGCCTGTGAACGTGACGCCCTCGATGCCGAGCGTCTCTACCGTGCGGCGGCAGAGCGCGACATACTCCGGATCCTCCTCCATATTGCCCATCACATAGAGCTCCGTCTCCGGCAGCGCGCGGTGCACGAGGAAGAACGCGCGCAGGAGCGTCACGATGTCCTTGATGGGCACGACGCGCACGACCGCGCCGATGACGATCGGCCCCGCGTGCTCCGTGAGCTCCGGGACGGCTGCGAAGCGCTCCATGTGGATGCCGTTCGGCACGATGCCGATCTTTCGGGGATCGCAGCCGAGCTCCGCCTCGATCCTCGCGTTGTGCTCGAAGAGCGTATAGACATGGTCGGCCGACGCGTAGGCGAGCTGCGCGAGATGGTAGAAATAGCGGATCCAGATGGACTTGAAATCCCCCTTCGCCCAGTCGCTTTTGATGATTTCCGCCTCGCGCTCGCGCGAGTAAATGCCATGCTCCGTGATCATGAACGGTTTCCTGTAGAGCAGCGCCGCCATGCCGCCGAGCACGCCACAGTAGCCCGTCGCGACGCTGTGATAGACATCCGCCTCCGGCAACGGCTGGCTCAGCAGGAAAAAGAGGGGCAGCAGCATCGAGCGCAGCGTCCAGAAATAATCCGTAAAGGGCAGATAGCTGTACCGCTCGCGGTAGGCGCGCGCGATCACATCGAAAAAATCGCTCGTCATGAAAAGGTCGAGCGGGCTTTTCCAGTCCCTGCGCCGCAGGACGCGCGCGAGTCCCGGAAGCTCGAGCGGCGCCTCTCCCTGCACGAGCGCGCGCAGCGTCTCCCGCTCCTCCGCCGTCAGCGCGTGCGTGCGCATGCCGCTTGACGGCAGGTGCAGGATCTCATCGAGAAAGACCTCCTGGATGCCCTTGCAATTCTCCGGGAACCGATATTTATAGTTCCCGCGATCCTTCGCCTCCGCGCCGATGGAATAGATGAAGAACTCGTACTCCGGCAGCCCCTCCATGAGCATCTGCACCCACGAGGAAACGCCGCCGACCACATAGGGATAGGAACCCTCCGTCAAAAGACAGATCCTCATCACGCATCCTCCTCCGTCCGCCAGTAGAGCCGCGCCGCCTCGCCCGTCATGCGCACGAGATAGACGCTCTCCGCCACGGGTTCCGCCGTGCAGCCCTCCGCGTGGTCGAGCACGCGGGAGGAGCGCACGAGGAACCGCACCTCGCCCGCGTGGTTCCAGGCGTGGAGCTCCAGATACGCGGGCGTCCGCTTCACGCGGTAATCAAGCGCGAAATAATCATCGAAGTACGGCAGGCTCTCCGAGGCCGTCACCGGCGTGAGCCACGGACAGGCAGCGTCCACATCGCCGAGGAACGCCTCCATGCCCTGCTGCAGCTGCGCCCAGGTCTTGTCGCGGCTCTCCTCGTAGAACATCTCGTCCGGATGAACGAAGTGCGAGAACACGCCGAGCTCGTTGACGAGGCTGTACACCGCCCACTGCGTGGGGCCGTCGGGCGCATAGCCCGCCGATACACGCGGGATGGCGTAGGTGCCGTCCGGCTTGCGCGCATACTCCTGATAGTAGCTTTCCGGCGACAGCCCGTCGTAAAGCGACGCGAAGATCCGCACATCCGGGAATGCCTCGCGCACGGCCGCATACCCCTCAGGGCTCAAGATGTTCGAGGGCGGCACATACGTGCGGAACGCATAGCCCGGGTAGAGCTCGCTGACATAGCGGGCGAGCTCCTGCATCGCCGCCGTCATATCCGCCTGACTCTTCCAGGGCACATACTCGAGATCGCCCTGCCCGTAGCCCGCGGGCGCGAGTGACTGGTGATTGTAGCCGTGCAGGCCGAGCTCGCCGCCCATCTTGAGCAGCTCGCGCCCATAGACGATGACGTTGTCGCGTGCGGCGCGACCGCCGAGCGGTCGGAACGGCCCCTTGACCTGATCGTTGTACGTCTCGATGATGAGCCCCGTGTACTTGAGATCGAAGCGCCTGGCGTTCTCCTGCATCCACGGCCACCAGTTCTCACGGTAGAAGTCCGCCGTCGAGAGCCCCGTCTCCTCGTAGATCTTCGAGAAATCCCCCTCTGGCGTCGGTGCGGGGAAATCGTCGATGAAAAAGAGCTTCACGCCAACCACCGGGTAGACGGCATCCTCGCCGCAGTGCGCGAGCATCGCGGCGAGCACGCCGCGGTTCGTCTTGTCATCGCGCTCCGCGCCGTTGTAGGCGATGACCTCGCCCGCGCCGTACGTATGGTGCCAGAGCAGCGGCACGCCCGCCGCGCTCTCCATATCGACCACGGCGTCCGGCGCGAGCGTGACAGCGTTGGCCTGCGTCTCGTAGATGCCGTTGTCGAACGTCTTGCCCTGGACGCCGACGAGGAAGTTCGTAGGGAACCGCACGCCCAGCGTATCAGCTGCGCCGCTGATGGCGGTAAGCCCGAGCGCGCCGCGCGCCTCATCCGTGAGCGGCGCCGTATCGTCCGCCGCCTCCAGCCGCTGCGTGAAGAGCACCGTGCCGCCCGCCGACGCGTAGGAAAGCGCCGCCGAGAGAGAGGCCGCGACGCCGACGCGCCCCGTAGCGAAGATGACGCCGCGCGTCTCCTGCGGGATCTCGACCGCCTCGCGCAGCGGATGGCTCTCATAGTCCTTCTTCTGCTGCGCGAGCAGCCGTTCGACATTGTGGCGCGCGAACATGCTCGCGACATCCTCTGGATCGTAGAAGATGAGATAGCGGTCCCGCGCGATTGCGTCCGCCTCCGCCCAGGGCTGCTGCTTCGCCCGTTCGACGGCTGCGAAATTGCGCAGCGCCCCGAGATGCAGGAAGCCGTCCATGCGCAGATATTGGAAGAAACAGCCGAGCAGCAGCACCGCGAGGAAAATCAAATACACGCCTCGTTTATTCATCCTCCGGCCTCCTATCCCAGTAACGAATCGCTGCGAGCGCGTCGGCGGAGAGACGGCAGGGCAGCGTCTTGAGCGCCTGCACGACCGCCGCCATGCGCTCCGGCTGCCGCCGTGCGAGCGCGAGCCGCAGTTCGCATAGGTACGGCCCCTCCTCCCCCGGATGCTGCCGTGCATAGTCTCGGAGCACCGCCTCCGCCTGCCCGTACGCCCCGGACGCGAGCAACTGGCGCAGCGCCTGCTCGAAATAAAGCGTGCTCTCAGGATGCGCCTTAGCGAGCGCCGCGAGCGCCGAAAGCAGCGCCCCGCGCTTCTCGCGCCGCGACACCTCATCGCCGCTGCCGCTCGCGAGGAATGCCTCGAGCGTCGCCGCATAGCGGCGGAGCAGCGGCTCGTCATCCGCCCCCGCCGCCCGCAGCTGCTGCTCGAGCGCGTAGAGCTCCGCTGCGAGTTTCTCCGCGCGCGCCGTCATCAGCGACACGGCGTAGTAGGCAATCTCGCGGTCCTCATCGTGCACGGCCTGACGGAGCACGGCCTCGTTGTTCACGACCTCCTGCTTGATAGCGTCGGTAAAGAGCCTGCGCCGCAGGCGCGCATCCCCGAGCAGATACGTATCCTGGAGCGGCACGACATCCGCCTGATACGCGAGCGGCTCGAGGGAAATCATCGCCCGCTGCCGTCCCTCCTCATAGAGTGGCAGCGCTCCCGTATGGAGCAGGTGGCAGGTGATGTGCCAGACTACAAGGATCGCAAAGCCAAAAAACGGCAGCAGGAGCACCAGGAGCGTCTCCGCCGCTGCCTGCAGCCGCGGCAGGCGCTGGACTGCTGCGAGCGCATAGGCGGCCGTGAGCAGGAGATGAAAAGCCAGTCCTACCATCATAACGACTGCACCGCCTCTCCCTCGCCCGTCTCGATGCCCGCGCGCGCGAGCCGCTGCCGCACGAGCGCGAGCGTCTCCCCCGTGACATCCGGCAGCAGCAGATAGAGACCGCCCGCATGCTCACCGACAAAATCCTCTGCGCGAATCACGCGCGAGAGCACAGCATCGAGCGACGCCGCGTCCCGCGGCCCGCTCAGGATCGGCACGAGAGACGCCGGGTAGTCAGACGCGAGCTTCTCCCTGTGTCCGATCGCCGCGAGCACCTTGTCGAACTCCGCCGCGCGCAGGATGCGCGTCCCCGGCAGATATTTCCGCTCGGCGGCCTCCCGCTCCCAGGCGTAAGCGCGACCGAGCGAGGCGGCGATGAGGCGCGCCGTGACCGCGAGCAGATTCTGCTGCGCGAAGCTCCACTGGTCGAAATCCATACCGAAGAGCTCGATGACAGCGATTGTCCTGCCCTCATAGACCACAGGCGCCGCGAGATCCGGCACATCATCCGCAAGCGTGCGGTTGACATAGATCTTCTGTTCGCGCAGCAGCGTCGCGAGGAACGGCAGACTGTCGACGCGCAGCGAGCGCGGCTTGTCGGCCGTATGCGCGCCGAGACGGACCTTCTGCCGCAGATAGCGGCCATCCACCCCCACGATATAGACGATGACATCCTCCACCGCGAGAATCTCCGAGGTCACGAGCGCCGCCTGCGTGAATACATTCTCCTCATCCACGCTGTCGAGGCGGCGCACGATGCTGTAGAGACGGCCGATGCTGTCATCTGCGTTCACGATCTGCCGATAGAGCTTATCCTTGACGGCAACGCTCTCGTCAAAGAGGCGCTTCAGGAACCCATAACGTTCCGCCGCCCGCTGCTTCTGCCACCATGCCGCCTCACGCGCATGCGCCGCGCGGTCGGCGAAATAGCCCGTGAGCACACCGATGAAGAAATAGGAAATCATCAGGAGCAGCAGAGATGGCTCATAGAGCATCGCGACGAGATCCGCGCCGCGACGCAGTTCACCTGTAATCAGCACGAGCAGTGAAAGCACAACTGCCGACAGCGATTGACGCTTGCCGTAGAGCAGGCCCATCGCACTGATGTAGAGATAACTGAGCACGAAGGAAGGCCAGCGCTCCCCCGCGAAGACCGTGCCGGAGAGCGCGCCGACGAGCAGCGCCCCCGCCATATTTTCCAGCCAGGGAACGAGCGAGCGCAGACGCTCCTTGCGCCGCACACGGCGCGCCGCTGCCTGCTGACGCAGCCTCGCCTCCCGCCATGCCGCGAGCGCTTGCGCGCAGATCTCTCCGAGCTGCGCCGGAAACTGTGCGTGCGCCCGCCAGCCGAGCTCCCGCTCCGCCGCAGCGGCGGAAAGCTCCGGCAGCGCATAAGGCAGAACTTGCTCCTCTCCCGCCTGCAGACGTGTGAGGACCTCCGCCAGCGTCCGCTGCTCCGACTGCGGCAGAACCGCTCGCAGCGACGCGGCAAACATGGGGAACGTCACGCCCTGCGGCTCGGCAAATTCCATCACGTCACCCGCGAAATCTCGCTCCACGAGGCGCAGTAAACCGAACGCGGCATCCCGCGCGGAGAGAAAATACCGCGTGCCGCGCGTCTCGAGGCGCGGCAGCCGCTTCCTCTCACCGGAGAGCGCGGTGAGGCAGATCCCCAGCACGCCCTCCCCTAACGCGAGATGGTGTCCGTAGAGCTCCGGCAGGCGCACCACCGTCAGCTGTGCGCCCGCTGTCTGCTTCCAGCGCAGCGCATAGGCCTCGAGGCACGCGAGCAGACAGCCCTTCTCCGTCCGCGCCCCATCAGCAGATGACGCTTCTGCCTGCGGCTGCACTGCCTCCGCGCCGCTCAGCAAGAGCACCCGTCCCACCCGGGCCACTCTCGCGAGCGAAAGCAGCCGCGCGAGCGCCGCCACCGGCTCCTCCTGACCGAGCAAGCCGTAGACAAGCACATCGATATGATGGACAGCCAATACATCCCGCGCCGCCGCATCCATGACGCCGCAATCATACGAGACGACGCCTGCTGCGCCGCACGGCCCCAGGGAAGCGACCGTCCAGCGCTCCCTCTGGAACACCTGCGCCAGCGGCTGTGCCAAGATTCCCGGCACACCTGCGAGCAGCAGCCTCTTTCCTATTTTATTTCCCATAGTTCCTTCCCACAGTTTCTTTCCGCAAAGCGCCCCCCACGCCTCCGCAGTCACATCCGTCAGAAAACCGCAGATTTTGCCAGAAGAACCCTCGATCACTTACAAATAAAAAATTTCCATTGATAATAGATGATTATATCATATCTGCCTGTGGGGAACAATCCACCTCTCACGCCCCCGCCACGTGCTGCAGCCATACTCACCCCTCGCGCCAGAGGCGCACCATCTCGGCTGCCGCTGCCGCGGGATCTGCTGCGCCCGCGACGGCGCTCACGACGAAGAAGCCGTCGACCCCCGTCCGCCGCAGCGCCGCGAGGTCGCGCGCCTTGACGCCGCCGCCGACGACGACGGGCAGCGGGCTCCTCTCATGGAGCAGCCGCAGCTCCTCGCAGCCGTGCGTATAGACGCGCCCGTCGGCAGCGTGGCCCGCATCCGGCTTCGTCGCCGTGAGATGGAACGGCCCCGCACCGAAATAATCAATGTCCGCAGTATCGGCGCGCGCGACGTAGTCGACGAGCGTCGCCGTCGGCGCCGAGAGCCCGACGATCGCCTCCTCGCCGAGATATCTCCGACAGATGTCCGGCGGGATGTCCGTCTGTCCGACGTGGATGCCGTCGACCTTGATACCGCGCGCGCGCGCCGCGAGCACGACATCGAGACGGTCGTCGACGAGCAGCGGCACAGCATCCGCCCGGCCGAGCCGCGCGAGCACCGCCGCCGTCTCGCGGCAGAGCGCGATCATCTCCCGCGCCGTGGCCGTCTTCGAGCGCAGCTGCACGCAGGTGAAGCCCGCCGCCACAGCCTGTCCGACGATCTCCGGCACGGGCCGCCCGAATGTATTCTCCGGACCGACGACGAGATACGCCGATACATCCAGATGTTTCCTCATATCTTTTCTTTCCTTTCCTTTGCTTTCTCTTTGTCTACTTCTTCGCAAAAAGAAAAAATCCTGCCGGCCGCCGCCCTGGAAATGTCCGACCGGCCAGGCCCCGGATGATTTTTACCGGCAAACATGATATACTACGTTTGATATAGACCTTGCGGAAGCACGATGCCGCAAGCGTTTCCTGTCGTTTTCCGTTTTTTTGCAAAGGATGTGTCATATTTTGGGTAGTACCGAGGCCGGCTTGCTGCTGGTGTTGATTGTCGTCTTGCTCTTGCTCAACAGCTTCTTCTCGCTCATCGAGACCGCGCTCATGGAGAGCCACCGGAGCCGCCTCGAGCGGCTCGCCGACGAGGGCAGCGAGGACGCCGCCGCGGCGCTCGCGATCCTCGAGGAGCCGGAGGACGCGCTCTCCGTCGCGCAGATCGGCATCACGCTCATGGGCGTGCTGCTCGGCGCGGCGAGCGGGGCCTTGCTCGCGCCGCTCATGGGTGCGCTGCTCGCGCCTTTTCTGCCGCACGCGACGGTGCTCTCGCTCGCGCTCTCCATCGTGCTCATGACGTACATCATGCTGCTCTTCGGCGAGTTCCTGCCGAAGAAGACCGCCATGCAAAAGCCGGAGGAGGTCCTGCTGAACCACCACCGCGCGCTCCATCGCCTCACGCGCCTCTCGCGCCCGCTCATCACGCTCCTCTCGCGCTCGGCCAATCTCATCCTGCTCGTGCTCGGACTCAATCCGAAATTCGAGGACACGGTGACGGAGGACGAGGTCAAGGACCTCATCGAGCAGGGAACGGAGGACGGCACCTTCGAGAAATCGGAACAGGCCATGGTCGACCGCGTGTTCCACCTCAGCGACCAGACGGCCTACGCGCTCATGACGCCGCGCACGCAGATGCTCTGGCTCGACCTCGAGGACAGCCTGCGCCACAACCTGCGCGTGATCCGCACGCACGCACAGTCCATCTTCCCCGTCGGACGCGAGAACCTCGACGATTTCTGCGGCATCCTCTACGCCAAGGATCTCTTGAACGCCGCGCTCACGCACAAGTCGCTCGAGCTCTCTCAGTATCTGCGCAAGCCGATGTTCGTGCCGCGCTCGATGGAGCTCTTCCGCCTGCTCGAGAAATTCCACGAGACGGGCATCCACGAGGCGATGGTACTCGACGAGTACGGCGGCGTCATCGGCATGATCACGCTCGACGACATCATGAGTGAGGTGCTCGGCGACTCCGCGCACAGCGCGCCGAGCGAGCCGCTCGCCATCACGCCGCGCGACGACCACTCGTGGTACGTCGACGGCCTCTACTCCATCGACGATTTCAAGGAGCGCTTCGACATCGACAAGCTGCCCGATGAGGATCACGACCACTATCAGACGATGGGAGGCTTCCTCACCTCGTATTTCGGCTACATCCCGAAGGTCGCGGAAAAGGCGGAGTGGAACGGCTTCACGTTCGAGGTCGTCGACATGGACCGCGCGCGCATCGACAAGATCCTTGTCACGAAAAACGAAAAGGACGAAGATCCCGCTGCAGACGATAAACCGCAGGATTGATCCCGCGCCGCGCTGGCGGCGCATCTACACGGAAAGGATTTGCCCATGACAGAAGAAACCATGCTCGCCGCGCGGGAAAACGAGGAGGAAGCCGCCGCGCCGGACTGCCGCGAGATGCACGGCGTCGCCCGCATCGACAAGGGCGCCGACTCGCGGCGCACGCTCTTCCTCGAAGGATTCCACGACGGCATCCCCATCGCACTCGGCTATTTCGTCGTCTCGTTCACGCTCGGCATCGCGGCGAAGGCAGCGGGACTCTCCCCCTTTCAGGGATTCCTCGCGAGCTTCTTCAACAACGCCTCGGCCGGCGAGTACGCCGCGTTTACCCTCATCGCCGCTAAGGCTTCCTATCTCGAGCTCGCCGTCATGACACTCGTCGCCAACGCGCGCTACATGCTCATGAGCTGCGTCGTAAGTCAGAAATTTGCGCCCGGCACGCCGCTCTATCACCGGCTGCTCGTCGGCTTCGACATCACCGATGAGATTTTCGGCATCACGATCGCGCGCCCCGGCCGCCTCGCGCCCTTCTACAACTACGGCGCGATGTCCGTCGCGCTGCCCGGCTGGGCCGTCGGTACAGCGCTCGGCGTCATCGCGGGGAACCTCCTCTCGCTGCGCCTCGTGAGCGCGCTCTCCGTCGCGCTCTTCGGCATGTTCCTCTGGGTCATCATCCCCGCGGCGCGCGCGAGCCGCGTCGTCTGCGGCCTCGTCGCCGCGAGCTTCCTGCTGAGCTTCGCCGCGGGCTCCCTGCCGCTGCTCTCCGAGCTCTCCTCCGGCACGCGCACGATCCTCCTGACCGTCGCCATCGCCGCCTGCGGCGCCTATTTCTTCCCCGTCCGCGAGGCGGCGGAGACAGCCGCCAGCGAACCGTCCGCTCCGGTCAGCCAGCCGCCAGAAGCAGAGTACACAGACACCACAGACACCGCAGACAGCTTGCCAACAGACGCATCGTCGATAGCAGCGCAGGCACCGACAAAGCACGAGGAGGCGAACGACTGATGGACTCCATGTATCTCTATCTGCTCGTCATGAGCGCCGTGACCATTGCCATCCGCCTCGTGCCGCTCACCCTCATCCGCGGGGAGATCAAAAACACCTTCCTGCGCTCCTTCCTCTACTACGTCCCCTACGTGACGCTCGCCGTCATGACCTTCCCCGCCATCCTCTCCGCCACGCAGACGCCGACAGCAGGCGCGCTCGCCTTCCTCGCAGGCATCGCACTCGCCTGGTACGGCGCGAGCCTCTTCAAAGTCTCCGCCGCCTGCTGCCTCATCGTCTTCGGCGTCGAGCTGCTGCTCTGCTGAAGCACGCATCGGCTGCTTAAGGAAGCACTGATTAAATGAAGTGCTCCGGATTTACGTGGATGCGCTGTATCTCTCTAGGAGACAAAACGCAGGCGTAGCCGAAGCTACGCTGAGGTTTGTCGACGACGAGAGGACAGCACAGACGCGTGACGACGGAGTGCTGAATGAATCAATGCTTCTTTAATACGACACGCCACCTAGCGAAAACGCACCGGGAAACATTCCTGAGATGTTTCCCGGTGCGTTTTATTCCCTGTCTTGCGCCTTGCCCTTCGGCAGCAGCATCACAAGATCGCCGACCTTATTTTTCTCAGCCCTTTACGACGATGTTCACGAGCTTCTTCGGCACGCAGATGACCTTGACGATGGTCTTGCCCGCCGTGAGCTCCTGCACGCGCGCGTTCTCCTTCGCCGCCTGCTCCATCGCCGCGCGGTCCGCGCCGGCGGGGAGCATAATGCGGCCGCGCACCTTGCCGTTGATCTGCAGGACGATCTCGACCTCGTCGACCTTGAGCGCTTCCTCGTCATAGGATGGCCATTTCTGCTGATGGACGCTGCCCGCGGCGAAGAGGCGGCTCCAGAGTTCCTCCGCGATGTGCGGCGCGAACGGCGCGAGCATGAGCAGGAGGTCGCGCGCCGTCTCGCGCGCGAGCCCCGCGTTCAGCTCCTTGTCCTGGAACGTGTAGATGGCGTTGACGAGCTCCATGATGGAGGAGACAGCCGTATTGAACATGAACCGGTCGCGGATGTCCTCCGTGACCTTCTTGATGGTCGTATGGAGCACGCGGCGCAGGTCTTTCTCCTCCTTCGTGAGCGCGCTCACGTCATAGGCATCCTCGCCCGCCTTGACCGCCTGCTCGAAGTGCAGCAGGATGCGCCAGACGCGGCCGAGGAAGCGATACGCGCCCTCGACGCCCTGGTCGCTCCATTCAAGATCGCGGTCGACGGGCGCCGCGAAGAGGATGAAGAGGCGCGCGGTATCGGCGCCGTATTTCGCGATGATCTCCTCCGGCGAGACGACATTGCCCTTCGACTTCGACATCTTCGAGCCGTCCTTGAGGACCATGCCCTGCGTGAGCAGATTCGTGAACGGCTCATCGAAATCGACGAGCCCCGCGTCGTGCAGCACCTTCGTGAAGAAGCGCGAGTACAGCAGATGCAGGATGGCGTGCTCGATACCGCCGATGTACTGGTCGACCGGCGCCCAGTAATTCACCTTGTCCTTCGCGAACGGCGCCTTGTCGTTCTTCGGATCTGTGTAGCGCAGATAGTACCACGACGAGCAGATGAACGTGTCCATCGTGTCCGTCTCGCGCGTCGCGTCCGCGCCGCATTTCGGACACTTGCAATGCACGAAGCGCTCGCTCGAGGCGAGCGGCGAAAGGCTGCCCTGCTCGAACGACACATCCTCCGGCAGCAGCACCGGCAGATCCTCCTCCGGCACGAGCACCTCGCCGCAGTGCGGGCAGTTGATGACAGGAATCGGCGCGCCCCAGTAGCGCTGGCGCGAGATGAGCCAGTCGCGCAGGCGGAAGTTCACGCGGCGCTTGCCGAAGCCCTCCTTCTCCGCCTTGTCCATGATGCCCTGCATCGCCGCCTTGATGTCGAGGCCGCTGAACTCCGCAGAGTTGACGAGGACGCCGTTCTTGTCCGTGTACGCCTCCGTCATCTCCTCGAGCTTCAGCTCATGGTCGCGCGGCTGCAGCGTGATGATCTTCGGGATCTCATACTTCGTCGCGAACATCCAGTCGCGCGAATCCTCCGACGGCACGCCGATGACCGCGCCCGTGCCGTAGTCGGCGAGCACGTAGTTCGTGATCCAGATCTGCACTTCCTTGCCGTTGAAGGGGTTCACGCAGGTGATCCCCGTGTTGATGCCCTCTTTCTCCGACTCGCTCGACGTGCGCTCCATCTCGCTCGTGTTGCGCACGCGCTTCACGAAGGCGCGGATCTCCTCCGCCTTGCCGCTCTTCTCGCAGATGGCGTCGACGAGCTGATGCTCCGCCGCGAGCGCGAGGAACGTGATGCCGTAGACCGTATCCGGGCGCGTCGTATAGGCGGCGATCTTCGTCCCGAGCGCCGGGCAGTCGAGCGAGAATTCGAGTCCCTCGCTGCGGCCGATCCAGTTCTCCTGCATCGTCTTGACGCGCTCCGGCCAGCCCTTGAGCTTATCGAGATCCTTCAGCAGCACGTCGGCGTAGTCCGTGATTTTCAGGAACCACTGCGAGAGATCCTTTTTCTCCACGGGCGAGTCGCAGCGCCAGCACTTGCCGTCGATGACCTGCTCGTTCGCGAGCACCGTGCCGCAGGTATCACACCAGTTGACCGACGCCTTTTTCTTGTACGCGAGGCCGCGTTTGTAGAAAAGCTCGAAGAGCCACTGCGTCCACTTGTAGTACGAAGGATCGCAGGTCTTGACCTCGCGCTCCCAATCGTAGGAAAGCCCCATCTCCTTCTGCTGGCGCTCCATGTTCTCGATGTTGCTGTACGTCCAGTCCGCGGGCTTCACGCCGTGCTTGATGGCCGCGTTCTCCGCCGGCATGCCGAACGAGTCGAAGCCCATCGGATGCAGCACGTTGTAGCCCTCCATCGTCTTGTAGCGCGCCATGACATCGCCGATGGAGTAGTTGCGCACATGGCCCATGTGGAGATTGCCCGAGGGATACGGGAACATCTCGAGCGCGTAATACTTCGGACGCGCGGGATCAGCCTCCGTCTTGTAGACCTGCTGCTCCTCCCATTTCTTCTGCCATTTCTTTTCGATTTCCTGCGGATTGTAGCGTTCCATTGATGTTCCTCCCAAAGGGGCCACACACATCGCGGCCCCGAAATAAAAACGCCCCCGGACGCCATACGGCATCCAGGGACGAAAACTCGCGGTACCACCCTGCTTGACAGACAGCCAGACGCCATCTGTCCTCTCATGCGCTAACGCTGCACGCGTCGGCGAGTTTCCCCGCCGCTCCTCCCCAGTGAGTTCAGCACTACGGGCATCGGCTCGCACCAGCCGCCGACTCTCTTGCCGCCTTTCGTTGCCTACTGCTCTGGTTCTTAGGATTTACGGATTTACATACCTGCTATTATATCGTCACAGCGCTTTGTCGTCAACCTCTAAGTAAGAAACATCCATCCCTGAGAGCTCTCCTTTCGACGCGTTATCTCGATATCGCCGAAAGGCACGCACAGAGACTTGCACTGCTCAATCACTCCCTTCTAGCTTCATGATACGTTGACGGGAATCCTGCCGGCAAGGAAATTCACCTCTGCCGCGCCTTCTGCTCCTCCCATTTCCGCTTCGCGTCGGCGTAGCTCTCGCATTCGAGCGTGAAGCCCTTGCCCGTGACCTCGGAGGTATCGGAGACGATCATGAAGGCCTGTGGGTCATGGTGGTGGACGATGGTCTTGACGCGGCCGACCTGGGTGAGGCTGACGACGGCGAAGAGGATGCCGCGCGGTTCCTTGGTGAGGCCACCGCGGCCATCGAGGTAGGTGACGCCGCGGTGGACGTTCTCCATGATGTCCGTGCAGATTTTCTCCGCCTCACCGGAGATGATGACGATGGATTTCTCTCGGTTGAGACCGGCGGCGACGCGGTTCGTGAGCTCGGCGATGACGTAGATGGAGATGAACGTAAAGAGCATCTCCTCGAGCGTGCAGACGAATGCCGAGCCGGCGACGATGAGGAAGTTCAGCACGAAGACGACGGTGCCCATGTCGATGGCGTAGTATTTCTTCACGACGGCGCCGACGACATCGAGGCCGCCCGTGTTGGCGTTGACGCGGAACACCATGCCGAAGCCGATGCCCGTGAGCACGCCGCCGAAGACGGAGTTGAGGACGATATTCGCGCAGACGTTCCAGTCCACGACGAAATGCGTGAGGTCGAGGAGGATGGAGAGCACGACGGTACCGAAGATGGTATCGAACGCATAGTGGCGGCCAAACATACGGTAAGCGAGGTAGAGGATTGGCAGGTTGTAGACGAAGTTCTGCGCGCCGACGGGCAGGCCCGTGAGATAGTAGATGACGATGGCAATGCCGCTGATGCCACCCGTGAGGAGATGCGCGGGAATCAGGAACAGATTATAGCCGAGGCTCGTCAGGAGCGCGCCGAGGACGATCTGCGCGTAGCGCACGATATGGCGCGCGACAGGGCTCGTATGAACAAGGGAAAACAAAGGAACCACCACTTTCTCACGAAACAGGGGACGCCGCCCTCGAGGACCGCTGAATGAATCAGTGAATCAGTGATTCATTGATTCAAAGCACCTGGAAGAAATCGCGCGCGGCTGTATCTTCTACGACCTCCACGCGCCAGGAGCGCTCGGCGAAGAGCGTGCGCAGGCGTGCGGCGAGCGCGGCGACGACGGGGAACTCCGTGCCGAAATGGCCGGCATCGATGAGGTGAATGCCGAGCTCCGCCGCATGCTGCGCGTCGTGGTAGCGCACGTCGCCCGTGAGGTAGGCGTCCGCCCCGAGCACAGCCGCACGGCCGATGAACTCCGCGCCACTGCCGGAGACGAGCGCGACCTTGCGCACGGGGCGCGGCCCCGCGTCAACGAAGCGCACATGTGCCACTGGCAGCGCTGCGCGCACGCGCGCGGCAAAGTCCTCGATACGCATGGGAGCTTCGAGCGTGCCCACGCGGCCGAGGCTCTGCGTGTGACCGTCTGCCGCCTGCGCCGTAATGACGAAGGCGGAAAGGTGCGAGAGGCCAACCGCGCGCGCGAGTACATCGTTCACACCGCCCTCCGCGATGTCGAGGTTCGTATGCGCGGCAAAGGCTGCGATGCCGTGCGCGAGAAGACTGGCGATGCGCCTGCCGAGCGGCTCTGCCGTATTGAGCGCCTTGAGCGGGCGGAAAATCAGCGGATGATGGGAGATGATGAGCTGCGCGCCGCAGGCGGCGGCCTGCGCGACGGCCGCGTCGCTCACATCCAGGCAGACGAAGACGCGCTCGACGCGCGCCGCCGGGCTGCCGACGAGCAGTCCCGGGTTGTCCCAGTCCTCCGCGAGATGACGCGGGGCGATCTCCTCCATGACGTCCATGATATCCTGACATGTCACCATACGAGCTTTTCCTCCAATTCCTTAATTCTCTGACTGACCGCTTGGTATTTCACGCTCTTTTTCGCGCGCTCGCTCTTCTCCATACCCGCAGCCGCGCGCCGCGCGAGGAAGAGCTGGCTCTCGATGTGCTGGCGCAGATACTCGTCCCTGCGCGTGAGCAGCACCGGGCCGATGGCGAGCGTCACATCGTCCGGCATCTTGCGGTGGCCTCGCGCCGCGCGGATGACGGTATAGAGACGGTCATCCGCGACGACGAGCGTCTCATCCGCGACATGCCATGCATGTGCGTAGAGATAACGCCGCAGTTCTTCCTCACCCGTCATCGGCTGCAGTACGAGTGCAGTGAGCGACTTCCATACCTCAGGCGCGGCCGCGAGAATCTCCGTCATGAGCACGCCGCCCATGCCTGCAATGCAGACGGTGTCCACCTCACCGGGCTGCAGCACGGTGAGCCCGTCCCCCTGCCGCACCTCGATGCGGTCCTCAAGTCCCTCTGCGCGTACGGTTCGCCGCGCCGCCTCGCACGGTCCGACGGGAAGATCGCTCGCGATCACGAAGGGCGCTCGTCCCTCCTCGACAAGCGCAACCGCAAGATAGCCGTGATCCGTACCGATATCCGCCACGCGGCTGCCCTGCGGCACGAATGCCGCCACCGCTGCGAGCCTCGCATCCAGCTTCATCAAGATTCCCCCTCTGCTTTATTTTCTCTGAAACACTAACACGGAATGAATCAATGTTTCCTTTATTCTATCACAAACGATATAGCGCAAGCTACCTGCACAAACACCGATGGCGCAGCCAGCAGAATCCCACCATCCGAGCAAAAGAAAACAGCCGCTAAGCCTGCGGCTGTCTGCTCTGTCACATATTCCTGCGTCTCGCTGCCCCCCGGCTTCACCAGCGTGCGGACCAGCGGCGTACCTCATTTCCTGCGGCCGCCCATCTTGGAGCGATGCGCGACGTTCGTCTTCTGCCGCCCCTGCCGCGCGCTCTCTCGGCGACTGCGCAGGTTGTGCCCCTTGTGCTTCGCGCCCTTGCGGTTCGCGTATTTGCTCAGAGGCTTGCGCTTCGGCTGCTTCTCACAGCGTTCTTCTGCGAGCTGCGCCTTGATCTTTTCCTGCTTTGCTACATGGCGGCGGTGCCGCTCGGCATGGGCTTTGGCAATGCGCGCCTTGATGCCCGCCTCGATGCGGCGGAGCTGGTCGTACTGCCGCGCGTTCACGAACGTGATGGCCATCCCCTTTTCCCCCGCGCGCCCCGTACGGCCAATGCGGTGGATATAGGCCTCCGTGTCCCGCGGGAGATCGTAGTTGATGACGTGCGTGACGCCCTCGATGTCGAGACCGCGCGCCGCGATATCCGTCGCGACGAGGATCTGCAGCTTCGCCGTGCGGAATCTCTTGAGCACGAGCGCGCGCTGCACCTGTGTGAGGTCGCCGTGCAGCTCGTCGACGAGGTAGCCGCGCGCCGCAAGCGCCATCGTGACCTGATGGACACGCGCCCGCGTATGGCAGAAGACCATCGCGAGGTACGGCTGCGTGCGGTTGATGACGTCGCAGAGAGTATCGAGCTTCGTCTCCTCATGCGTGTCGATGATCTCCTGCTCGATGTTCTCGAGCGTCACATGCTCGCCCTTGATGATGATCTCCTCGGGCGCTTTCATATAGGCGCGCGCGAGTCCCCGGACACGCTCCGGCATCGTCGCGGAAAAGAGCAGGAACTGCCGGTCGGCTGCCACAGCCTGGAGCAGGCGCTCGACATCCTCGATGAAGCCGAGCTTCATCATCTCATCCGCCTCATCGAGCACGACCTTGTTGACATGCGAGATTGCGAGCGTCCCGCGCCGCAGGTGGTCGAGCAAGCGTCCCGGCGTTCCGATGATGAGCTGCGGATGGCGCCGCAGGCGCAGCTTCTGGCGCTCGATGTCCTGTCCGCCGTAGAGGACGAGGCTCGTCACGCCCGCTGCGCCGCAGACGACGGACGCCACCTTGTCGATCTGCTGCGCGAGCTCCCGCGTCGGCGCGAGGACGAGTGCCTGCGCCGTCTCCGCCTGCGGCTTGATGCGCTCTACGAGCGGCAGCAGGTACGCGAGCGTCTTGCCCGTGCCCGTCTGCGCCTGCACGATGGCGTCGCGCCCCGCGCGCAAGACAGGGATGGCGCGCTCCTGCACCGGCGTCGCCTCGCGGATGCCACGCTGGCGCAGCACCTCGACCACGGAGGGAGAAAGTCCGAATTCTGCAAAAGATGTCACGATGAAAGTACCTCCGCGCCCGTCTCCGTGATGAGGATCGTATTCTCCCACTGTGCGGAGAGCTTGCCGTCGCGCGTGCGCACGGTCCAGCCGTCGCTCGTATCCGTCCGCACTTTCGAGCTTCCCTCATTGATCATCGGCTCGATCGTGAGCGTCATGCCGGGCACGAGCAACATGCCCGTCCCCGGCTCGCCCACATGCGGCACGAACGGCTCGGAGTGGAACTCCTTGCCGACGCCGTGCCCGCCGAGATCCGTCACGACCGAATAGCCGTTCGCATGGGCGTGATCGCCGCAGGCCGCGCTCACGTCGCCGAGGAAATGCCACGGCTTCGCCGCGGCGATGCCGCGCTCCATGCACTCGCGCGTCACGCGCACGAGGCGCTCGGCCGCGGGGCTCACCTCGCCGATCATATACATGCGCGAAGCATCGGCGTAATAACCGTTGTAGAGCGTCGTCATGTCGATATTGACGATGTCCCCCTCCTTGAGGATGGTCTTCTTCGACGGGATGCCGTGGCAGACCACATCATTGATGGAGATGCAGACGCTCTTGGGATAGCCCTCGAAATTGAGATCTGCAGGGCGCGCGCCGCGCTCCGTGAGAAAATCATACACCGCGGCGTCGAGCGACGCCGTATCGATGCCCGGGCGCACCATTTCCGCCATGAGGTCGAGCGCCGCGTCGTTGATGACGCCGGCCGCGCGGATGCCCGCGATATCTGCCTCATTGTTGATGATCTTATGGGGCGGACGGCACTGCCCCTTGAAGAAATCAAACTTAATCTCGTTGATGCGTTCGTCATATTCCATGTGGCATTTCTTATACTTCTTGCCGCTGCCACACCAGCATAAATCGTTGCGGTTCATTCTCGAAAAAAACTCCTTTAGCAAACCCATAAAAAAACAGCTCCGGCTTCATTTTCTGGCACAGACCTACCTCCTTATTATATGCCGGATTTCTTGACAGGTAAAGGACAATGTAATATATTAGGTCGTATGACAAGACAAGCCAGCGGCGGCATCCCGGTGTATTTTCCCGCCGCCTTGAAAAGGATGTGTTCCTGTTGCAGAAAAAATGGAAGGCGCTCCTCGCGTTGGGCGCGCTCCTCGTCGTCCTGCTGCTGCTCGGCATCGCCGCCTTGTTCCAGCAGGCAAAGGGCGGTGTCCCCGTCCTCAACTATCACCAGATCAACGACACCGAGCATAACTCCCTGACGGTCAATACCAAGCAGTTCGAGGCGCAGATGAAGTATCTCGCTGAGGAAGGCTATACGACCATCACGCCCGCGGAGATGGTAGATGCCTGGGAGGGCAAGGGCACGCTTCCAGAGAAGCCCGTCATCATCACCTTCGACGACGGCTATCTCGATAACTACAACCACGCGTACCCCATCCTCGAGAAATACCATCTCAAGGCGACGATCTTCCTCATCTCCGATTACGTCAGCACATATCCGAACTACCTGACCTGGGCCAATGTCGCAGAAATGCGGGAAAGCGGCCTCATCGATTTCGAGAGCCACACGCTCTCACACGAGGAGCTGACCAAGGCTCCCTCGCTCGAGGAGGCGCAGCACCAGCTCGCAGGCTCGAAAAAAGCGCTCGAGTGGAACCTCGGCAAAGAGGTGCGCTTCATCGCCTACCCCTGTGGGGAATACGACGAGGACATCGAGGAACTCACGAAGGCGGCCGGCTATCGCGCGGCGTTCACCGTCCACTACGGCCTCGCCGCACCGGGGGAGGATCCCTTCATCCTCGACCGCGTGCCGATCTTCGGCAGCAACAGCCACACGCTCGCGCGATTCAAGCTCCGCCTGCGGCTCGCGCCGCTGCTGGCACCGCTCAACGACTGCAAGACCAGCCTCGGCAAACAGCATCCCTGGCTCGCTCATTTCATCATGGTGCCCTGACCGGTGCTCGCCAGACACACTAGCTTGGTCATATCATCTGACGTCTGTCCGCAAAAGGCGGCGCCTGAGGTTTCCTGTGAAACCTCAGGCGCCGCCTTTTTCACGCATCGCTTCGCTTGACCAAAATGTCTCGCCGCTCGTCATGCAACAACGCGAATCCCTATCTCAAGCGTCCTCACGGCGCTCGCGGATGACGACCTTCTCCAGGCCATCCGTCGCGTTGAGCTGCACGCTCACGAGCTCGTGCGAGGAGGTCGGCACATTCTTGCCCACATAGTCCGCACGGATGGGCAATTCCCTGTGGCCGCGGTCGATGAGCACTGCGAGCTGTATGCTCTTCGGCCGTCCCATGTCGATGAGCGCATCGAGCGCGGCGCGGATCGTGCGCCCCGTATAGAGCACATCGTCGACGAGCACGACATGCTTGCCCGTGATATCGACGGGCAGCTCTGTGGGATGGACGATAGGCTGATAGGAAAGCGTAGAGAGATCGTCGCGGTAAAGCGTGATATCGAGGATGCCGACCGGCGGACGCTTGCCCTCGATGCTCTCGATGCTCTTCGCGATGCGCTCGGCAATCGGCACACCGCGCGTGCGAATACCGACGAGCACGATGTCCTCCATGCCCTTGTTCTTCTCGAGAATCTCATGAGAAATGCGCGTGAGCGCGCGCCGGATGCCGCTGGCATCCATGAGAACGGTTTTGTCAATAAGCACTGGCATACGATTCACTCCCTCTGTAACGACTGTTCTGCGAAAACGCTGATAGAACTGCCCTCCTATCGCTCCTATCCTCTGCTGCGGCGCGCGCGCAAGGCCGCGAGGATGCGCGCCATATCCTCAGGCAGCGGTGCCATAAAATGCATCGGCTGACGCGTCACCGGATGCGTGAGGTCGAGCGTCAGCGAATGGAGCGCCTGCCCCGCGATGGCGAAAGGCGAGGATCTGCGGCCGTACTTCGGATCGCCGACGAGCGGATGGCCGATGCTCGTGAGGTGCACGCGGATCTGATGCGTGCGGCCCGTCTCGAGGCGGCACTCGACGAGCGTGTAGTCACCGAAGCGCTCCAGCACGCGAAAATGCGTGACGGCAGGCTTGCCGCCCGGGACGATGGCCATGCACTTGCGGTCCTTCGCGCTCCTGCCGATGGCACCCTTGATCGTGCCGGACTCCTCCCGGATGTTGCCGTGCACGATGGCCCAATAGACGCGGCGCGCCGCCTTCGTGCGGATCTGCTCGGCGAGGTCTATGTGCGCGCGGTCATTCTTGGCCGCCACCATGACGCCCGACGTGTCCTTGTCGAGGCGATGCACGATGCCCGGGCGGATGGCGCCGTTGATGCCGGAGAGATCCTTGCAATGCGCGAGCAGCGCGTTGACGAGCGTCCCATGCGTGACGCCCGCCGCCGGATGCACGACCATGCCGCGCGCCTTATTGATGACGATGATGTCCACGTCCTCATAGAGGATTGCGAGCGGCAGCGGCTCTGCAGCGATCTCCGTCGCCTCGGGTGCCGGCAGCGTGAGCGTGACTTCCTCGCCACCGCGGCTCTTGTAATTCGCCTTGCGCGGCTTGCCGTCCACAAGGACAGCGCCCGCCTCGATGAGCTTCTGCAGATGCGAGCGCGACAGCTCCGTCAGACGCGCCGCGAGGAACTTGTCGAGGCGTTCACCTGCCGTCTCCATCTGATATACTTCCTGTTCAGCCATGCTGCCGCCTCCTCTCCGCGTCCGCGTCAAAACGAGCGGGGAACAGGATGACCAGCATCATGCCGATGACACCGCCGACGATGGCGATATCCGCGAGGTTGAACACCGGCCAGATGCGGAAATCGAGGAAATCGACGACGAGCCCGCTCGCGATGCGGTCAATCAGGTTACCCGCCGCCCCTGCGAGCAGCGACGCGACGCTGAAGCGGAGCCAGCGGCCCTCGCGCCGCAGGCGGGGATAGAAATAAACCGCGAGGCAGAAGAGCAGCACGCCCGCCGCAATGAAGAAGGCCCGCTGGTTGGCGAAAATCCCGAAGGCCGCCCCGGGGTTGAGCACATACGTGATATGGAAGACATGAGGTATCACCGACAGCGACTCCCCCGGCAGGAAAGACGAACGGATATACACCTTTACCGCCTGATCGCAGAAGAGGATGACAATGAAAAAAACAACAGCCATCAATCATCAATCCTCAGCAGACGCCTGCTCCAATTGTGCGTCCTCTGCCTTTGACATCTCCTGCGCTGGCGTCTCCGCAGCATCCTTTGCCCGCTCCGCCGCTTCCTGCGCACTCTTGTCGGCAGCAACAGGATCCGGCACCTCCTGCATCGTCTGATCGATGATGGCGAGCTCCTGCGCCAGCGACGTCCGTACTTTCGTCAGATAGGCATTCTTCTCACGCACAAGGCGGTCGTACTCCGCTACGATGAGCCGCACCCGCTCCCTTGCCTCGCTGACGAGGCGGCGTGCCTCATCCTCCGCGCGGTGACGCGTCTCACGGCAGTCGATATCCGTCTGGCGGCGCAGGTTCTGGCACTCACGCGCTGTCGTCTCCTTGAGCGACTGCGCACTTTCCTTCGCGCTCTTCGTTACCTCCTCTGCCGTCCTCTGCGCCATGACAAGCGTATCCTTGATGGTCTGTTCGCGATCTACATAGTCAGCATTCGCCTGATGACTTCGCTCGAGATCCTTCTTGAGCTGATCATTCTCCCTGTAGAGGCGTTCATAGTCATTGACGACCTGATCGAGGAACTCGTCGATCTCATCCTCATTATACCCGCGGAAGCTCCGCTTGAATTCCTTGTTGTGAATGTCCATTGGTGTAAGCAAAATGAAAATCCCCTTTACCTTGTGGCGCTTGCGAGACGACAAAAACCGAAAAAGAACGACGCATGCCCTCTTTATGGAACCACTGATTAATTCAGCACTCCGCCTTCACGCGTCTGCACTGTCCTCTCGCCCTCTACCATCCTCAGCGTAGCTTCGGCTACGCCTGCGGTTTGTCTCCGAAGAGTACAGCGCATCCACGAAAATCCGGAGCACTTCATTTAATCAGCGGTTCCTTATAGATACCGCTTGAGGACGACGCTCGTCCGCCCCTTCTTCGTCTGGCCGCGCACCTCTTCGACCTCGAGGCGCCCTCTGCCGCGCATCGAGAGAACATCCCCCTCCTTGACGAGCTGCGAGGCGCTCCGGACGCTCTGCCAGTTGAGCTTGAGCTTCTCCGCCTTGATATCGGCGGCTGCACGGCTCCGCGAGAAGCCGAACCCCGCCGCCGCGATGGAATCCACGCGCAGCGAAGCCACAGTCGCGCGAATCTCCTTCGCGCGCTCCTCCTTCGGCGTGATGGCGGAAAGGTCGTCCTCGCTGCACTGCACACCTGCCGCGCCAATCTGCGTGAGATGCTCGATGAGGAACGGCGCGATCTTCGCGTCGCAGAGCAGGCGCGCGCTTTCCTGCGTCGCGAGGATATCGCCCAGCTTGCCGCGCTCGATGCCCAGCCCCATGAGCGCCCCGAGTACATCGCGGTGGCCGAGCCGCACGAACTGGCCGTTCCACTGCGCGCGCACGACAGCAATCTCGAAGCCAGGTGTCCCGCCGAACGTCTTGTCCTTGAATACGGCGCGGCAGCGCTCCGCGCCCGGGTAACCCCCGTCAAAATCGACGGCCAATCCAGGATAATTCGCCGCGATGGTCTCCGCAATCTCCTGCCCGAACGGGTCGAGGAAATCCGTCAGACGGAACTTCTGGCTCCTCAGCGCCTGCTCCGCGAGATCGACGAGGCGTTCTGCTGTCTCGGCACCCTCCGTGCCGCGGTAATAACGAATGATTTTATCTCTTTGTCCTGATGCCATGGTATCCCTTATTTCTTGAGCCAAGGCATCTCCGTCGATACCTTGCGCTCCTCCTCCGTATACGTTACATTGACGTTGCTCGGCGCACAGAAAAAGACATTGTGCCCCACCTTCTTGATCTCACCGTTCAGCGCATACGTCGTACCGCTGATGAAATCAATGATGCGGCGCGCATCATCGCCGTCCGTATTCTCGAAATTGATCACCACAGGCCGCTTTTCCCGCAGGCAATTCGCCACCTGTTGTGCGTCGTCGAACGTCTTCGGCTCGATGACGATGACCTTCATCCTGAGATTACCGCCATTCTCCCGCGCGGAAGCAGCACTCGTGAAATCGACGACATTGCGCGCCGATACCTCCGGCTGCCCTTCAGAGCGCTCAAACTTTGACACTTCTTCTTCGTCCTCCTCTTCTACTTCCTGCTCTTCCTGTTCGATTTCTTCCTCGAGCTTCTTCTCCTCATCGCTGTCTATGAGCCCGATCTTGCCGCAGACCTTATCGATGATTTTCATTTATGTTCACTCCCCGCGGTTCTTAGGAATCACTGATGAATTCAGCACTTCCTTACGGTCAATATTGGCGCGGCCCGAAAATCGCCGTGCCGACACGTACGATGTTCGCCCCCTCCTCGATGGCAATCTCGTAGTCATGCGACATTCCCATTGATAAATATTTAATATTCGCTGTCTGAAACGGAATATCCTTTATTCCGTCAAAAATTTCGCGCATGCGGCGGAAGAGCGGCCGACATTTCTCGGTATCGTCATAATTCGGCGCGATGCACATGAGACCGCAAAGACGCAAATGCGGCAGCTCGTCGACGAGTTGGAGCAGCGGCTGCAGATCCTCCTCGTAGACGCCCGACTTGCTCTCCTCCTTTGCGAGGTTCACCTGTACGAGCACATCCTGCACCTTGCCGATCTTCCCCGCTTCCTTGTCGAGAGCGCGGGCGAGATGCGGCGTGTCAACCGAATGGATGAGATCGAAATATTTCACGGCCTGCTTTGCCTTATTCGTCTGCAGATGACCGATGAGATGCCATGTGACCTGGCGCCCCAGCGTCTCATACTTCCCCATCGCCTCCTGGATGCGGTTTTCGCCGATATCCGTGACGCCTGCGTCGATAGCCTCGCGCATGGCGGCCACATCGTGATTCTTCGTGACGGCGACAAGCTGGACATCCTCCGTGATCTGCGGTGTCCGGCGCGCCTTCGCCGCCTCGATTTTCTCCTCTACTTCCTGAAGCTTTTCTGCAATCATGAATGATTCCTCCCGAAAACCGCGCCCCTGCGAAACCATACCATCATACGGCGATTCCTCATGAACGCAATGAGATGAGGGCGGCGATCCGCCCCGTTTTTCCCTGATCCGCTCGATAGGAATAATACCAGGCATGGCGGCAGCAGGTGCACTCGCCCGCAACCTCGATGTTTTCCTCCGGCACGCCGCTGCGCAGCAGCTGCTGCCGATTCGCCTCCCAGAGATCGAGGTGCACATGGCCGTCTGTCTCGTGCAGCAGCAGTTCCTCCGCGTAGGGGAACGCCGCGCAAAACCTTGCCGCGACCTCCGCACCGACCTCGTAACAGCACGGACCGATGGAGGGGCCGATGCCGACGAGTACGTCGCGCGGCTGCGTGCCGAACGCCTCCGTCATGCGCGCGAGCGTCTTCGCCGCAATAGACTGAACCGTTCCCTTCCAGCCGCCGTGCGCTATGCCGACGGCACGCTTCTCCGGGTCGAGAAAGACGATGGGCGTACAGTCAGCAAAGCAGAGCATGAGCGGCAATCCCGGCGTATCCGTGATGAGCGCATCCGTCTCTTTGATACAGTCATCATATGATTGGCTGCCGCGCCCTGCATCCTGTTCGTCAACGCAGGCGACCACGTCGCCATGCACCTGCTCCGGCGTCACGATGCGCCGTGCATCGAGTCCGAGGCTCCGCGCGAAGAGGCCGCGGTTCTCCCGCACCGCTGCCGCCTCATCTCCGACATGGAGTGCGAGGTCGAGCGTGTCATACGGCGGCCGGCTCACGCCGCCCAGACGCGTAGAAATCGCATGAACTGCCAAATCCTCTGGAAAGATGGAAAATTTCCCATGCCAGAGATTCTTCCCTGCCTGCTTGAGATAATACGCCATGTCTGCGCCTCCCGTCAACAAACACCGCAGCGATGGCACCCTGCGAAACAGGGCACCGTCGGCAGAAGCTTCTGCGCACGCTGCAGCTCCGCATAAAGATAGTCCTTCCGAAAGCCCATGTCGAGGCGTTCCCACGGGAACAGCTCCTCCGGTGAACGCTCCCGATACAGATAGAACGCCGGATCGAGCTGCGCCTCCCGCATCGCGCGCCGAAACGCCTTGCTGCCGCCCATCTCATGAGCACGCAGGAGCGCCGCCGCGACACGCCTGTCGCCGCGCGCGAGCACGCCCTGCACATACGCCTCCCGCGGGCTCTCCGCGATGATGTGGATATGCTTGCGGCGGCGCAGCGCCTGCTCGATACGCTTCAAGGAACGTTCGACCGTCTTCTTCTCGCACATCGGCGACCACTGGAACGGCGTGAACGGCTTTGGGATGAACGGATTGATGGAGAGCGTCAGCGTCCCCTTCGCGCCGCGCTCCTCCATATAATCCTTGAGCCTCCCCGCGAGGTCGATGATCGCCTCGATGTCCTCAGCCGTCTCGAACGGCAGGCCGATCATCAGATAGAGGCGATAGTTCGGGATGCCCGCCGCGAGTCCGAGATCCATCGCGTGGAAGAGATGCTCCTCCTCGATGCCCTTATTGATGACGGCGCGCATGCGCTTGCTCCCCGCCTCCGGCGCCATCGTGAGCGTCTTGAGACCACTCTCGGCAAGTGAGGCGACGAGCTCTTCCGTCACGGAATCGGCGCGGAACGACGCGACGGACATCGAGAGGCCCTCGCCGAGGATGTTCCGGCAGAGCGCATCGATCTCCGGATAGTCAGAAATCGCCGCGCCCATGAGTCCGATGCGCTTGCCGAAGGGCAGTGCCTCCCGCACCTCCCGCTCGATGAGTGCCAAACTGCGGTTGCGCGGCACGCGGAAGCAATAGCCCGCCATGCAGAACCTGCAATGACGGCCGCAGCCACGCGCCGTCTCGACGAGGTAGAGGTTGAACTCCGTATCGTCCGTCACGACCACCGTATGCGCGGGCCACGCGTCTAGATCCTTCACCCACTGGCGGCAGACACGCTCCGGCGCACCAGGCAGCGGCTCGACGGCAGCAAGACGCCCCGCCGCATCATAGCGGTGCTCGTAGAGCGACGGCACATAGACGCCCGGCACTGCCGCAAGTGCCAGCAGGAGCTCTGCGCGCGACACTCCCGCTGCGCGCGCCCTCGCGTACGCGTCCATGAACGCAGGCATGATGACCTCGCCCTCGCCGATAATGAAGGCATCGATGACGAGCGACAGCGGCTCGGGATTGAACGTCGCGCAGGGACCGCCCGCGATGACAATGGGGTCCTGCTCCGTGCGCTCCGCCGCGCGCAGGCGGATCTTCCCCAGTTCGAGCACCTTGAGCACATTGAAATAATCCATCTCGAAGGAGACAGCAAAGCCGATGAGCGGGAACTCATAGAGTGGCAACTGGTTCTCGATGCTCATGAGCGGCGTGCGCGTCTTCTCATAGCGCGCGATGCGCTGCCGCTCCGGCAGGAAAAACCGCTCGCATGCCGTATCCCGCCGCTTGTTGAGCAAATCGTAAATGATGTGCAGCCCGAGGTTCGACATGCCGACGAAATAGGAATTCGGATAGACCAGCGCGAACCGCTGCCGCGTTCCCGCTGCATAACGGTAGTATCCCTGTTCGCCTGCGAGTTTTTCCTGAAGCTCCCTCTTGAGTTCCCAGTCCACTGTCCGACCCCCTGCCGTCCTGCGCGGCCCACTGCCGCTAAAATGAAAGCCCACCGGGTGCGGCAGGCTCAGTCTTTCTTCTTCTTCGACTCGCGGAGCTCATCGAGCTCTGTGATGAAATTGCCGATATCCGCAAACTTGCGATAGACAGAGGCAAAGCGGATATACGCTACCTCATCGAAATCCCGCAGGTGATCCATGACCAGCTGTCCAAGCTTTTTCGACGGAATCTCACGCTCCATCGTATTGCGCACCTCGCGCTCGATCTCATTGGCCAGGCGGACGATCCGCTCCATGGGGATATCGCGCTTTTCGCAGGATCGAATCAGCCCGTTCAGCAGCTTCTCCTGCTTGAACGGCTCCCGCCTGCCGTCATTCTTGATGACCATGAGCGGTACTTTCTCGACCACCTCGTACGTCGTAAAACGACGCCCGCAACCTGTGCACTCGCGGCGCCGCCGGATGGTCGCGCCCTCATCTGCCGCGCGGGAATCGACCACGCGGCTGTCCGCCTTGCCGCAGTAAGGACAACGCATGACATCACCTTCTTTTCCTTTTTTTCTCGCCGTGCCCGCTGCGCGGGCACTCGCGGCGTTTCCCTGCCGCCACAGTTCTCACACGGGGATGATGCGCCGTCTCGCACTCTGCCGGCGGCACGAGCGCATGCGCGCCATAGCCGATGAGATCCTCCCGATGGGCGAGCCGCAGCGCCCTGCGCACGATGTCATGGTTGCGCGGCAGCCAATACTGCATGAGCGCGCGCTGCATCCTCTTTTCCTCCGGGCGCTTCGCCGAATAGACCGGCTCGCCTGTGAGCGGATGCTGTCCCGTATACCACATGCAAGTCGAGAGCGTCCCCGGTGTCGGGATGAAATCC
This sequence comes from Selenomonas bovis DSM 23594, assembly GCF_000381005.1. Lineage (GTDB taxonomy): Bacteria > Bacillota > Negativicutes > Selenomonadales > Selenomonadaceae > Selenomonas_C > Selenomonas_C bovis. The sequence goes on from NZ_KB908379.1 coordinate 339,174, forward strand.
TGTACCTGCTGCGGATGATAGCCCATATCACGCAGGAATTCCGCAAGCTCGATGGCATCCGAAAGTTCCGCCCCCGGATGGCTCGACATGAAATACGGCACGAGATACTGCTTCTTGCCCAGTTTCTCGTTCACCCGTCGGAAACGCCTGACAAACTCCAGATAGACAGCACGGTTCGATTTGCCCATGAGCCGCGTCACGCGATCGGAGATATGTTCCGGCGCGATCTTGAGCTGCCCGCTCACATGATGCGCGCAAAGCTCCTCGAGGAAATCATCCTTCGCAAGCAGCAGATAGTCGAACCGGATACCCGAGCGTACGAAGACCTTCTTAACGCCCGGCAGCGCGCGCAGCTCCCGCAGGAGCTGGAGATAATCACTATGATCGGCCACGAGATGCGCGCAGGGCTCCGGTGACAGGCACGGCTTGCCGCGGCAAGTACCGCGCACGAGCTGCGCGTCACAGGATGTCCGCCGAAAATTCGCCGTCGGTCCGCCGACATCGTGGATGTAGCCCTTGAAGCCAGGCAGCTGCGTCAGCAGCCGTGCCTCGCGCAGGATGGACGCATGACTCCGGCGCTGGATGATGCGGCCCTCATGGGAAATAATGGCACAGAAGTTGCAACCGCCGAAGCAGCCACGCTGCGAGACCAGGCTGAACTGCACTTCCTTGATGGCAGGTACGCCGCCCGCCTTCTCATAGATGGGATGATACGTCCGCTGGTACGGCAGATCATATACCCCATCCATCTCCGTCTCCGTGAGCGGCTTCGCAGGCGGATTCTGCACGACGCACCACTCGTCATTCTGCTGCGCGAGCCTGCGCCCGCGAATGGGATCCTGCTCGAGATACGCCGTCCGGAACGCCTCGGCAAACACCCGTTTCTCCGCGCGCACAGCGGCGAACGAGGGCAGCTTCAGGTAGTCATATACATAGTCGAATCCCGGCACGCGGAAGCACGTCCCCGCGACATCCTGGATATTTTCCACTGCCACCCCCTGATGCAAGTCAGCCGCGATTTCCAGCAGCGCACGCTCTCCCATGCCGTAGACGAGCAGATCCGCCATGCTGTCAACGAGAATCGAACGGCGCACCTCATCAGACCAATAATCATAATGGGCGAAGCGTCGCAAACTCGCCTCGATGCCTCCGATGATGATTGGCACCTCCGGATAGAGCTCCCGCAGGCGGTTCGCGTAGACAATCGTCGCTCGCGCTGGCCGATGACCGCCCTCGCCGCCTGGCGAATACGCGTCCTCGTGGCGCCGCTTCTTTGCGGCCGTAAACTGGTTGAGCAGAGAATCCATATTCCCCGCCGAGACGAGAAACGCGAGCCGCGGCCGTCCCAGTCGCGCAAAATCCCGCGTCGAATGCCAATCCGGCTGCGGGATGATGCCAACCTTATAGCCGTGCTTCTCCAGCAAGCGGCAGAGAATCGCCGGCCCAAAGCTCGGATGATCCACATAGGCATCTCCCGAGACAAAGACGAAATCCAACGTCTCCCAGCCGCGTTCTTCCATATCAGCACGCGAAATCGGTAAAAATCTATTCATTCAGCCTTACTTCTTCTTTTTTGCAGCCGACTTCTCAGCCGTAGCATCCACGGCATCCGCTGCTCCATCGAGACGATACGTCTTCTCAACGACTTCGCCCTCCTTGCCGAGTACTCCCTGATCCTCGCCATTATACGAGAGTGTCACCGCGCCGGCATTACCCGCCGTGAGGTCGAGGCGCTGGTCTGCCGTCCATTCCTTCGTCTCGCCTTTCTCGACCGTACCCTCGAACAATGTCTTGCCGTCTGCCTTCACAGATACCCAGCAGCGCCCAGTGAACTTCACCGCCACCTTGACCTCTGTCGCTTTCTCTTCCTCACTCGGCTGCTGTGCCTGCTGCTTGGCTGACGTTTTCGACGCCTGCTGCGTAACGGATGGCTGCGTCTTAGCTGGCTGCGGCTCATCATCCCCGCCCAGGAGGAAATAGGCACCAGCGAGCACGACAATCACAGCCACCACTCCCATGATCAGCGTCTGCCTATGGTGAGAACTTTCCACGCGCTGGACGAAATCGTTCTCATGATGAAGCTCCGGTACCGGAGACGTAGTAGTCTTTCCGGCCGCAGGTTCAGCCTGTAACGGCTGCTGTGCTCCAGATTCAGCGACCGGATGATCCGGATGGCGTTCCTCATTGAACTGCTTGACAGCAGCATCGGCATCCAGCTTCAGGAAATTCGCGTAATTGCGGATGAATCCCTTCGTGTAAACCTCTCCCGGCAGCGTCTTGTACTCACCTTTTTCGATGGCTTCTATATAAAGCGAGCGAATGCTCGTTCCCCTCTCGACATCCTTAATCGATAAGTTCTGTCGTTCTCTCTCCGCACGGAGCAAATCACCGATCATCATCTATCGTCTCCTAATCCCGACTCCCCTATGGGAATCATCTATATTCAAAAATGCACACACAAATATCTGCTTCACAGGCAATCTAGGGAACCTGCCTAGAAAACTGCCGCCTCCTATTATACCTTGTGTCACTGCGAAGCACAAGAAAATACAGCGACATCTGCAAGACAGTCCCTGTACCTTCTCCTATTGACGATTGCGACGCGCGAGAATGCGGATCACCTTCGCACCCGTATTATGAATCTTCCTGAGGGGCGCGACCCTTGTCTTCGTCTTCGGCTTGATTTCCGTATTGGCCTGGAAATTACCGCGCTTGAAAAACGTCGTCTTCGTCTTATCCGGCTGGAAAAAACGACGCAGTCCTTTGAAAAACTCCTCCGGCGCAGCATTTTCCGTGCAAAGGAAAATATCGCCAGCAACATAACGCATGGCTGGATACACATGAAGCAGGATATGCCCCTCCTCGAAAAGCGCCACGAGGACAAAATGTTCCTGACTGAGCGAACGTGCCTCCGTATTGATCAAGGCGCATCCAGTCTCGAGGAGCACGCCTTGCAGCATGGCTTTGACTTCATCCATCTCTCGCAGTTTGCTGTTCTTACAATTATACAAATCAAATGTGAGCTGTCTGGCTAAAATCTTCACAAAATCTCTCTCCTTCAAGGAATCTGCAGCCAAATGTACCCAACTGCTAAATCCCAGGGATTGGATGCAACCTGCTACACCCGTGTATATCACTCATTATAAGGCAGAAGAAAGAAAAACGTCAACCGAAAGGCACTGTAATATTATAATAAACTCAACGCACAAACGTCCACTTTGTGGACATTGTGCGCCCGTCCTTGCAATAAATCCAGCCAATCGCGCTACGCCTGCGGCTTGCGCTCTTGGGGATTTACGTAGTAAACTCAACGCACAAACGTCCACTTTGTGGATATTGTGCGCCCGTCCTTGCAGTAAATTACTAACCAATGAAAATGTTGACACACACGACTGAATAACTCAAAAAGAGTTGCTGCAAAGTAAATAACTTGCAACAACTCTTCTCCGTCATGTTCTCTCAAAACTATACAGAAGAAACTCCCTGACATCTTAGTCGTGGCTCTCTGCTTGAAAGATAAGCCCTCGACCTATTAGTAGCAGTCCGCTTCATGCCTCGC
>NZ_KB908380.1 GCF_000381005.1 Selenomonas bovis DSM 23594
GGTGACCGCCTGTTTCTTGTACTGTTTTTTATGCCATGATTATCGCCAGTGTCAGATGACCGTGATTGAGGTCAAAGAAAACGGGGCTATCCGCACGAAAATGCTTTCGTGAGACAGCCCCACAATGGCAGATGATACGTTCAGAAGCGGCCGCGATGCAGCTTTTTCTCATCCCGCGGCAGCGGCTTCGCATCAATCTTCTTGACCTCGTCGATGAGATATTCGTTCTTTACCTTGATATAGGTGCCCTTCATGCCGAGGGATTTCGACTCGATGACACCGGCCGACTCGAATTTCCTCAGAGCATTGACGATGACAGAACGCGTGATCTGCATCTCCTTCGCGACCGTCGAGGCGATGAGGTTGCCTTCCAGCTTGCCGTCCTTGTCATTCTCCTCGAGCTTCTTGAGGATGCCCTTCGCCGCTACTTGCTCCGAATAGGAAAGCGTATTGATGGCGATCTGGACGGCCGTCTTCTTGCGCTCGATGGCCTGGATCTTGAGGTTCTCGTCGCGCAGGATCTCCATGCCGACGACGGTCGCGCCATACTCGACGAGGACGAGGTCATCGTCGTCGAACTCCTCGTTGTACTTGGCGACAATCAGCGTTCCCTTGCGCTCGCCGTTGCTGTAAATCGGCACGATGGTCGTGTTCTTGCCGTTGAACATGCATTCCCTGTTCTCATCATAGGCACACATGCCCGTCTTGGAGTGCAGGTTCGGTGTCGTCTCGTCGATGCGCTTGAGCCAGTTCACATACTTGCGCGGGAACTCCCCCTGATTGATGACCTTATCCACCATGAGATCGCACTCGAAATCATCGATGAACGCATAGCCATAGATCTTCCCTGTCGTGTCCGTGATGTAGACGTTGGCGTCGAGCACATTGCTGAGTACGCGCGCAATGCCGTCGTACTCCACACTCACCGAGCGCTGCAGCAGGCGGTTGATCTTCCTCGTCTTTTCCAATAATGTAGCCATAAGGATTCCCTCTCCCCATCTGGCAGCGCTGTGTGGACGCCGCCTAAAAAAATATCTTTTGTCTGTATTCTAACACACTTTTCCAAAAATTCCTAGATTTTGTTACAATTTATAAATTTCATGATTTCCATATGGCGCGCCGCACGAAAATGCCAGCAGGACGCCGGCTCATGGCCGACGCCCTGCTGGCGCAATCGTATGCGGGTTCTGTCAGAGAATGAACTGCGAAAGATCTCTGTTCTTGACGATGTCGTGAAGCTTCGCGTCGACGTAGGCCTCGTCGATGACGACATGCTTCTCCGTGAGCTCCGGCGCGTCGAACGAGACGTCCTCGAGCAGCTTCTCGAGCAGCGTATGGAGGCGGCGCGCGCCGATGTCCTCGGATTGCTCGTTCACGTCGCAGGCGAGCTGCGCGATGCGACTGATGGCGTCGGGACGGAACTCGAGCGCGACGCCCTCCGTCGCGAGCAGCGCCTCATACTGCTTGATGAGCGCGTTCTGCGGCTCGGCGAGGATGCGCTCGAAGTCCTCCTTGCGCAGGCTCTTGAGTTCGACGCGGATAGGGAAACGCCCCTGGAGCTCGGGGATGAGATCAGAGGGCTTCGCCATGTGGAACGCGCCCGCCGCGATGAAGAGCACGTGGTCGGTCTTCACCGGGCCGTATTTCGTCGAGACCTGCGAGCCCTCGACGATGGGCAGGATGTCGCGCTGCACGCCCTCGCGGGAGACATCCGCACCGGAGGAATTGCCGTGCACGGCGACCTTGTCAATCTCATCGAGGAAGACGATGCCGCTGCGCTCCGCGACCTTCACGGCCGTCTCCGCAACCTCGTCCATGTCGATGAGCTTGCCGGCCTCCTCCTGTGTGAAGATCTTGCGCGCCTGCTCGACGCTGACCTTGCGCTTCCTATGGCTCTTCGGCATGAAGTTGCCGAGCATGTCCTGCAGGTTGTCGCCCATGCCCTCGAGACTCGACCCCGCGAACATGCCGACCATCGGGCGGCTCGCCTCCTCGACGTCGATCTCGATGAGCTCCTTTTCGAGCTCGCCGTTCTTGAGGCGCTTGCGCACCCATTCGCGGCCTGCCTGGTATTTGGGCTTGTCCTCCTGCTTTTCCTCGCCGTCGTCCTCGGCGTTGCCGAAGAGGCGGCCGAGCGGGTTCTGGGACTTCTTCGGCTGCGGTACGAAAACATCGAGGATGCGCTCCTCGGCGAGTTCCTTCGCCTTTTCCTGTACGGACTCCATACGCTCCTGACGCACCATGCGGACGGCGGTTTCAACGAGGTCCCGCACGATGGACTCAACGTCGCGGCCGACGTAGCCGACCTCCGTGAACTTCGTCGCCTCGACCTTGATGAACGGTGCCTTGACGAGCTTCGCGAGACGACGGGCAATCTCGGTCTTGCCGACGCCGGTCGAGCCAATCATGAGGATGTTTTTCGGGATGACCTCATCCTGCATGGGGCCCGTGAGCTGACGGCTGCGCCAACGGTTGCGCAGGGCGATGGCGACCGAGCGCTTCGCCTCATCCTGTCCGATGATGTATTTGTCGAGCTCCTCCACGATCTGGCGCGGCGTCTGCTCGTTCATGCCGATTTGTTCCATTAGCTCAGTTCCTCCACCTTGATGTTATGATTCGTATAGACGCAGATGTCGGCGGCAATGGAGAGCGCCTCGTGCGCGATATCCTTCGCCTCCATGTCGGTGTGCGCGACCATCGCGCGCGCGGCGGCAAGCGCGTAGAAGCCGCCGCTGCCGATAGCGGCGACGTCGCCGTCCGGCTCGATGACCTCGCCGTTGCCTGAGAGCATGAGCAGCTGCTGCTTGTCCGCGACGAGCAGCAGCGCCTCGAGCTTCCGGAGCACGCGGTCCGTGCGCCACTCCTTCGCGAGCTCGACAGCGGCGCGCTGCAGGTTGCCATTATACGCCTCGAGCTTGCCCTCGAATTTCTCGAAGAGCGTGAAGGCATCCGCCACGGAGCCAGCGAACCCCGCGAGGATCTTGTCGTGATAGAGCGTGCGCACCTTGCGCGCGTTCGCCTTCATAATCGTATGCTCGCCGAACGTGACCTGCCCGTCGCCGGCGATGGCCGTCTTGCCATTCTTGCGCACGGCGACGATGGTCGTCGCGTGAAATTGCGTGTCCATGATGCTGTTACTCCTTTAATTCTGCACGAAATGTCTCTATGTCAGCGAGCGCCCGCTCCGCGAGGCGCTGCTTTTTTTCTCTCTTTTTCCGGATGCGCTGGGGAAGCGGCGGCAGCAGGCCGAAGTTCACGTTCATCGGCTGGAAATGATCCGCCTCGCCCGTCGTGATGTAGTGCGCGAGCGCGCCGTGACACGTCGTCTCCGGAAAGACGAGCGGCGCTTCGCCGCGCGCGAGCCGCGCGGCATTGATGCCGGCGACGAGCCCCGAGGAGGCTGACTCAACGTAGCCCTCGACGCCCGTCATCTGCCCCGCGAAGAGGAGACGTTCCTCGCCGCGCAGCTGATACGTCGGCAGCAGGTGGCGCGGTGCGTTGAGAAACGTGTTCCTGTGCATGACGCCGTAGCGCAGGAACTCTGCGTGCTCGAGTCCCGGGATCATGCCGAAAACGCGGCGCTGCTCCGGCCACTTGAGGTGTGTCTGGAAACCGACGATATTGTAGAGCGTCCCCTCCGCGTTGTCCTGGCGCAGCTGCACGACGGCGAACGGCCGCACGCCTGTCACGGGATGCTCGAGCCCCACGGGCTTGAGCGGCCCGTAGAGCAGCGTGTCCTCCCCACGGGCCGCCATGACCTCGACGGGCATGCAGCCCTCGAAGAATTTCTCCTTCTCAAAGCCGTGCGTCGGCGCCTTTTCCGCCGTCACGAGCGCCTCGTAAAACGCGCGGTACTCCGCCTCCGTCATCGGGCAGTTGATATAGGCTGCCTCGCCCTTCCCGTAGCGGGAGGCGCGGTAGGCCTTCGTCATGTCGACGGACTCGAGGCTCACGATGGGCGCGGCGGCATCGTAGAAATAGAGGGAGTCGCCGCCCGTGCGCCGCGCGATGTCGTCTGCGAGCGCTCCCTCCGTGAGCGGGCCGCTCGCGACGATGGTCACCATGTCCTCAGAGAGCGGGACTTTCTGTACCTCCGTGCGCACGACATGGATCTGTGGATGCGCTTCGATCCTTTGCGTGATGTAGTCGCTGAAGCCGTGACGATCCACGGCGAGCGCGCCGCCCGCAGGCACGCGCGTGGCGTCCGCTGCCGCCATGATGAGAGAGCCGAGACGGCGCATCTCCTCCTTGAGCACGCCGACGGCGTTCTCCAGTCCCGCGCCGCGCAGGGAGTTGCTGCAGACAAGCTCGGCGAAGCCGCCCGTCTTGTGCGCGGGCGTCTGCTTCTCCGGGCGCATCTCATAGAGCGTGACCTCCGCGCCGCGCTGCGCAGCCTGCCACGCTGCCTCTGAGCCAGCGAGCCCCGCACCGATGATCGAGATGTGTTTCATGACTTCTTCTCTTTCTTTTCCGTTTTCTCAGCCGCGGCTTTGGCCGCCGCTTTCTCCTCATCCTTCGCGCGCTTGGCCGCGAGGCGCGCCCGCATCTTCTCGAGTTCCTCATTGATGGGGCTGCCGACGCGCGACTTGCAGTCGTCATTGCTGCAGTAGATGAGCGCGCGGCCGTTCTTGTACTGGTGCTTGAGCAGGAAGGAACCGCAGACGGGACAGGTATCCTTGAGCGGCGTGTCCCAGGTCGTGTAGTCGCACTCTGGATAGTTCTTGCAGCCGTAGAATTTCCGTCCGCGCCGCGTCTTGCGCTCAACGATGCTGCCGCCGCACTTCGGGCACTTGACCCCCGTATCGACGAGCAGCGGCTTCGTATTGCGACACTCAGGGAAGCCGGGGCAGGCGAGGAACTTGCCGAACCGCCCCTGCTTGACGACCATGAGGCGGCCGCATTTCTCGCAGCGCACATCAGAGACCTCGACGGGTAGCTCGACGTGGCCGATGGCCTCGTCCGCTTTCTCGAGCGTCTGCTCGAACGGCGTGTAGAACTCGCTGAGAAGTGCGTTCTTCTCGCATTTTCCCTCGGCGATCTCGTCGAGTTCGTTCTCGAGGTTCGCGGTGAACTTCACATCGACGATATCCTTGAAATATTCCTCGAGCATGTCGAGCACGAGGAAGCCGAGCTCCGTCGGCTGGAAATGCTTGTCGACGCGCTGCACATAGCCACGCGCCTGGATTGTCTCAATGATCGGCGCGTAGGTACTCGGCCGGCCGATCTCCTTCTCCTCAAGCGTCTTGACGAGCGAGGCGTCGTTATAGCGCGGCGGCGGCTCGGTGAAATGCTGCTGTGGCAGAAGCCTGCCGAGGTCGAGCGCATCGCCCGCCGCGAGCTCCGGCAGCACGACATCCTTTTCCTTTTTCGTCGTGTCCGCGCCCGCATAAACGGCCGTGAAGCCCGCGAAGACAAGCCGCGAGCCGGAAGACTTGAGTTGGTAGCGCTCGCCCGCCGCGATGGTGACGCTCATCGTATCGTAGACAGCGGGCGTCATCTGACTCGCGGCGAAGCGCTGCCAGATGAGCGTGTAGAGCTTCCACTGATCCTTAGAGAGGAAGCTCTCGAGCTCGTCCGGCGTGTTGTGGATGGAAGTCGGACGGATGGCCTCATGCGCGTCCTGCGCCTTCTTGCCGCTCGCGTAGACGTTCGGCTTTGCCGGCACGTAGTCCGCGCCGAGCGCCTCCTCCAGGTAGGCCTTCGCCTCTGCCTGCGCGAGCTCGGAGATGCGCGTCGAGTCGGTGCGCATGTAGGTGATGAGGCCCGTCGGGCCGCGCTTGCCGAGCTCGATGCCCTCGTAGAGCTGCTGCGCGAGCATCATCGTCTTGCGCGAGGTGAAGCCGAGCTTGCGCGCAGCGTCCTGCTGCAGCGAGCTCGTCGTAAAGGGCGCGGCCGGGCGCCGCTTGCGCTGGCTTTTCTTCACCGCGGCCACGGAGAAGGGCTGCGTGCCGAGGTCCTCAGTAAGCGCCTTCGCCGCCTGCTCGTCATGCAGGACGAAATTCTTGCCGCCCTCCTCATGGACGGCGAGCTTCTTTCCATCCACGAGCGCGAGCTCCGCCTCGAAGAGCGCGGATTTCTGCCGGCGCAGCTTGCAGCCGACCGTCCAGTATTCCTCCGACTGGAACGCCTGGATTTCCTTTTCCCTGTCGCAGATGAGTTTCACCGTGACGGACTGCACGCGTCCCGCCGAGAGCCCCTTCCTGATCTTTCTCCAGAGCAGCGGGCTGAGCTTGTAGCCGACGATGCGGTCGAGCATGCGCCGCGCCTGCTGTGCATCGACGCGGTCCATATTGATGGGGCGCGGCTCCTTGACCGCCTCCTGGATGGCCGGCTTTGTGATCTCGTTGAACACGATGCGGCAGTCCGAGGCGGGATCGATATCCAGGATATGCGCAAGATGCCAGGCGATCGCCTCTCCCTCACGATCGGGATCGCTTGCGAGATAGACCTTGTCCGCGTTCTTCGCGTCCTTCTTGAGCGCCTTGATGAGGTCTCCTTTGCCGCGGATGTTGATGTATTTCGGCGCGAAATCATGCTCGACATCGATGCCGAACTGGCTTTTCGGCAAATCCCGCAGGTGCCCCATCGAGGCGCGCACTATGTATTTCCTGCCGAGATACTTCTCGATGGTCTTCGCCTTCGCGGGCGACTCGACGACAACGAGTGTCTTCTTCGGCGCGGTTCTGCGCTTCGCCTTTGCTTTCTTTCCCTTTGCAGACGCTGCCGCGCCTGCTGTCTTCTTTGCTGCTTTGGCTGCCAAAGTGTCACTCCCTCTCCGCACGCAGATAGCCGTGCGATTCGTTTTCAATCACCAGGCCCTTGAGCTCCAGACCGAGCAACAGGAAGGAGAGCCGCGCGGGATCCCCATCCTTGAGGCTGGCGATGATTTCATCAATGGAAAGCGGGTGCTCGTAGGAGAGCACCTGGTAGAGGGCGCGCTCTTCCCCGCTGAGATCCGCGTCCTTCCGTTTTCGCGGCGCGCGCGGCATCGGCTCGCGCCCGTACTCCTCGAGCACATCCCGCACGGAGGTCACAAGCTTCGCGCCCTGTTGGATGAGCCGATGGCACCCCTGGCTCGTCGGCGAATAGATGCTGCCCGGCACCGCGAAGACATCGCGGCCCTCGTCGAGCGCGAGCTGCGCCGTGATGAGCGAGCCGCTGCGTTCCGCCGCCTCCACGACGATGACGCCCTTCGAAAGGCCGCTGATGATGCGGTTGCGCGCGGGGAAGAACGCGGGCAGCGGCGGCGTGCCAGGCGCATACTCTGAGAGGATGGCGCCGCCTGAGGCGACGATATCCGCGAGCAGGCGGCGGTTCTCCGCCGGATAGGCGATATCGACGCCGCAGCCGAGCACGGCCACCGTGCACCCCGTCCGGAGCGCGCCGCGGTGCGCGGCGCTGTCGATACCGCGCGCCGCGCCGCTCACGACGCAGAAGCCACTCGCCGCAAGCTCCTCGCCGAGCTTCTCCGCGATGCCCTCGCCATAGCGGCTGAACCGGCGTGCCCCGACGATGCCGAGACATTCCGCATCAGACGGCAGACTGCCGCGTACATAGAGCACGAGCGGCGGCTGATAGATTGCGGCGAGCGATTCTGGGTACCCTGCCTCGCCGAACGCAACGAGCGAGACGGACTGCCCCTCGCAAAGCGCCTCGATGCGTTCCGGCTCCGCCGCGTGTTTCGCGCGGTAGCGGCCGAGCGCCGCGAGTGTGCGCCGCTCCATGCCGGCTGCCGCAAGCTCCGCCGCCGACGCCTCCCAGACGCGCCGCGCGCCTCCAAGCGTGCGCAGGAGCGGCAGGAGCACCGCGGCATTCAGGCCGCGCACGCACTGCAGCGCAGCAAGTGCGAAAATATCTCGGTCCTTCATAGCGTTCTCTCCATCGTCACAAAACGGAGGGGGCACATCCGGCAGACGGAAATGACAAGCGCCGCTCCTCTGTCCAAGGCATACGTCTATTTGTATATAATAGCTTCAACTACTATACAAAAAAGCGCCACATTCTGCAACACCTTTTCTCGACATTTTGCAAAATCAGTGCAAAAACACCGCGCGCCGTCCGCCATAAGCCATGCGGGAAAACACTGCAACAGCGGAGCGCAGCAAGATCCCCATTGCTCCAGACCCCCATTGCTCCTATACAGCAGAAAAAACGGGGCTGCGCCTCAATGCGTCAGCCCCTTGCGTCATTCTGCCCGGCGTGTCACCGTAGCTTCCACATAGTCCAGAGAACCTGAAATCGGCACATTGGGCTTGCGGATGGTCGTCGTGACCGCGGCGAAGTGCGGATATTTCTTGAGCAAGCGATCCCCGATGTGGCCGCCGAGTGCTGCAAGCATCGTGAACCGCTTGTTTTCCGTGACATCCTTGACGACGTCGTAGATGGCCGCCATATCCACGCCATCCTCGATCTTGTCCGTCTCGACGACCTTGTCATCCTTCGTCTCGACTTCCACATCGATGTAGAATTTCTGTCCCTGTTCACGCTCATACTCATAGATGCCATGGAATCCATAGAACATCATATTCTTGATACTGGCTCTTACCATTTCCATCACTCCTAAACTTCTGACCTAGATTCTTCTTTTGCTTTATTCTCTATCACCAAGGGGAAATCCTCCCCGCGTTTCCTAAAATCTAAAAAATCAATGCCAGCTGCGCCTGCGGCTTGCGCTCTTGGGGATTTACATAGTAAACTCAACGCACAAACGTCCACTTTGTGGACATTGTGCGCCCGTCCTTGCAGTAAATCCAACCAATCGCGCTGCGCCTGCGGCTTGCGCTCTTGGGGATTTACATAGTATGATAGAAGAAAACTCGTCGTTAACCCGCAAGTGTCTGTTTGCGAGGGAAAGGGGGCTCTCACGATGGGTGATCTCTTCCTCCTGCTGCTTATCTTCCTGATGGTATCCTACGCCTTCTGGGATCAGCTTTTCACCAACTGAGGCGGCTGCCTCGCCCAAGAGTCCTGCACTCTTGGGCTTTTTCATTATGGGGTAAAAAAGGGGGAGGCGTACGCCTCCCGAACATCAAGATATTTTGTTTACATGACACGACGCGCGCCGATGTAGCAGGAACCCCAGTAGGAGCTGTACAGGGACGCAATCGAGACGCCGCGGCTCGAGGACGCATTGATGAAATTGCCATCCCCAAGATAGATGCCGACATGAGATGCCCCTGCCTCGTAGGTCGAGAAGAATACCAGGTCGCCTGGTACCAGCTCAGCCGTCGAGACCGGATAGCCGCACTCATACTGGGCATCCGCCGTGCGCGGCAGGTAGATGCCCGCATTCGCGAACACATACCGCACATAGCCGGAGCAATCGAAGCCATTCGGTGTCGTACCGCCAAAGACGTACGGCACACCGAGATACTGCATCGAGCTCGCCACGATGCGGCGCCCGAGAGCGCTCGAACCGCGGCTGACCTCCGGCATCGATTTCCCGAGCAGCGCCGAATACGTGGACGGACCAACGAGGCCGTCCGCATCGAGCCCGCGGGAAATCTGGAATGCTTTTACTGCCTCAGCGGTTGCGGGACCGAAATCCCCATCTGCTGCGACGTCGTAGCCGAGACTGGCCAATTGCCCTTGGATCTCTGCTACATCGCTGCCCTGGTCACCGACGCGGAAGGCGGATGCCCCGCAGAGAACGGCAGACCAGCACAGCAGGATCGTGGTGAGCGCAAAGATGCGCAGCGCTTTACTCAAAAAGCCACTCCTCTCTCTATTCGCCTACGAGGTTAGCTGCCGGGTTCGGGTAGAGAAGACCACCCGCGCTCTTGCCGTTGAGCTATCGCTCCCCGGCGAAAACGTTCACCCCAAAATCTTTTGGTTCCCCCGCTCCTGGGCTGGATTCGGCTTCATGTATCGGCCCATATATATAATACGACAAAAAGTCGTCGTATTCCAGTTTATTTTCTCGAATTCATTCCAGATTTCAGTGAATTTTCAGATAATAACTGGATATAAAGCAAGGCTGCCATGAGACAGCCTGATTGACACGTGAATACAAGCAGCCAATAAGCCGAGTTCTGTTCCGCTTGCGCGGCGACAATCATTTATCTAGGCACGTGAGTTGCCTCACGGCTCAAGCGACGCAACCCGGAAGGTCGGCGGGCCGCCTCAACCCTTCCCTATTAGGTCTTGCTCCGCGTGGGGCTTGCCAAGCCGGACAGTCACCTGCCCGCTGGTGCGCTCTTACCGCACCGTTTCAGCCTTACCGGTCACCCGGCGGTTTGTTCTCTGTGGCGCTATCCCTGGGGTCACCCCCGCTGGACGTTATCCAGCACGCTGCCCTCTGGAGCCCGGACTTTCCTCATCTGCCATAAAGGCAGCCGCGATTGTCTTGACTACTTATATTAACGTTATTTATTTTAGCACTTTCGTCGTAGTGCGTCAAGGTTATGCACCGCTTTCCGACATGTCTTTTCACGCCCCCTCTTTTCTTGTATAATGAAATCATGATATTTCTCATTTTGCAGAAAGAAGGCTAGATCCATGAGTACTCCCCATATTGCCGCTGAAAAGGGCGAGATTGCCGAGCGCATCCTGCTCCCAGGCGATCCGCTGCGCGCGAAATTCATCGCGGAGCATTTCCTCGATGACGCCAAAGAATACACGCACGTCCGCAATATCCTCGGCTACACCGGCACTTACAAGGGTGTGCCGGTCTCGGTCCAGGGAACGGGCATGGGCATACCGTCCATCTCCATCTACGTGCATGAGCTCATCCACACCTATGGCTGCAAGAAGCTCTTCCGCGTCGGCACCTGCGGCGGCATGCATCCGGATGTGAAGCTGCGCGATATACTCATCGCGCAGGCCGCGAGCACGGACTCGAGCCTCGTCCGCAACATCTTCGGCGGCACGATCAACTTCTGCCCCATCGCGGATTTCACGCTGCTGGAAAAAGCCGTTGCCAACACGCGCCGCCTGCAGCTCAAGGCAACGGTCGGCAATATCATCTCCGTCGACCGCTTCTATGATGAGGACATCGACAACGATAAGCTCAGGAAATACGGCATCCTCGGCGTCGAGATGGAGGCGGCGGCGCTCTACACGCTCGCGGCCGAGGCGCATGTGCAGGCGCTCGCGCTCTTCACGGTCAGCGACCACCTGCTCACGGGCGAAAGCTGCACGGCGGAGGAGCGTCAGACGAGTTTCAACGACATGATCCGCATCGCGCTCGAGACAGCCATCGAAGATTGATCCATCGCGCACAGCGGCGGCCGGGGTAGGTCGCCGCTTTTTCTGTGCTATCCCGGCGGTCTGCCGTTTTCATGCAAACACTATGTTCCACAGCGCCAGTTGATGTATAATGAGAAGGAATTCTGCCAGAAAGGTCGTTTGTTATGCACCAGTATCTCTTCTTCCTCGGGGACTTCCCCATCCGCGCCTACGGGCTCGTGCTTTCCTTTTCCATCATCCTCGCGACAGGCGTCGGCTATTTCCTCGCGAAAGCCGACGGCCGCGGCTATGAGAAGTACATCGTAGACCTCGGCATCTACTGCGGCGTCGCGGGACTCGTCGGCGCCCGTCTCTGGGATGTCTTCTTTTTCGACTGGGCGTATTACCACGACCATCTCACGGAACTTCTGAATGTCTGGCAGGGCGGCATGGCCATCCAGGGCGGCGTCCTGCTCGGCGTACTCACAGGCGTCTGGTACTGCCGCCGCCACGGGCTCGACACGCTGCATCTCATGGATGTCCTCGCGCCGGCCATCATCCTCGGCCAGGCGCTCGGCCGCTGTGCGAACCTCCTCAATGGCGATGCATTCGGCGCGCCGACGGGCAGCGCGTTCGGCATCCTCTATCCGACGACGACGCTCGCCTATCATACATACGGCGACCAGCCGCTCTGGCCTGCGGAAATCTGGGAGGGACAGCTCGATACGGCCATCTTCGCGCTGCTCCTGCTCTACCGCACGACGGGCCACGCGCGCGGGCAGTGCTTCGCGCTCTACGTCATGCTCTACAGCGCGGCGCGGTTCTTCCTCGAATTCTTCCGCGGCGACTATACAGCGCCAGTGCTCGGCCTGCTGCACAGCGCGCAGATGACGAGCGTCATCTGCTTCGCGCTCGCCGCTGCCGCCTTCCTCTATCTGCAATGCCGACGGCGGGGGAAAGAGGCCCTTATCTTCCGGAAAGGAGCGAAAAAACCATGAAGATTTTCCATATCGCACGCGTTCTTCGCCCTTCTCTGCCCGCAAACGAGAAGCGCCGCCTGGCAAGCGCACCGCATTCCCGCGGCAGGAAACGCCTGGCCGCCGCCCTGCTCCTCTCCAGCCTTGCACTCCCCCTCCTGCCGCTGCCCGCCGCTGAGGCGCATCTCGGCGCGAACATCGGCATCGCCTTTCCAATGGGCTCCTCCTCACAGGCGGCAGGAAGAGTCTCCACGGAGAGCTATGCCGCGTTTGCGAGCGGTTCTCTCATCGAGGAACTCACCGTGAAGGAAAGGAGCGGCCGCCTGCTGCTCGAGCTCAAGGTCACGAACAGCGGCGACGCCCCCTACACCATCGAGCACCGCTGCGGTCAACTCTACGACTTCGCCCTGCTCGACAAGAACGGTCAGGCGCTCTACACCTGGTCAGACGGCATGGCCTTCACACAGGCGCTGACCACTTCCACCATCGCGGCGCACGCAAGCGTCATCTATCAGGAGGAGATCAAGCGGACAGACTATAAGAAGATCAAGGGCGACGCCGTGCTCGTCACCGCCTGGCTCACCGACACGCCTGACCGTCTCATGGCGCGCGTTCCCGCGCAGGCGGCGCATACGAGTAACACGGGTGCCATCATCGGCAGCATCCGGATTGGCAACGGTCACTGGTACCACGACTGACACCAGGTGCGCCGCTCATCGTCAATGACAACGACCCCCGTTGGATGGAAAGCCATCCAACGGGGGTCGTTCTATTAGCGGTTCTATCGAGTGCCATCCTCATGACTTCCAGGCACCGCATCGCGCTGCCCTCATTCCTTCATGCGCGCATACAGGGTAGCGACGCGCCGCCGCTGCTGCAGGATGCCCGGCACGATGAGCACGACGCTCACGGCGAGGCCCACGAAAAGCGGATTCACCTTGACGCCGAGGAAATTCGCTGCGAGCGCGGCGCAGGTAGAGATGACCATCGACGCGACGGCCCAGTGGCGCTCGATGGCGCGCGGCAGGAAAACCGCGACCGTGAGCGGCAGGAAGATGCCGCCGCCGCGCAGCGCCATCGAGAGGTACGACCAGAAGAGCACCTGCGAGCCCTCGTTGAGCACGGCGATGACAGCTGCGACGACGATGGTCGCGAGCACGAGACCGCGCGTGAGCCAGAGTTCCGTCGCACTCTTCGTCACATGCAGCACCTTGCAGAAGATATCGCGCGAGAGCATCGTGCCGATGCCGAGCGAAAGCCCCGCCGTAGAGCCGATGAGCGAGAGCATGATGCCGCCCATCGCGATGCTGCCGAGCACGACAGGCTGATAGGAGAGCAGGAATGTCGGCAGCGCGAGGATGGCCGGCACCTCGGGATGCGCCGCATGCATGTACATGCCGATCATCGCGCAGGGCAGGCCGATGGGCAGCGAGATGAGCGCGGCGACGAACGCGCCGACAGACGCCGTCTTCGGCGTCGTCGCGGAGAAGATGGCCTGGACGTATGTCTGCGTGCAGATCATGCCGACGATGACGGAGACGAGGTTTGCCAGCGTCATCTGCATGCCGCCGGCGAAGAGGTTGAACCAGGTGTCGGCGGGCAGCGCCTCATGAATCTCCGGCTGGAAGAGCACCGCATAGCCGGCTGCGCCGCCCGCAATCAGCATGCTCACCCAGATGACGACCATCTTGAGGATGCCGCCGACGCCCGCGCTCTTCATGCCGCCGAAGAATGCGTAGCAGGCGACAAGCGCGAGCAGGATGCCCGCGGCCGGCCAGAACGGGATGGCGAGCACGGCCGCGATGATATAGATGCCTGGCAGGCAGCTCGAGACCGCGCTGAAAAGGATGCCGAGCGAGGAAACGACACTCGTGAAGACGCCGCCTGCCCTGCCGTAATTCTGCACGAGATACTGCGGGATCGTCTCAAGCGACGAGCGGCGCAGCGGGCGCGCGTAAAAGATGCCCATGATGATGAGCGCGAGCCCGACGCCGATCGTGAACCACCAGGCGGACAGCCCGACGGTCGAGGCGAGCTGCGCCGTGCCGATCGTCGCGCCGCCGCCGACGCACGTGCCGGCGATGCTGCCGGCAACGAGCGGCACACCGGCACTGCGTCCGCCGAGACTGAAGCCCTCCGCCGAATGGACGGAACGTGCCGCGTAAATGCCGCAGCCGAGGACGACGGCGATCGTCGCTGCAATGATGACGAGCTGTAACAGGGAAAGTTCCATAGAGCGCATCAGATCCTTTCATAGTTGCGCGAAGCAGGCAAAACGTCAGGCGATGATAGATTCCTCTCCGCCATCCCTGCGTTTTCTGAAAACCATATGGAAATTATATCACCAGCCTTGCAAGCGTCAAGCATTGATTGCTCGGCACCAGGACAAAAAAATAGACCTGAGACAAGGCAATTCGTTTGCCTTGTCCAGGTCCAACACGCGGGACACGCCCGCAAAATAAAAATTCAAACTATGTTACAGGATAAGAAAATTCGTTTCACACTCCCCGGAGTACAAGACAATCAGCGAGTCATCTCGCTCCGAGATGCACGCATGGCCGCTGAGCCGTTGCGTGCGCAGGTCAGGCCACTGGCTCTGGCGCCTGCTCCTCCGCGGGTGCATCCCCCTCAGAGGGAACCTCCGCCTCATCCACAGGCTTCTTGTCCGTCTCGACAACCTCGAGATTGCGATAACGGCTCATGCCGGTACCGGCAGGGATGAGCTTGCCGATGATGACGTTCTCCTTGAGGCCGACGAGCGGATCGACTTTACCCTTGATGGCGGCGTCGGTGAGCACGCGCGTCGTCTCCTGGAAGGAGGCCGCGGAGAGGAAGGAATCCGTCGCAAGGGAGGCCTTCGTGATGCCGAGCAGGATCGGTTTTGCCACAGCCGGCTCGCCGCCCTCCTCGATGGCCTTCGTGTTGGCCGCCTCGAACTGATTGATGTCGATGTACTCGCCCGGTAGGAAGTCCGTATTGCCGGACTCCTCGATCTTGACCTTGCGGAGCATCTGACGCACCATGACTTCGATGTGCTTGTCGTTGATCTCGACGCCCTGAGACTTGTAGACCTTCTGCACCTCGTAGACGAGGTAGCGCTGCGTGGCCTGCAGGCCGCAGATGCGCAGGATGTCATGCGGATTGACGGAGCCCTCGGTGAGCTTGTCGCCCGGCGCGAGCTTCATGCCGTCCTTGACCGCCATGCGGGCGCCAAAGGGGATCGCGTACTCGCGCGCATCGCCCTCAGCGGGATGGATCGTGACCTTGCGCATGCCCTTGCCCGTATCCTCGACCTCTGCCGTGCCGCCGATCTCGGCGATGATGGCATGATGCTTCGGTTTGCGTGCCTCGAAAAGCTCCTCGACACGCGGCAGGCCCTGCGTGATATCGTCGCCCGCGACGCCGCCAGAATGGAACGTACGCATCGTGAGCTGGGTGCCCGGCTCGCCGATGGATTGCGCGGCGATGACGCCGACGGCCTCACCGACCTCGACTTCCGCCTGATTCGCGAGATCGCGGCCGTAGCACTTGATGCAGACGCCGAACTGGGATTTGCACGTGAGCACGCTGCGGATGGAGACCTTCTCGCGCACAGCGGCGATTTTCTTCGCCAGCGCTTCATCGACCGTATCGTTGAGGGAGGCAATCTTCTCTCCCGTCGCCGGATCGACGATGTCCTCCGCGAGCACGCGGCCGACAATACGCTCCTCGAGCGACTCGATGATGCCGTCGCCCTCCTTGATGGCTTCGACCTCGATGCCGCGCACGTTGTTGTTGCGGACATGGATGACCTTGGCATCGGAGGCAAGCACCTTTTCGATGTTCTCCGCCGTGAGATGGTCGTGCGCCGCGAGGACGATATTGCCCTCGCTGTCCGCGACATCCTTCGTGACTTCCTTGTCGAGCATCTCGTGCACCAGCGTGTCGTGCGCCTTCTGGCGTTCTGCTGCATCCGGCGTACCGAGCGTGATGACCTCGGAGACCATCGCGCTGGATACCGAAGCTGCCGTCTGTACGGACGTACCGCGCACCATGAGTTCCGGCACGGCGTGCTCGCCGATTGTCATGAGTTCCTCGTCGCCGAGCACCGTATCCTTCTCGAAGAGCACTTCTTTCGTCTCAGGATCGAGCACATCAGCGGCCAGGAGACGGCCGAGCAGCGTGTCGTTGAGGATTTCGAGCGCATCCATCGTGTTCTCCGCAAGCGTTGCACGCGAGAGCACGAGGCTCAGCGCCGAGACGTCGCAGTCCTCCTCGCGCACGATGACATCCTGCGCGACGTCGACGAGACGGCGCGTGAGGTAACCGGAGTCCGCGGTGCGCAACGCCGTATCGGCGAGGCCCTTGCGGGCGCCGTGCGAGGAAATGAAGTAGTCGGAAACGGAAAGCCCCTCGCGGAAGTTCGCCGTGATTGGCAAGTCGATGATCTTGCCGGACGGATCGGCCATGAGGCCGCGCATACCGGCGAGCTGGCGCATCTGCTGCTTGTTACCGCGGGCACCGGAGTCCGCCATCATGAAGATGGGGTTGAAGGCGTCCATGTTCTCCATCATGGCATCCGCGACATCGTCGGTCGCCTGCGCCCAGAGGCCGATGACCTTCTTGTAGCGCTCCTCCTCGGTCACGAGACCGCGGCTGAACTGGCGCTCGACCTTGTTGACCTGCTTCTGCGCGTCGGCGATGATGGTCTTTTTCTTCGGCGGCACGATGACGTCGGAGATGGCGACCGTCATGCCGGCGATGCAGGCATAGTGATAGCCGAGGTTCTTGACGCCGTCGATGACCTCTGCGGTCTTCGTCGCGCCGAAATGATTGTAGCAGTTCGCGACGAGCGCGCCGAGCTGCTTTTTCTTCATAAGGATGCCGAGGCCCCAGGTGCCGTCCTCATCCTGATGGAAGTAACGGAGCTCCGGCGGCAGGATCTCGTTGAAGATCATGCGTCCGAGGCTCGTCTTGACGAGGTTCGTCTCCCCGTCCGGCGTCACCATGCGGCAGCGGATCTCCGCCTGGATGGCGAGCTCATGCTGCTGGTACGCGAGCAGTGCCTCGGCGATGCCCGTGACGACCTTGCCCTCGCCGAGTGCGCCCGGCTTGAGGATCGTCAGGTAGTAGGAGCCGAGCACCATATCCTGCGTCGGCACGATGATGGGCTTGCCGTCCTTCGGCGCGAGGATATGGTTGGCGGCGAGCATGAGGATGCGCGCCTCCGTCTGCGCCTCCGCCGAGAGCGGCAGATGGATGGCCATCTGGTCGCCGTCGAAGTCGGCGTTGTACGCCGTGCAGGCGAGCGGATGAAGCTTGAGCGCGCGGCCCTCGGTGAGCACTGGCTCGAACGCCTGGATACCGAGGCGGTGAAGCGTTGGGGCGCGGTTCAGGAGCACCGGATGCTCCTTGATGACGTCCTCGAGCACATCCCAGACTTCGGGGCGCGCACGCTCAACCATGCGCTTCGCGGACTTGATGTTGTGCGCGGAACCGGAGGCCACGAGCTTCTTCATGACGAACGGCTTGAAGAGCTCGAGCGCCATCTCCTTCGGCAGGCCGCACTGATGGAGCTTGAGCTCCGGCCCGACGACGATAACGGAACGTCCGGAATAGTCGACACGCTTGCCGAGCAGGTTCTGGCGGAAACGTCCCTGCTTGCCCTTGAGCATGTCGGAGAGCGACTTGAGCGGGCGGTTGCCCGGGCCCGTGACAGGGCGGCCGCGGCGGCCGTTGTCGATGAGCGCATCGACGGCTTCCTGCAGCATGCGCTTCTCGTTGCGCACGATGATGTCCGGCGCGCCGAGCTCCAGGAGGCGCTTCAGACGGTTGTTGCGGTTGATGACGCGGCGGTAGAGATCGTTGAGATCGCTCGTCGCGAAGCGGCCGCCGTCGAGCTGGACCATCGGACGCAGATCCGGCGGAATGACCGGCACGACATCGAGGATCATCCAGCTCGGCTTGTTGCCGGACTTGCGGAACGCCTCGACGACCTCAAGGCGGCGGATGGCGCGGATCTTCTTCTGCGTGGAGAGCTCGCGCACCTGCTTCCTGAGCTCCTCGCTGAGCTTGTCGAGATCGAGCTCTTCCAGCAGGGCCTTGATGGCCTCGGCACCCATGCCGACCTTGAATGTACTGCCGTACTCTTCACGCGCCTTGCGGTACGCGGCCTCGTCGAGCAGCTGCTTCTTGATGAGGTTGCTGTCGCCCGGATCGAGCACGATATACTGCGCGAAATAGAGCACTCGTTCGAGATTCCGCGGCGTGATGTCGAGGATCAGGCCCATGCGGCTCGGGATGCCCTTGAAATACCAGATATGCGAGACCGGCGCAGCGAGCTCGATATGGCCCATGCGCTCGCGGCGCACCTTGGCGCGCGTGACCTCGACACCGCAGCGGTCGCAGATGATGCCCTTGTAGCGGATGCGCTTGTACTTGCCGCAGTGGCATTCCCAGTCGCGCGTCGGGCCGAAGATACGCTCACAGAAGAGTCCGTCGCGTTCCGGCTTCAGCGTGCGATAGTTGATGGTTTCCGGCTTCTTGACCTCGCCGTAGGACCACTCGCGAATCTTTTCCGGCGAAGCGAGAGCGATGCGCATCGAATCAAATTTATTTACATCCAGCAAAGAGATGACACTCCCTTCTTATTCCTCACCGTCATTGTCAGGCGTTTCATTGACCGTCATATTGCCGATATCCGCGATGATGTCATCTGCGGCGTTCGTGTGCTCATCGTCCGTCTGCGCCCCCTCATCGAAGGCGTCAGCCGTCTCAGGCGCTGCCTGGGCCGGACTTTCCTTCGTCGGGTCGACGCCCGTGACGTCGAGGTCGAGGTCCTTGGCACGTGCGTTGATGTCGTCATCATCGTCATCATCCTGGATGGAGACTTCCTTCGCATCGCCGTCGAGCACCTTGATGTCGAGACCGATGGACTGGAGTTCCTTGACGAGGACCTTGAACGACTCCGGCACGCCCGCCTCGGGGATGTTCTCTCCCTTGACGATGGCCTCATACGCCTTCACGCGGCCGACGACATCGTCGGACTTGACCGTCATCATTTCCTGCAGCGTATAGGCAGCGCCGTAGGCCTCGAGCGCCCAGACCTCCATCTCGCCGAAGCGCTGGCCGCCGAACTGGGCCTTGCCGCCCAGCGGCTGCTGCGTGACGAGGGAGTACGGGCCCGTGGAACGCGCGTGGATCTTATCAGCTACGAGGTGATGCAGCTTGAGGAAGTAAGTGCAGCCGACCGTGACGCGGTTCTCGAACGGCTCGCCCGTGCGGCCGTCGTAGAGGATTGTCTTGCCGTCGGCAGGCAGGCCCGCCGCCTTGATCGTGCCGAACACATCCGCGTCGCTCGCGCCGTCGAAGACAGGCGTCGCGATGTGGAGGCCAGCGACGTCCGGTTTCGGCATGCCGAGCTTGTCGAAATCATAGCCGGCCGCACGCAGGCGTGCCTCGATGGTCGGATCGCCGTCCTTGATCTGCTGGCCGATGACCTTGACCGCCATGCCGAGATGCGCCTCGAGGATCTGACCGATGTTCATGCGGCTCGGGACGCCGAGCGGGTTCAGCACGATATCGACCGGCGTGCCGTCCGGCAGGAACGGCATATCCTCCTGGCGCATGATGCGCGAGACGACACCCTTGTTACCGTGACGGCCTGCCATCTTATCACCGACGGAGATCTTGCGCTTCTGCGCGATGTAGACGCGCACAAGACGGTTGACGCCCGGCGGCAGCTCATCGTTGTTGTCGCGGCTGAAGATCTTCACATCGACGATCTTGCCCTGCTCGCCGTGCGGCACGCGCAGCGAGGTGTCGCGCACCTCGCGCGCCTTCTCGCCGAAGATGGCGCGCAGCAGACGCTCCTCAGCCGTGAGCTCCGTCTCGCCTTTCGGCGTGACCTTGCCGACGAGGATATCGCCCGGGCGCACATCGGCGCCGATGGAGATGATGCCCTCCTCGTCGAGATCCTTGAGCGCATCCTCTGCAACGTTCGGGATGTCGCGCGTGATCTCCTCAGGACCGAGCTTCGTATCGCGCGCGTCGCACTCGTACTCCTCGATGTGAATGGAGGTATAGAGGTCGCGCTTGACGAGGTTCTCCGAGAGCAGCACGGCATCCTCGTAGTTGTAACCCTCCCACGGCATATAGGCAACGATGATGTTATAGCCGAGCGCGAGCTCACCGTGATCCGTTGCCGGGCCGTCAGCGATCGGCTGATTTTCCTTGACGACATCGCCTTTGTAGACGATCGGCACCTGGTTGATGCACGTACCCTGGTTGGAGCGCATAAACTTCTGTAGCTTATACACGTCATCTTTGCCACCATTATCCGGACGGACAACAATGGTATCTCCAGTAACGCGCACAACTGTACCGGCATGACGGGCAAGGTGCATGACGCCGGAGTCACAGGCGGCCTTATACTCCATGCCCGTGCCGACGAGCGGCGCCTGCGTCCGCAGGAGCGGCACTGCCTGGCGCTGCATGTTCGCACCCATGAGCGCGCGGTTCGCGTCATCGTTTTCGAGGAAGGGGATCATGGCCGTCGCGATGGAAAAGACCTGGCGCGGGCTCACGTCCATGTAATCGACCTTGTCGCGGCTATGCAGGCCCGTTTCCTCGTGGAAGCGCGCTGTGACACGCTCATTGACGAACCACTCGTTCTCATCGAGTGGCTCGTTGGCCTGAGCGATGACGAGGTCGTCCTCTTCGTCCGCCGTGAGGTAGCGCACCTCATCCGTAACCTTGTGTGCTTCCCTATCGACACGACGGTACGGCGTCTCCATGAAACCGAACTGGTTCACGCGTGCATACGTCGCGAGCGAGCCGATGAGACCGATGTTCGGACCTTCCGGAGACTCGACCGGGCACATGCGACCGTAGTGGGAGTTATGGACATCGCGTACCTCGAACCCAGCGCGTTCACGCGAGAGACCGCCCGGGCCGAGCGCCGAGAGACGGCGCTTATGCGTGAGCTCAGAGAGCGGGTTGTGCTGATCCATGAACTGCGAGAGCTGCGAGGAGCCGAAGAACTCCTTCACAGCGGCCACGACTGGACGGATGTTGATGAGCGCCTGCGGCGTGATGACATCTGCATCCTGGATCGTCATGCGCTCGCGCACGACGCGCTCCATGCGCGAGAGGCCGATGCGGAACTGGTTCTGCAGGAGCTCGCCGACAGCACGCACGCGACGGTTGCCGAGATGGTCGATATCGTCCGTCGTGCCCACGCCGTCCATGAGGTTCAGCAGATAATTAATAGAAGCGATGATATCGCTCTTGGTGATGGTGCGGAAATGGTACTCGAGCGTCGGCGAGCAGAGCATCTTCATGCGGCTGCCGTCCTTGAGCTTCAGATAGACGGCACAGGGCTCCTTGTCGTCACCAAAGATCGCGTGCTCCTGTTTCTCGTCGATGGCATCGATCATGTCCTCCGTCACATACGTATCCGCAGGAATAACGATCTCGCCCGTCTCCTTGTCGACGAGCGGATCCGCGAGCACCCGGCCGAGGATGCGGCGGCGCCAGCCGAGCTTCTTCGTGAGCTTGTAGCGGCCGACCGTCGCGAGGTCATAGCGCTTCGGATCGAAGAAGAGACCTTCGAGCAGTGCGCGCGCGTTGTCCACCGTCACAGGCTCGCCGGGGCGCAGGCGGTTATAGATGACCTTGAGCGCCTCGTCAGCCGTATTAATCTCCGGGTCATGCGCGAGCGTCGCACGGATGCGCTCATCGTTGTGGAAGAGCTGCAGGATCTGCTCGTCGCTCCCGTAGCCGAGGGCGCGGATGAGGAACGTCACAGGCATCTTGCGCGTACGGTCGATGCGCACCCAGACGACGTCACTCGCGTCCGTCTCGAGCTCGATCCAGGCACCGCGGTTCGGAATCACCGTCGCGTTATAGAGTTTCTTGCCCGTCGTATCCATCGTCTCACCATAGTAAGCACCCGGCGAACGCACGAGCTGGCTGACGATGACACGCTCGGCACCATTGATGATGAAGGTACCCGTTTCCGTCATTTTCGGGAAGTCGCCCATGAAGACTTCCTGTTCCTTGATCTCTCCTGTCTCGCGATTGATGAGACGGACATTGACACGCATCGGTGCAGCCCAAGTCACATCACGTTCCTTGCACTCGTCGAGTTCATACTTCGGCTTGTCGAGCGAATAACTCACAAGCGTGAGCTCAAGATTTTTCGTGAAATCCTCGATCGGAGAAATATCATTGAAGATGTCCTGCAGTCCTTCATCGAGGAACCACTTGTAGGACTCCCGCTGGATGTCGAGAAGATGCGGCATTTCCATGACTTCTTTGATTCGCGCATAGCTATACCTGGTTCTTTTGCCCACCGGCACAGGATTAAATAACAAATCCTTCACCCCTTAGCCTGTAATACATAGTTTGTGAAATTTGGGCAACAATACGACAGGCGGAATGAAAGAACAATAAAAAAACAAGGTATCTTGCTCTCCCTTGCTTGCTTCCTTTCCACTTGTGCACACTTCGCCCTATTCTTTTCCTGTAGTTCCTTACTGTATCATGGGAAGTTTTATTTGTCAATACCTATTTAGAAAAAAAGAACCGCCCCCAACGGAGCGGTTCCCTGTGCTCGAAAACTGAAATTACTTCAGCTCAACCGTAGCGCCAGCCTCTTCGAGCTTCTTCTTGAGCTCTTCAGCCTCTGCCTTCGGAGCGTTCTCCTTGACAGCAGCCGGAGCGCCGTCAACGAGAGCCTTTGCTTCCTTCAGGCCAAGGCCCGTAGCCTCACGGACAGCCTTGATGACGTTGATCTTCTTGTCGCCAACAGCCGTGAGCATGACGTTGAACTCCGTCTTCTCCTCAGCGGCAGCACCGCCGGCAGCACCGCCAGCAGCAGCAACAGCGACCGGAGCAGCAGCGCTGACACCGAACTTCTCTTCCATAGCCTTCACGAGCTCGGAAAGTTCGAGAACCGTCATGTTCTCAATGGCTTCCATGATTTCTTCTTTCGTCATTTCAAATACCTCCATTAAATTGGTTTTTATTCAGATTCATGCTGCGGGACAGGTCCCGCAAACGAAGGGTTCGCTGATCGATTTATGCGGATTCCTTCTGCGCGCGGACTGCGTCAAGCACATAGACCGCATTGCGGATAACGCCCTGCAGGACGTTGACCGTGTTCGAGATCGGGGCATTCATGCTGCCAAGGAGCTTGGCGATGAGTTCCTCGCGAGACGGCAGGGAAGCGAGCGCCTTGATATCATCGAGACCGATGACCTTGCCCTCGACCATGCCGGCCTTGACCGTCAGAACCTCCGTATCCTCGAGCTTGTTCTTCTTGATGAAGCCGCAGATGACCTTTGCCGGAGCAACGGCATCCTCCGCCGAGAAAGCGAAGGCCGTCGTGCCCTCGAGATGCTCGTCAAGACCCTCGACGCCAGCCTCTTTCGCAGCGAGACGGAGCATCGTGTTCTTGACGACGTGATACGATACGCCAGCCTCACGCAGCTCGCGACGGAGCTCCGTGTCCTGTGCGACCGTAAGGCCCTTGTAGCCCGTGAGGACAACACCCTTTGCAGACGCAAGCTGTTCCTTGAGCTCGGCTACGATGGCCTGTTTCTTTTCAGATACACCCATGTTTACACCTCCATTCCATCAGGGAAACGCTGAGCATAGCAGCGTTTCTCTGAATTTGCAGGCAGCACGCACGGACATCCCCAGCGGATGACCTGTGCCGCCCATTTGTAAAGCGAAGCAAAAGAACCCCCGGCTGCACGCCGGAGGCTCATAACATTCAAGTTCATGTGCTCCGGCCTCGGCAGGCGGTTTTACCCGTTAGATGAGAAATCAAACCTGCTGTCTACAGCCAAGATATTCATTTGTGGAGCGCTGCCATTGCTGGAGCGCTCAAGGCCGGAGCCTTGCTGATTGTCAGGCAAGCTGGACAGGCACGCCCGGGCCCATCGTCGCGCTCACAGTGATGGAGCGGATGTACTGGCCTTTCGCTGCTGCCGGCTTGACACGAATCAGCGTATCCATCAGGGCCTGGAAGTTCTGCTGGAGCTTCTCAGCATCGAACGACGCCTTGCCGATGACGACATGCACATTGCCTGCCTTATCGGTGCGATATTCGACCTTGCCTGCTTTTACCTCAGAAATTGCCTTCTGAAGATCCATCGTGACCGTACCCAGCTTCGGGTTCGGCATGAGGCCGCGCGGGCCAAGGATCTTACCGAGACGACCAACCGTGCCCATCATGTCAGGCGTAGCGACCGCGACATCGAAGTCGAGCCAGCCCCCCTGAATCTTCTGCACGATTTCGTCGGAACCGACGAAGTCTGCGCCAGCAGCCTCCGCCTCCTTGACCTTCTCGCCCTTTGCAAAGACGAGGACGCGCTTCGTTTTGCCGGTGCCGTTCGGAAGAACGATAGCACCGCGAACCTGCTGGTCCGGATATTTCGGATCGACGCCGAGACGAACATGGAGCTCGATGCTCTCATCGAACTTCGCTGTCGCCGTCTTCTTGACGAGGTCCATGGCTTCTGCAGCCGTGTAGAGCTTGCCTGCCTCGACGAGCTTGCAAGCTTCCTGGTATTTCTTACCAGCCTTTGCCATTTCCTATACTCCTCTCGTGGTCATAACGGTACATGCCTCCCACGGGTGAGATGTCTCAGTCGACAATCTCGATGCCCATGCTGCGCGCCGTACCCTCGATCATGCGGGTAGCAGCATCGATGTCTGCAGCGTTGAGGTCTTTCATTTTGAGCTCAGCAATCTTCTGCGCTTCTGCGCGCGGGAGCTTCGCGACTTTCGTCTTATTCGGCTCACCCGATGCCTTGTCAATCTTGGCAGCCTTCTTCAGGAGAACAGCCGCCGGCGGCGTCTTCGTGATGAACGTGAAGGAACGATCTTCATAGACCGTAATCACGACCGGAATCACGAGACCTGCCTGTGCTTTCGTGCGCTCATTGAACTCCTTGCAGAAGCCCATGATGTTGACGCCTGCCTGGCCGAGTGCCGGACCTACTGGAGGTGCCGGATTCGCCTTGCCGGCGACGACCTGCAGCTTTACGATTTTAGAAACCTTTTTTGCCATGTGTTTTCCACCTCCTTAAAGGGAAGTCAGATTTTCTCGACTTCATCGAAGCCAAGTTCCACCGGAGTCTCCGATCCGCCAAACATCTCGGCAAGGACGGTAAGCCGCCCCTTCTCCATATCAATCGTGGAGACTCTCGCCGTGAAGTTTTCGAAGCTTCCGGAAGTAATGCGGACAGAATCACCGACCTCGACATCGAGGACCGGCCGCTTCTCTGTCTCGCCCATGGAGCCCAGGATGCGCTGTGCTTCCGCATCCGTCAGAGGTATCGGCTCTTTGTTGTCGGAACCAACGAAGCCCGTCACGCCTGTCGTATTGCGCACGACATACCAGCTGCGCGGGTTGACAATCATATCAACGAGCACGTAGCCGGGGAAAATCTTCCGTTTGACGACCTTGCGGCGTCCATTCGCCTCCTCGACGACATCCTCCGTCGGTACGACGACATTGAAAATCTTGTTTTCCATGCCGGCGGAATGCACCTTGCTCTCAAGATCCGTCTTGACCTTGTTCTCATAGCCTGAGTACGTATGGATGACGTACCAGGCACGCTTGGCTTCCTTCTCCGCCTTTCCGGCCTCGTTTTGTGATTCCATTTGGTTTCTCCCAGCCATCTTATCTCAGAATGATGTGGAACAATCTCGCGAAGAACGTATCGCACACCCAGATGAGCGCGCAGACAATCGCCACGGCGATGCCGACGACACACGTATAAGTGACGAGCTCTTTCTTGCTCGACCACGATACCTTTTTCATCTCGGCAACGACTTCCCGCAGAAATTCCACGAGACCCGTCCCCTGCGACGAAGACGATTTAGCGTCTGACAAATTCTTCACATCCTGTCTGCTGCCACGAAGCCCTTACTTCGTTTCCTTATGAACCGTGTGCTTCTTGCAGAACTTGCAGTACTTGTTCATCTCAAGCCGGTCCGGGTTGTTCTTCTTGTTCTTGTTGGTGCGGTAGTTGCGGCTATGGCACTCCGTGCACTCCAACGTGATATTGTTGCGCATTCCTGTTTCCACCCCTTACGTCGCGGATTATGACTCTCCTGATTGAAAACGTCACTAATATAATTTAGCACACCTATCTGTGCGTGTCAACCTGAATTTCGCTGCACGCAAAGAAGTCGAAGCCCTCCTGTGTGCAGCGTGATCCAGGCATAAATAAAACCCCTGAAAAGAGGGGTCTGTCATCGTCTTGGTGGCGGCACAGAGATTTGAACTCCGGACACTGCGGGTATGAACCGCATGCTCTAGCCAACTGAGCTATGCCGCCTCTATCTGGAGCTGATAACCAGGATTGAACTGGTGACCTTATCCTTACCAAGGATACGCTCTACCGACTGAGCTATATCAGCGCTTCCATGCTTGGTTGCGGGGACAGGACTTGAACCTGTGACCTTCGGGTTATGAGCCCGACGAGCTACCGACTGCTCCACCCCGCGATGTTACGGGAAATTTCTTTCCTTATATATAAAACAATATATGTGAGATATCTTGGTTGCGGGGACAGGACTTGAACCTGTGACCTTCGGGTTATGAGCCCGACGAGCTACCGACTGCTCCACCCCGCGATGTTGCCGTTCATCATTTATCAACTCCCGGCTGACAAGATATTATTATAGTGCAGGGCGATATAGATGTCAAGGGATTTTTTCAACATCTTCAAGGGATTTCAACCGTTCTTCAATTAAAAAAGGAGGGCGCCGCTCTTTCTTGAGCCATGCGCCCCCTGCAGCCGCTTTGCGGCGTCTCCCCTATTTCTTCTCGGCCTCCGATGCCGATGTCATCGTCTCCGGTTTTTCGAAAAGATAAGCGTAACGATTGCGGAATTCCTCCTGCGTCATGCGGTAGGCATTTGCGAGCCCCGGATCGTCGAGGTCGCCTTCCTCAAGGCGCATCATGAGGCCACGGGCAATCTTGTAGTGAACCGACTCGATGTTGACCTTGCGCACCTTCGTCTTGCCTGTCGCGGGATCCTTGATGTCCTCGAAGCGCATCGGGATGGCCTTGTTGTCCTGAATCGTGATGAGCGCACCGGAATCCCCCGCCATGAGGAACTGCACAGCGGAATAGCCGAGCGAGCGAGCGTAGTCGATATCGTAGGCAATCGGCGCCGTGCAGCGCAGCTCGTAGCCGATCTCCTTATCGATGATGGAAAGCTTGATGCCGAGCTTCTTCGTCTCCGCGAGGACGGCCTGCTTGAGGATCTCGCCGAAGTCGAGCTCACTGTAGCGGATGTGTCCATGCTCGTCCGTCACGACGGTGCCGAGCTTCTTGAAGTCCTCAGGCGCGATCTTCTCGATGATGCCCTCGGCGATGACGGCCACGCCGTAGTTCTTGCCCATGAGGTAGCGCTTGACAATGGAGCCGGTGATGACATCGACGACCTGCTGCAGCGGGATCTTCTCCTGCGGGAATTCCTCGGGGATGATCGTGAGCGCCGCCCCGGCGCTCCTGCCCATGCCGAGCGCGAGATGACCCGCCGTGCGTCCCATCGCGATGGTGAAGTACCAGCGGTTATTCGTCGTGCGCGCATCCTCCATGAGGTTCTCGACCTCCTCCGTACCGAAGGCGCGCGCCGTCTCGAAACCGAACGTCGGCACGCCGTCAGGCAGCGGCAGGTCGTTGTCGATCGTCTTCGGCACATGCACGACATTGATCGTGCGCCCCATCTTGCGCGCATAGTCGGAGACAGCTGCCGAGCTGTACGCCGTATCGTCGCCGCCGATGGTCACGAGATGCGTGACGCCGAGTTCCGTGAGCGTCTCTACCACCGTACGCAGATCCGATTCCTTCTTCGTCGGATTGAAGCGGCTCATCTTGAGGATGCAGCCGCCCGTCAGATGAATGCGGCTGATATCCTTCGGTTCGAGGCGAATGTAGTTCTTCTCGCCGCGCGCGAGGCGGGAGAAGCCGTCGTAGATGCCGAGCACATCCCAGCCGTGGCGCGTCGCCTCATTCGTGATGCCGGAAATAACGCTGTTGATGCCCGGCGCCGGGCCGCCGCCGCAGACAATGGCAATGACGTTCTTGATTCCAATCATGAAGAGTCCCCCTTTGCAGGCTGATATTCTTATTTCCTTATGTTTCTCCTTGTTTTAATTCTCTTTCTTTTTTCTATATCCTTCTTTTTCAGAAAAATTTCCTTGCCCCTGCATGCAATACAAAAAGGCTGCGCAGAACTTGTCTGCGCAGCCATACTTTCTGGCTCCCCGAACAGGATTCGAACCTGTGACAGCCTGATTAACAGTCAGGTGCTCTACCGGCTGAGCTATCGAGGAATATCAACAACATGTGTTATTATAGGAGGATTTTCCATGATTGTCAAGTATTTTCTTTCCAACCTCAAGAGAAAGTAACTTTGACCACCATGCACGGGCGTCCGTTGCCTCAATCCAGGAAATCCTTAAGCTTGCGGCTGCGGCTCGGGTGACGAAGCTTCCGGAGAGCCTTGGCCTCGATCTGGCGGATGCGTTCGCGCGTGACGCCGAAATTCTGCCCGACCTCCTCGAGCGTACGCGCGCGGCCGTCGTCGAGGCCGAAGCGCAGGCGCAGGACTTTCTCCTCGCGCGGCGTCAGCGTATCGAGCACCTCCTCGAGCTGCTCCTTGAGTAGCATGAACGAGGCGGCGTCCGCCGGCGCAGGCGCGTCCTGATCCTCGATGAAATCGCCAAGGTGGGAGTCCTCCTCCTCGCCGATCGGCGTCTCGAGCGATACCGGTTCCTGCGCGATCTTCATGATCTCGCGCACGCGGTCGACGCCTATGTCCATCTCCTTCGCGATCTCCTCCGGCAGCGGCTCGCGGCCGAGCTGTTGGAGAAGCTGGCGTGAGACGCGGATGAGCTTGTTAATGGTCTCGACCATGTGGACGGGGATGCGGATGGTGCGCGCCTGATCGGCGATGGCGCGCGTGATGGCCTGGCGAATCCACCAGGTCGCGTAGGTACTGAACTTGTAGCCCTTCGTGTAGTCGAATTTCTCGACGGCCTTGATGAGGCCGAGGTTGCCCTCCTGGATGAGGTCGAGGAACAGCATGCCGCGGCCGACGTAGCGCTTCGCGATGGAGACGACGAGCCTGAGGTTCGCCTCGGCGAGGCGCTTCGCGGCCTCCTCGTCGCCGTCATTCATGCGCTTGGCGAGCGCGACCTCCTCCTCTGCCGTCAGCAGGGGCACGCGGCCGATCTCCTTGAGGTACATGCGCACGGGATCATCGATGCTCACGCCCTCCGGCACGGAGAGGTCAATCTCGACTTCCTCGTCATCCTTGTCCGGCAAGTCGTCATCCGGGTCATTCTGCCCGCTGTCATCGACGATCTCGATGCCCTTCTTGCTGAAGGCATCGTACATATCATCGATTTCATCTGGGGAGAGATCCTGCGTCTGCAGTGCTTCCATCAAATCGCCATAGGTGAGCGTGCCGCCGTTCTTCTTGCCCTTCTTGAGCAGTTGCGTGACAATCTCTGCACTGTGGTTTTCCATCTTGGCCGCTTT
Organism: Selenomonas bovis DSM 23594; assembly: GCF_000381005.1. Lineage (GTDB taxonomy): Bacteria > Bacillota > Negativicutes > Selenomonadales > Selenomonadaceae > Selenomonas_C > Selenomonas_C bovis. Next base: position 29,698 of record NZ_KB908380.1, read on the forward strand.
TTTCTTCTCAGCCATGGAGCAGCCCCCTCTCATACTCATCCATGTCATACAGGTCTATGAACATCAATCTTTCAATCATCCATTTCTTCTTTGAATTTTCTGGCCTCCGCGAGCTTCGCCAAGGCCGCCTCCGCCTCGCCCGCGCGGCTGAGCGCCTCCGCCTCGCGGCTGAGCGCCGCGTAGCGGGCGGTGAGGTAGGTGCGCCGCAGGAGGCGCAGCGAGTCGTCGTAGGCGACGGCCGCCACTCCGGCGTCCTCGCCCTCGACGATGGCGCGGGAGAGTTCCTCCGCGGCCGCCTCATCGAGCGCCGCGGCGGCGCGGACGGCGTCCCAGGGCTCGCCGCGCGCCGCGCAGTCCCTCAGATAGAGGAACACGCTGCGCTGCACCTCGTCGGGCACCGCTTCGAGCGGTATCATCGCCTCGACATGCGCGAGCAGCGTGGCATCCTGCCAGACCGCGCGCATCACGATGCGTCCGGCTTTCTGCAGCGCGCTGTCCGCGCGCCTTGCCGGCGCGCGCCGCACGGCCGCCGCGGCCTCTTCCCGGGCCGGCGGCTGCGCGAGGAAGCGCTGCGGCTCGTGCTGCGCTTTTGCAAGTTCCTCGCGTACGACGCCCTCATCGAGCAGGAGGGCGCGCGCGAGCCGCTTCGTCTGCTCGCTGCGCTCGGCGGCATTTTTGATGCCGACGAGCACGGGCAGCATCTCGCGGAGCGCCTGCATCTTGCCCTCTAGCGTATCGTAGCGCACATGAGAGAGCACGTAGCGCAGGCGGTAGTCGACGAGCGGCAGCGCGTGCTCGATGAGCGTCTGGAACGCCGCCGCGCCGTGCTTCCTGATATACTCGTCCGGATCCTTGCCGTCCGGCACGATGATGACCTTCACGACGGCGCCCGTATCGCGCGCGATCGTGAGCGCGCGCACCGTTGCGTTCTGCCCCGCCTCATCACTGTCGTAGCAGAAATCGATCTCCTTCGCGTACCGCAGGAGCTTCTTGCAATGTTCCTGCGTGAAGGAAGTTCCGAGCGAGGCGACGACATTCCTCACGCCCGCATCAAAGACGGAAATCGCGTCCATGTACCCCTCGACGACGATGGCGCGCCCCTCCTGGCTGATGGCGCGATGAGAACGGTCCAGTCCGAAGAGCAGACGCCGCTTGTTGAAGAGCACCGTCTCCTTCGTATTGAGGTACTTCGGCTTGCTGTCGTCAAGCACGCGCCCGCCGAAGCCGACGATGCGCCCGCGCTCATCCGCGATGGGGATCATCACGCGATGGCGGAACCTGTCGTAGACGCCGCCCTCGCGCCGCTGCTGCGCGAGTCCGCACTCGACGAGATACGCCTCCGGCACGCCGCGCTTCAGGAACGCGCTCGTGAGCTTATCCCACGCGTCCGGCGCGTAGCCGAGGCTGAACTCCTCGATGGTCTCCGCTGAGATGCCGCGCCCGGCGAAATACGCCTTGCCCTCCTCGCCGTAATGCGTCATGACGAGACAGTTGTGGAAGAACGTCCGCGCCATCTCATTGACCTTCAGGAGATCCTGGAGCTTCTGCTCGCGCTCTCGCTCCTGCGGAGACTTCGGACGCTCGGGAATCGGTATCCCCAGTTTCTCTGCCTGCAGCTTGATGGCCTCGAAATAGCTCACATTCTCTATGAGCGACAAGAACTTGAAGACATTGCCACCTGCATGACAGCCGAAGCAATAAAAAAATCCCTTATCGGGAACGACCGAGAACGACGGCGTATGTTCCTGATGAAACGGACAGCAGCCCCAGAACCGGCCGCCCTTGCGCTTGAGCGCGACATACTGGGAGACGACGGCTACAATATCAGAGGACTGCTCGACGCGTTCCACGAACTCATCCATCTCTGCACTGCGCATTGTCTTCCCTCCGTCAAGGTATATATATTCACCACAAAATGGAAATTTCCTTTTTGTAGGAAAGTCAATGATGTGACACCAGAAAAAATCATACGGAAACGTCCCCATAGATGAAATCCATAATGTTTTCCGGCAACTTCGGAGCTTTTCTGGGAGAGCTTATAGGCATCAGCTTCTTCGTCATCTCTTCAGGCGTGAGCCAGCTGAGGACACGCGAGGGAATACGGTTGGAACGATATAGGTAGTTGGACATCTGATATAGAAGATCATTGTAAGAGTAGAAGCTCAGATGATTGTAAAAGCGCTCCTGGTCGTTCCTGTGGCTGCGTTCCACCTTTCCGTTGTGGCGAGGCGTTCTTGGACGTATGAGCTTGTGCTCAATGCAGATCTTCTGGCAGAGGGCGTCCATGGGATGGATGCGGTCCGTCTTCCTTGTGTAAGTGAACTCCGAGCCATTGTCGGTCTGGATGATTGCAGGAACGTACTTGAAGAAAAGGATGGCCCTTCTGATGAAATCGCAGGTGGAGGCACTGCTCTGCTCCATGTAGGGGTAGATGAAGCGCTTGCGCGCAGCCTCGTCGATCATCGTATATTGGTAGAATTTCTGCCCGTCCTGACTGGCATAGCAGGTAGCCGGGACGTATTTGACATCCATCTGCCATTTGACGCCCAGGGAGGTGGGAGTATCATAGGGCATAGGGACATGCTTTTCCTTCGTGCTGGCAGCTTTTCCGGGGCGCAAGCCAAGGCGTATGAGGAGACGGCGCAAGGAGCCGGGATGGCGGTGGTAGCCCTTTTTACGGTGCAGCTTCCACCAGAGTTCAGGACAGGATATGTCAGGCGTACGCCTGACAAGATTTCTGACCCACTTGATTTCCTCCGGGGTATGCGAATTGGGATGAGGCGTACGGGGGCGGTGAGAATGATCCATAAGGCTACCGGGCGTACCGTCGTAGCGCTTGTTCCAGCGAAGGAGAGAAGATTTGGAAACCTTGTATCGTCGGCAAACGAAAGAGATGTCATGTTCCGAACGATAAAGTTTCACAGCATGGATGCGGGTGTGAAGTTCGTGTGGCAGATAACGCTTGATTGGTGTTATAATGGACATGCGATTAAATCTCCTTTTTGTGTTTTTGACCAATTACATCTTAGGGGATTTAATCGCTTTTGTATATAGCCTTCGGTGTCACATCTATTGTATACCTACACACCACAAAATGGAAATTTCCTTTTTCTCTTGACAAAAATAATTCTTTGATTCCCATGAAATTTTTCCTGCCCGCCGGCGAATGCCGCAGAGCCACGCCGCCGCGCGTCTCCTACCGCTTGTAAAAGCAGCGCCGCGCTGCCTCCGGGAGGGAGTGCCGCAGTCCGCAACCGCGTCCCGCGATCTCTCTGCGGCGCTCAGTGCACCATGAGCCCGACCGGCGGCATGAAAATCTCGTTGAAGAGCTGCACCGCGTAGCTGTCCGTGAGCCCTGCCACATAGTCCGTGACCGTCTGCTGACGTCCCCAGCACGCCTCGCGCGCCGCGAACTCCTGCGGCAGCGCATCGAAATGCGAGAGGAAGTAGCCATAGAGCTCCCGCAGCACGAACGTCGCCTGCCGCCGTTCGTGCGCGAGCACATCCGAGCGATAGATACGCTCGAACATGAACGAGCGGAACACATCCATGGCCTCCTTGCAGGCCGCCCCCTGCAGGATGTCGTCCTTCCCCGCGGACGCCGTAATCATATCGGCAACCATGCTCGTGATCATATGCGAGGTATCCGTGCCGAGGCGCTCGTAGACGACCTGCGGCAGATCGCCGGGTTTCAGCAGCCCCGCGCGCAGGCTGTCGTCGTAGTCATGCGCGAGATAGGCGATGCGGTCCGCCGTGCGCACGATGCGCCCCTCGAGCGTCTTGGGGAGGTGCTTGCCCGTATGGTTCACGATGCCGTCCTTGACTTCGCGCGTGAGATTGAGCCCTTTACCGCCCTTCTCGAGGAATTCGACGACGCGCAGGCTCTGCTCGTTGTGCGCGAAATGCCCCGTGAGCTCCGCCATCGCCGCCTCGCCCGCGTGGCCGAACGGCGTGTGCCCCACATCGTGCCCGAGCGCGATGGCCTCCGCGAGATCCTCATTGAGCCGGAGCCCGCGCGCGATCGTGCGCGAGATCTGCGAGACCTCGAGGCTGTGCGTCATGCGCGTGCGGTAGTGATCGCCCGCGACGATGTAGACCTGCGTCTTGTGCTTGAGCCGGCGGAACGACTTCGAGTGCAGGATGCGGTCGCGGTCGCGCTGGAACTTCGTGCGGAACGGACACTCCTCCATCGGCTCCTTCCGGCGGGCCTCGCGGCTCTTCGCTGCAAATTCAGAAAGGAACTCATACTCGAGCGCCTCCGATCTCTCCCTCACGTTCATCCCCGCACCTCTTCTCTCTGCAGTATCTATTCATTCTATTAAACATCCGCGGCCAAAATCCTGCCTGGCACGCAGAAAAAGCAAACTTGCCTCCCCCGCTGCCGCCCTGACAGGCAACGCGCGCAGCCAGGCGGCCGCAAGATACGAAAAGCACCCTATCGATAACGATAGAGTGCTATCAAAGCCCACCCATGGGCTGCATGTTCAAATGGTGACCCACCACGGAATCGAACCGTGAACCTACTGATTAAGAGTCAGTTGCTCTGCCAGTTGAGCTAGTGAGTCATGCCGTATCTCTTAACGACAAGACATATTATAGCCCCTCTGTTTTCATCTGTCAACAGTTTTTTCAATATTTTTTGAGGAACCGCTGATTAAATGAGGTGCTCCGGATTTACGCGGATGCACTGTATCTCCCTAGGAGACAAACCGCAGGCGTAGCGGCAAAACGCTCCATCGCGTTTTGTGCTGAGGATTTGTCGACGACGGGAGGACAGTGCAGACGTGTGAAGACGGAGTGCCGAATTAATCAGTGGTTCCTTAAGAGGCTGCCGTCGCCTCCTCCCCGTACGCGACGTGCAGCAGATAGAGCCCGTGCGCGGGCGCCGTCGCGCTCGCCTGCGCGCGGTCGCGCGAGGCGAGGATGCGGTCGATGTCCGCGGGCTGGAGCACGCCGAGGCCGACATTTGCGATGGTGCCCATGAGGTTGCGCACCATGTGGTAGAGGAACCCGCTGCCGTGGATGCGGCAGGCGAGCAGCCCGGGGCGCTCCTCCTCGAGCGTCGCCTCGTACATCGTGCGCACGGGGCTCATCGGCGCGCCGCCCGCCGCGCGGAACGCGGAGAAGTCATGCGTGCCGAGGATGCGCGCGAGCGCCGCCCGCATGGCCGCGCAGTCGAGCGGCCTGCGGATGTACCAGGCATAGCGCGCGAGCATGGGATCCGGCGTCTCCCCCTGCGCGATGCGGTAGAGATACGTCTTTGAACGCGCGCTGTGACGCGCGGAGAACGTCCGGTCCGCCTCCCAGGCCTCCTTGACGACGATGTCAGGCGGCAGCAGGCTGTTCGCCGCGCGCGCGATGCGCGAGACGGGGATCGTGCCGTCCGTGAAGAAATTGACCACCTGCCCGTAGGCGTGGACGCCGGCGTCCGTGCGGCCGGACGCCGCGAGCTCGATGGAGTCGCCGAAGATGCGCGCGAGCTTCTCCTCGAGCACATTCTGCACGGCGATGACAGGCGGCGTCTGCCGCTGGAACCCCGCGTAGGCCGTGCCGTCATAGGCGACGCGCAGCGCGATGTTGCGCGCGCGCGCCTTCATCATTTCCTTATGTTCGCGTTTCATCGCCCGCCTCCCTCAGAGCAGCCAGAGTGCGGCGAGCAGCGCGAAGAGCAGCGCCGTCCCCGCCCAGGCCACATAGTCGAGCGGCACGAAGCGCAGCTGCTTCATCTGCGTGCGCCCCTCGCCGCCGTGATAGCAGCGCGCCTCCATCGCCATCGCGAGCTCGTCGGCGCGGCGGAACGCCGAGATGAAGAGCGGCACGAGGATAGGCACGACGCTCTTGAGCCGCCGCGCGATGCTGCCCGTCGTGAAATCCGCGCCGCGCGCCTGCTGCGCCTTCATGATCTTGTCCGTCTCCTCGAGGAGCGTCGGCACGAAGCGCAGCGCGATCGTCATCATCATCGCGAGCTCATGCGCAGGCACGCCGATGCGTTTGAGCGGCGAGAGCAACGCCTCGAGCGCGTCCGTGAGCTTCAGCGGGCTCGTCGTGAACGTCAGCAGCGATGAGAGCAGCAGGAGCAGCACGAGACGCAGGCAGATGAAAAATCCATGCGAGAGTCCCTCCCAGGTCAGAGAGAACATCCAGACCTGCGCGATCTCCTCGCCCGGCGTCGTGCAGAGATGGATGACGAACGTGAAGAGCAGGATCCACCAGAGCGGTTTCAGCGAGCCGACGAGCGTCCGCAGCGGCACACGCGAAAGGAGCATGCAGCCGAGCGTCAAAAGGCTCATCACGAAATAGTCCGCGGGCTGGTCGAAGAGAAACAGCGCGACGATGAGCGCGAAGAGCACGACGAGCTTCGTGCGCGGGTCGAGCCGGTGCAGCAGCGAATTTCCCGGGAAATACTGCCCGATCGTGATATTACTGAGCATGGCGTCCGCCCTCCTTCCCCCTGAGCGCCCGCGCGATGGCGGCCGCCGCCTCCGCGGGCGTGCGCAGCGCCGCGTCGGCCTCGCCAAGCGGCACGCCCGCCGCCCGGAGCGCCGTCATGAGCCGCATGAGCGCCGGCTGGCGCAGCCCGGCCTCCGCGATGCGCTCGCGCTCGGCAAAGACCGCGGCCGGCGCGCCCTGCAGGAGAATCTCCCCCTGCCGCAGCACGACGACCTCATCGGCAATCGCGAAGACATCCTCCATATTATGCGAGACAAAGACGATCGTCGTCCCCTCCGCCGCGTGGAGCTCCCGGATCAGCGCGAGCAGCTCGCGTCTGCCGCGCGGATCGAGCCCCGCCGTCGGCTCATCGAGGACGAGATACGCGGGATGGAGTGCGAGCACGCCCGCGAGCGCGACGCGCCGCATCTGCCCGCCTGAGAGCTGGAACGGCGAGCGATCGCGATACGCCTCGAAATCGAGATGCACGCGCGCCATCGCCTCCCGCACGCGCGCCGCGACCTCCGCCTCAGCGAGGCCGAAGCTGCGCGGCCCGAAGGCGATATCCTCATAGATGCTCTCCTCGAAGAGCTGATGCTCCGCGTACTGGAAGACGAGCCCGACCTTGCGCCGGGCTGCGAGCGCCGCCCGCTTCTCCTGCTTCGTATGCGCGGCGAGATCCGTGCCGTCGATGCACACCCGCCCGCTGTCCGGATGGATGAGACCGCCGATGTGCTGGAGCAGCGTCGATTTCCCCGAGCCCGTATGCCCCGCGAGCGCCGTGATGCTGCCCTCCGCGATCGTGAGGTGGATGCCCTTGAGCGCCTGCCGCTCATACGGCGTACCGGGGAGATACGTAAAGCTCACATCCTCAAGCTCGATGGCCAAGCCCATCGCCCCCTTTCTCCGCCGCGCGGCCAGGCATCGCCTGCTGACGAGCGCCGCGTCCTGCGGGGACTCCTGCCGCACGCTCCACCGCGTGGCCAGACGCCTCCGCCTGCCGCTCCTGCGCGGCATTTCCTCCTGCCGCGGCGACGGTACTCTCCGCCGCGCGGCCGAGCGCCGCCACGAGCTCCGTCTCCGTCAGGAGATCCGCGGGCAGCGCGATGCCCGCCGCGCGCAGCCGATCGCGCAGCTCCACGGCGAGCGGCACCTCGAGCCCGAGCGCGCGCAGCTCGTCTGCGTGCGAGAACACCGCGCGCGGCGGCGCGTCCATGACGACATGCCCCTGGTCGAGCACGACGACGCGATCCGCCGCCGCAGCCTCCTCCATGAAATGCGTGATGTAGATGACCGTGATCTGCTGCTCCTCATGGAGGCGCTTCACGATGGAGAGAATCTCCGCGCGCCCCTCAGGATCGAGCATCGCCGTCGCCTCATCGAACACGATGGCCTCCGTCTGCATCGCGAGCGTCCCCGCGATCGCCACGCGCTGCTTCTGACCGCCCGAGAGCAGATGCGGCGCATAGGAACGGAACGGCGTCATATTCACAGCCGCGAGCGCCGCATCGACACGCCTGCGGATCTCAGCGGACGGCACGCCGAGATTCTCCGGGCCGAACGCCACATCATCCTCGACGACCGCCGCGATGAGCTGATTATCAGGATTCTGGAACACCATGCCGACCTTCTGCCGGATGCGCCAGACCTCCGCCTCCTCCCGCGTATCGATGCCATCGACGCGGCACGCGCCCTCCGTCGGCAACAGCAGCGCGTTGAGATGCTTCGCGAGCGTCGACTTCCCCGACCCATTCGAGCCGAGCACCGCGACGAACTCCCCGCGCCCGATCGAGAGCGACACATCATCCAGCGCCCGCCGCTCTCCCTCCTCTCCCGCATGATACACATGCGAGAGATGTTCTATTTCGATAAAGGCCATAGCCACCGTTCCTTTGCTGATTGATATACAGGAAATATTATACGACAGCCAAAAGGTAAAGGCAACCACAGCAAAAGGTTGACTATAAGCCCCGCGCCCCGGCACTATTGGCAATTCCTCTGAGCGTAGCTATAATGAGAATAGCCCGAAGAAATCACGTGTGAAATGGAGAGACACATCATGACGAAACAGGAACTGGCGGCGAAGATCTGGGCAACGGCGAATGTACTGCGCAAGAACATCAAGGCATCGGAATATAAAGATTATATCCTCGGCTTCATGTTCTACAAATACCTTTCCGACAATGAAATCAAGTTCATCAAAGACGACGGCGGAACTATAGACGATCTGAAACAGGTGACTACGGAAGACGATATCAACTATTTACGCGATCGCATCGGCTATTTCATCGCCTATAACGACTTATTCTCGTCCTGGCAGACGCTTGGCCAGAAGCTCGGCGCGCAGACGGTCACGGAGGCCATCGATCGTTTCTATCAGAGCCTCTCGGACAAGAGTGCGCGCGTCTTCTATGTCTACAATCAGGACGTCGACCGCCACTCCGGCGTCTTCAACGCGCTCGACGCCGGTCTCTCCAAGCTCGGCGAGAACATCGGCAGCCGCGACAAAGCCGTCCGCGACATCATCGACCTCGTCGCACAGATACCGGCCCAGTCGAGCTCTTATGATGTGATGGGCTACATCTACGAGTATCTGATCCAGCAGTTCTCCTCCGAGGCGAAGAAGGACGGCGCTTTCTACACGCCGCACGAATTGACTTCCCTGATGGCGCGCATCATCGCCGAACGCCTCAAAGACCGCAGCCCAAGCGAAGATATTCAAGTCTATGACCCCTGCGTCGGCACGGCAGGCCTGCTGCTGAACATCGGCACGGAAATCGGCAAATACCATGACAAGGACCATATACAGTACTACGGTCAGGAACTCATCACCGAAACGTCCAACCTCGCCAAGATGAACCTATTCATGAAGAACATCTCCTACGAAAATCTCATCCTCCGCAACGCCGACACGCTCGACGAGGACTGGCCGATCGATCCGGAAAACGCTTGCGGCCCGCTCTCCGTCGATGCCGTGACGGCCAATCCTCCCTACTCCGCACATTGGGATCCCGAGCTCCACACGAGCGACGAGCGTTTCCGCCAGTACGGCCTGGCCCCGTCGACCAAGGCCGACCTCGCCTTCCTGCTCCACTGCCTCTACCACATCAAGCCGGACGGCATCATGGCCATCGTCCTGCCACACGGCGTCCTCTTCCGCGGCGGCGCCGAAGAAGAGATCCGCAAGAACCTCATCGAGAACAACAACATCGAGACGATCATCGGCCTGCCGTCGAACCTCTTCTTCTCGACCGGCATCCCCGTCATCGTCATGATTCTCTCGAAGAACCGCGCCGCAAGCGACATTCTCTTCATCGACGCCTCCCAGTCCTTCCAGAAAGACAAGACGCAGAACGTCCTGCAAGAGTCGGACGTGCAGCGCATCTACGACGCCGTCATCGCACGGCGCGACATACCGCACTTCGCGCGTCTCGTCTCGAAAGAGCAGATTGTCGCCGAGGGCTACAACCTCAACATCCCGCGCTACATCTCCGCCACACAGGAAGAAGCGCCGTACGACCTCTACGCCCTGATGACCGGCGATATTGCCAAGGACGAGCTCGACGTCTTTGCCGACTTCTGGCAGCAGTTCCCGCAGCTCCGCTCCAAGCTCTTCGCCGCCGACGGCTCCTACAGCCGCTTTATCACGAAAGATATCGCCGATGTCGTGCACGCCGACGAAGGTGTCGTCTCCCTCCAGTCGGACTTCCAGAAGCAATGTCAAGGCTTCCACACCTACCTGATACACACGCTCATCGACAGTCCGACCGATGGGCGCACGCATGACAAGATCGCCGCCACCCTCTTCCAGACCTTCCGACAGACGGCCCTCGTCGACGTCTACGACATCTATCAGGCGTTCTCCGACCAATGGGATGATATCGAGGCCGACCTCATACGCATCCACGACGAAGGTCGGGAAATCTGCCGTCAGATCGAGCCTGACATCGTTCTCAAGAAGAACGCCAAAACAAAGCGCTTTGAGGAAGTCATGGTCGGCATGCGCGGCAAAGTCATCCCCTTGGGCCTCATCAAAAAGACCTATTTCCCCGAAGACCTCGCCAAGATCCAGGAGCTGCTGCGCAAGGCCGACGATGCCGCCTCAACCATTCAGGACATCTTTGAGAATCTCTCGGACGATGCAAAAGAAGCCATCGTCAAGGACGACGACGACACGAAGTACGAGCTCAAGAAGCTCAAGGCCGCGATCAAGTCACCGGTCGACCTCACCGCCGACGACCTCGCCGCACTCCGGCAGATGCTACACGAGATCGACGCGGAGAAAGCCTACAAGAAAAAAGCCAAGACCGCCGACGCCGCACTCGAGAAAAAGACCGAAGCCAAGGCGCAGTCTCTCACCGACGAGGAAGTCCACGACATGCTCGAAAAGACCTGGGTCACCCCCGTGACCGACGCCATCCAGAGTGTCATGCAGCGCGTCATCGAGGACTTCATTCGCGCACTCAAAGACCTCAAACAGAAATACGCCGACCCGCTCTCCGAGCTCGACAAGCAAGAGCAGGAAGAAAGCACCAAGCTCAAAGCCCTGATGAGCGAACTCACCGGTTCCGACACCGACGTCAAAGCCATGAAGATGCTGATGGAGGAACTTTGAGATGAAAGAGAAGAAAGTACCGGCGATACGTTTTCAAGGTTTTACGGATGATTGGGAACAGCGTAAGGTCGGAAATCTCTATGATTTTAAGAACGGCTTGAATAAAGGTAAGGAGTTTTTTGGTACAGGTGTACCTATTGTTAATTTCACAGATGTATTCCATCATCGAGGTCTTATTGCAAGCCAATTATATGGCAGAGTAAGCCTTACACCTGAGGAAGTTCATAATTTTTTAGTGAAGAAGGGAGATATATTTTTCACTAGGACATCCGAAACTATTGAAGAGATAGGCTATCCATCTGTCATGTTAGATACACCTAAGGATACTGTATTTAGTGGTTTTGTCTTGAGAGGACGAAGTATTGAAGATAGTGACTCATTAGATGATTTATTCAAGAAATACGTCTTTTTTACTAAGTCGTTTCGCAGTGAGATGACAAAGAAAAGTTCTATGACGACACGCGCTTTGACCTCAGGAACCTCCATTAAGAAAATGTTGTTTCACTATCCAGAATCTAAGAAAGAACAGCATCAAATTGGCTTTTGTATTACCGAACTAGATAATCTTATCGCCCTTCATCAGCGTAAGCTGACCAAGCTCCAGCTCCTAAAAAAATCCATGCTCACCAAAATGTTCCCGAAAGACGGCGCTCGCGTCCCAGAAATACGCTTTCAAGGATTTCATGGTAATTGGGAACATCGGAAGATTTCTGAAATGTTTAAAATAACCAGAGGTTATGTTCTTCCTACTAAATATACAATTGACATACAGGATGATATTAATAAATATCCCGTATTCTCATCACAAACAGCTAACAACGGATTGATGGGATATTATAAAGATTACCTATATGAAAATGCAATCACCTGGACAACAGATGGAGCTAACGCAGGAACGGTTAGATATAGACGCGGAAAGTTCTATTGTACCAATGTTTGCGGTGTATTATTATCGGATAATATAACCGCATCTAAGATGATTGCTGAGGCATTAAATCAAGTTGCAAAGAAATATGTTTCTTATGTTGGAAATCCTAAACTAATGAATAATGTCATGGCAGATATTGTCATTTCATTACCTCAGGATAAAGAGGAACAGGATGTAATTTCAAAGTATTTCGAGATGGTTGACTACCTTATCCTCCTTCAACAACGCAAATTATCAAAACTCCATCAAATCAAACAAGCCATGCTATCCAAACTATTTGTCTAACCCACGCAAGAAAGAAGGTCATCGTCATGCCTTTACCCTACACTGGCCCTCATGGAGAGCTGAATTTTGAGGCGGATTTCATTGCCTTGCTCCAGCAGTCGGGCTGGGAGAAGCAGGTGCTCCGAAACTACACAATCGAGGACTTGATCGCGAACTGGCGGCAGATCCTCTTTGAGCGGAACCGCGCGGTGCTGCACGGCGTGCCGCTGTCGGATGATGAGATGCAGCGCGTACTCGATAGTCTGCGACAGTATGCCGACACGCCGGTCAAGGCGAATCACTTCCTCAACAGTGCAGAGCGCGGGCTGGCCGTCCGACGCGACCGCGACTCGCAGGATACAGCTCATGCGGGCAAGGAGGTCTACCTCAATCTCTTCCGGGCGCGCGAGATTGCCGGTGGCTCATCGCGCTATCAGATTGCCGAGCAGACGCAGTTCATCAGCACGAATCCAAACTACCCCGACCGTCGCGGCGACATCACCCTTTTGATTGACGGTATCCCGGTCATCCAGATCGAGCTCAAGGCGTCGGGCGTCGATGTGTTCGAGGCGGCGACGCAGATCCAGAAGTACACGAAGGAGAACATCTTCAAGGGCTTTATGGGCCTTGTGCAGGTCTTCTGGGCCATCTCGCCCGAGGATGCGCTGTACTTCGCCAATCCCGGCGGGGCAGACCGCTTCAATCCAGCGTTCTTCTTTCACTGGGGTGACCGCGACAACCACATCATCCGCGACTGGCGCGAGCTCATCACGGGGCCGTCGCACATCCTTTCCGTCCCCGAGGCCCACAAGCTGATTGGCTACTATACCATCGCCGACCGCAATGCCGACGTGCTCAAGGTCTGCCGCAGCTACCAGTACACGGCCATCAATGCCATCGTGAACCGCGCCATGAAGCAGCGCTGGGGCGAGCATCAACAGCGCGGCGGCTTCGTCTGGTGCACGACTGGCGGCGGCAAGACGATGACCTCGTTCAAGGCAGGCCAGCTGATCCTCGACATGGGCTTTGCCGACAAGGTCGTCTTCGTCGTCGACCGCCGCGCGCTCGATGAGCAGTCGACGCGCGAATACAATTCCTTTGCGCGCGACGGCGAGAGCGTCTGTAGCACGACTTCCTCCGTCAACCTCTTCAACAAGCTCAAGAGCCGCAAGGCCGACGATGCCATGATCATGACCTCCATCCAGAAGCTCGCCAACGTCAACGAAGAGGCCAGCCATATCGACGCCGCGACGCTCGCAGAGGTCGCGGGCAGGCGCATCTGTTTCATCGTCGATGAGGCGCACCGCAGTCAATTCGGCAAGATGCACCGGCGCGTGAAGGATACGTTCTACAACGCCTTGTTCTTCGGTTTCACCGGCACGCCGATCCTCGCCAAGAACATGAAGGGCAGCGAGGAGACGACGGAATCCATCTTCGGCCCCTGCCTCGCCGTCTATTCGCTGGCGACGGGCATCCGCGATGGCAATGTCCTGGGCTTCTGGCCCGAGTACAATCCGACATTCGCGGAAAAGGACATGCGCCGCGTCATCGCGCTGCGCGAAGCCAAAGTCAACGACGAGTCGGAGCTGAAGCCAGGGACGAAGTCGTTCGCCGCCTACCAGTACTATATGACGAAGGCGCCGATGGCGACCGTCTGCGAGCTGGACGGCACCATCAAGACGAAGGGCATCGAGGACTTCTTCAGCTCGGCCGACTACGATAGTGACGCGCACCGCCGCGCCGTCGTCCAGCACATCCTCGACAACCGCCTGATGGTGGCGTTCGGTGGGGAGCACGGCACGCGCTTCCACGGGATGCTGGCGACGAGTTCCATTCCCGAGGCCTATGCTTACTGGCAGCTCTTCCAGGAGATGGCTCCTGACCTCCATGTCACGGCGCTCTTTGACCCGAATATCGACCAGAATACCGAGGGCGTCATCAACAAAGAAGAATGGCTCATCGCGATCGTCGGACGCTACAATGAGGAGTTCCAGACGCAGTTCAACCGCAAGACGGACCCGCATTATGAGCGCTTCAAGAGCGACCTGACGGCCCGTCTCGCCCACAAGAAGCCCTACCAGCATATCGGCAGAGACCCGGCCAAGTGCCTCGACCTCGTCATCGTCGTCGACCAGCTGTTGACGGGCTTCGACTCGGTCTACCTCAATGTCCTCTACATGGACAAGGTCATGGAATCCGACGCGCTGATCCAGGCGATTTCCCGCACGAATCGCGTCTATGACAATGCCGAGAAGCCCTGGGGCATGGTGAAGTTCTACCGCAAGACGCACACGATGCGCCGCAACCTCCAGGACGCGCTAGAGCTCTACTGCGAGGGCGACACGGCCGGTGTCATGGAGCAGGAGCTCATGGCCAACCTCCATCTGCTCAACGCGCTGTACAAAGACATCGCGGCCTTGTTCGAGCATGACGGCATCGAGCATTTGTGCCGCTTGCCAGAGGATCCCGCCACGCAGCAGAAGTTCCGCAAGGATTTCACGAAGATGCGCTCGACGCTGCGCGCTGCTTTCCTGCAGGGCTTCCAGTGGAGCGGCGCGTACGCAGGCAGCCTCATCTTTGACGAGATGACGTATCACATCCTGCGCGAGCGCTTCCGTGAGTTACCGAGCACCGGCACGCACTCCCAGCCGCCAAGAGCAGGCTATCAGCTCGAGACGAATCTGACCTCTGTCCTAGGCGAGCAGATCGACTCCGACTATCTGGAGTCACGCTTCAAGATCCTGACCATCAGCGACATCGAGGCGCGTGATCAGGAAGCGAATAAGGCAGCCGTCATGAAGGACATCGAAGCGAATCTCGGCATCCTGCCAGCGCGTCTCCAGCCCTACGCGCGCCAAGTCCTCGACGACATCCAGTCGGGAACTCTCTGCGCAGAGCCGGGCAAGCGGTTCCGCACCTACATCACCGAGTACCGCGAGCACGCCATCAGCCACGCCGTCCACGAGGAGGCCGCGAAATACGGCATCGACGAGGCGAAGCTGCTCGATGTCTACCGCACGACCGGCACGCAGGGCATTAACCAAATCGCGCTCAAGGAGGTCGAGAATACCGCCGACATCACCAAGATCATGCAGATCTACGGCTGCTCCCGCTTCGCCGCCAAAAGCAAGCTCCACGCGGCGCTCACGAACTACATCAGCGCGCAGCGGGCGGAGGCAGTGGATGTCCAGAACACGAAGAATAACAAGACAGACAACTGATCCCTGAGATGTGTGCTGCAACTGTGCGAGCATACGCCGCCGTGGGCATAAAAAAACCGCCAACCCCTTGATCAGGGTTGGCGGTCTCTTTTACGATTACACGAGCTCGATGATGACCATCGGAGCTGCGTCGCCGCGGCGCGTGCCGAGCTTCAGGATGCGCGTGTAGCCACCCTGACGGTCGGAGTATTTGCCAGCGATTTCGCTGAAGAGCTTTCTTACGACATCTTCATCAGCAAGGGATGCAATCGCCTGACGACGTGCGCTGAGGTCGCCGCGCTTGGCGAGCGTGATCAGCTTGTCGGCGAATTTACGGAGCTCTTTTGCTTTGGCTTCCGTCGTTTCGATGCGTCCATATCTGAAGAAGGAAGTGAGAATGCTGCTGAAAAGCGCTTTGCGGGCGCCGGAGTTACGTCCAAGTTTTCTGTAGCTCATTAGTTTCCCTCTCTTTGCAGTATTTGTCCGGGAGGCAGGCCGCGAGGGCCGCTTCCCGCTTTTATCCGTCTCACCTGTATGCCAGACGCGGGGCGGAGCGCCGCGCGCCAGGTATCAGGCAAGGGAGCCGCACAAGTCCGCGAGGCGGACGTCTGCGCGTTGTTATTCGTTGCTTTCCATCAGAGATAAACCGAGGTCTTCGAGTTTTTTCTTTACCTCTTCCAGGGACTTGCGTCCGAGGTTGCGCACCTTCATCATGTCGTCCTCCGTCTTGGCCGTGAGGTCTGCGACGGTGTTGATGTTGGCACGCTTGAGGCAGTTGAAGGAACGAACGGAGAGGTCGAGGTCCTCGATGGTCATATCGAGCACCTTCGAGGAGGTATCCTCTTCTTCCTCCGGGAACGTCGTCTCTTCTACTTCTTCCTCTTCCGGAATGCCGTCCATGTTCTGGAACAGCTTCAGGTGCATGACAAGAATGCCTGCTGCTTTCGAGACCGCTTCCTCGGGGCGCATGGAACCATCGGTCCAGACTTCGAGGATGAGCTTGTCATAGTCCGTGACGTTGCCGACACGCGTGTCCTGTACCGTGTAGTTCACGCGCTGAACCGGGGAGAAGATGGAGTCGATGGGGATGACGCCGATGGTGTCATCCGGCTTCTTGTTCTTGTCCGCCGGCACATAGCCGCGCCCGCGCTCGACGGTCATCTCGATCTTGAGCTTGCCGTCTTCGTTGAGCGTTGCGATGTGGAGATCCGGGTTCAGGACTTCGATATCAGCATCGCAGATGATGTCTGCTGCCGTGACTTCCTTTTCTCCCTCGGCATCGATGCGGATGACCTTCGGCTCGTTGCCTTCCATCTTGAGGCAGAGCTGCTTGAGGTTCAGCACGATGTTCGTCACGTCGTCGCGCACGCCCGGGATCGTGGAGAACTCATGGAGCACTCCGTCGATGCGGATGGAGGTGACGGCGGCGCCTTCAAGCGAGGAAAGCAGCATACGGCGGAGGCTGTTGCCAAAGGTCGTGCCATAGCCACGCTCCAAAGGCTCACAGATGAACTTGCCGTAGCGGTTGTCATCGCTGATTTCCGCTATCTCGATTTTCGGTTTTTCGATGTCTATCATCTGGAAGGAACCTCCTCAATAATCCTATGCACAAATGCCATTATTATTTGGAGTACAACTCGACGATAGCCTGCTCGTTGACAGGAACATCGATCTCATCACGGTTCGGGAAACGCGTTACCGTACCAGTGAGCTTGTCCTGGTCTGCGTCCAGCCATGCCGGAGCGGAAAGCGAGTTGTTCGTTTCCTTGAGCTCCTTGAAGAACGCGTTGCTCTGGCTCTTCTCAGCGACGGCGACGACATCGCCTGCGGAAACGAGCGCGGACGGGATGTCGACGCGCTTGCCGTTGACCGTGATGTGGCCGTGGCGGACGATCTGGCGCGCCTGCTTGCGCGTGTTCGCGAGGCCGAGACGGAAGACGACGTTGTCGAGACGGCGCTCGAGGAGACCGAGGAGGTTCTCACCCGTGACGCCCTGCATCTTCTTCGCCTTGTCATAGTAGCCACGGAACTGCTTCTCGAGCACGCCGTAGATGAATTTCGCCTTCTGCTTCTCTTTGAGCTGCAGGCCGTACTCGGAGACCTTGCGGTTCGTGCGGCGCGGCTGACGCTTGGACTCCTTGGAGCGGCCGATGACCGCCGGCTCGATGCCGAGGGCACGGCATCTCTTCAGGGCTGGGACTCTATCAATTGCCATATTATTCTTCGCACCTCCTATTAGACTCTTCTACGCTTCGGCGGACGGCAACCGTTATGCGGGATCGGCGTCACGTCTTTGATCATGTTGACCTCGAGGCCCGTTGCCTGGAGCGAACGAATCGCTGCCTCACGGCCGGCACCAGGGCCCTTGACGTAGACTTCGACCTGCTTGAGGCCATGCTCCATCGCTGCCTTGGCAGCTGTTTCCGCTGCCATCTGCGCAGCAAACGGCGTGCTCTTGCGCGAGCCGCGGAAGCCAAGGCCGCCAGCGCTTGCCCAGGAAAGTGCGTTGCCGCTCTTGTCAGTGAGCGTCACAATCGTATTATTAAACGTAGAGCTGATATGCGCTACGCCATATTCCACATTCTTGCGAACTTTTTTCTTCGTGCGGACTGCTTTCTTAACTGCCACCAGTTAACCCTCCTTCATTAGTCCTTCTTCTTGCCAGCAACAGCCTTTTTCGGGCCTTTGCGCGTGCGGGCGTTGTTCTTCGTGTTCTGACCACGGACTGGAAGGCCGAGACGGTGACGGCGGCCACGGTAGCAGCCGATATCAACGAGTCGCTTAATGTCCATCTGACGTGCGCGACGAAGGTCACCTTCGACGACAACGTTCTTATCGATGGCATCACGAAGTTTCACCACTTCGTCCTCCGTGAGGTCGCGCGTGCGAGTATCAGGGTTGATGCCCGTCTGCGCGAGCAGGTTCTGGGACGTCTTCAGACCGATACCGAAGATATACGTCAAAGCAATTTCAATTCTCTTGTCACGGGGTAAATCTACACCGGCAATACGTGCCATGAATCAAGCACCTCCTTTTTTAATTAACCTTGTCTCTGTTTGTGTTTCGGGTTCTCGCAGATCACCATGACGCGACCTTTGCGCTTGATGATCTTGCATTTCTCGCAGATCCGTTTGACAGACGGTTTTACCTTCATCTTGGTTGTGTCCCCCTTTCATCTTATCATTCGCTGTCATTTTGCTATTCTACCATTTTTCGCGGCGCTTGCCTAGGGGCAAACGGAAAATTCCCCAAAAAATTTCAAACAGCGCGATGCGCGATGAAAGAATTATATGAAAGTCAAAAAACTGCTGAGCGAATCAGCAGTTCCTTGACAACATACCGCCTTATTTGAAACGATACGTGATGCGGCCGCGCGTGAGGTCGTACGGCGTGAGCTCGATCGTGACCTTATCGCCCGGCAGGATGCGGATGAAGTTCATGCGGATCTTGCCGGAGACGTGTGCGAGCACGACGTGGCCGTTCTCAAGCTCGACCTGGAACATTGCGTTCGGCAGTGCTTCCAGTACTTTGCCTTCTACTTCGATTACATCTTGTTTTGACATGCTGCTCTCCTTTTTTATTTATTGACATTCGGTTGGGCCGACGTCACTCGGGAGCGCGTCGCATTTCCATGCCATGCCCAACAACTGTAATCATCACATAAGGAAAACTGCCGGCTAACCGGCAGCTCTCCTGTTACCAACCGCAGCTGCGGCGTTTTATCTGACCGATGGTGTTTCTCCATCCGAGATCTCAGCCCTTGAGCGTCGAGATGAGGTCAGCTGTGACCTTGTCGATTGCCTGCCTGCCATCAACTTCCGTATAGATGCCGGCTTTCTCGTAGTAGTCGATGAGGGGCTTCGTGGAAGCCTCATAGACGGAGAGGCGGTTCTTCATCGTCTCCGCCGTGTCATCGGCACGCTGGAAGAGTTCACCGCCGCACGCGTCGCAGATGCCCTCTTTTTTCGGAGGGTTGAACTTGACGTGATAGGTGGCGCCGCACTGCTTGCAGATGCGGCGTCCCGTTGCGCGCTCGATGAGGTCGGCTGCGGGAACGTTGATGTTGAGGACGCGCGTGAGCTTGAGCCCGAGCTCCTTGAGGATGCCGTCGAGGGCGTCTGCCTGCTCGACCGTCCGCGGGAAGCCGTCAAGGATGAAGCCTTTCTTGCAGTCGTCCTTGGCGAGGCGCTCGCGCACGATACCGATGGTCACGCTGTCCGGTACGAGCTTGCCCTGGTCCATATAGCCCTTGGCCTCGCGGCCGAGGGCCGTGCCTTCCTTGATCGCCGCACGGAACATGTCGCCCGTGGAGATATGGGGAATGGCGAACGCCTTGACAAGTTCTGCCGCCTGGGTGCCTTTGCCGGCGCCCGGAGGGCCCATCAATAAGATGTGCATTGAAAATATCCTCCCTTATTTCATGAACCCTTCGTAGTGACGCATGACCACCATGGCCTCGATCTGCTTCATCGTCTGCAGCGCGACACCGACGACGATGAGCAGGGCCGTGCCGCCGAAGTAGACGCCTTGGATATGCGTTGCCGCGGCAATCATGTTCGGCAGGACGGCGATGAAGGCCAGAAAGATGGAACCGGCAAGCGTGATACGAGTCATGACATGATCTAAATAATCAGCCGTCGGCTGTCCCGGGCGGATGCCAGGGATGAAGCCACCGTATTTTTTCAGATTCTCTGCCATATCCGATATCTTTACAGTAACCGCAGTATAGAAGTAGGTGAAGAAGATGATGAGCAGGACGTAGAGTGTCGTCTGCAACGGCTTCCCCCACTCCAGGTAACTGGCAACGGTCTTTACCCAGGGAACGTCAATAAACTGGGCAATGGTTACTGGAAACATCAGCACGGATGACGCAAAGATGATTGGGATAACACCCGCCGGATTGACCTTGAGCGGGATGTGGCTCGAATGGCCGCCAAAGGCTCTCTGGCCGACCACTCGCTTGGCGTAGGAAATCGGGATCCTACGGAAGCCGGTCTCGATATGTACCACGAACATGACCATAGCGATCGCGATGATACCGAAGAGGAACACCGAGAAGTAGCTGATGGTGCCGGCTTGTACATAGTGGTAGATCGTACCGATATTCTTCGGCAGCGCGGCGACGATGCCGGCGAAAATGATGAGGGAGATACCGTTGCCCACACCCTGCGCCGTAATCTGCTCGCCGAGCCACATGAGGAAGATCGTTCCCGCGGTGAGCGTGATCGCGATGATCAGGATGTTCACCGGATTGGGATTGAGGATTGCCTGCTTGAGGCCGATGGACATGCCGACGGCCTGGAAGAAGGCGAGGACTACCGTGAGGTAGCGTGTGACCTGGGTGGTTTTCTTATGCCCTTCTTCGCCTTCCTTACTCCACTGCTCGAGCGTCGGAATGACGACATTCAGTAGCTGAATGATGATCGCCGCATTGATGTAAGGTGTGATGCTCATGGCAAAGATGGAAAACTTGCTGAATGCACCACCAGAGAACAAATCGAGCAGTCCGAAGAGGTTGCCGTTCTGGAAGAGCGCTTCGAGCGCTGTCGGATCAACGCCTGGGACCGGGATGTGTGTTCCCATCCGGAATACGGCGAACATCACCAGTGTGAAGATGATCTTCTGCCGAAGCTCCGGAATCTTGAAGATGTTCGCAAGGGCTGAAAACACCTCAGATCACCTCGACTTTACCGCCTGCAGCCGTGATTTTCTGCTCGGCAGCCTTCGTGAAGCCGTTGGCGCGAACCGTGAGCTTCTTCGTGAGCTCACCGTTACCGAGGATGCGGATGCCGTCCTGAACGTTCTTCAGGATGCCGCTCTCAACGAGGACGACGGGATCGACCGTCGTGCCATCTTCGAAGCGGTTGAGCGTCTCAACATTGACCTCAGCGAACGTCTTTGCCCAGATGTTCTTGAAGCCGCGCTTCGGGAGACGGCGGTAGATCGGCATCTGGCCGCCCTCGAAGCCCGTGCGGACGCCGCCGCCGCTGCGAGAGTTCTGGCCCTTCATGCCGCGGCCAGCCGTCTTGCCGTTGCCGGAGCCGAGGCCACGGCCGACGCGGTTGCGGGTCTTGCGGGAGCCCTCAGCCGGAGCTAATTCGTGTAATTTCATCTCGTGCACCTCCTACCGCTTAGTCTGCGATTTCTTCAACCTTGATGAGATGTTCAACTTTGTGGAGCTGGCCGCGGATCGCGGGGTTGTCAGGAAGCTCGACAACAGAGTTGATCTTTCTCAGGCCAAGCGAACGCACCGTGTTGCGCTGCGTCTGCGGATGGCCGATCAGGCTTCTGGTAAGAGTGACTTTTACTTTTGCCATGTTCCTGCCTCCAATCAACCTAAGATCTCTGCGACCGTCTTGCCGCGGAGCGCTGCGACGTCCTCTGCCTTCTTGAGGCTCTTGAGGCCTTCCATCGTCGCGCGGACCATGTTGTTCGGGTTCGCGGAACCGAGGGACTTCGTGAGGATGTCGCGGATGCCGGCGAGCTCGAGCACAGCACGAGCGGGGCCGCCGGCGATGACGCCGGTACCTTTGGCAGCCGGCTTGAGCATGACGCGGCCAGCACCGAAGATGCCGATCATCTCATGCGGGATCGTGCGGCCATCGAAGAGGGCGATCTCGACGAGATGCTTCTTCGCGTCCTCGACGCCCTTGCGGATTGCCTCGGGGACCTCGGCAGCCTTGCCGAGACCGACGCCGACCTTGCCCTTCTTGTTGCCGACGACAACGAGAGCACTGAACGAGAAGCGGCGGCCGCCCTTGACGACTTTCGCAACTCGATTGATGTATACAACTTTCTCCTCGAACTCTGGAGTTTCGTTGTCCATGTTTCTAGCCATTCATTTACCTCCTTTGACAAAAAGTATCAGAACTTGAGACCAGCCTCGCGCGCTGCTTCTGCGAGCGCTGCGACACGGCCATGATAGACATAACCACCGCGGTCGAAGACGACCTCCGTGATGCCCTTCTCGATTGCGCGTTTCGCAATCTCGGTACCAACAGCCTTGGCAGCCTCGATGTTGCCGCCGTAGTTCTCAAACCCCTTGTCCTGGGAGCTGGCACTGACGAGCGTCGTGCCCTTCTCGTCATCGATGACCTGCGCGTAGATGTTCGCGAGGCTGCGATAGACGTTGAGGCGCGGGCGCTGTGCCGTACCTGCGATATGGTTGCGGACTCTCAGATGACGTTTCTGACGAGCCTTGTTCTTATCTTCCTTCAGAAGCACTATGGTCACTCCTTTCCTCGATCAGTGATTATTTCTTGCCCTTAGCGCCGGCTTTGCCTTCCTTGCGGCGGATGTGCTCGCCAGCGTACTTGATACCCTTGCCCTTATACGGCTCAGGCTCACGGAAGCCGCGGATCTCAGCCGCGATCTGGCCGACAACTTCCTTGTCGATGCCCTTGACCGTGATGGCATTTGCGGACGGCACGTCGAACTCGATGCCTTTCGGCGGCTCGACGATGACCGGATGGGAGAAGCCGAGGGAAAGGTTGAGGTTCTTGCCCTGCTTCTGCGCGCGGTAGCCGACACCATTGATTTCGAGGCTCTTGGAGAAGCCCTCCGTCACGCCGAGCACCATGTTGTGGATGAGCGTGCGGGAGAGGCCGTGCAGAGAGCGATGCGTCTTATCGTCGGAAGGACGCTCCACCTTGACGATGTTGCCTTCGACGGTTACTTTCATTTCCGGATGGATGTGGCGCGAAAGTTCACCTTTCGGGCCTTTGACCGTCACCAGATTTTCCTCACCGAGCGTGACCGTTACGCCAGCCGGGATTTCGATCGGTGCATTACCAATTCTTGACATCAGTACACCTCCTGACTATGTTCCGATTACCAAACGTATGCGATGACTTCGCCGCCGAGGCCTGCCTTGCGCGCCTGCTTGTCGCTCATGATTCCCTTGGACGTGGAAATGATGGCGATGCCGAGGCCGCCGAGCACGCGCGGGAGCTCGTCATGCTTCGCATACTGGCGCAGACCGGGTTTCGAGATGCGCTTGATGCCGGAGATGACCTTCTCGCGGTTCGGACCATACTTGAGGGAGACCGTCAGGACACCCTGCTTGCTGTCCTCCGTGAGCGTGTAGTCTTTGATGAAGCCCTCTTCCTTCAGAACATCCGCGATGGAGTTCTTGATCTTGGAAGCGGGGATTTCCACCTTGTCGTGGAAAACGGAGTTTGCATTGCGCAAACGCGTCAGCATATCTGCAATAGGATCAGTCATTACCATGAATCGATATCCTCCTTTCAATCAGTGAGAAAATTACCAGCTGGCCTTCGTAACGCCAGGGATTGCGCCTGCATAGCTCTGCTCGCGGAAGCAGATACGGCACATGTCGAACTTGCGCATGTAGCCATGCGGACGGCCGCAGATCTTGCAGCGGTTATAACCGCGCGTGGAGAATTTCGGTTCTTTCTTCCACTTCTCAACCATTGACTTCTTAGCCAAAGTTCCTTACCTCCTTATGCTTTGAACGGCATACCCATGAGTTTCAGGAGCTCTCTCGCTTCTTCATCCGTCTTTGCCGTCGTTACGATTACAATGTTCATGCCGCGGATCTTGTCGATCTTATCGTACTCGATTTCCGGGAAGATGAGCTGTTCCTTGAGGCCGACAGCGTAGTTGCCGCGACCGTCGAACGCCTTGTCAGAGACGCCGCGGAAGTCACGGACGCGCGGGAGCGCGACGTTCATGAACTTGTCGAGGAACTGGTACATGCGGACACCGCGGAGCGTGACCTTGCAGCCGATCGGCATGCCTTCACGCAGCTTCCAGGCGGCGAGGGATTTCTTCGCACGCGTCAGAAGCGGCTTCTGGCCGGAGATGATTGTGAGATCGCTCACGGCTGCGTCGAGGGCCTTCGGATTGCCGACAGCCTCGCCAACGCCCATGTTGATGATGACTTTCTCGATTTTCGGAAGCTGCATGACGTTCTTGTAGCCGAACTTTTCGTTGAGCGCCGGCACGACTTCCTTCTGGTATTTTTCCTGTAATCTATCCACTGATGCTCCTCCTTTCTCGCTTATTTCGTCTCGTCGATGACTTCGCCGCACTTCTTGCAGACGCGGACGTTCTTGCCATTGACTTCCTTATGACCGACGCGCGTCGGCTTGTTGCAGGCGGGGCAGACGAGCATGACCTTGCATGCGTGGAGCGGAGCTTCCTTCACGAGGATGCCGCCCTGCGGTGCCTTGACATTCGGTTTCGTGTGGCGCTTGACCTTGTTGACGCCCTCGACGATGACCTTGCCCTTCTTCGGCATGGCCGTCACGACCTTGCCCTGCTTGCCTTTATCTTTGCCGGACAATACGACGACCGTATCGCCCTTCTTCACGTTCAGTTTAACGAGTGACAAAATAGCACCTCCTCACAATCAAAGAACTTCAGGAGCCAGGGAGACGATCTTCATGAAGTCCTTATCGCGGAGCTCTCTCGCCACCGGGCCAAAAATACGCGTACCTCTCGGCGTCTTGTCGTCCTTGATGAGGACAGCCGCGTTCTCATCGAAGCGGATGTAAGAGCCATCGCTGCGGCGCAGCCCCTTGACGCTGCGGACGACGACCGCCTTGACGACGTCGCCCTTCTTCACCGTGCCGCCAGGTGCTGCGGATTTGACTGCAGCGACGATGATATCACCGATGTTGGCATACTTGCGGTAGGAGCCGCCAAGCACGCGGACGCACATGATTTCTTTCGCGCCGGTGTTGTCACCAACCTGCAGGATAGTTTGCTGTTGGATCATTGTTTGACCTCCTTCTTCAAGTTTTGGGGTTTATTTTGCACGCTCGATGACTTCGACAACTCTCCAGCGCTTGTCCTTGGAAAGCGGACGCGTCTCCATGATGGAGACCTTGTCGCCCTCATGCGCCTCGTTGTTCTCGTCGTGAGCCTTGAACTTCACCGTGGTCTTGATGGCCTTCTTGTAGAGCTTGTGCTGCTCGAGTTCCTCGACAGCCACGACCACCGTCTTGTCCATCTTGTCGCTGACAACCTTGCCAACCTTTGTCTTGCGTACGTTTCTTTCGCTCATTCGAGAGCCTCCTTCCTTTTGCATATCGTAGCCTGAATCAAGCCTTCATCTCGTTCTCGCGCTGGATTGTCTTGATGCGGGCAATCGTCTTCTTGACGTCCTTGATACGCATCGGGTTCTCGAGCTGGCCCGTAGCAAGCTGGAAGCGGAGGCCGAAAAGCTCTTCTTTGAGCGAAGCAAGTTTCTGGTTAAGCTCCTCAGCGCTCAGATCGCGAATTTCCTTAGCCTTCATTTACTTCACCGCCCTCTGCATGATTTTCTTTCTCGACAAATTTCGTCTTGATCGGGAGCTTGTGGCCAGCGAGGCGCATAGCTTCCTGTGCGATTTCCTTGGAAACGCCGTCCATCTCGAAGAGGACGCGGCCCGGCTTGACGACGCAGACCCAGTACTCAGGCGAACCTTTACCGGAACCCATGCGCGTCTCTGCCGGCTTCGCCGTGACCGGCTTGTCCGGGAAGATCTTGATCCAGACCTGGCCGCCGCGCTTGATGTAACGCGTCATGGCGATACGAGCTGCCTCGATCTGGCGGTTCGTGATCCATGCGGGTTCAAGAGCGACGAGACCATACTGGCCGTGGCTTACGGTGTTGCCGCGATGGGCCTTGCCCTTCATGCGGCCGCGGAACTGCTTGCGGTATTTGACTCTCTTTGGTAATAACATTAAGCTTCGCTCCCTTCAGCTACAGCCTTGCGCTGCTTTCTTTCCGGAAGAACCTCGCCCTTGAAGATCCAGACCTTCACGCCGATGCGGCCATACGTCGTATGTGCCTCAGCCGTGCCGTAGTCGATGTCGGCGCGGAGCGTGTGCAGGGGGATGCTGCCCTCGCGATAGGCTTCCTTACGAGCAATCTCGGCACCGCCGAGACGGCCTGCGAGCGCGACCTTGATGCCCTTGGCACCGAGGCGCATCGTGCGGCCGACGGCCTGCTTCATTGCGCGGCGGAACGCGATGCGGCGCTCGAGCTGCTGTGCGATGTTCTCAGCGACGAGCGTGGCATCCATATCCGGCTGCTTGATCTCGGCGATGTTGATGTCGACGCGCTTCTGCGTGTAGCCCTTGAGGCCTTCCTTGATCTGCTCGATGCCCGAGCCGCCGCGGCCGATGACCATGCCCGGCTTTGCCGTGTGGATCGTGATCTTGAGACGGTTCTTGCTGCGCTCCGTCTCAATCCTCGAAACGCCGGCTGCCTGAAGGCTCTGCTTCAGATAGTCACGGATCTTAATATCTTCATGCAGGTTCTCTGCGAAATCTTTATCAGCATACCACTTGGCATCCCAGGTCTTGACGATGCCCAGGCGAATACCATGCGGATTAACTTTCTGACCCAAACCGTTTCCCTCCTTCTCAGTTCTTCTCGTCTACGACGATGGTGACATGGGACGTGCGCTTCAGGATCTTGAACGCCTGTCCACGGGAACGCGGATGGATGCGCTTGAGCGTCGGGCCCTGATCGGCGTATGCCGTCTTGACGAAGAGCTTGTCAGCGTCCATGTCAAAGTTGTTCTCTGCGTTCGCGACTGCGGAGCGCAGGACTTTCTCTACAACGTCCGCGCCGGCTTTCGGCGTGAACTTCAGAATCGCAAATGCCTCTGCCACGTTCTTGCCTCGGATGAGATCCAGGACAATGCGAACTTTGCGCGGAGTGATGCGAATGTATTTAGCAACTGCTCTTGTTTCCACAAAGATTCTCCTTTCGCAAAATTACTTGAGCGCGGTCTTTCTCTCTTCGCCGCCGTGCCCCTTGAACGTGCGCGTCGGTGCGAACTCGCCGAGCTTGTGGCCGACCATGTCTTCCGTGATGTAGACGGGGACATGCTTGCGGCCGTCATGGACGGCGATGGTGTGGCCGACGAAGTCCGGGAAAATCGTGGAGCTTCTGGACCAGGTCTTCACCACTTTTTTATCGTTAGCTTCGTTGAGTGCCGTGATTTTCTTCATGAGGCTCTCTGCAACGAAAGGTCCCTTCTTAATCGATCTTGACAAGATGTATCCTCCTTCCGTCAGGCAGCTTCACGCGGCTGCCCGCTGTCTCTCATTATTTCGTACGGCCTCTGACGATGAGCTTGTCGGATGCCTTCTTGCGGCGCGTCTTGGCGCCCATAGCGCATTTGCCCCACTTCGTAACAGGGTGCTTGCGACCGACAGGGGAGCGGCCCTCGCCGCCGCCGTGCGGATGGTCGTTCGGGTTCATCGCGACGCCGCGGTTCTCCGGGCGGACGCCGAGCCAGCGGTTGCGGCCTGCCTTACCGAGCGTGATGTTCTCATGCTCGAGGTTGCCGACCTCACCGATCGTTGCGCGGCAATTCACATGCACCTTGCGGAGCTCGCCGGACGGGAGACGGAGGAGTGCGTAGCTGCCTTCCTTAGCCATGAGCTGTGCGGAAGCGCCTGCGCTGCGTGCGAGCTGGGCACCCTTGCCGATCTTGAGCTCGACATTGTGCACCATCGTACCAACGGGAATATCTTTGAGCGGGAGCGCGTTGCCGACCTTGATGTCAGCCTGCTCGCCGGACTCGACCATGTCGCCGACCTTGAGGCCGTTCGGCGCGAGGATATAGCGTTTCTCGCCATCGACATAGTTGAGGAGCGCGATGCGCGCGCTGCGGTTCGGATCGTACTCGATCGTCGCGACGCGGGCGGGGATGCCGTCCTTCGTGCGCTTGAAGTCGATCACGCGATAGAGGCGCTTGTGACCGCCGCCCTGGTGGCGGACGGTCAGACGGCCCTGCTGGTTACGGCCGCCCTTTTTCATCAGGCGCTCCGTCAGGGACTTTTCAGGCTTGTCAGCGGTGATCTCGTCGAACGATGCCACCGTCATGAAACGACGGCCTGCAGAATATGGTTTGAAGCTCTTTACTGCCACTTGTTTAACCTCCTTTTCTTGTTTTAAGCCTTGAAGAACTCGATGCTTTCGCCAGCAGCGAGCTTCACGATGGCCTTTTTATAGTCAGGGCGCTTACCGGACGTGCGGCCCATGCGTTTCGTTTTGCCAAGTACGTTGACCGTATTGACCTTGTCCACCTTCACGTTGAAGACTTCCGCAACCGCCTTGGCGATCTCGATCTTGTTGGCTGCTTTCGCAACAACGAAGACGTATTTGCCTTCGGCCATGAGCTGCGTCGTGCGCTCCGTGATGAGCGGACGGATAAGGATATCACGTGCTTCCATTATGCGAATACCTCCTCGATGCGGGTGATGGCATCCTTCGTAATGAACAGCTTGTCCGAATTGAGGATATCGAACACGTTGAGTCCATTCGTGTTGATGGCTTTCACACCCTGAATGTTGCGTGCGGACTTCTCAACGTTCTCAGCCTCATCAGCCGTGATGAAGAGAGCCTTTGCATCAATACCGAAATCGCCGAGGAGCTTGACGACCTGCTTCGTCTTCGGCGCGTCGAATGCGAGGCTGTCGAGGACGATGAAGTCGCCGCTCTTGACCTTGTCAGAGAGCGCGCACTTGATGGCGAGGCGACGCTGCTTGCGCGGCATGCTGAACGCATACTTGCGCGGATGCGGTCCGAAGACCGTGCCGCCGCCGACCCACAGCGGGGAACGCGTCGAGCCGCTGCGTGCGCGGCCCGTGCCCTTCTGCTTCCAGGGCTTGCGGCCGCCGCCGCGGACGAAACCGCGCGTCTTCGTTGCATGCGTGCCGAGACGCTGGGCAGCGAGCTGCATCAAAACGGCCTGGTGGAGAAGACCTGCGTTCATCTCAACGCCGAAGATGCTTTCATTCAACTCAATATCGCCAACCTTGTTGTTCGCGATGTCAAAAACTGCTACTGTAGCCATAATGTTGGTTATCCTCCTTCCAAATTAGTTTTTCGCCTGCTTGCCAGGCTTTACGGTGTCTTTGATCACGACGAAGCCCTTCTTCGGCCCCGGGATGGCACCCTTGATGAGGATGAGGTTGCGGTCAGCATCGACACGGACGACCGTGAGGCGCTGCACCGTAACGCGCTCGCCACCCATGCGGCCCGGCAGTTTCTTGCCCTTGAGGACGCGTCCGCCAGGACCGGAGATCATCGCACCCGTGGAACCGGGCTCACGATGGGATTTGGAGCCGTGGCCCATGGGGCCGCGAGCGAAGTTGTGACGCTTGATACCGCCGGCAAAGCCTTTGCCCTTGGAAGTACCGACAACATCAACGAGCTCTCCAGCAGCAAATATATCAACGCCGAGGCTGTCCCCGACCTTGTATTCCGAAGCATCCGCGAGTCTCATTTCACGGATGAATTTCACAGGGCTGACGCCCGCTTTCGCGAAATGACCTTTCTGCGGCTTGTTTACATTCTTTTCCTTCACTTCACCGAAGCCAAGCTGGACGGCGTTGTAGCCATCGTTTTCCACCGTCTTGTTCTGGAGCACGACGTTGTTGCCGGACTCGACGACCGTAACGGGAACGACTTTGCCTTCCTCCGTGAAGATCTGGGTCATACCAAGTTTTCTACCTAAAATAGCTTTTGACATTCATTCCACCTCCTCGGATCAGAGTTTGATTTCGATGTCCACGCCTGCCGGCAGGTCAAGGCGCATGAGTGCATCCACCGTCTTGTTCGTCGGCTGCAGGATGTCGATGAGGCGCTTGTGCGTGCGCATCTCGAACTGCTCACGGCTGTCCTTGTTGACATGCGGGGAGCGCAGAATCGTGTAGATGTTCTTTTCCGTCGGGAGAGGAATCGGACCGGATACCATGGCACCCGTCTTCTTTGCAGTGTCAACAATCTTCACTGCACTCTGGTCGAGGGCTTTGTGGTCATAAGCCTTCAAACGGATTCTGATTTTCTGATTCTTCGACAATTCATTTTCCTCCTTATCGTCCAGACTCTTGGCCCAAACATTTCTCCGTAGCAGTTCCCTCGGTCAGGCCGAGCCATCTGCCACGTCATCGCATGGGGGGTATTATTGAAAAATACCCTTGAAATAAGAGCGACGCGAGCGCCGCTCTTACCTAAAGGATACTTTTTAGATTGGATTAGCCTTCGATCTCCGTGACACGACCAGCGCCAACCGTGTGGCCACCCTCGCGGATAGCGAAGCGGAGGCCCTTCTCGATAGCGATTGGCGTGATGAGCTCGACTTCCATCTCGACGTTATCGCCAGGCATAACCATCTCCGTGCCCTCCGGCAGTTTGATGACGCCCGTGACGTCCGTCGTGCGGAAGTAGAACTGCGGACGATAGTTGGAGAAGAACGGCGTATGACGGCCACCCTCTTCTTTCGTGAGGACGTAGACCTGAGCCTTGAACTTCGTGTGCGGATGAATCGTGCCCGGCTTTGCGAGAACCTGGCCACGCTCGATCTCCTTGCGGTCGATACCGCGGAGCAGCGCACCGATGTTATCGCCAGCGACTGCCGTGTCGAGCATCTTGCGGAACATCTCGATGCCCGTGACAACCGTCTGCTTCGGCTCATCCTGGAGGCCGACGATTTCAACCGTGTCGTTGAGCTTCAGCTCACCACGCTCAACACGGCCCGTTGCGACCGTGCCGCGGCCCGTGATCGTGAAGACATCCTCGACCGGCATGAGGAACGGCTTGTCCGTGTCGCGCTCCGGCGTCGGGATGTACTCATCGACAGCGTCCATGAGCTCGAGGATCTTCTTCTGCTGCTCAGCATCGCCTTCGAGGGCTTTGAGAGCGGAGCCGGCGACGACCGGAATGTCATCGCCCGGGAAGTCATAGCTCGAGAGAAGCTCGCGGACTTCCATCTCGACGAGCTCGAGGAGCTCGGGATCGTCGACCTGGTCGACCTTGTTGAGGAAGACAACGATTGCCGGCACACCGACCTGGCGAGCGAGCAGGATGTGCTCACGCGTCTGCGGCATCGGGCCATCTGCAGCGGAGACGACGAGGATCGCGCCATCCATCTGAGCAGCGCCGGTGATCATGTTCTTGACATAGTCAGCATGGCCCGGGCAGTCGACGTGCGCATAGTGACGCTTCTTCGTCTCGTACTCAACGTGAGCCGTGTTGATCGTGATACCGCGCTCGCGCTCCTCCGGAGCCTTATCGATATCAGCGTAATCCTCGAAGGAAGCCTTGCAGCCTTCCGTCTGGGAAAGAACTTTCGTGATCGCAGCCGTCAGCGTCGTCTTGCCGTGGTCGACGTGACCAATCGTACCGATGTTGACATGCGGTTTGGTTCTCTCAAACTTTTCTTTAGCCATTGTTGTGTTTTCCTCCCTTATTCGCCTTTGTTCTTGGCAACAATCTGATCGGCAATATTCTTAGGAACTTCATCATAGTATGCAACTTCCATGCTGTAGTTCCCTCGGCCCTGAGTCTTGGAACGCAAATCCGTCGAATAGCCGAACATCTCGGAGAGCGGAACAAAGCCGTTGATGACCTGAGCGCCATTGCGTGCTTCCATGCCCTCGATGCGGCCGCGGCGGGAGTTGAGGTCGCCGATGACGTCGCCCATGTACTCCTCCGGAACCGTGACTTCGACTTTGACATACGGCTCGAGAAGAACCGGATTTGCCTTTTCTGCACCATTCTTGAATGCCATGGAACCTGCCACCTTGAAGGCTGCCTCCGAGGAGTCGACCTCGTGGAAGGAACCATCGAAGACCGTTGCCTTGATGTCGACCATCGGATAACCAGCGACAACACCGGACTCCATGGCCTGACGGACACCGTCCTCGACCGGCTTGATGAATTCTTTCGGAATGGCACCGCCGACGACCTTGTTCTCGAAAGCGAAGCCCTCGCCCGGCTCCTGCGGCTCGAGCTTGAGCCAGCAGTGACCGTACTGGCCGTGACCGCCGGACTGGCGGACGAACTTGCCTTCCGCCTCGACGGTCTTGCGGATCGTCTCGCGGTAAGCGACCTGCGGCTCACCGACCTTGCAGTCTACGTGGAACTCACGCAGCATGCGGTCGACGATGATCTGCAGATGAAGCTCGCCCATGCCGGAGATGATCGTCTGGCCCGTCTCCTCGTCCGTGCGGACGCGGAACGTCGGATCCTCTTCTGCGAGCTTCTGCAACGCGACGCCCATCTTCTGCTGGTCGTTCTTCGTTGCCGGCTCGACAGCGACGGAGATAACCGGATCCGGGAACTCCATCGACTCGAGGATGATCGGATGCTCTTCATCGCAGAGCGTGTCGCCTGTCGTCGTATCCTTGAGGCCGACAGCCGCGGCAATGTCGCCGCTGTAGACCTTCTCGATTTCCTTGCGGTGGTTTGCGTGCATCTGCAGGATACGGCCGATGCGCTCTTTCTTGCCCTTCGTCGAGTTGTAGACGTAGGAGCCAGCGTCGAGCGTACCGGAGTAGACGCGGAAGAACGCGAGCTTGCCGACGAACGGATCCGTCATGATCTTGAACGCGAGTGCCGCGAACGGCTCATCATCGCTCGAAGGACGGTGATCCTCCTCGCCCGTCTCAGGATCGACACCAGCGATCGGCGGGATATCCGTCGGTGCCGGCATGAAGTCGACGATGGCGTCGAGCAGGGGCTGCACGCCCTTGTTGCGGTAGGACGTGCCGCAGGTCACGGGAACCATCTGGCAGGTGACCGTCGCCTTGCGGATGACCTTTTTGATGTCATCCTCGGTGATCTCCTCGCCGCCGAGGTACTTCTCCATGAACTCGTCGTCCTGTTCGGAGCAGGCCTCGAGCAGCTTCTCGCGATACTCCTCCGCCTGATCCTTCATGTCGTCAGGGATAGCGACCTCATCCTCGACCTTGCCGAGATCGTCCTCATAGACGATGGCTTCCATCTTGATGAGATCGATGATGCCCTTGAACGTATCCTCAGCGCCGATCGGCAACTGGATGGGAACCGCGTTCGCCTGGAGGCGCTCATGCATCATCTTGACGACGTTGTAAAAATCTGCGCCGGTGATGTCCATCTTGTTGACATACGCCATACGCGGAACGTTGTATTTCTCAGCCTGGCGCCATACGGTCTCCGTCTGAGGCTCGACACCGCCGCGGGCAGTCAGAACTGTCACAGCGCCATCGAGGACGCGCAGGGAGCGCTCAACTTCTACCGTAAAGTCCACATGGCCCGGCGTATCAATGATGTTGATACGATGGTCCTTCCAATGGCAGGTCGTCGCAGCCGACGTGATCGTGATGCCGCGCTCCTGCTCCTGGACCATCCAGTCCATCGTAGCCGCACCATCATGAACCTCACCAATCTTGTGGTTGACACCCGTGTAGAAGAGGATACGCTCAGTAGTCGTCGTCTTACCGGCATCGATGTGAGCCATGATACCGATATTACGCGTTTTCTCAAGGGAATACTCTCTTGCCACTTTTACTATCGCTCCTTATCTTATATAGTAGAAAAGATTACCAGCGATAATGTGCAAATGCCTTGTTGGCCTCTGCCATCTTATGCGTATCTTCCTTCTTCTTGATTGCTGCGCCCGTGTTATTGGCTGCGTCCATGAGCTCGCCGGAGAGGCGCTCTTCCATGGTCTTTTCGCCGCGCAGGCGCGCATAGCCGACGAGCCAGCGGATGCCGAGCGTCATGCGGCGGTCCGGACGAACCTCGACCGGCACCTGGTAGTTTGCACCGCCGACGCGGCGTGCGCGAACCTCGAGAACCGGCATGACGTTCTTCAGAGCCGTCTCGAAAACCTCGAGCGGATCCTTGCCCGTCTTCGCGCGAATCGTCTCGAAAGCATCGTAGACGACGCGCTCGGCAACGCTCTTCTTGCCGGAGAGCATCACTTTGTTGATGAATTTCGTAACCGTCTTGTTGTGGTACACCGGATCCGGCAGTACGTCACGCTTCGGTACGGAACCTTTTCTTGGCATTGTTTTACCTCCTTCTCATAGTCTCTCGCGAGCTGGTGTTATTTTTTCTTTGCTTTCGCTTTCTTGGCGCCGTACTTGGAGCGGGCCTGGCCGCGATCCTGAACGCCTGCCGTATCGAGCGAACCACGGATGATGTGGTAGCGGACACCCGGGAGGTCCTTGACACGACCGCCGCGGATCAGAACAACACTATGCTCCTGGAGATTATGACCAATGCCAGGAATGTATGCAGTCACCTCGATGCTGTTCGTCAGACGAACACGAGCGACCTTACGCAGTGCAGAGTTTGGTTTCTTCGGCGTCGTCGTGTAGACACGCGTGCAAACGCCGCGCTTCTGCGGGCAATTTTTCAGTGCTGGTGCTGTGGATTTCTCCTGCATGCTCTTTCTGCTTTTACGGACTAACTGGTTGATAGTAGGCATACATGCACCTCCTTCCTTCATTTTAGAATTTATTATTTATGAAAACTCACGGCAATACCGCAAGTTTCTAACGAGATTCCTGCGTGAGCGCTACCGCCGCAGCTCCCACGTCGATGCCGCAGGCTTTGCCGAGTTCCGCCATGGAAGCGACGCGTTCCACAGGGACATCCTGCGCCTCGCAAAGCTCGGCAAGCGGCGCCGTGATGCGCGCATCTGCATCGTCCGCGAGGAATACAGCAGCGGCTCTACCGCCCTGCACGGCCTTCCTGACCTGCTTGAGTCCGATGACACGCGCGGCATCCTTCAAATGCTCCAGTGCCATTTCCTTCACTCCCTCGTCCTGAAGTCGTGCTCTCCTGTCAGGCACTTCTACATACTATCATCGGCAAAAAACAATGTCAACACTTAATTTATCAAGTTTTTCTAAATACACGCTGTCTAGCGTTTCTTTTTCTATTTCTCCATTGACATCAAGTATTTTATCCATACAGGAAAGACATTTCGACTTTGATCATGCACATATTTTACGAAATTCCCTCTTCTCTTTCCGCTATCTTTTTCCCTGCCACATCATCGCACTGTCGTCAATCCTTCTGCTCAGTATGACAAAACGGCCCGATGCCTCTGCATCGGACCGTTTTGCAGGACAGCCCCCTTCTCCGCGAGAGAAAGATATGCCATCTAACTTTATTTCACTTTTGCCAACACACGGAGCATCGTCTCGACGACGTGCTCCTTCGTGAAGCCGAATTTCTTGAAGAGCACGCCGCCCGGCGCCGAAGCACCGAAGCCCGGCATTGCGACGGTCGCACCGTCGAGACCGACGTAGTCGCCCCAGCCGAACGGCATGGCCGCCTCGACCGCTACACGCGCGCGGACATCGCTCGGCAGGATGCTCTCTTTGTAGGCATCGCTCTGCTTAGCGAAGAGATCCATGCACGGCATCGAGACAACGCGGATGGAGCGGCCCTGCGCCGCAAGCTCCGCCTGAGCCTCGATGGCGAGCGCAACCTCTGAGCCCGTGGCGATGAGGATGCCTTCGAGATTGTCCTTGTCCTTCGCCTCGGAAACGATGTACGCGCCCTTGAGTGCCTCCTTCGAGGAACCAGCGAGCTGCGGCAGTCCCTGACGCGTGAGCACGAGGAGCGTCGGCGTCTCCTTGCTCGTGAGCGCGAGGTACCAGCCGGCCTCCGTCTCCGTGACATCCGCCGGACGGAAGACGTTGACGTTCGGCAGTGCGCGCCACATGGCGAGCTGCTCGACCGGCTCGTGCGTCGGGCCATCCTCGCCTACGCCGATGCTGTCATGCGTGAGCACGTACGTCGTCGGGATCTTCATGAGCGCCGCGAGACGGACCATCGGCTTCATGTAGTCGGAGAAGACGAAGAACGTCGCGACGTAGGGGCGCAGGCCGCCGTGCAGCGCGATGCCGTTCGCAATCGCCGCCATCGCGAGCTCTCGCACGCCGAAATGGAGGTTGCGGCCCGCGTAGTTCTCCTTGCTGAAGTCGCCCTCGCCCTTCATCTCCGTCTTGTTCGACGGCGCGAGATCTGCGCTGCCGCCGATGAGCTGCGGCACGAGATCCTTGATGTACTGGAGCACGTTGCCAGAGGCCGCGCGCGTCGCGATGGGTTTCTCCGCCTTCGCCCAGAACTTTTCGTCCCGGTCGAGTGCTGCGGCATCCACCGGCGCATGGAACGCATCCCAGAGCTTCTTCTGCTCGGGGAACTTCGCGCAGTAATCCGCAAAGAGTTTCTCCCATGCCGTCTCTGCAGTCGCGCCTTTTTTCGCAAGCTCCGCATAATGGTCATAGACCTCCTGCGGAATATGGAACGAGGTGTCAGGCTCCGGCCAGCCGAGGTTCTCTTTGAGTGCCTTGACGTTCTCCTCGCCGAGCGGTTCGCCGTGCGCGCTGGCCTTGCCCTGCTTCGCGGGGCAGCCGTAGCCGATCTGTGTCTTGACCGTGATGAACGACGGATGCTCCTTGTCAGCCTTGGCCTCCTCGATGGCCTTGCCGATGGCTGCGAGGTCGTTGCCGTCCTCGACCGTGATCGTCTGGAAGCCGAACGCACGCATGCGCGCCTGCACATCCTCGCGGAATGCGATGTCCGTATCGCCCTCGATGGAGATGTTGTTGGAGTCGTAGAGGATGATGAGCTTCGAGAGGCCGAGTGTGCCCGCGAGCGAGAACGCCTCGGAGGAGATGCCCTCCATCATGCAGCCGTCGCCGCCGAGCGCGAACGTGTAGTGGTCGACGATCTCATAGCCCGGCTTGTTGAATACAGCCGCGAGATGCGCCTCCGCCATCGCCATGCCGACCGCCATGCCCATGCCGGCGCCCAGCGGCCCTGTCGTCGCCTCGACGCCGACCGTGTGGCCGTACTCAGGATGGCCCGGCGTCAGCGAGCCGTCCTGGCGGAACTGCTTCATATCCTCCATCGTGAGCCCGTAGCCGTAGAAATGGAGCAGCGAATAGAGGAGCGTCGAGCCGTGGCCGCCGGACAGGATGAACCGGTCGCGGTTCTCCCATTTCGGATCCTTCGGGTTGTGGTTCATGTGGTTCGCCCAAAGCTCGTAGGCCATCGGCGCACTGCCGAGCGGCAGTCCCGGATGACCGGAGTTGGCCTTCTGGATGGCATCCGCCGCGAGCACGCGGATGGCGTTCACACAGGTCGTATCAATGTTACTCAAGAAAATCGCCCCTTACTGAATACAGAAATACTCTACTTTCTTATCATACATGAGCCGGGTGAAAAAGTATAGCGGAAATTCAAGACGCGCTGAACCTCGCCATATCTCAGGCAGCGGGGCTTCACCGGAGCTCCCTTTCCGGCAGCGTTCCCAACGCGCCCGCAGCGTGCGCTCACGCGCCTGCGAGATCCGGCCGCAGCTTTGCGGCGCCGCCAAGGTAGATGTGGCGGATGTCCTTCTGGCCTTTTTCCGTATCGACGAGCAGCAGCACGCGGATGCAGTGCGGGAGACTCCCCTCGATCGCAAGCTGCCGCGCGTCGAAAAGCGGCACAGCGTCAAAGCCGGCCACACGCGCGCGCACGCCCGCGGAGGGGAACGCGCTCACGAGATCCTCCGTCGCACTGAAGATAGCGGCGCCGATGGTCTCCGGCGCGATGCCGTTCTCCCTGAGCATCGTCTCGACGAGTGTCGCAGCGGCGCTC
Organism: Selenomonas bovis DSM 23594; assembly: GCF_000381005.1. GTDB lineage: Bacteria > Bacillota > Negativicutes > Selenomonadales > Selenomonadaceae > Selenomonas_C > Selenomonas_C bovis. The sequence continues at coordinate 67,533 of NZ_KB908380.1, forward strand.
CATATCGCTTCTTTCCTGTCTTCCTCTACCGTGATGGCTCCGCGGACTCCGCGCATGTCGCATCTCTCCTATCTTCCTTTGTGAATATCCCAGATGAGCCGGATGCTCAGCACGAAGGCGATGAGATAGCCAACGAAGCCGAGCAGCGGGATCTCCATGATCTTCGGCGTCATATTCGTCGTGCAGATGGTGCTTGAGCCCAGGAGCAGCGCTGCGCAGAGCACGGCGACGATGACGCGGTTGACCATCTTGTCGACATGGCGCAGCGGCTCCTCCGATCCCGTGAGATCGAGATTGACCTTCGTCTGACCGCTCATCGTCATCTTGAGGATATCTGAAATCTGCTCCGGCAGCGCCATCGACTTGCGCATGAGCAGATAGCTCTCGCGCTTCGCCTTGGAAAGCTCGTCGCGCCAATCGAAATTCTTCTTGAAATTGAGCTGCAGGCTCTTCGCGAAAATCTCGACGAAGCTGACCTTCGGGCAGACGAGGCGCATGACGCCCTCGATGGTCAGGATGCCGCGCGCGAACATCGAAAGCCCCTGCGGGCAGGCGATGTGGTGCACGCGCAGGATGTTCATGATCTGCCGTGTGAGCACGCCCATCTTGAGGTCGCGGAAATCGAGCGTGCTGTACTGCGCCATGAGCGCGTCGATGTCCTGGTAGAGCGCCGTGTGGTTGATGTGGCCGCGCGGCACGCCGAGCGCGAGCACCGCGGTCTTCATCTCAAAGGTATCGTGGTTCGCGAGCGCGATGACCGCCTTGCGGATGGCCGTGCGGTCGCGGTTGCTCAGACGGCCCATCATGCCGAGGTCGAGCCAGACGATCCTGCCGCCGCGCACCCAGATATTTCCGGGGTGCGGATCGGCATGGAAATAGCCGTCCTCGATGATCTGCTTGACATAGTTCTCGCCGAGCCTGCGCCCGAGCAGCGTGATATCGACGCCGCGCGCCCGCAGCCCATCGAAATCGTCGATGCGCACGCCATCGACATACTCCATGACGAGGATGTGCTGCGTCGTGAGATTGCGGTAGACATTGGGGCAGGTCACGAATGCCTCATCCTGGTTCAGATGGCGGAACTCCTCGATGTGGTCGGCCTCGATGAGGAAATCCATCTCCTGCTTGGCGATGCCCCACATCTCCTCGAGCACCATATCGAAGTCGATGACATCCTGCGAGTGGCTCACGACGCGCACGAGACGCGCGGCGCGCCTCAGGAGCACCATGTCGCGCGCCATGATCTTGTAGATGCCCGGCCGCTGCACCTTCACGACGACGCGTTCCCCCGTCGTGAGCACGGCGCGGTGCACCTGCGCGATAGACGCTGAGCCGAGCACTTCTTCGTCAATGGAGGCAAAGACCTTGTTCCAGCGGCGGCTGTACTCCTGCTCGATGACCTCGAGAATGGTCGAAAACGGCAGAGGCTTTGCGCCATTCTGCAGCTTCATGAGCTCGTCGCAGTACTCCTGCGGCAGGAAGTCCGGCCGCATGCTCATGACCTGTCCGAGCTTGACGAACGTCGGCCCGAGGTCCTCGAGAATGTGGCGGAGCTTCTCCGGCGTCATGCCGCGCACGACGTCGTACTTGCGCAGGACAGCGACCATCTCCTTGAGGCGCACGGCCGAGCCGATGTCCTTCTTCCGCTCCTTATTCAGTTCGGGGAAAATCTTTCCCAGCATCGGCATCCCATTCCTTTATCTGGCCGTCTGCGCGCGTCACCTCACGCTTTTTTGTATTTCTCCGCGATCTGCTGCTGCACGGTCTCGTTCGCGAGGAAATCATCGTACGTCGTCACGCGGTCGACCACGCCATCCGGCGTGATGTCGATGATGCGGTTCGCGATAGTCTGCACGAACTCATGGTCATGCGAGGCGAAGAGCGCCGTGCCCTTGAACGCGATGAGCCCGTTGTTGAGCGCCGTGATGGACTCGAGGTCGAGGTGGTTCGTCGGCTCGTCGAGTAGCAGCACGTTCGCGCCTGAGAGCATCATGCGCGAGAGCATGCAGCGCACGCGCTCGCCGCCTGATAGGACGTTCGCCTGCTTCTGGCTCTCCTCGCCGGAAAAGAGCATGCGCCCGAGGAAGCCGCGCACGAACGTCTCGTCCGGGTCCTTCGAGTACTGGCGCAGCCAGTCGACGAGGTTGAGCTCCACGCCGTCGAAATAGCTGCTGTTATCAGACGGCAGGTAGGCCTGCGTCGTCGTGACGCCCCATTTGAACGAACCCTCGTCCGGCTCCTCCTCGCCCATGAGGATCTTGAAGAGCATCGTCTTGCCGAGCGTGTTCGGACCGACGAATGCGACCTTGTCGCCTTTCCTCAGGGTGAAGCTCACGTTCTTCAGCACCTGCTCGCCGTCGACGGTCTTCGAGATGCCTTCCACCTGCAGGAGCTGGTCGCCCGCCTCGCGGTCCGGCGTGAACGCGATGTAGGGATAGCGGCGCGAGGAGGGCTTGATGTCCTCGACCTTGATCTTCTCGAGGAGCTTCTTGCGGCTCGTCGCCTGCTTGGACTTCGCGGCGTTCGCGGCGAAGCGCGCGATGAAGGTCTGCAGCTCCTTGATCTTCTCCTCGGCCTTCTTGTTCTGCTCCTTCTGCAGCTGCAGCGCGAGCTGGCTCGACTGATACCAGAAATCATAGTTGCCCGCGTAGAGCTTGATCTCGCCATAGTCTACGTCGCAGATGTAGGTGCAGACTTGGTTGAGGAAATGGCGGTCATGCGAGACGACGATGACCGTGTTCGGGAAGTCCGCGAGGAAGTCCTCGAGCCAGTTGATGGACGCCACGTCGAGATGGTTCGTCGGCTCGTCGAGCAGCAGGATGTCGGGGTTGCCGAAGAGCGCCTGCGCGAGCAGCACGCGCACCTTTTCCTTGGCCGTGAGCTCGGACATCATGAGCTCGTGCTTGTCCTCCGTGATGCCGAGGCCGTTGAGGAGGCGCGCGGCGTCAGACTCCGCGTCCCAGCCGTTCATCTCCGCGAACTCCGCCTCGAGCTCCGAGGCCTTCATGCCGTCCTCCTCGGAGAAATCCGGCTTCGCGTAGAGCGCGTCCTTCTCATCCATGACCTCGACGAGGCGCGGATAGCCCATCATGACCGTGCGCAGCACCTGATACTGGTCGAACGCGTAGTGATCCTGCTTGAGAACCGCGAGGCGCTCGCCCGGCGTGACCTCCACCATGCCGCCCGTCGGCTCGAGCTCGCCGGAGAGCAGGCGCAAGAACGTGGACTTGCCGGCGCCGTTCGCGCCGATGATGCCGTAGCAGTTGCCCGGCGTGAACTTGAGGTTGACATCCTTGTAGAGCACACGCTTGCCGAACTGGAGGCTCAGGTTGTTCGTAGTAATCATCTTTCGACTTTCATCCCTTTCATATCTCTTGTCAGTCGGAACCGCCGCATGCACCGGCAGCTCCGCTGTCACTGTCTTCTATCATCATCTGCCGCCCCCGCCGGAGGCGCAGCGTACATCACTCATTCAGGATCGCGCGGAACATCGAGAGGATGCTCTGCCCGTAGGTCGTCCCCGGCACGGCCCAGCGGCCGTTGAGATCCTCCCAGCGCGTGAGCGTGCTCTCTCCGTAGACGGAGCGCACGAGGTCGTAGCGCGGATCGACGACCGGCTCGAGCGGCTGGCGCGTCGAGGCGTAGGCGAGCAGGTGCTGGATATGCGCGCGCACGCCGAGCTCGGAGCTCGCGAAATACGCGCCCTTCACCGTCGTGCTCGTCGTGCCGAGCCCACAGTAGTTGTTCTGATCCGGCGTCACTGTGCCGCCGTAGCGGAAGAACCCCGTCTCCTTGAGCGCCTGCGCGAACGCGACGTCAGGCCGGATGCCCTCGCGCTCCCCTTCCTGATAATAATAGGAAACGAGCTGCTGCGGTGTCACGGAGATATCCGGCGTCGGATTGTAGCGGAGCAGGTAGCGCACGCACTGTTCCTGACTCGCGAGCGGCGTGCCGATGATGGAGTCGTCATAATTGGAGACCGTCTTGGGCACCGGGAACGGCGTCAGCGGCAACGCCTGCGGATCCGGCTGCGGCGCAGGCGCGAGGATCTCCTGCACACGCTCGCGCAGGGAGCGCGGCACGACGCGCGTCGATCCCTCAGAAGCCGGCCGGATTTCCCGCTGCACGCCGGAAGGCCTGCGCACTTCGCGTCCCTCCCGCGGCATTTCCAGCTTCTCTTCCACCCGCGGCATTTCCACTTTCGTTTCCACCTGCGGCTCAGGTGTCTGCAAGCGATGCGATGCGGACACCATCCCTCCAGAGGGAAGCGAAAATACAAATGCACCCGTGAGCGCAGTCAGCAGGAACGTCCGAGAAGACAACGCAAGAAACTTCATAAAGCAATCTCTCCTTTGATCCGTATTCCAAACAATCAGTGATTCCTCAAAAAATCCAGGCGGCGAAAACAGCGAGCAGCACGAAAAGAGCGGCGAGCCCGCGCGTGGCAAACGGCACAGGGCGGCGCGCCAGCTGGCGCAGCAGCACATACGCGATGAGCGACAACGAGAGGCCGAGCGCGATGTCATAGGTGAGCGGCACGATGAGGACGAGTGAGAGCACTGCCGCACGCTCCTCTACCAGGCGCAGACGCGGCAGGCGCGAGCGCCGCAGCAGTGAGAGACCCGCCGCGAGCGCAAGCAGCGCCAGCGCCGCGGGGAACGAGACGAGCTCCCGCGCGAGCGGCGCGGCGAAGAGCAGCAGCGCGAAGATCGCGCAGGCACCGCAGGCAAACGCGCGCGGACGGCGCGCCCCCTCCCTGCCTGCGAGCGCGGACAGGCGCGATGCCATGAGCGGCAGGACACCTGCGAGCGCCGCGAGCACATTCACCGCCGCCAGGGCGGCAAGGACGCCGCGCAGCCCTGCCTTCTCTGATGCTGCGGACACACCGCCAGAGGCAGCGCCATCCCCTCTGCCAAGGCGCGGAAAGAGCGCCGCGATCGTCCCCCACGACGTGAGCAGAAGCACGGCGACGAGCCAGGGAAACGCCGCGGCCGCGCCCGCAAGCGCCGCCTCTCCCTCTCCCGCGCGCAGGAAGAGCCCCGCCGCACGATCGAGACCCTCCGGCAGATAAAACGGCGCGGGCGGCACGATCCAGAACCCCTCCGCAAGCGAAAGCAGCGCCGTCACGAGGAACGCGCCGAGCACCGCGGCGAGCGGCGGCAGCCGCAGCGCCCGCAGGCCGAGCAGCGCGAGCAATCCGAGCAGCGTGAAATACGCAAGCGGATCGGCGAAATCGCCGAGCATGACGAGATGCAGCGGCGAGGCGAGCAGGAGCCGTCCCTGCTCCGCGCCCCAGAGGAAGAGCAGGAGGCCGAGAGAGAGCGGCAGCGCCGCGCGCAGGCACGGCGGGAATGCCGAGAGCGCGCGCCCCGCCGCCCCGCACCGCAGGAGAAGCCAGACGAGCGCCGCCGCCGCCGCGAGACACGCGTAGAGCAGCGGCAGCGTCACCCCGTGTGAGATCACGATGAGATAGATGAGCCAGCAGGCCGTGCCGAGATCCGGCGCGAGCACCAGCGGCAGGCCGCGGCGCGCCAGAAGCGCCGTCCCCGCGAGGCAGAGCGCCAACGTGAGCGCATAGACCGCGGGGAAATACGCCCCCGCCTCCGCCGCGAGCTCCGCGGCAAGCGCCGCCATGAGCCCTGCGGGCAGCGCGGCGAGCGCGCCTGAGAGCACTGCCCGCTGCTGGCGGCCGCGCCGCCGGATAGCAAATCTCCTCACGCCCTCGACTCCCATCTTGATGACAACATATCTATTTTATTTTACCACACAATTCATGTATTCTCCATGCCAAAAATGATATAATGGAACAAACACTTGAGGAAACACTGATTAATTCGGCACCCTGCCTTTGCGCATCTGCACTGTCCTCTCGTCGTCGACAAATCCTCAGCGTAGCTCTGCTACGCCTCCGGTTTGTCTCCTAGAGAGATACAGCGCATCTACGCAAATTCAGGGCACCTCATTTAATCAGCGTTTCCTTGAAAGGATCGATGTTCATTGCACCTCCGGCAAAAAAAATCCATGGGGATGGTCAAGGCGGCGGCGGCGCTCGCCATCGCCGCCCTCTTCCTCATCATCCATCTCGCGAATCCTGCGTTCCTGCCTCATCTCGCGGGGCTCCTCGCGCGCGGCGACATCCAGGAGACGGCGCTCTACATCAAGTCGTTCGGCTCCTGGGCCGTGCTCTTCAGCTTCCTGCTCACGCTCTTCGTCAACGCGCTCGGCTTCCCGCCCGCCATCATCTTCTCGACGGCGAACACGCTGATCTTCGGCATTTTCTGGGGCATCTTCCTCTCCGTCGTCGCCGAGACCGTCGGTGTCACCGTGAGCTTTTTGCTGCTGCGCTTCTTCTTCCGCGACGCGGCGGAGCGCACCATCGCGAAGCACAAGACGCTCGCCAGCATCGACAAATACAGCGGCAAGCGCGGCTTCGTCGTCATGCTCATCGCGCGCATGGTGCCGTATTTCCCGAGCGTGCTGCTGAACGCGCTCGGCGCGCTCTCCGCAATGAGCCTGCGCGACTACGTGATCTCCTCCTTCGTCGGCAAATTCCCTTCAACGGGCATCGAGGCCATCATCGGCCATGACACCATCATGCACCAGGAGGATCCGACGCGCCTCATCATCGTCATCATACTCGCAGTCCTGCTCATCGTCGGCGCCTGGTGGTATGAGCGGCGCGCGGCGAAACGCGCGGAGGCGCAGGTGCCCGGCCAGGAACACTGAGCCGTCACACATTGCCGAGATGCACGAAGCGCAGCGACTGTCGCGCCACCTCGCGCAGGCGCTCGAGCGTCGCACGCGAGGTCGGCGGCAGGCCGAGCCGATAGCGCGGGAAATACCGCGTGAGATGGAGCGGCAGATCTGTGGAAAGCGCGGCGAGGAACGCGGCCTCCGCCGCCATCTCCTCCGCTGCGTCATTCTTCCCCGGCACGACGAGCGTCGTGACCTCGACATGGACGCCCGCCGCCACCGCGCAGGCGATGGTACGCTTCGTCGTCTCAAGGTCGCCGCCGAGCCAGGCGTAATAGCTCTGCGTAAACCCCTTGAGATCGATATTCATCGCATCGACGAACGGCAGCAGACGTAAAAGCGGCGCCACCTCGATCTGCCCGTTCGTCACGAGCACGACGGCAAGCCCCGCCGCTTGCAGCAGCCGCGCGGCGTCGAGGACATATTCATAACCGACGAGCGGCTCATTGTAGGTGAACGCCACGCCGATGCTCCCCCGCACGTGGCTCTCCTGCGCGAGCGCGAGCAGGCGCGCGGGCGGCAGCGTGACGGAGCTGGTCTCTCGCGCCCCCGCCTGAGAAATCTCGTGATTCTGACAGAAAGGACAGGCGAGATTGCAGCCATAACTCCCCACGGAGAGGATGCAACTCCCCGGATGGAAATGATAGAGCGGCTTCTTCTCGATCGGATCGAGCGCGAGAGACGTCACGCGCCCGTAATTCACTGCATGCACATGACCGCCCGCCGCGGCGCGCGCACGGCAGCGGCCGACCTCCCCCTCACGCAGACGGCAGTGATGCGGGCAGATGGAACAGACGGCCACCGCTCCCTGCTCAGACATGGCGCACGACCTCGAACCGGTAGAGTTGCACCGGCTCGTGCGGCGCGATGTTCCCCTTGCGCCGCGCGATGGTGACCTGCTCCTCCACCGTCGAGACACCCGCGAGATCCGGCAGCAGCAGGCCGCGCCGCGTGCCGCTCTCCACGATGACGCCGTAGCGTTTCACATCGAGCGCGTCCTCCGAGGCAATGGGCTCCGGCCGCGTGAGCACATCGACATCGTAGACGAGAGACGGCAGCTCCGCCTCCGTCACCGCTGGGAAACGCGGATCCTCCGTGCCAGCCGCGATGGCATTGCCGATGATTTCCTCCGCGAGGCTCGCGCGCGCCGGCAGGATCGTGCCGATGCAGCCGCGCAGCTCTCCGTCGCGCTTCAGCGAGACAAAAGCGCCCGCGCGCGCGGCACGCAGCGCTTCCGGCACCTCCTGTGGTACGGCGGCGCGCACCTGCGTGCGTACGAACGTCTCGAGCGCATAGCGCGCGAGCCGCACATACGCGTCTTCCGCTGCCCGGACCGCCCGCAGCCGCTCCCGCTCCGCCGCCGCTGCCTGCTCGCCGCAATCGCGCCGCTCATCCCGGCCCGCAGCCTCGAAGACCGCGACGCCGTAGCCGACGCCGAACGGCCCCTCGTAGGAGAGCAACCGCGCCCTGACCGCCTGCCGGTCGAGCGCCCCCGCGAGGATGGCGAACGACCGCAGGCCGCACTCCGCCGCCTCCTGCGCCAGCTCCGGCGGCGTCAGGAGGAGCGCAGGAAAATCCCCTGCGCGGAAACACGCCTGCATGCGTGCGTCGAACTCCGGCCCCGCTGCGGCGAACCCATACGGCCCCGATGCCTTGAGCTTATGTGAGAGATCGCCGCTCGCGACAAAGACGAGCCGCCGTCCGAGGAGCGCCGCCGTCTGCGCGATGAGCCTGCCGAGCGCATAATGCGCCTGGAGCGGTTGGCCCGAGAGGCCGATACGCACGATGGGGCCACGGTATCCTGCCTCCTGCAGGAAGCGCAGCGGTATCATCGTCCCATGATCGAGCACCGGCGACCGCTCCCCGAGCGTCCCCGCCGGCAGCCCCGCCGCCTGCGCGCGGCGCGAAAGGTCCCGCACGAACGCCTCATCATAGCGCGCGCGAACGCACAGCTCCGGCGCGCCGAACGAGGCGAAATCACCGGCCGCCGCCGCGCCGGGCGAGATATGGAAATAATCCGCATAAAGCGTGGCGTGCGGGCTCGTCACGACGACGACATCCGGCGCCTGACGCACCACCCAGGCCGCCGCCTCGCGGCAGGCATCGACTGTCGCCTGGATCCGCCGCTCCTCACCACGGCCAACCTCCGGCATGATGAGCGGCGGATGTGGAAAGACACATCCCCCTAGCATTGACATATCGTCCACTCCTTTCCTTCTGGAAACGCTGTGCCGCTGTCACTTCATCTCTACGGCTCTCTATGGCATCAGCGTTCCTCTCTCCCTGTTATCTTTCGAGAAACTGCGCGCGAAATCCTGCCGAATGCATCCCGCACCCGACTGTCAAGAAAGTGCCCGATGATATTTTCCTGGCCGGGTCGCGCGCAACATGAGGTGCTTTATGAACATGTACAGCCGACGCCATTTCCTCCGTCTCTCCCTCCGCGTCCTGCTCGGCCTAGGGCTCGGCGCACTCCTTCCCGCGCCGCTCGTCCGCGCCGCGGCTGCGGGGCCCCTGCCACTGCGCCTGCCGACGGGCAGCCAGGCACCGGGAATCCCCCACAAGGGGCCGCTGCGCATGCTCGTCTTCACGGACTCGCAGTGCGGCACATCCTACGAGGCCTGGGCCGATACCATACGCGCGGCTTTTGCCCAATTCGGTACGCCGGACGCTTTCACCGTCATCGGCGACCTCGTCGACAACGGCGCCTCAGACTGGCACTGGCAGAGCTGGTACGAGGCCATGGCAAAGTACGCGGCCGATGCACTTTTCCTCCCCGTCATGGGCAACCACGAATGCTATGGCGAGAATTGGCAGAACACCCTCCCCGAGGGCTATCTCGCCCGCCTTCCCGTGCCTGGGAACGGCCGACAGGAATTCCAGGGCTATTACTACGCCTACGACTGCGGCCCCGTCCATTTCCTCGTGCTCAACACGCAATGGGGCGAACTCGAGCACCTGCGCCCCGGTCTCATCGCTGCCCAGCGCGCCTTCCTCTACGCGGATGCGGCCAAACAGAAAAGCCAGGGCCGTCGGCCCTGGCAGATCGTCCTCATGCACAAGGATATCCTCGCCTACGATGAAGTGCAGCCTGACGGCACGTCCGGCGGCTTCAGCGAAGCGGGCCGCACGTTCATGAAAGATTTCGAGACGCTCGGCATCGACCTCGTGCTCACAGGACACATGCACGCCTACCGCAACCGCGGCCACATCAAAAACTTCCAGCGAAGCGCCGACGGCCCCGTCTACATCATGTGCGGGCGCGCGGGAAATGAATACTACACCGTCCCCAAGGATTCCTTCGACCTCGTCGCCGCGCCGGACGACCACGAGACGAGCTATGTCACCATCTGCTGCGACGAAAGAACGCTCACGCTCGAAGCCTGGACGACCAGCGGCACGCACCTCGACCGCCTCACACTGCGGAAAGGGAAGCCGAAACCGTTGCAGGCAGCCGAGGGTAAAACAAAGGCGTGACAGCGAACAGCCGGACGTCGCTGCATTCCCTCGCCTCCACAGAACACAGACCTGCACGCAAAGGCGGCTGCTGCCAAGCGCATAATAGCGCCGGCAGCAGCCGCCTGTTTTTCTATTCCAAGACACAGCACCTGATGGCAAGCAGCCTCTCAGGCACCTGCACCGCAGAGAGCGCCCGCTGCGCAGGGCTCTGCCTCCTCCTGCGAGAGGTAGCCCGTGAAACCCGGCGTCGACACCCAGACGCGCTCCGGTACCTCAGCACCCTCGACTGTGCCGGTGAATCCCGGCGTCGCGATGCGCAGCGCTGCCGCCGTCGCAAACGGCGCCTCGCCCGTGAAGCCCGGCGTCGCAAGACGTTCAGCTGCCACAGCCTTCCAGCTGCTCCAACCTGCATTGACGATATGGATCCAATTCTTTGCACTCTCAAACATGATGCATACCCCTTTCCCAGAGCTTCCGCGTTACCGCAGTTCCCTGTATCCAAGGCGGCTGCCTGCCGCCCGCTGTTTCTTTTCTTTTGATGGCTTTATCTTACTTCATTTCTCTTTGCTTGTCAATAGTAATATTTCGTAATTAATAATTATTTTATTTTATCTTTCATCGAGACAAAAAAAGACCGGCCCGAAGGTCGGTACATCATCCCTGCGGGATGCACAACATAGAACTGAATGAAATATATGAGCAAACTTTCCCCAGCGGAGCTGAAGCCGCCGGGAAAACCTTTCGTCAGGCTCCATCACCGGATATGTGGCCAGCTGTCAGACGGCTGCACGCAGCAAGCATCCGACAGCCCCCCGCATAGACGAAAAGACGCCCCCTCCGCAGCGGAGAATGGGCGTCTTCCTTTATGATACATCCAGTTCTATCTCTCATCTGGTCTGAGCCAGACTGTCTGTAACACAGCGGAATCCCCATCCCCATCGCTCGCAGGTCCAAGGAAATACGAGCGGCACATATCGCGCAGCATCGGCATCCCCTCAACGGTGATTGTCAATCAGGCAGTTCTCCTGGCTCCAGATCTCCGCTCCGCTGCGCCTTCCCGTAGGATGCTTTTCCATCCTCAGTGACATTCCTGCAGCGTCGCTCCCTGATACAGTGGCGGGACCGCGCCGGCCTTTGACCGGCTTTTCTATTAAGTCTTGCGACACCTGATTCCTCATATGCGATTGTCATGTTCATCGAACGAGGTTATCATATCATACCTTTCAGTTATTGTCAACTGCGTCGTGTCAATCTTTTCCCTGCCGCCCGCCATCATGCGCACGATGGCGCCGCGCACGCCGCCCTCGTCGAGGTCGATGTAGATCTTGAGCGCCTCCTACGTCTTCGTCTGGTTCCAATCCGCACGCTCCAAAAAGAAACGCACCAAGCACAAGAAAAAACTGCCGCACGCTGCGACAGTTTCTGCATCGTATGGATTCTCTGCGTCCGCCTTACCAGATCTTGCCGAGCAGGAACCAGACGCGGCCCTTGCTCTTGGCGTCCTCGCTGAGGTATTTCGAGTCGCCGATGCGGCGCGCGTAGTCGAGGCGGGCGAACCAATCGCCGGGGCGCGTGTAGTTCGCGGCGAGGCCCCAGCCCTTGAGCGTCTCGCTACCGCCCGTGCCATCATGGGAGAGGCGCACGTGGCCCGCATCGAGATACGTGCTCAGGACGAGCCCCGGCACATCGGTATAATAGCGCACCTCCGCCGTGCCGAGCAGGCCGACATCGCCCGAGCCCTCGCCCTGCGGATAAGCACGCACGGCGTTGGCACCGCCGAGGTACATCTGCTCCGAGCCATCGAGGTTGCGGCTCGCCAGCTGCCCGGACGCCTTGAAGAGCACATCCGTGCGGTGGCCGAGACTGCGCACGGCCGTGCCGTCGACGGAGAGCTTCGTATACGTACCTGCCGTGCGTGCCGTCGCATCCTTGAGCCGCGAGAACTCGCTGTCGAGCGTCAGATGACCCGCCGTGAGCGTCGCATCATAGGAAAGCGCCGTCTTCGGCATCTGCGCCGAGCCCTCGATGCCAACATGGGCGCTCGCGGCGTGCTTCTTGCTGTCCGCGACGCCCTGGAACTTGTCGAGATCATCTTTCAGGCGGCGATAATCGATGCCGTAGGTGAGCTTCAGCGCGCCGTCGTGCAGATGGTAGAACGGATAACTGCCGAACAGGCTCACGGTATCCGCCTTGCCGTTCGCACCCCAATCGCGCATCGCGCCGCCGAGCTTGTAGTCCATCTGGCTGACGCCGAGGCCGAGCGTCGAACCGCCGCGGCCAACGGGCAGCTCATAGTTCGCGTAATAGTTATGCATGTGGCTGTTGGAAATCAGCGTGCCGAGGCTGAGACGCCCGCCCTTGCCGCTGACATCGTAGACAGTATGCTGCAGGCCGTAACGGTAGCGGCCCGAGGATTTCGCGCCGTAGTTCTCTGCGTAGAGCATGGTATTCGTCGGTTTGCCGTCCTCGATGCGCACCGTCACATCGCTCGTGCCGAACGCCTTCCCCGGCGCGAGCACGCCGACGGCGCGCGTGCCGGAGACATCCGAGATGGAGTAGAGCACCGTCTCGAGTTTCGACGAACGGATGATGCTGCCCGGCTGCAGGCCATGCAAGAGCCGCAGCGCCACCTTGTCCTTGAGGCGGCTATGGTTGTCGAGCTTGATCTCCCCATAGCGGCCGGGGATGACTTTGACCGTGATCTTGCCATCCTTGCTGTCCTGCGCAGGCAGGTAGGCGGCAGACGCCGGATAGCCGTGTCTGCGGCAATACGCCGTCACCTGCGCGAGGGCGGTGTTGAGCTCCGTGAGCGTCGTCTCCCTGCCAACGCAGGGCGCGAGGATCGCCTCGAGCGCGGCCGCGTCGACCTTGAGCTCACGGGCGTCGATCTCTACGTCCGTGAGCTTGAACTTCACCTCAGACGCCTGCGGCGCGGGCTCAGCCGCCTTCTCCACCTGCGCCTGCGGCTTGGGCAGCTGCCCCTTGATATCCTGTCCCGGCTGCGAGAGCGACGGCGCAGCGAACGCCGTCGCCGTCACCGCGCCGAGCAGGCAGGTAATGGAAATAATCTTTGCGCGCAAAACCGCAACATCCTCTCTATGAAAACATCCCTGTACAAACAATCCACAGCTTCCCTCCCGCCAGGCAAGGAGCACCCGCACATGGCGGCAGGCACATGCGGCCCAGCGTACGGCAGCGCCAAAGACGCACTACAGCCGAGCCGCCAGCGCCATCAGCCAGGCCGCCGATCAGACCGTCAGCGGGGCATTCAGCCGGCGAGATTCACGCCAGCACCCTCCGACTCGATGCCGATGTCAGCACCCTTCGCCTTGAGCGCAGCGGCGTGCGCCGCCTCTTCTTTCTCCTTCTCGTCCTCCTCATCAGCGGAAGACGTCTGCGCCTTGACTGCTCCAGAGGCAGAGATACCTGCTCCAGACGCGGGCTGTGCCGCCGGCTCATCGCCGAACAGAGACACCGCCGCGCCTGACGCGTCATGCGAAGAATGCTCCCGCCCAGCAGTCTCGCTGCTGTCATCGAAAAGGGAAACATGCGCCTCCCCCGCGGCCGTCACGGCCGGCACGGCGTCATCAAAGAGATGCGCGTCCTCCGTGGCCGCGAGATGGCCGGGATATCCCTCGCTCGCGTCGTGGAAAAGCGTTGCGCCAGCAGCGGGTGACACGGGGCTTGCGTCAGCAGCGGAATTTCCACCGCTCTGCTGCACTACAGGCTCGCTACCAGATATTCCGCGGGAGGAATTGCCTCCCTTTGTTCCCAGGAGATTCCCTTGCGGCTGGCCCTCTGCCGCATTGACGTTTCCTCCCTTGATACCGGCAATCGCCGTCTCCTCGGGCCCAGATGTACCCGCCTGAGCCTGGAGTTGCGCCGCTGCCTCCTCCGAAAGACCATACGCCGCGAGGCTGCCCGTGAGCGTGAAGGATTTCCCATGGCGCGTGACATCGCGCATCGCTCCCTGAGCGGCATCGCCGCCCGTGAGATTGACGACCTCACCCTGCCCCTGTACATCCATCATGCTGTGGCTGACGTCTCCGCCAGCCGACGTAACAACATGCCCAGCATTGACGCCGCCATCCGCATAGGCAAGCCCTGCCTGCGGCTCCCGTACGACGCTGTTCATCTCATCATGCGAAGCGTGGTTGTAAGCTCTGCGGTCAGGTGTGAATTTCTTCGCCACGGCCGTCGCCTGCTCGATGTCCGCCGGCACATTCACTGGCGGCGTCACAGGTTGCACCGGCTTTTCGGGATCTACGGGCTTCCCTGGATCCACCGGCGTTACGGGATCCACTGGTGTCACGGGATCCACTGGTTTTCCAGGATCCACTGGTGTCACGGGATCCACTGGTTTTCCAGGATCCACCGGCTTCACGGGGCCGACAGGCGGGGTAAAACCACCGCCGCCACCGCCGCCATGATGGCGTGCCGTGATGGCAAGCGCTGTTGCGTTGGCCGGATCCTGCTCGAGTACATAGTTCCTGTCATAGGGACGCTGCGCAACCTTGGTGAAGATATCCTTCCCCTGCGCGTCCTGTCCCGTGCGGTACCAAGCCCAGATAGGATAGCTGCCCGCCGTGCGGCTGGTCTGCCCGTCCTCCGGTGCGTAGCGGACGTTTGCACCATCCGTGCCGAGCCAGCCGTCCTTGCCCTGCCAGCCCGTCTCCGCACCGCGGTACGACGCAGGCAATGTGCTGCCCTCCGTGATGGAGACAGGGGCTGCCTTCATCTTGATGGACGCGCGCGTGATGGTGCCCTTGCCCGTCACCGTCTGTGGCAAGGTCGAATCGAGCGCATAATTACTGTTGCCGAGCGTGATGTTCGTATAGACGACATCGTGGTCGAGCAGCGACAGGCTCGTGCCGTCTGCGTAGACGCCCGCCGTCGCATCGGCGGCGTCTCCCTTGCCGGGCGTCGTCTCCTGATACTTCGCATCGGCCTGCGCGAGCAGATCATTGATGGTATCGCCCTGACCGAGTACATTCGTGCTGCCGTCTTTGCGGGCAAAGGTGAGATACTTGCCCGCGTCCAGCCCCACGAGATCCGGCGTCGCATCATAAACCTTGGTCGCAGGCTTGGCTGTGACCGTGAGCACGCGCGGCGTGATGACGCCCGTCGCCGTGAGTGTGGCCGTCGCTCCTGCGCCCTGCCCTGCAATGACGTAGTCGTGATAGCCCTTGCCATCCGTGCTATCATTGCTCCACGTAAACTCATACGTCACGGGATTCGTGCCCTGCCCGTCGATGCCCTTGACATTCTTCGAGGCAAACGCGGCCTTCACCCACCTCGTCACGAGCGTATCGCCGCGGCCGACGAGGGGAGCCCACTGCAGGTTTTTCGTGAGATAGTTATACGCTGTGCCGTCCGCGTCCGTGTAATTCACGACAGCGGTCGTACCGTCGTATTCCTTCTTCACGATCTTGTACTTGAGCGAGACGGCTACCTGAGCAGGACTGATTGTGCCGCTGCCAGCGAGCGCCTGCTGCGCCGCACCATGTTTCGTAACGACACGCGCATATTGGCTCTGCGGATTCGCCACTACGATATAGTTGTCCTTGTCCTTGCCTTTCAGCTGGAAGTTCCAGAAATAGACATCCTGCGTCGTCGGCGCGCCGGACGACGGATCGCGCGCGACATGCCGGCTCCGATACGCCGCCTGCACGCTCGCGTCATCGACCTTTGCATCGTCCTTCGTGACGACACCGGTCTGCGCCTTCGCATCCTCCGGCAGCGTCGCGAAAATATGCGGATAGCCCGCGATCTTGGACACATCGACGGTATCACTCCCGTCATACGGCTTATCTATCCCCGTCGGCTGCCCCTTCGCGAAGTCGACAAAGACCTTGCGGCGCTCGATGTCGCCGGTGCCTTCATAGATATTCTGCTGCGCGCTTGCCGCCGTCGGGCTGCCGAATTTTCCGTCGAGCACATAGTTGCCCTTGCCCGTCGTATCAGAGAGAGTCAGCTTATACGTGACGGTCTTCTTATCCGTCGCTGCCGCTTTGGGGTCGATGGTCGCCGTCTTGTCGCCATAGGCGGCGACGACAGCCGTATTAACCTGCGGGCGATCCTGCGCATAGATGCCATCATCTGCGAGTCTTTGCCCCTGCGCATCGTAGAACACGAGGTTCTTGACATCCGCATCCGCCGTGCCGTCATACGTCTTGAGGATGCCCGTTGTATTGTCGAGCTTCGCGCGAATCTTCTTCGGCGTAATCTCGCCTGTCGCCTTGTACTGCTTGTTCTGATACGCCAGCTGCGTCGCTGCGTCGATGATGAAATTCCCCAGCGACTGCTGCGAGATGCCGTTGATCGTATACGTCACGCCGACCTGCTGCCCGTTCGTCTGGTCGACCCGCTGGTTGTCATAGACAGCACTCGCGAGATCATATCCGATAGGGATCTGCGTACCAGTGACATCTGTATAGAGCGCGAAATGCTTCTCCGGCTCCAGCACCTTGTCCGTCGTATCGTATTCCTTCGTGATGGGCAGCGTCCAATTTTCCTTGATCTGCCCCTGTGCAAGCGCGAGCGGCTTGATTCGCCCCTTGTGGAGCGCCTCGGCGAAATAGACCGTATCCTTGACGCCGCTCATGCCCGCCGAGAGGAACTGCGCGCCCTGCTCTGCACCTGCGATTTCATAGTTCTTGAGCACCGCATTGCGCGAAGCGAGATCCGCGAACGCCTTGTCAATGCCGGTATAATAGACAGCCTTATCCTTGACCGTTCGCGTGCTGCTGTCAAGATTGACATTCGCGTCCGGCTTCAGCATGCCTGTCTTGCCGTCCCACGCCGTATAATAGCCTTGGATCTTCGCGGTTGCTTTGTTGTCAAAGGACGCATTTTCCCCGTTGACAAAGCCGGAGAGCTTCGGCGTGATGGTGGTGATGTCGCCTGTCGTGCTGCCCGTCGTCGTGACGTCGGCTTTTGCATCGTACGTCTTTTTCACGGGGTCGAAGCCGATGGTGAGCGGCGCCTTGTCGATGGTGCCTGTGCCCTGACTCACGAGCTGATGGTTCGTGAGCGCATTGCCCTGCGCGTCGACCACCTGATAGTTCGTCTGCGCCCCCGCGCCCGTGAGCGCAATCGTATAGAGAACATTCTTGTTCGTCCCCGCGTCCTTGTCCGCATACTGCGCCTGCGTGGCGGTCGTATCGAGACAGACGCCATCGTCATGGGCCGTCTTTGTGAGCAGGCCGTCGAGCTGCACGTCGCCCATGATGTTCTGCGGCTGCTGGCCCTGCATGATGGCCGTACCGCCATCGTAGACCTTCCTGACGGCAGTCGGTGTCTGTACGAGCGACGCATAGACCTTGCGCGGCGTGATGATGCCCTGCGTCTGTGCCGTGAGTACGCCGTTCGCGTAGGAGAGCGTCGCATTCTTCGACTTCGTGCCCGAGAGCTGCGTGAGGTCGTAGTTGCCGAGATTGCCGAGCGCAATCGTATAGGTCACGGCTTTTCCCTGGCCCGCATCCTTGTCCGCGTACTGCGCCGAGCTGATATTGAGACCGCTGAGGTTCGCGCCGCCGAGCAGCACATCCCCTGCATCATAGGTGCCGTTGTTATTGAGATCGACATAGTGCTCGTCAATGAACGACGCCGCCGCATGCCTCTGCCCCTGACGATCCGTGTACGCGACATCCTGAGACCCATCGTATTCCTTCGTGATGTTCTGGAAGTTGAAATGGAAATTGTTGTTCGTGAGCGCGAGCTTCGTGATGTCGCCCGTCCCTGTCGCCGTACCAGCGCCCGGCGTCGTGTCCGTGCCGACCGTGCCGTTGATGATGTAGTTCTTCGCATGCGTGCCGAGTGCCTGCACGAGATTGCTGTACGCCACGGCGAGTCCCTTCCCGACATCAGAGACCGGCCGCCCGGACGCATCACGGTACACGCCCTTGACCTTCGTGAGATCGAGCACTGTTCCATCCGCACCGATGACCTGCCCGTTCTTGCCGTCATCGAGATGCGCCTTCATATGCGTCGCGTCCTGCGGCACGTCCGGCGTGCCGTCATAAGGCTTGCTTGTCGGATCGAACGTAACGGTGAGCGGACGCTGATCAATGGTGCCCTTGCCCGTGAGTGTCGGGATGGCACGCCCGCTTGTATCTACGATCTCGTAGTTTGACGAGTCCGCCGTCTGGATGCCGAGTGTATAGAGCACGTCCTTGTTCACGCCTGCGTCCCTGTCCTGATAGACGCCCGTCGACTTGTCCGCGTCGCTCCCCACGAGGCCTGGCTGGCCATCCTTGGTAAAATGCGTATAGGAAATAAGCGTCCCGGCGCCCGCGCCTGCCGCGGTCGTCGCGTCGTATGTCTTCTGGAGATTCGCATTGGCTACCGCCGCTATGACCTTGCGCGGCGTGATGGTGCCCTGCGTCGTTGTAGTCACGACGAGGCCGCTCTGCGGCAAGGTGAAGTTCCCCGAGCCATCGTCCAGAATGGTGAGTGTATAGTTCACCGTCTGCGGGACGCTGTTCTGGCTGTTCGCGCTTGTATAGTCCGCGCTGACATTCTTCGTATGGTCGACACCGACGCCCTTGAAGACATCCTGCGCCTGCGACTTATTTGCCTTGACGGTGACTGTGAGCAGATGGCGCGCGGCCTCCTGCGCGGCGTTCTGCGCGCTGATCGCCGTCGTGCCGTCGTACTCCTTCGTGATCTTGTCGAACGTATAGTCGAGGTCATCCGCCGTCAGCGCGAGCGGCGTGATCGTGCCGCCGCCCTTCGCGCTCGACGCGAGGTCGTAGTTGAACGCATCCTTCCCCGTGAGGGAGAGGTTCTCGTAGTTAACCCAGTTCTTCCACTGCTTGCCGCTCGCGTCCGTCCACGTCGTGCCGTCACCGAGTACATTCTTGCTCTGGAACTTCACCAGCGCGCCGGAGGCGAGCTGGGCATCGTCGCCTGAGATGACGCCCGCGAGGCTGCCGCCGAGCGCCTGACCCGCGGGCAGGTCCGTCGTGCCGTCGTACTCCTTCGTGACAGGCGCGAAGCTCGACGTGAGATCCTTGGGATAGATGACCCCCTTGGCGCCCGTCTGCTCGCCGAGGAGCGTCACCCCAGATGTCTGTCCGTTGATGGTATAGTTGTCCGCATTCTCGCCACTGAGCTCCACCGTATAGTCGATGTTTCGCGCCTGTGCCGCCTGCCCCGCCGCCGTGCGGTTGACGGCCTTGCTGTCATACGCCGCGGTGACCTTGAGCGTCGGCGCCTTCTGGTTCGTCTCGTCCGTGACGAGCGTCGGCGAGCCATTCGCGTAGTTCACATAGCCCTGCGCGCCAAAGGTGCTTGCCGCCTTGCCATAGATGCCGTTCGGATCGTACTTTGCCGACGAGACGATTGCCGTCGTCCCGTCGTAATCCTTGTCGAGCGACACGCTCGCCGGCTGCGTGACCTGGACCGTGAGCGCGCGCTTCGTGATCGTGCCCGGCGTCGTGACCTGATAGGTATCCGCAGCCGTCAGCGTCTTGCCGTCCTTGCCCCAGACATAGTTTGAGAGCAGCGTCTTGCCGTTCCCCGCGACGGCCCGGATATCATAGCCGATCTGCGTCGCGTCCCCGACCTGCGAGGTCTTGTTCCCGCTCACATCCTCGAAGTCCGCCTTGCCCGGCACGATGGAGAACGTGATATCCTCCCCTGCGACGATGCCCGTGTCGCCAGTCGCAGCTGCCTGCGGCGCGACGAGCGTATAACCCGTCGAATCAAACGCCGTCTTGCCGTCGTAGACTTTCGTGCCGCTGCTCGAGACCGTGCCGTTCGCATCCTTGACCGAGAACGTCGTCGGATCGATGACGCGCTGGCTGATACTGCCCGTCGTTGTCAGCTTGCCCGTCGCTGCCGTGGAGCTGGATGGATCGTAGAGCACATCGTAGCCGGACGCACTCTGCGCGTTCTCCGCGACGAGGCGGTAGTTCGCGGCATTCGCACCCATGAGCGAGATGTTCTCGTAGGAGATCGTCTTGTTTTGGCCTGCGTCCTTGGTATCGTAGGCGACCCGCGTCTGGGACGTATCATAGGTGATGGCATCCTTGGCGCCATTCACCGTGACGAGCTGGTGCTCCGCCCCCTTCGTCGTATCGATGATGAGGTTCTTATCCGCCGCGGCGTCAGGATTCTTCGTCACGACATCCGTCGTGCCATCATACACTTTGGTAAAGCCTGACTTGTTGACTGTGAGATAGAGCGTGCGCGGCGTGATGTCGCCCGTGACGGTGAACGTGTTGAGACCAGATGTATCGAGATGATAGTTCTTGTCCGAGCCGTTCCCCGTCGTATCCTTGAGAGCTACGGTACCCGCGTTGACCGTGACGCCCTTCCCCGTGTCAGCATCCTTCGCTGCCCGTCCCTTCGTACCGTTGCCCTGATACGTCGCCGTGATGCCCGTAAGCTCGACGGTGTCATTGGCGAGCAAGCCCGTGACCTGATAGCCGGAACTGCTGCCATTCATCGCAGCGAGCAGGGCACTCGTCGCGTCCGCTGTGCCGTCATATTCTTTTGTGATATGATACTTGCCGCCTTGGACCTTGACCTCGCGCTGCGCGATGTTGAGATTCCCGCCGACGATGTTGTAGCCGTGCTGCGTCGAGGAAAGGAAAGCCCCCGGGGAATCCGAGACATTGCGGATGCCGCTGTCGTACACCCGGCGGTCGATGACGACATCGTTGTCACCGGCTTTCACGCCGCCGCTGAACGTGATGTCAGACACCGTGCCGGCTTTCTGCCCCGTGCTGTCGGCGATCTTGAAATACTGCGCGTTGTACGTCGCGTTGATGTCGCTGCCATCCGTCGTGCCTGTAACGCCCGCGAGCGTCAATCCATCCGTCGTCGCCGCCTGATCCTTGGGATTCGTGAAATAGTTATAGCGGTACGACGCCGTCACCGTGCCCTTCAGAAAGGCTGTGAGCAGCGGCGTGCCCTGCCCCTCGTAGATGCGCCAGGTCGTATTTGTCGTGCCGTCGTTGCTGATGTCCGTACCATCTGTCCAGCCAGCGGCAGTATAGGTTTTAAGGGACGTCGTCGGCGCTTTAATCCCCTCTTTGACGACAGAATCATCATCTGTAAAATCCGTGGTCGTTGTATAAGCACGAGTTACTTTAGGCCTACCAGATGCATTAGGTTGCCCTTGTTTTGACGCTAATTGCGCTATGCCATAACGTACTGAATTAGATGTATTATAAACATCTATAAAAGACGCTCCATAACCTGCAATGCCAGCTAATCCACCAAGATATGATGCCTTTTTCACATCCGTGGTATTATACGAGCTACGCAAGAATGCAGTATTAGAAACATTATTTATTTCATCGCCAAACCAACCAAAAAGGCCTCCCGCATAAAGATCCGCAGAGACTGCCCCATTCTGTCCCTTCTCACTGTATACATTCGTCGCAACCACATGATTGGCACTGCCTGCCAAGGCACCTGCCTCACCGTCGCCATGCGAAGTCACGACATTGGCGCCCACGATACCAACATTGTCAATGCGCGCTGTCGTATTGCCGCCGTCAACGACACCAAAAAGTCCCGCGAACTGGTTTTTCGTATTGACATTGAGGTTCTGCACCTCATAAAACATACCGTCAAATTTCCCGGAAAACGGCGTTGTTTCATCTCCGAGTGGTGTGAAATTCGCGATGCCGCTCGCGTCAATATCCTTGGAAAGCATATAGTTCTTCCCGAGGCCGTTCTTGATATTCTGCAGCTCCGTCGCATTGCTGACCAGCTGATAGTAGTCGATGGCGTTGCCCTTCGTCGATTTATAGCCCGCGTCTGTGCCGCCTGCATTGCCCACATGCACATAGGCGTCATCCCCGGCAGCGTTGAGCACAACGCCTGACGTTGCCGTCACGTCTGCCGAGTTGAGGAAGCGGATATGCGTGCCGTCGGCCTCGACCTTGTCCGCCGCGATCCTGCCGAGGTTCACAATGTCCGCCTGCGCGGTGCCGGCCTGGAGCACAGCGCCGCCCGCCTTACCGCCAGTATAGGCGTCGACGGCCGATTTGAAATCTTGCGTCGAGACATAGAGATTCCCCACATCGACCTGCGCCGTCTTGCTGAAGATGACGCCGTGCGGATTCACGAGATAGACATCGTTGCCGCCCTCGATCTTGCCAGCGATCTCTGACGTGGCGTTCCCCGTCACGACATTGAGGTAGTTATTCGCCTTGCTGCCCTTGCTGCCGCCATCAAACTGAACCGTCTCCCCCTGCGCGACGGAGAAATCCTTCCAGGCGACGATGTTGTTCTGCGTCGTGCTCGTGACCTTCGTCACTGGGCCCGGCACCACTGTCACGCCGCCCTTGTTATAGGCCGATGCCGCGTCCTGCACTGGAGATGCCTCCACAACCGGGACGATGCTGAACACCCCCGCCATGAGGCCGATGCTGATCTGGCAGGCCAGCCGTGCCTGCGTCTGATATCGGTTCATAGTTCCTGACTCCATTCCCACTACCATTGCCTATCCCTGTTCCTCGCTGCCACATGACGCGCGACAGCTCGCCTGTCAAAAAGAAGAGGCTGCGCCCACTGCGGGGTGACAGCCTCCGGTTTCCCTGTCGGGCGGCAGAGTGCCGTATCTGCCCGATGTCTTACTGCAGCAGGCTCAGTACAGAGCTACTGTTCTGGTTGGCCTGCGCGAGCATCGACTGCGCTGCCTGAGAGAGGACGTTGTTTTTCGTGTACGCCGTCATCTCCTGTGCCATGTTGGCATCGCGGATAGTCGACTCCGCGCTCTGCGTGTTCTCGCTTGCCGTGATGATGTTCGCTGATGTGTAGCCGAGACGGCTCTGCACAGAGCCGAGATCGGTCTGCTGGTCGAGTGCCCGCTTGAGCGCCGTGTCAATGACGTTGATGGCGGCATTCGCATCCGCCTGCGAGGAGACAGAGACTGTCGTGCCGTCCGAGGAGCGCAGGCCGAGCGCCGTCGCGCGCATATCGGAGAGGCCGAGCTTCACGGACTGATTTGCCTTCGTACCGACCTGGAACGTGAGCGCATTGTCGTCTGATGGATCCTTTGCACGCACCGTCTCCGAGAAGTTATCGAAGAGCGCGTTCGCGCGCCGCTTCGCGTGGCCGTATTTATCCTGGAAACTGATGGTAAGCCCGGAAATCTGCCCCTCGACACCGTAATGCTGCGACATGACCGTAAGTGCGACCTTCCCTGACGGATTTTTTACTGTTTCACCAAATTCATTCTCACCGACAGTATCATCCAAAGGACTACGCAATGTCAAATCAGAGCCACCTGTTGTATTTGCAAAAATTTGACTCAAACGCATATTAGTCCCCACTTTTGCAGACCCTGTATACGTCTTGCCATTCATCACATAGGAAACCGTAATCGTATCCGTCGAATCAATCTGCAAGCTGTTGCCGTCGCCATCTTTGAGTTCCGTCAGGCGTGTAGAAAATTTCGTGGTGGGCGAGAGGCTCTCATTCGTCATAGAAGTTCTCGTCCCCGGCTGCGGCACGGCATGCTCCTTCGACCCGTCCACGAGCGTCTGCCCGTTGTACGTCATATTCGCGTTCTCGTCGATCTGGTCGATGGCCTGGTCGAATTCCTTCTGGATTGTCGCACGATCGGCGTCTGTATTCGTGTCGTTCGCGGCATTGATTGCCTTCTCCTTGAGCGTGCGCAGGATATCCACCGTCGAGGAGACCGCGCCCTCCGCCGTCTTGAGCATGTTCGCGCCCGTCTGCGCGTTGTCGTTATCCTGATCGAGGCCGCGAATCTGCACCTCCATACGTTCCGAGATTGAGAGACCGGATGCGTCATCGCCGGCGCTGTTGATTTTCATGCCAGAGGCAAGGCTCTTGAGGTTCTTCCCTTTCGCCTTTTCATTTTTCTCCAGCTGGTTCAGCGTATTCTTCGCCTGAAGATTGTTCTTGACTACCATTGCCATCGTCGGTTCCTCCCTGAAGCTCACGATCTATTTACCGCAGCCTGCCATAGCCGCGCCGTATATTCCTATCTACATCAAGATTATCGTAGATTTCCACAAAAACTTAAGGAAGCGCTGATTAAATGAAGTGCTCCGGATTTACGTGGGTGCGCTGTACTCTTCGGAGACAAACCGCAGGCGTAGCCGAAGCTACGCTGAGGATTGTCGACGACGAGAGGACAGTGCAGACGCGTGAAGACGGAGTGCTGAATTAATCAGCAGTTCCTTAAATGCACCTCGCATCGTCATGACTGCAGGAGGCTCATGACGCGGCTCGCATGCTGATTCGCCTGCGCCAGCATCGCGCTTGCGGACTGTGAGAGGACGTTGGACTTCACGTAGTCCGTCATGGCCTTTGCCATATCCGCATCACGGATGACGGACTCGCTCGCCTGCGTATTTCCCTGCGAGGTGACGATATTCTTCTCCATGATCTCCATGCGCTGGACCTGCGCCCCCAGCGTCGTATTGGAAGCGAGAAGATATTTCATCGCCTGATCGATGTCATCGAGGAAGCGCTCCGCTTGTTTCCTTGTGCGCAGGCAGCTGCCGTCCGCATGTGCGCCTGCTTTGGGATACGGCCAGCACTCATCGCGCCATTTCGCCCTGCGCGCAGCCTCACTCGTGCAACCCGCATAATCTGAAGACCACTGTGTCGGATAGTCCGCTTCCTGAGGGTCGAGCTCGAACACCGTCCCCTCCGTGGGGAACAAGGCGGCCAGCGTTGTGTTCGGCAACCGGATTGCCGTCTCGGCAGATCCCGTAGTCGCCCCCTGGATGTAGAGCGTCTGCTGCGGCTTTTTGCCCGCGATTTCTGCCACTCCTGTTTGTGCCGCCCGCCGGCTTCGATAGGGGCGTCACTCATTTCCGTATGAACTGTCTTTTCATTATACCATAAATCTATACCAACCTCTAGGTAATCGAAATGAAAAACGTCCGTATTCCTGCGGCCTGCTGGCAACTATCTCCGCACTTTTCCTGGGACCGAAAACAATCAGGTTCCATGATGGGAGGTGCCGAGCGCAATGATGGCGGGATTGAAATGGAGAATGCAAGGCAGAGTCAAGCAGGCCTTCATCCCGTATGCCATCTGTGCCGCCGATTTCTTTGATCAGCTGGGAATGCAGGCGCAGCGCGATTGGCTGGATTTACTGTAAGGGCGGGCGCACAATGTCCACAAAGTGGACGTTCGTTCGTTAAATTTATTATAGATGAATCCTAGGTGCTATTCAACCTATATCAGGAAGCACAGATGAGCTTTTCCCAGGAACCGCTGAGGAATCGAGTGGAGCGGTAAGGAAGCGCCTCCTTCCCCCTTGCGCGTCCGCGCTCCTTTCTTATATAATAGAGAAGTCATTATAACCATAGCGAAATCGCATATAGAGGGGGAGTTTCCTTGACACATGACCTTACCATCATCAATACGTTCGTGCTCTACATCGGCATCATGATGGCGATTGGCGTTTATTACTATCGGCGCACGCGCAACATGAGCGATTATTTCCTCGGCAACCGCAAGCTCGGCGCGTGGGTGACGTCGCTGTCGGCGGAGGCGTCGGATATGAGCGGCTGGATGCTCATGGGCGTGCCGGGGTTCGCGTATCTCGCGGGGCTGAACGCGGGCTGGATCGCCGTCGGCATCGCCATCGGCACTTGGGCGAACTGGCATTTCGTCGCCGCCCGCCTGAGGAAATATACGGAGCTCGCGGACAACGCGCTGACGCTGCCGGAGTTCCTGCAGAACCGCTACCATGATACGACGAATCTGCTGCGCATCGTGCCGGCGATTTTCATCCTGATTTTCTTCGTGATCTATACGGCGTCGGGGTTCGTCTCGGCGGGGCGGCTGTTCGAGACGGTGTTCGGCATCCCGTATGAGTACGCGATCTTCATCGGCGCGGGGTCGGTCATTTTCTATACGCTCGTCGGCGGGTTCCTCGCGGTCGCGCGCACGGATTTCATCCAGGGCATCATGATGTTCTTCGCGATCCTCGTCGTCCCCATCTGCGGCACGATGGCAAGCGGCGGTTTCGAGCGCACGCTCGCGGAGATCGGCAGCGTGCAGGCGTCGATGCTGCAGCCGCTGACGAAGCCGGACGGCTCGACGCTCGGCGCCATCGAGCTCATCTCGCTGCTCGCCTGGGGCATCGGCTATTTCGGCCAGCCGCATATCCTCGTGCGCTTCATGGCGATCCGCACGTCAGGGGAGATCCGGCGGGCGACGCAGATCGCGATGACGTGGGTCGTCCTCTCGCTCGCGGCCGCGGTCGCCGTGGGCATGGTCGGCCGCGTCTATCTCACGGAGCCGCTCACGGGCACGGCGTCGGAGACGGTGTTCCTCGTCATGACGAATGAGCTGTTCCCGCCGATCGCCGCGGGGCTCATCCTCTCGGCGGTGCTCGCCGCCATCATGAGTACGGCGTCGAGCCAGCTTCTCGTCGCGGCGTCGGCGTTCGCGCAGGATTTCTACCGCACGCTCATCCATCGGGACGCGGAGCAGGCGGAGCTCGTCTGGATCTCGCGCGCGAGCGTGCTCGTCATCGCAAGTCTCGCGATCTTCCTCGGCTTCAATCCGAACAGCTTCATCCTCGATATGGTCTCGTACGCGTGGGCGGGCTTCGGCGCCGCCTTCGGCCCGGCGATCCTCATGAGCCTGTTCTGGAAACGCACGACGAGGAACGGCGTCATCGCGGGCATCATCGTTGGCGGCGTCACGGTGCTCGTCTGGAAGCAGTTCGCGCTCTTCGGCCTCTACGAGATCGTCCCGGGCTTCCTCCTTTCCCTCCTCGCCATCTACGGCATCAGCCTCCTCGGCGAGCCGCCGGCGCAGGACATCCAGGAAACGTTCGACGCGGTGGGCAAGAGCCGCATCTAGGAAGCCGCAAGACATTTTCTCCTTGGAACGCAAAAAGCTGCCCCGGGCAGCGGGTACAAGACCCGCCGCCCGGGGCAGTTTGTCATGCAGCGAGATTGCTCGGCGCAGCAATCCCTGGACTTCCTCCACTCACGCGAGCTCGAGGAAAGCCATGTAGCCTTTTTTCGTCTCGTAGACGTCGACCTTGCTCGTCGCCTCCCAGGGTGCGTGCATGGAGAGGACGCCGACACCGGAGTCTACGACCTGCATGCCGTAGAGACTCATGATGTAGGCGATCGTGCCGCCGCCGCCGAGGTCGACTTTGCCGAGCTCGGCGAGCTGGTAGCGGACGCCCTTCGCCTCGAGGATGCGGCGGATCTCGCCGAGGTATTCGGCATTCGCGTCGTTGCTGCCGCTCTTGCCGCGCGCGCCGGTGAATTTGTTGAAGACCATGCCGCGACCGAGATAGGCGACGTTCTTCTTGTCATAGGCGCTCGCGTAGAGCGCGTCGTAGGCGCTCGAGACGTCGGAGGAGAGCATCTTGCAGTTCGCGAGGCAGCGGCGCAGGGCGAGGTCGCTCTCCGTACCACTTACGAGGCGCATGAGCTCGGCGACGGTATTCTCGAAGAAGCGCGACTGCATGCCCGTCGCGCCGACGCTGCCGATCTCCTCCTTGTCGACGAGCAGGCAGCAGGAGGTGCGGCGCTTGCTCGTGTTCTCGAGCATCGCGCGCAGGGAGGTGTAGGCGCAGACGCGGTCGTCCTGCCCGTAGGCGAGCGTCATGCTGCGGTCGAAGCCGAGCTCGCGCGCCTTGCCCGCCGGCACGAGGCGCAGCTCGGCGGACTGGAAGTCCTCCTCCGCAAAGCCGTATTTCTGCTCGATGAGGGCGAGCACGCCCGCCTTGACGCTCTCCTTGTCCTCTTTCTTCAGCGGGTAGTTGCCGACGAGGATGTCGAGGTCCTCACCCTCGACGACCTTGGCGCCCGTCTTTTTCATCTGCTCCTGCGAGAGATGGATGAGCAGGTCGGTCACGCAGAACACGGGATCGTCCTCCGACTCGCCGATGCAGATGTCGACGACAGTGCCGTCCTTCTTCACGACGACGCCGTGCAGCGCGAGCGGCAGCGCCGTCCACTGGTATTTCTTGATGCCGCCGTAGTAGTGGGTGTCGAGGTAGGCGAGCCCGCCGTCCTCGTAGAGCGGGTTCTGCTTGACGTCGAGGCTGCAGGTGTCGATGTGCGCGCCGAGGATGTTCATGCCGTCCGCAAGGGGCGCCTCGCCGATCTGGAAGAGGACGATTGCCTTCTTCATGTTGACGGCATAGACTTTGTCGCCCGGCTGGAGGCGCTCGCCGCCCTCGATGAGCCCCGCGAGGTCGCGGTAGCCTGCGGCCTCCGCCTGGTGCACGGCCTCCTGGACGCTCTCGCGCTCCGTCTTGCAGCGGCTGAGGAAGTCGCGGTAGCCCGCATTGAGTGCCTCGAGCTCCTTTTTCTCCTCCTCGCTGTAGGTCAGATATACAGATGTTTTCTTTTCTTCCTCTGCCATGAAAATCTTCCTTTCCAGTCTGAGCGCAGCCGCTCAGGCGTCATAACTGATTGATAAAGATGAGATGCGCTACTCCTCTGAGTGGCGCGTTTCCACAGGATACCGGGCATAGCGACAGCAGAAGAGGCATTCTGTCTCGAATGATTTTTCGACACGCTCTCACGCCGTGCAACACCTCTTCCACCGCTACGCGGTCCCCCTTCCCCTGAGGGGAAGGTATATGTTCGTCACTATCTGACGGCAAGTAGCAATAAAGAACATATCATCGAAGGAATCAGTGTTTCCTAAAAATACTCTCTGAGGATGTCTACGAAGTCCTCGCGCGTCGTCGCCTTGTTGAAGCGGTCGCGCAGGATGGCGCCGTGGACGATGCCGCGCGTGTACCAGGTCGCGTGCTTGCGCATCTCGCGCGGGCCGACATAGTCCCCCTTGTATTTCAGCAGGAGGTCGAGATGCCGCAGCAGCACCGCGGCGCGCTCGTGAAGCGTCGGCCCCGGCAGGCGCTCGCCCGTCCTGAGGTAGTGCGTGAGCTGGCGGAAAATCCACGGATTCCCCTGCGCCGCGCGGCCGATCATGACGGCGTCGCAGCCCGTCGCCGCGCGGATGGCCGCGAGGTCGTCATAGGTGCGCACATCGCCGTTGGCGATGACGGGCACGCGCACGGCCTCCTTGACGCGGCGGATGATGTCCCAGTCCGCCTTGCCGCGGTAGAACTGCTCGCGCGTGCGGCCGTGCACGGCGATGGCGTCGACGCCCGCGGCCTCGGCGCGCCTTGCGAGCTCGACGACGTTTATGTGCTCCTCGTCCCAGCCCATGCGCATCTTGACGGTCACGGGCATCTTCACCGCGCGGCGGATGGCCGCGAGGATGCGCTCCGCCTTTTCCGGCTCGCGCATGAGCGCGGATCCCTCGCCGTTCTTGA
The DNA here is from genome assembly GCF_000381005.1 of Selenomonas bovis DSM 23594. Lineage (GTDB taxonomy): Bacteria > Bacillota > Negativicutes > Selenomonadales > Selenomonadaceae > Selenomonas_C > Selenomonas_C bovis. The sequence goes on from NZ_KB908380.1 coordinate 97,012, forward strand.
CGATCTTCGGCGCGGGGCAGCCCATGTTGAAATCGAGGATGTCGGCCGTGCCGAGCGACTCGACGTAGCTTGCCGCCTCGGCCGCCATCTCCGGCGTATTCGCAAAGATCTGCATCGCGAGCGGCCGCTCGCCGGGCTCCGAGGCGAGCATCGAGAGCGTGCGCTCATTCCTGAAATGGATGCCCTGGCTCGATACCATCTCCGCGTAGCAGAGCGGGCAGCCCATCTCGTGCGCGATGATGCGGTAGGCCGTATCCGTGACGCCCGCCATCGGCGCGAGGAAGACGGGCGTCTCGAAGCGGAACGCGCCGATGCGGATGCTCCATACATCGCTCATGCCTGCGGGTTCCTTTCGCGGTGCTTTTCCTCGTTGCGCTCATAGAGCACCTGGAGGCCCGAGAGCGTGAGGAAATGGTCGACCTTGTCGATGGTCACGGACTCCCTGGCGATCATGCGCGCGAAGCCGCCCGTCGCGATGACCTTCATGGGATGCCCGTACTCCTGCTTGATGCGGCGCACGATGCCGTCGATCTGGCCGACGTAGCCGAAGATGATGCCCGCCTGCATGCCCTGGATGGTGTTGCGGCAGATGATCTGCTTCGTCGGCACGAGCTCGATGCGCGGCAGCTGCGAGGCGCGCGCGAAGAGCGCGTCCGACGAGGTGCCGAGGCCCGGCGCGATGACGCCGCCGAGGAAATCGCCGTTCGTGTCGACGACGTCGAACGTCGTCGCCGTGCCGATGTCGATGACGATGAGCGGCCCGCCGTAGGCTTCATAGGCGCCGACGACGTTGACGATGCGGTCGGCGCCGATCGCGCGCGGGTTCTCATAGTGCAGGCGGATGCCCGTGCGGATGCCGGGGCCGACGACGAGCGGCTTGATGTGGAAATAGCGCTCGCACATCTTAATCATCGGCACGACGAGCGGCGGCACGACGGAGGAGATGATGATGGCGTCGATGTCCTCCATGTGGATGCCCTGGTAGGAGAACAGGTTGTTGATGAGCATGCCGTACTCGTCGCCCGTCTTCTGCCGGTCCGTCGAGACGCGCCAATGCTTGAGCAGTTTCCGGCCCTCATAGGTGCCGAGCACGATGTTGCTGTTGCCGATATCGAATACTAGTAACAAGTGGTTTCCTCCTTCAGCGGCCCTGCCGCGCGTCTGCCGGACGGATGGAGACATCGGCAGCGAGCACGCGCCGTCTGCCTGTCTCCGTATCGACGAGCAGCGCGCCGTCCGCGTCGATGTCGACGGCACGCCCCGTGAACGTCTCATTGACGCCGATCACGCGCACCTCCTGCCCGAGCGTGAGGGAGAGGCGCCGCCACTCGTCGAGGACGGGCGCGAAGCCCTGCGCCTGCACATCCAGGGAGAGGGTCTCCATCTCCTGCAGGATGTCTGCGAGCAGCTGCCGACGGTCGAGCGGATGGCCCGCGAGCAGGGAGAGCGAGGTCGCTTTCTCGCGGATCTCCGGCGCGAACTCCGCCGCCTCGATGTTGACATTGATGCCTGTGCCGATGACGATGTAGTGGATGCGCTCCATCTCAGCGCTCATCTCCGTGAGGATGCCGACGAGTTTCTTGCCGCCCGCGAGCACGTCGTTCGGCCATTTGATGCCGACATCGAGGCCGCGCGCGCGGCAGGCGCGCACGACGGCGACGGCCGCGAGCAGCGTGTATTTCGGCGCGTCCTGCGGCAGGATATTCTGTGGGCGGAGCAGGACGGAGAAGAGGATACCCTTCCCCTTCGGGCAGAACCAGCTGCGCGCGAGGCGGCCGTGCCCCGTCCCCTGGAACTCCGTGAGCGTGACCGTGCCGTCCGGCGCGCCCTCGGCCGCCGCAATCTTGGCATCCTCATTTGTCGAGCGCGTCTCCTCCTTGTAGAGGAGCTTCGCACCGATGATCTTCGTCTTGAGCAGCGGCGCGAGCTCCGCCGGCGTGAGCAGATCCGGCGCGCCCTCGAGACGATAGCCGCTGTGCGCCTGGCTCACGATGTCGTAGCCAGCGCGACGCAGCTCCTTGATGTGTTTCCAGATGGCCGTGCGCGAGACGCCGAGCGTCTCTGCAATCTCCTCGCCGGAGACATAGTGATTGCCTGCCTTGCGCAGCAGGCGCAGGATTTCTTGCCGCAAACAGATTCCCCCTCGCATTTCATCACCTTATTATAGCGCAAGGACGGCCCGTTGCAAAGAACGGCCTTACAGTAAAAAAGCATGCCCGCCCTCTGGCTGGCATGCTCTTACTTCCTTGGATGGGATGACGCTACTTGCTGTAATGCGTGACGTTGAATTTCGGCTCCGTCTCGCCGGCCGGCGCGGGCGCACGCTCAGGCGCCTCCTCCGCAGCCGGCTCCTGTGCGGCGCTGACTGGCTCCGCTGGCGCGAGCGGCGTCATGGCTGGCTTGCCCGTATCATCATGGTCGTCGTCCTGCGGCGGATCGGGGAGCTTTCCCGTGCGCATGAGCTCTTCGAGCTCTGCCGCCGTGAGCGTCTCGCGCTCGAGCAAGGCGTTTGCGATGAGCTCGAGCTTGTCGCGGTTCTCCGTGATGATCTGGCGGCACGCCTCGTAGGCGTCCTCCATGATGCGGCGGACCTCCTTGTCGATCTCGCTCGCGACCTCCTCGGAGTAGTTGCGCTGGTTGTTGAGGTCGCGGCCGAGGAATACCTGGTGGTTCGCGTCCTCGCCATAGGCGACCGGGCCGAGCACATCGCTCATGCCATACTGCATGACCATGCTGCGCACGATCTGCGAAGCCTGCTTGATGTCCTGCGAGGCACCCGTCGAGATCTCCTTGAGCACGACCTCCTCGGCGACGCGGCCGCCCATCGCGACCTTGAGCCGGTCGAGGAGTTCGCTGCGCGTCGCGTAGTTCCTGTCCTCCTTCGGCAGCATGAGCGTGTAGCCGCCCGCGCGCCCGCGCGGGATGATGGTGACCTTGTGCACGGGATCGGCGTGCTCGAGCATCATGCCGACGAGCGTATGGCCGCCCTCGTGGTAGGCCGTGAGACGCCTCTCCTCATCGCTCATGATATGGCTCTTGCGCTCCGGACCCGCCATGACACGCTCGATGGCCTCCTCGAGCTCCGTCATGCCGATCTGATGCTTGTTGCGGCGCGCGGTGAGCAGCGCCGCCTCGTTCACGAGGTTCGCGAGATCCGCGCCCGTGAAGCCCGGCGTGCGGCGCGCGAGGATGTCGAGATCCGCGTCCTGCGCGATGGGCTTGCCCTTCGCGTGCACCTTGAGGATCGCGAGGCGGCCGCGCACGTCCGGCTTGTCGACGACGATCTGTCGGTCGAAGCGGCCGGGGCGCAGAAGCGCCGGGTCGAGGATATCGGGGCGGTTCGTCGCCGCGATGATGATGATGCCCTCGTTCGCCGCGAAGCCGTCCATCTCGACGAGCAGCTGGTTGAGCGTCTGCTCGCGCTCGTCGTGGCCGCCGCCGAGACCAGCGCCGCGCTGGCGGCCGACGGCGTCGATCTCGTCGATGAAGACGATGCAGGGCGCGTTCTTCTTCGCCTGCTCAAAGAGGTCACGCACGCGCGAGGCGCCGACGCCGACGAACATCTCGACGAAGTCCGAGCCGGAGATGGAGAAGAACGGCACGCCCGCCTCGCCCGCGACGGCCTTCGCGAGCAGCGTCTTGCCCGTGCCCGGGGGGCCGAAGAGCAGGACGCCCTTCGGGATGCGCGCGCCGAGGTCGTTGTATTTCTTCGGATGCTTGAGGAACTCGACGACCTCCTCGAGTTCCTGCTTCGCCTCGTCGGCGCCCGCGACATCGCCGAAGTTCACCTTCACCTTGTCACCGCCCGACATGCGCGCGCGGCTCTTGCCGAAGTTCATCACGCGGCCGCCGCCGCCCTGCGTCTGCTGCATCATGTAGAACCAGACGCCGCAGAGCAGCAGGATGGGCAGGATGGACGAGAACATCTGCGACCACCAGGGCGGCTCCGGCGGGTTCTCTGCCGCCACGTCGATATTCTTCGCCGCGAGCTTGTCGTAGAGCCCCGGATCGCTGTTCGGCGCGTCCGGCGTCACCGTCGTGTACTCCTTGCCGTCCGTCCCCGTGACGCGCAGCGTGTTCTGCACGATGGTGACCTTCTCGACATGGCCCGCGTTCACTTCCTGCAGGAACTGGGTATAGCCCACCTCCTGGCGCGTCGTCTTCTGCATGGAGAAGTAGTCGATACAGGAAATCACGACCAGGATGAGCAGCAGGTAGAACCCCACATTCCTCAGGAACTTATTCATATTCATTGCGCGTTCCCCCTTTCGGAATCAGGCGCCTCAGGCATAGACCTCCGGCTTCAGCACGCCGATATACGGCAGATTGCGATAGATCTCCGCATAGTCGAGCCCGTAGCCGACGAGGAACTCGTCCGGTACCTCGAAGCCGCAGTAATCGATTGCGACCTCCGCCGTGCGGCGCGAGGGCTTCGAGAGCAGCGCGCAGAGCTTGACGCTCGCGGGCTTCCGGTGCTCAAAATACTTGAGCAGGTAGCTCATCGTCGTGCCGGAGTCGATGATATCCTCGATGACGATGAGGTGCTTGCCCTCGATGTCATAGTCGAGATCCTTGAGGATCTTGACCGAGCCCGTCGTCGATGTGCCGCTGCCGTAGCTCGAGGCAATCATGAAATCAAAGCGCACGGGCAGGTCGATGGCACGGACGAGATCCGTATAGAAAACGGACGCTCCCTTGAGAATACCCACGCAGTAGATATCCTCCTTCGCGTCCTTGTAGTCCTCTGTGATCTGACGGCCGAGCTCCCGGACCTTTGCCTGCAGCTCTTCCTCCGTAAAGTATACCTTTGCGATATCATCCTTCATCATGGTTGCTTTCCTCTTCCTTATTGTATTTCTTCACGGCCGGCCGCAGCCAGCCGCTGTCGTATGCGATGACGAGCCGCGGCAGCTCCACGCGCTGTCCCGACGTACCGGCGAGCAGGCGTCTGAGCGCCTCCGTGCGCTCGAAGCTCACGTCCTGCGCGTGGCCGAGGCGCGCGAGGTAGCGGCGCAGCACGCGGCGGCAAAGCGCGCGCGGCAGCGCGCGCGCCGCCTCTGCCCGGAGCGCGGGAGCCGCCGGCAGACGCCAGGAAGCGGCATCCTCGCCGCGCGCGCGCCCCGCGGGCAGCTGCTCGATGAGGCGCGCCGCCTCCCGCGCCGCCAGATGCTCCGCGGCCTCACGCTCCTCCGCCGCGATGGCGGCCAGACGGCAGAGCCCCTGGCGGATGGCGGGATTGTACGCGCGCGCAAGCTCTGGCAGCAGCGAGAGCCGCACGCGGTTCCGGAGCGCGTCCGGCACGTCATTCGTCGCGTCGTGACGCGGCGAGAGGCCGCGCGCGCGGCAATAGTCCACGAGCTCCTGCTTCGGAAACGGGAGCAAGGGCCGCACGAGATGGCGCGCCGCATCGCGCGCGGGAATCCCCGCGAGCCCGTCCAACCCCGCGCCGCGCAGGAGGTGCAGCAGTACTGTCTCCGCCTGATCGTCCGCGTGATGCGCCGTCACGATCAACGAGGCATCCACGCGCCCGCGCGTGCGCTCGAGGAACGCATAGCGCAGGCGGCGCGCCGCCGTCTCAAGAGACTCTGACGCCCGCGCCGCCGCCTGCGGTACATCGCCGCTTTCAACGATACAGGGCACCGCGCGCGCCGCGCAGAACTGCCGCACGAACGCAGCGTCCTCCGCCGACGCCCCGCCGCGAATGCCGTGCTCATAATGCGCCGCCGTGACCGTGAGCGAGAGCAGCGGGCGCAGCTCGAGCAGGAGCGAGAGCAAGGCGAGGGAGTCCGGCCCGCCCGAGCACGCGACGACGACATGCGCGCCGCGCGGCAGAAGTCCCTCCCGCCGCACATGCTCATAGAGACGATGCGCGAGATGCGTCAGCTGCGCCATAGCGTCCCTCCCCGACGGAACCGCTGATTCCTCAGCGGTCCCAGAAGTAAGAAAAGCCTTCCCCTCCCATCGGGGCAGGCTTTTGACCAATCAATCTCTTCTCGACCCACGGCCGCCGCGCTTGGAATCCGTCTTGCGGCGCAGATCTGTCAAGCGTTCGTCGCTGTCCTTGAGGAACTTCGAAAGCTTGTCCTCAAACGATGCATTCGTGCGCGGCGAACCGCCGAAACGCCCGCCGGAGCGGCGGAAATCCCTCGGACCCCGCCCGGACGGGCGCGGGGAAGAATGAAAACCCGGTGCATGCGCATGCGTATGCGGCCGCCCCTGTCCATCGTGAGCCTCTTTCTTCTCTTCCAGCGCCTTGATGGAAAGGCCAATCTTCCCCTTGTCATCAATGCTCAGGACCTTGACCTTCACCTTCTGGTTCTCCGAAAGGAAATCATGTACATCCTTGACGTAAACATCTGCCACCTCAGAGATATGGACCAGGCCGACTTTCTTCTCGGGGAGCTCGACAAAAGCACCGAAATTCGTGATGCCTGTGACGATGCCCTCCACTACGCTGCCTACTTCAATGGCCAAATTCAATCTTCCTCCTTATGCTCAACAACATATGTCGGTTACTTGCGGGCGGTCGTATAGGGGAGCTCACCATGACGCGTCATGCCCAGTTCCTCGCGCGCGATCTTCTCGATGTACGCGGGATCGCTGAGCGCGGCCTTCTCCTCCTTGAGTGCCTCGTTCTCCTCCTGGGCGGCCGAGAGGCGCGCCTCCGCAGCCGCCTGGTTCTCAGCCAGCTGGCCAAGATGCACCTGCTGACTCACGAGCACGAAAGCGAAATAGCCGATGATGATGGCCATGAGCGGCACAAAGAAATCAAACCGCCGTTTCCTCTTCCTGCCTTCCATGCACACCCCTTCTTCTCCACCCTGCTGTAACATTTCCTATCATACAAGGAAATCCGCATTTCTGCAAGTTTTTTCCGCGCCGGCGGCCGAAAGCGCGGCGCAGCGGATTGCGCGCCGTCTCACCGCTCCGACCACTGGAAATAATCCGTCGTCGCGATGCGGCGGAAGACCGAGCCGCAGTACGAACAGCGAAAATGATCCATGACGTTCTCCATATCGGGCTTGCCATCGACGATGCGCACCGGCTGCCCCTCGACGAAATCCATGCGCTCGCCGCAGCGCGGGCAGGCGCAGCGGCCATCCGCCTCGCGCTTCAGCTGGACCGGCTCGAGCTCTCCCGTCGAACGCAGCGGATGCTTCGGCTTCGCCGGGCGCCGCTCAGGCGCCGCCGCTTGCCCCGCACCGGCGGGCGCGTCCGCTGACGGCAGGCGCGCGTCAACGCCCTCGTACTCCTCGAAATACCCAGAGCCCATGAGCTCGCGATAGCTCGTATGGCACTTATCGCAGACGTAATATGGCTGCGTGCGCGTCATATCGACGCGCCCATCCACGATGGCGACCGCATCCCCCGGCACATAGCGAAGCTTCTGCTGGCACCGCGGACAAAGATATCTTTTCTCCCACACAACGGATAATTTCTGTACTGCCATCTCACTCACCCGTTTATCATTCATCTGATTCCCTGCAGCCACATCTCAGGCCCGCAAGAGAATCGAACATTTCTCCTTATGAGAAAAATTCCACACAAAATGGAAAAAACCTCCCACGGAAACGTTAAAATTTATTACTATCGTCCTCAGAATCTGTCAGCATGCGGACAATCTCACGCGCAGCATCGGGACGCGCGCAAGAGCGGGCACCACGGGAAAGCGCCGCTTGTTTCGCGGGATTCTCGAGCAGGCGGCGCACCGCTTCCGCGAGGGATTCGCCGGGATGCACCCAGAGAGAGGCGCCATGCTGCGTCGCATAGACGGCATTCTCCTCTTCAGGTCCCGGAATCGGATCGTGCAGCACCGTCGGCAGGCCGAGCGCGAACGCCTCACTCACCGTGAGTGCGCCCGGCTTCGTCACGAGCAGGTCCGCAGCGCGCATGAGGAGTGTCGCGCGCTGCGTGAAGCCCCAGACGTAGAGCGCATGGCGCGAGGTCGCGACGCGCGCCCGGATGGCAAGCTCGAGATCCTCGTTGCGGCCGGCGATGACGAGAAGCGTCAGCCTGCCCTCAATGCCCTCGAGCTCATCGAGCATTGCCTCGATGCCGCCGAGCCCGAGCCCGCCGCCCATGAGCAGCACCGTCGGCGCGTCCGCCGCGAGGCCGAGCAGCTCGCGCGCTCTGCGCTTCTCCGGCAGGCGCAGGAGCGCGCGGTCGACGGGGATGCCCGTCACATGGACGGCATCCGCTGGGAAACCGCGCGCGATGAGCCCCTGCTGCATCGCGGGAATGGCAACGAAGTAATCATCCACGCGCGGATAGATCCAGATCTGATGTAGCGAATAGTCCGTGAGCACCGCGACGAGGCGGAAGCGACGCCTCGAAAGCCGCTTGATGAGCGAGCACGCCCCCTCCGGAAAAGGATGCGTGCAGATGACGACATCGGGTGAGAACGCGTCGATGAGGCGCGCCATGCGATGGTACATGACGAGCGCGAACGCATCCTGCGTGAGCGTGCCGATGGCACCGCCGCCGGAGAACTTGTAACAGCGGTCATAGAGATCCGGCACGAAGGCGAGCATGAGCAGGTAGATTTTCTTGAGCAGCCAGTGGAGCGTCGAGACGCCGCGCGACATAAAGTCAACGACCTCGATGATGGCCTCGGCGTCGGCCGCGCGCAGCTCGCGCGCGATGGCCTCCGCCGCCTTGATATGCCCTGAGCCGATGGACGCCGTCATGATGAGATAGCGCTTCATGCGGTCAGCCCCCCGTCGATGGAAAGAATCGTCCCCGTGATGAACGCCGCGTCAGGCGACGCGAGGTAACAGATGGCACTCGCCGCCTCCTCCGCCGTGCCGATGCGCCCGAGCGGATAGACGGAGCGCATCTCACGAAGCGCCGCCTCCCGGTCCGCGGCCGCCGCAAGCTGCCGCTCTGTGAGCGGCGTCATGATGTCTCCGGGCGCGATTGCGTTGACACGGATGCCCTCGTGCGCGAGCTCGAGCGCGAGCGCGCGCGTGAGAAGCGACACGCCGCCCTTGGCCGCGCAGTACGCCGTGCAGAAGTAATTGCCGTGCACGCCCGCGTCCGAACCGACATTGACGATGGCGGCGCTCCCCGCGTGCTGCCGCAGCGCAGGCAAGGCCGCGCGGCACATGAAATACGTCCCCTTGAGGTCGACGTCCAGCACCTCGTCAAACATCTCCTCTGTCATCTCGTCGATGGCACCCTCCACGTAGATGCCCGCGGAATTGACGAGCACATCGATCCCTCCGAATGCACGGACGCACGCCGCGGCGAGCCGCTCCGTATCGGCAACGCGCGCGACATCGGCCGCACAGAAACGCACGCGCGGCCGCACCTCTGCGGGCAGCGTGCGCAGCGCCGCCTCGCCGCGCGCAGCGTCCCTGCCCGCAATCAGCACGCAATCCCCCGCCGCCGCGAAGCGCTGCGCCGCCGCGAGTCCGATGCCAGATGTGCCGCCAGTGATGAGTACGGCCCTTCTTTCCTGCTGTCCTTCCAAAGTCTTCTCCCTTCCTGCTGCGCGGGGCCTGCCTCCCCGCGCGGCTTCACAGCCTGTATCTCTGCAAAGAAAAAAGGCGTCCCTGCTCTTTGCACGTCCACCTAGCGATGAAGCGTACAAATCATCAGGAACACCTCTCCTGCCCTGCACCCATAGCGTACCAACGGTACAGCAGCTTATGCGTTCACGGCATCCTTCAGCGTCTTGCCAGCCTTGAACACCGGATTCTTAGAAGCCGGAATCTCGATGGCCTTGCCCGTCTGCGGGTTGCGGCCCGTACGTGCAGCGCGCTCCTTGACCTCGAACGTACCGAAGCCGATGAGCTGGATCTTCTCGCCGGCGACGAGAGCCTCCTCGATGGAAGAGAAGAATGCCGTCACAGCTTTCTCAGCGTCTTTCTTCGTCAGGCCTGCATTCTCAGCAACCTTAGCTACCAGTTCAGTTTTATTCACAATCGTAGCCTCCTTAGTATGTATCGGATTGCGAGCGCTCCTGCGCCGCTTGCGGGAGCACTGATACGGTCAGCGCTTCCTTCTGTCTACTCACAAAAATATAGCAAGAAACCCTAGAAAAATCAAGGCTTTTCACGAAAAAAGCCGGAATTTCCTACGAAACCTCCTGCTTCTCCAGCGCTGCCGGCACAAAAATCGTCGTGAGGTGGTCGATCTCCGGCTGCCGGTCGAGTTCGTAGAGCGGAATCTTGCGCACGATCTCATCGGGCAGCGCGAGGTTGTGGATGAACGTCACCTCGGTCTCATCTCCGTAGAGCTCCATGAGCGCCAGCTTGCAGTCCGACGCCGTGAAGGCATCGTAGACCTGCGTGATGACGAGGCTCATGAACGGCCGCACCGCAAGGCGCGCGACATCCTCGGCATCGAGGATGGCAAGCCCCGCCACGGGATCGATGCCAAGGCGCGTGTAGAGCACCTCGACGAAGCTCATGCCCGGCAGGATGGTGAGCGGCACGCCCTGCGCCGCCGCGCGCTCGCGGAGCAGTACGACCGTGCGCTCCGCGACGAGCGGACTGCCGGGTACAGCGTAGACGATGGACGCGCCTGCCGCCGCACGCCGCACGAGATCCGCCGCGATGGCGCGGTAGAGCGCCTCGAAGTCCGGCGCCTGCTCATAGAAGCCGTCGTACGTCGTGAAGGAAAGCCCTGCCTCCCGCAGCGCCGCGACCGTCGGATGGATGGCCGTGCGCAGCACGAGCGTCTCCGCGTGCGTCATGAGCTCCCACGCCTCGCGCGTGATGAGCCCCGCGCGTCCCGGCCCCAGACCGATGACTTTGATCTCTCCCATCTCAGGCTCCTTTCTTCGTGCGGCGCGTGAGCGCCTCTATATCCCCCGCGAGTGCCATGAGCACGCGCGTGAGGAAATTCGTGATGTCCTTCTTGTACGACGGCAGCAGGCGCAGACGCAGCATGCCCTGCTGCGGCAGGATGGTCAGGTTCGGGCCGAACCGTTCCTTGAGCTGCATGAGCCGCTCCATCGAAAGCGTCGGCTCCTTCGTGAGGCGCAGCTCGACGAACGCCGGCTTCTCCGAGATCGACGCGATGCCGAGTTCGCGCGCGTAGTTGCGAATACGCGTGACCGCAAGGAGATTCATGACGCCCGGCGTCGGCTCGCCGAACCTGTCGATGAGCTCGTCGATGAACGCGGGAATCTCCTCGTTCTTGCGAATGGCCGCGATGCGCTGGTAGATCTCGAGCTTGTGCTGCGCATCGCTGATATAGCCGCCGTCGATATAGGCCTCCGTCTGAATCTCGATGACGGGTTCCGGGCGCACCTTCGCGGGCTTCTTCTGCTGCAGGGCGGCGATGGCCTCCTCGAGCAGCTTGCAGTACATCTCGAAGCCGACGCTCGCGATATGGCCGTGCTGCTGCGAGCCGAGCAGGTTACCGGCGCCGCGGATCTCGAGGTCGCGCATCGCGATCTTGAAGCCAGCGCCGAGCTCGGCGAATTCCTTCATCGCTGCGAGGCGTTTCTCCGCCGTCTCCGTGAGCACCTTGTCCGCCTGATAGACGAAATACGCGAACGCCATGCGCGGCGAACGCCCAACGCGCCCGCGCATCTGGTAGAGCTGCGAAAGTCCGAAATGATCGGCGTTGTAGACGATGATGGTATTCGCGTTCGCCACATCGAGTCCGTTCTCGACGATGCTCGTCGCGAGCAGGATGTCCCCCTTGCCCTCGTAGAAATCCATCATCACGCGTTCGAGCATCTCCTCTGGCATCTGCCCGTGCGCGACGAGGATACGCGCCTCCGGCACGAGCTCCGCGAGCCGCGCGCGCATCGCGTCGATGCTCATGACGCGGTTGTAGACGAAGAATACCTGGCCGCCGCGCCGCAGCTCGCGCTTGATGGCGCCCGCCATCACGTCGTCGCGCGCCTCGACGACATACGTCTGCACGGGGAAGCGCTCCGCCGGCGGCGTCTCGATGATGCTCATATCGCGCGCACCGACGAGCGACATGTGGAGCGTGCGCGGGATCGGCGTCGCCGAGAGCGTGAGCACGTCGATGCCCGCCGCGAGACTCCGGATCTTGTCCTTCTGCTTCACGCCGAACCGCTGCTCCTCATCGACGATGAGCAGGCCGAGATCCTTGAAACGCACCTTGCGCTGGTTGAGGATCGCGTGCGTGCCGATGAGGATATCGACCTCGCCGCTCGCCACGCGTGCAAGCGTCTCTTTCTGCTCCCGCGCGGAGCGGAAGCGGCTGATGACGTCGACCGTCGGCAGGAAGCCCAGGAAACGCTGCGAAAACGTCTGGTAATGCTGCTGCGCGAGCACCGTCGTCGGCACGAGCACCGCGACCTGCTTGCCGTCCAGCGCCGCCTTGTACGCAGCGCGGATCGCGACTTCCGTCTTGCCGAAGCCCACGTCGCCGCAGAGCAGCCGGTCCATCGGCTTCGGTTGCTCCATGTCCGCCTTGATCTCGCGGATGGCGCGCAGCTGATCTGCCGTCTCCTCATAGGGGAACGCATCCTCGAACTCGCGCTGGCTCGCGTCGTCCGGTGAAAAGGCATAGCCCGTCGCCTGCTTGCGCTTCGCGTAAATCTCGATGAGCTTCTCCGCGATATCCTCGACGGACTTCTTCGCGCGCGCCTTGGCCTTGACCCACTCCGTGCCCCCCATGCGCGAGAGGCGCGGCACCTCGCCCTCCGCGCCGATGTATTTCTGCAGGAGATGCACCTGGTCTGTCGGCACGTAGAGCTTGTCCTCGCCGCCGTACTTGATGTGCAGATAGTCGCGGTGCACGCCGCCCACATCGAGCGTCACGACGCCGAGGTACTTGCCGATGCCGTGGTTGACATGCACGACGTAGTCGCCTGGCTTGATGTCGCGGAAATGGGAGATCTTCTCCCCATCCGGCGCCTTGGCCGCGAGACGGCGCTTCACGCGGCCGAAGATATCCTTTTCCGTGAGCACGACGAGATGATCCTGCGCGAACTCGAAGCCTGCGAGCAGCCTGCCGACCTGCACGCTCACGAGCCTGCTGTCAAGCTCTGCCCCCGCCTCGATCACCGCTGATGGGATGCGCCGCTTGGCGAGCATCTCGCGCAGTCCGTCTGCCTTCTCGCGCGTGCTGACGAGCGCGAGCACGCGCTCTCCCGCGGCGAGCCAGCGCGAAAGCTCGCTCGCGAGCAGATCCATCTGCCGCTGGAACGGCGTCATGTTCGTGACCGTGACGCTCATCGTCACGTCAGGCGTGCAGCCGTGCACCTGCTGCAGCATGAGTGCGGAGAACACCACCGTATGCGCCTCGGCGGCCGCGAGCAGATCCTCCCAGCGGAACAGCTGTCCCTTGCCGTCTGGATTTTCCTTGACGAGCGTGCGGATAGCCTCGCGGATGCGCGTCGGCTCATCGAAGATGACCGTGCCCTCCGCGCTCAGATACGAGAGGAACGGCTCCGGCTTCCCCGTCGCCTCCGCCTGCGCGAGCGGCAGGATGGAGAGCGCGCCGATGCTCTTCACCGAGCGCTTCGTCCCGAGGTCATACTCGCGCAGCGAGTCGATCTCCTCGTCGAAGAACTCCACGCGCACCGGCGTCGTGCGGTTCACGGGGAATACGTCCACGATGCCGCCGCGCGCGCTGAACTGGCCCATGGCCTCGACCTCATCGACGCGCTCGTAGCCGAGACCGGCGAGCCGCTCGATGAGATGCGCGAGGCCGAACGTCTCCCCCGTGCCCAGGCGCAGCGAAAGGCGGGAGAAGTCGCTGCGCGACATGCCCTTTGCGACGGCGGCGCCCGCGAGCGCGAGCACGATGAGCTGTTCGCCGCGCACGAGGCGGCCGAGCACATCCATGCGGCGCGCCGAGCGCTCGCGCCCGCTCGCCGCGGCGCGGAACTCCTCGCGGGCCGCATCGACTTCCGGCAGCTCGAGCACCGTCACCTGCGGCAGCAGCCCCGCGAGATCCTCGCGCCAGTCCTCAAGACTCTCCTGACTGTGCACGATGATGACCGTCGGCCGCGGTGCCGCGGCATATGCTGCGGCATAGACCGCGTGCTTCTGCGAGCCAGAGAGACCGTAGACGAGAGAGGTGCCGCCCTCCCCCGCGAAAAGTTCCTGTATCTTGCGCACCGAGGCATCTTCCCCGAGCGCGCGGAATAAGGTATCCATCAAATCAACAAGCTCCTAAACACATGACAATAGGCCGGAAACATACATTTCCGGCAAAAATCGCGGATATCTCCGGCGCTGCACTCTCGCGTACCAGCAGCCCTCCGGTTCGCGCGCCCGGCGCAAAAAGACGGCGGGCACGCAAGCGTGTGCCCGCCAAGTCCATCGTTTCTCAGCGGTTGCGTATGAGGTCCGGACGCAGGAACGTCACCTCGCAGCCCGGCTGGAGCTGCCGCAGGTCCTCCGGCGTGCGCGCCGGGATCACTGCGTAGCTGCCACAGCGCGTGCACTCGAGATGAATGGCGTCCTCCGCAATATCCGCCGTGAATTCATGACCGCCGCAGGGGCAGAGCAAGTCTCCCTCTGCCGCGAGATCGTGCAGCCGGTTGAACGCCTCGAGCAGGATCTGCTGCCTTTCCATGAAATTGTAGGCATCCTGCGGATGCAGCGCATCGTATTCCGCCGCGTTGAAATCGAGGAATTCCGCGAGGTCCTGCCATCGCCCGATGTAGCCCAGCTCGAAATGATCTGCCCCGCAGTAGACCTTCTCGAAGCGCAGTCCCCTGAGCTGGCGGAGCGGATAGACGAGACGGTTCTTCGAGCCGCAGACACTGCAGGCCGTCTCGATGACGAGGCCGCTGTGCGGCTCGAAGCGGAGTTTCGCCTTCTCCGCACCGCAATGCGAGCATCTGAGCACTTGCTGCCCATGCCCTGTGAACACAGGCACATCCGTGATCTCGATCTGCCCGCAGCGCTGGCAATAAAAAGCCACGCTGCAAAGTGTATCCACCAGCACAAAAATCCGCTCCTTTCACCATGATGTCATTCCTGAGAAACCACTGACTGTACCAGCGCTTCCCTTAGAAATCACTGATTCATTCGGCCCTCCGTCTTCGCGCATCTGCACTGTCCTCTCGTCATTGACAAATCCTCAGCACACCTATGCAAATTCGGAGCACCTCATTTCATCAGCGCTTCCTTTTATGGCATACTTTCGTCATGAAAAGCGAAATTCCTGCCTTATCTTGGTAAAAAGAGCGGAAAGTATTCTTTTTTCTTTTCTGGGCAGCTCGCCTTATTTCACATTCAGCGCCGCCCGCACGAACTCGCGGAAAAGCGGGTGCGGATGGTTCGGGCGCGACTTGAGCTCAGGATGCGCCTGCGTACCTACGAACCAGGGATGGTCCTTGACCTCCACCATCTCGACGAGACTGTCGTCGGGCAGCGTGCCGGCAATGACGAGGCCCTTCGCCTCGAGCGCTTCGCGATATTCGTTGTTGAACTCATAGCGATGGCGATGACGCTCGTGGACGAGGTTCGCGCCATAGGCCTCCTGTGCGTGCGTGCCGTTGACGAGCTTGCAGGGATAGGAGCCGAGGCGCATCGTGCCGCCCTTGTCCTCGATGCCCTGCTGCGATGCCATGAGGTCGATGACAGGATGCTGCGTCTCGGGATTGAACTCCGAACTGTGCGCGTCCGTCATGCCGCAGACGTGGCGGGCGAACTCGATGACGGCGCACTGCATGCCGAGGCAGAGGCCGAGGAACGGGAGCTTGTGCTCGCGCGCGTACTGGATGGCCTTGATCTTGCCCTCGATGCCGCGGTCGCCGAAGCCGCCCGGCACGAGCACGCCCTTGCAGCCGACGAAGACCTCGTCGAGATCCGTCTCCTCGTCCTCGATCTCCTCCGCGTTGACCCAGTGGATCTTCACCTGCGCGTCGTTCGCGATGCCGCCGTGGTGCAGCGCCTCCGTGACCGAGATGTAGGCATCGGGGAGCTCGACGTACTTGCCGACGACGGCGATCTTGACCTTTTTCTGCGGGTGATTGATCTTGTAGACCATCTTCTCCCACTCGCTCATGTCCGCGGGACTGTAGTCCATGTTGAGCTTCTCGAGCGCAATCCGGTCGAGGCCCTCTTTCTGCATCATGAGCGGCACTTCGTAGATCGTCGAGGCCGTGCGGTTCTCGATGACGGCCTCCGGCTGCACATCGCAGAACATCGCGATCTTGTCCTTCATCTCCTTGGAGATGGTCTTCTCCGTACGGCAGACGAGGATGTCCGGCTGGATGCCGATGGCGCGCAGTTCCTTGACGCTGTGCTGCGTCGGCTTCGTCTTGAGCTCGCCGGCCGCCGAGATGTACGGCAGCAGCGTCACATGGATGTAGAGCGTGTCGTTCTTGCCGACTTCCTTCTTCACCTGACGGATGGCCTCGAGGAACGGCTGGCTCTCGATGTCGCCGACCGTGCCGCCGATCTCTGTGATGACGACATCGGCACCGTCCGCCTTCGCGACATCGTAGACGCGCTGCTTGATCTCGTTCGTGATGTGCGGGATGACCTGCACCGTCGAGCCGAGGTACTCGCCGCGGCGCTCCTTCGTCAGCACAGACCAGTAGACCTTGCCCGTCGTGATGTTGGAGTTCTTGGAGAGGTTGATATCGATGAACCGCTCGTAATGGCCAAGGTCGAGATCCGTCTCAGCGCCGTCGTCCGTCACGAAGACCTCGCCGTGCTGGTACGGGCTCATCGTCCCCGGATCGATGTTGATGTACGGATCGAATTTCTGAATGGTCACCTTGATGCCCCGGCTTTTCAGGAGACGGCCGAGCGAAGCCGCCGTAATGCCTTTGCCGAGGGAAGATACAACACCGCCGGTAACGAAAATATACTTTGCCATTGTTCTGCCTCCTGTTCTGAAAGAACCGCCGATGAAATGACTGCTGGGACTGCTTCCTAAGATTCTAAAAAACTCTGCCTATTTTACCGCGTTTTCAAAACGCCGTCAATCAGGAAACGCAGCGCCTCGCCCTCACTCCTGGATGCTCTCGAAGAGTTTCTCCTTGCGGCGGCTCGCCTTGTTCGCCGCGCGCGAGGAACCGGAGGATGTGCTCGAAGAGGAACGTGTATGGCGCTTCGTCTCCGGCGGGTTCCACTCCGTGAGACCCCACTGGCCTTCGCCCTCGTAGTGGAAGCGGCTGTCCATGTTGATGAGCGTATAGACCTCGGAGATGGCGGCCGAGAGCGACTGCACCGGCTTGTGCTTCTTCTCGATGACATCGAGCACGAGATCTTTATAGTACATCGTCTGACCGGCATGGGAAAGGATATAGTAGGCGATGTCTACTTCTGTCATTTTCGTGAAATCCTGCGTATCTGGCATGAATGAACTCCTCCTCTTTACATGTGCTCCGGGGCGGAAACGCCGAGGATGCCGAGCGAATGGCGGATGACGTGCGCTGTGACGGTCACGAGCGCGAGGCGCGCCTCAGCGAGCTGCGGCTCCGTGCCCATGATGCGGCACTTGTTGTAGAAGCTGTGGAAGAGCGCCGCGATGTCATAGGCGTAGCGCGCGATGCGCTGCGGCGCGTAGTCGCTTGCCGCGCGGTCGATCTCCTCGGGGTACTCCTCGATCTTTTTGATGAGCTCGACCTCAGACGCGTCGGTGAGCAGCGAGAGCACAGGCTTTGCCGAAAGCTTGAGCCCCGCCTCCTCCGCCTGGCGGAAGATGCTCATGATGCGCGCGTGCGCGTACTGGATATAGTAGACGGGATTGTCGTTCGACTTTTTCTTCGCGAGGTCGAGATCGAAATCGAGCTGGCTGTCGAGCGAGCGCATGAGGAAGAAATAGCGCGCCGCGTCGGTGCCGACCTCCTCCATGAGCTCGTTGAGTGTGACGCTCTGTCCCGTGCGCTTGCTCATCTTCACGAGCTCGCCGTCGCGGTAGAGCGCGACCATCTGCAGCAGCAGGACCGTGAGCCTTTCCGCATCGTGGCCGAGCGCCGACATCGCCGCCTTCACGCGGCAGACGTAGCCGTGATGGTCGGCACCCCAGATGTTGATGAGGCGCTCGAAGCCGCGCGCGTACTTATTGTCGTGATAGGCGATGTCCGCCGCGAGGTACGTCGGCACGCCGTTGTCGCGGATGACGACGCGGTCCTTGTCGTCGCCGTACGCCGTCGACTTCAGCCAGAGCGCGCCATCCTTCTCGTAGATGTTGCCGTTCGCCTTGAGCTTCTCGACCGCCGCGCGGATGGCGTCCGGATGGAGCGTACGCTCACTGAACCAGTTGTCGAACGTGACGTGGAACGCCTCAAGATCCTCCTTGAGCAGCGCGAGCTTCTCCTTGTAGGCGAGATCCTTGAAGATCTCGAGACGCTCCTCCTCGCTGAGCGCGAGGTATTTGTCGCCGTCCTTCTGGATGATGCGCTTTGCCGTATCGATGATGTCCGCGCCGTGGTAGCCGTTCTCGGGGAACGTGACTTCCTTGCCGAGGAGCTCGAGATAGCGCGCGTTGACAGACGCCGCGAGGATGTTCATCTGGTTGCCCGCATCGTTGATGTAGTACTCGCTCTCGACGTCGTAGCCTGCCGCACGCAGCAGGTTCACGAGTGCCGAGCCGGCCGCCGCGCCGCGACCATGGCCGACGTGCAGCGGGCCCGTCGGGTTCGCGCTCACATACTCGACCTGGATGCGGCCGGCATCCTTCTTCGGCAGCTGGCCGAACGCCTCCCCCGCCGCAAGGATCTGCGCGAAGGAATCATAGAGGACATTCGACTTCAGATAGAAATTCAGGAAGCCCGGTCCCGCGATCTGCGTGTGATCGAGCCAATCCCCCGCGATGCGGGCGGAAATAACCTCCGCAATCTGGCGCGGGCTCTTGTGGAATACGCGTGCCGACTGCATCGCAAAATTCGTCGCGAAATCGCCGAACGCCTTCTCCGGCGGTACCTCGAGCACCACCTCCGGCAATTCGCCTGCCGGAAGCTCGCCCGCCTCGATGGCAGCGCGCGCGGCATCCAGAATCGCCTTGGTCAACGTCTCCTTGATATCCAAAGAACATCCTCCTCCATCTATATACGCAGCACACAAAGACCACCTCGTGGGCATCATGCGCCAGATTTTGCCGATCTACAGGAACGCCAGCCTGCGGCTTTCTCACTCCGCTGCCATCTCGATGGTCAGCTGACATCTGCCCTGGAACTCTCCCTGCAGGAACAGGTCATAGCGCAGCTCGACGCGCCCCGTGCCGTCAACACGGCAGGCCGACAGAAACTCCCGCGTGCGCACCGCGAGCGGAATCCTGCCGTAGGGGGAGCTGTAACTGCCCACCCGCTCGGCGCGCGGCACGAACTCGAGACGCTGCTCGACCGCCCCATGCCGCACAAGCGTGAGCGACGCCGGCGCAATCTTGAGGAGCGACGGCACGGCCTGCCCCGCGAGCAAGGTGGTATCCTCATAGCGGAGATAATGCGTTCCGTTCTTCACGTCATGGCGCGCCACCGCCCGCATCTCTGTGTGCTGCACCGCGCCCGCCGCGTCCGTCTGCTCACCGCAGATGCGGACGCGGATGCGGCCAGACTTCTCCATGAAACCACCTCCTGCAAAAATACACTAACTGATATTATAACGTAAGGAAGTTGGCTTGCCAACATTTTTTTAGTTGCAGCAAAAAAGACTGCCGCTTACGCGGCAGCCCCCTCTTTCTCTGGACGGGTTTCCCATCATACCTTGAACTTATGCACCTCGCCCTGAAGATCCTCCGCGAGTTGCGAGAGGTTGCGCGTCGACGCGGCGATCTCCTCGCTCGATGCCGACTGCTCCTCCGTCGTCGCTGAGACGCTCTGCGTGCGCGAAGCGTTCTCGTGGCTGATGCTCGCGATGCTATCCATCTCTCCCGACATCGACTTCGTGCCCTCCGAGATGGTCTGGATGCTGTTGGAGACATCCTGGATACCGCCCGCAAGCGCCTCGATCTGCAGCTGGATGGAGGTGAAGATCTCATCCGCTTCCTTCACAGACTGACGCGACCCCTCGACGCTCTGGCTGCTCTGCGCGCTGGCCTCGACGGCTTCCTTCATATCCGTCTGGATCGTCGCGACGAGCTCGGCGATCTTCGTCGCCGACGCGCCAGACTCCTCCGCGAGCTTGCGCACCTCATCGGCGACGACGGCGAAGCCGCGCCCCGCCTCGCCCGCGCGCGCTGCCTCAATGGCCGCGTTGAGCGCGAGCAAATTCGTCTGCTCCGCGATGCCCGTGATGACATCGACGATCTTGCTGATCTCATCCGACTGCTTCGCGAGTTTCGCGATGGTGTTTTGCACCGTCCCCGTGCCGTCATTGATATCGCCCATCGCCGTGACAATGTCCTGGATGGCCGCCTGCCCATGCTTGACGGCCTCTACGGTCTGCGCCGTGACAATAGCGATGGCCGAAGCGTTGTTCGCCACGTTTTCCGTCTGCTCCGAGATCTCCTTGACCGTCGCCGTCGTCGCCGTAATGGACTCCGACTGCTTGCCGATGCCCTCGGCGATATCGACGACGCTCGTCGCGACGCTCGTCGAGGCCTCGGCCGTCTGCTGGGCCGCCGCCGTGAGCTCCTCCGACGAGGCTGAGACGCGCTCCGCGTTCTTCGTGATGCCCGTGATGAGGTCGCGCATCGTATGGCGCATATCGGAGAAACCATGCGCGAGCGCGCCGAGCTCATCGGTCGTATCGAGGCAGAGCGGCCGCTTCGTGAGATCGCCGCTGTTGATGAGCTCGCACTCGTCACGCAGCGTACGCACCGGCTTGCTGAGCCTCTCCGAGATATAGACGATGACAGCCGAGACGATAATGAGCATGAGCAGCGCGAGTCCCAGCATCGTCTTCATGAGCGTACTCGCGGATGCCTCCACCTCGCTGAGCGGCGCCACAGCCACGGCGACCCAGTGGCGATAGCCGAGGTCGACCGGCGTCATGACGGCGAGCGAATCCACGCCCTTGGAAGTTCTGTACTGCGTGACGACCTGCTGCTTCGAGCCCGCCGCCTCCTTGAAACCGTCGACGAGCTTCTGGTCGATGGTCTTGCCGTTCGTCTCCGTCTGCGTGAGATCCATCTTGCCGATGTCCTCCGGCTGCTGCGCGTAGGCGACCGTCAGGCCATCCTCGTCAGCCACATAGACGCGGCCCGTATCGAAGAACTTGATATCGCCGACGAGCGAGTTGATCGAGTCGAGCTCGATCGTGCCGTAGACGATGCCGACGAGCTGCTCTTGCTCATCGAGCACCGGATAAGCGATGATCGTGATGAGCTTGCCGCTCGTGCCCGAGACAGAAGGTCCCGTGATGCAGGGCTGCTTTGTCTCGCGCACTTGCTTGATATAGCCGCGCGACGTGCGATCCATATCGACACCCTTATCGCTGAAGGCATGACCATCGACATCGGAGAAGGCGAACATGGCGAAGTCCTCGCCCTCCTTCTCCTTCATGGCAGCGAGTGCCGCCTCGCGCTGCACTCGGTCGCCGTGGATGATGGCCTTATTGTGCACGAGCCCCTTGACCGTCATAACGCTGCGCTGGAACCTCTCCTCAATCTGCAGCGCCGCCACCTGGCCCGTCCGTTTCGCCATGTCATCCGCATCGCTCTTGAGCGCCGAACTCGACATGTAGTAGCTCACCGCGAAGAAAACGATGAAGCTGCCGATGAACAGCGGCAGCAGCGCTGCAAGAAATTTCGTCTTCAAACTATTGAACTGCATGAATGATCTCCCCTCCATTTGTACAAGGCTTACCCCCAAGCCTTGCTTTCTTTCAATCATTCACCCACTGGGGAGACGTACCGCTGCCTGCGCCTCATCTCTGCGCAACCTCAGAGAGGCCACCAGCCGCACTTCTCCGACACATTTCTCTACTCCCTTGGACTTTCTACTTCTGCTCCACAGCGATGTCTAGCTCGAGCAGATGGCTCGCCACATCCATGGCCACCGTGAGATACGGCCCGTCGCTGATCTTGAGCTGGAAGCCCTCGCCGATGGAAAGGCTCGGCGTCGAGATATCGACCTCGAGCTCCATGCCGGCGAGATTCGTTGCCGCCGTCGCCGTGAGCATATTGCTCATCTCAGAAATCGCGCTCTGCGCCATCGCGTCGAACTCCGCGACAGGCATCCCCATCATCATCGTCGAAGCGATATACTTCGCGGTCTCCTCATCCATATTATAGACGACATTGCCGCGCAGCTGCTTTGTG
Source organism: Selenomonas bovis DSM 23594 (assembly GCF_000381005.1). GTDB lineage: Bacteria > Bacillota > Negativicutes > Selenomonadales > Selenomonadaceae > Selenomonas_C > Selenomonas_C bovis. The sequence goes on from NZ_KB908380.1 coordinate 119,116, forward strand.
AAACCGACGATGACCGAAACGCCAAGCCCCGTCACATTCTTTTGCCGGAGGCTCAACGACGTGCGTTTCGGCGCAGGGAATCCCATCTGCGGCAGCACCGACTCCACAGCGCTCACGAAAGGATTCACTAATTTTGCATCCATATATTGTTCAATCTCCCTCTGCAAAACCGATGTTCATGTAGATATTCCCCGCCGGCGTCACAGCCTCGATGCGGAACGTCGTGAGCTTGGGGCTCGCGATGCGGATATTCCTGCCACTGATCGTTCCCGGCGGCGTAATGCGCATCTCCTTATCCTTGAAAATGTTGTTGATGTTCGAGATGCCGCGTCCGACGATGATGTTCGCAGCCTCTTCGACCGCCTCGGCAGCCTCGTCCTCTGTCACATCCTCCACGCTCTCCTTGCCGAGCATGATGGCGGAGAACTTGCGCTGCGTCTCCTTGTCCATGTAGAAGATCGCCCGTCCCTGCGGATATCCCGTAAGGCCGATGATGACCGCCACGCCGCTCACATCGATGAAGCGGCGGTTATCGAGCTCGAGGCCCACCTCGCTGTGCAGGCCCGCAATGCTGAAGATGCCCTGCGAAAGCGCCCGCACGAATGCCTTCGCATACGACTCGCGCAGCACAGCTACCTTGCCGACCTCTGTCTGGCAGAGCGTCATGAGCGTATCGATGAGTTCATTCGTGCTCACCGGCTTCTGCAGGAAGGCGCTGATGCCGACCTCTCTGCCGCGCGTGATGAGGCTCGCATCCTTCATCGCGGAAATCATGACGATCTTCGCGGCAGGATCGACATCGTAAATCCTGCGGCTGCACTCGATGCCATCCGCATCAGGAAGATTCATATCCATCGTCACGAGGGCCGGATGCATCTTTTCGTAGAGCGACACTGCCTCCGCTGCATTCTTTGCCTGCGCGACGACTTCGAAATTCGTCCGATTGAGTTCATTGGCCAACATCGTACGGCTCACGCGCGAGTCGTCGACGATCATGATTCTGACCTTTTCCATAAATGCTCACCTGCTTTTTCCTGCTATCCCCAAGAAGAGTAAGAAACGCCCGCCCGCAGGCGGCAGCCTTCCCCGCTCCCTGCAATATGATGCGTTTATAGATATATTCGCGAAAAGCGCAGAAAATCCCTGCTTTTCCCCTTAAAGAATTACTGATTCATTCAGCACTCCGTCTTCACACGTCTCCACGCAAATTCAGGGCACCTCATTTAATCAGCGGTTCCTAAAATTCTTTTCCCTATACAGGATAGCAAAAAAAAAGCACAATCTCAAGACTTTGTGCCCAGAGTTTTTCTCGCCAGTCTCTTCCCCACCCCACCGCACAAAGCCGGGCGCATAAGGAACCGCTGATGCATCCCCTGCCTTGGCAATAAAAAAGACGCAGCCACCCTGCGTCTCTTGCAGGAAAGCCGCGCCTTCCGTGAACGTGCGATGCCACCTGACGGCGCGCCGAGGAAAACCTATCTCCTCAGCGCATCGCCTGGCCTCTTTATTTCTCGTCCTTGATGGCATCCTCACCGCGATCGCCCGTGCGGATGCGAACCGCATCGCTGAGCTCATAGACGAAGATCTTGCCATCGCCGACCTTGCCGGTCTTGAGAACCTTTTCTGCGACTTCGAGCACGCGCTCGACGGGAATCTCGCAGATGACTGTCTCCACCTTGATCTTCGGCACGAGGTTAACCTCGTACTCCTGCCCGCGGTAGATCTCCTTGTGGCCCTTCTGCAGGCCGCAGCCATAGACCTGGCTGACCGTCATGCCGAGCACGCCGATCTTGTTAAGGGCCTCCTTGAGATCCTCGAGCTTGCTCGTGCGTGTGATGATTTCGACTTTCGTAATTTTCATCTCAGACGCCTCACTTTCCCGGATTTTCCAGCATCGTGCTGGAGAACGATGCGGCATCGGCGGATTCGCCGAGGAAGGAACTCAGCATCGGGCTTGCCGAGAACGTCTCGCCCGTATAACCATGCTCGCCATGTTCGACGATATCGAGGCCTGCCGTCTCCTCCGCCTCATCCGCACGCATCGGCGTGATGGCGTTGACGATTTTGTAAAGGAGGAAACTGCCGACGATGGCGAGCGCATAAGCGACGACCGTCGAGATGACCTGCGCCATCAGGAGGTGCGCATCGCCGTAGAAAAGCCCATCCGCGCCAGCCGGATTGACGGACGTCGTCGCAAAGAGGCCCGTCGCGATGGACCCCCAGGTGCCGCCGAGGCCATGCACGCCGAACGCATCGAGCGAATCATCGTAGCCCATCTTCTCCTTGAGCACCGCGACAGCGCCATAGCAGACAGCGCCGCCAACGAAACCGATGAAGATGGCGGGCATCGGCGCGACGAAGCCAGCGGCCGGCGTGATGGCGACGAGACCGGCGATGCAGCCGGACGCCGCGCCGAGCACCGTCGGCTTGCCGCTGCGCACCCACTCGAGGAGCACCCAGCTGACCGTCGCGGCGGCCGCCGCGCCCTGCGACGCGATGAACGCGTTCGCTGCGAGTGCGTTCGCGCCGAGCGCCGAACCGGCATTGAAGCCGAACCAGCCGAACCAGAGGAGCGCCGCACCGAGCACCGTCATCGGCAGATTGTGCGGGAGCATTGCCGTCCGGCCGTAGCCGCGGCGCTTGCCGAGCAGGATGCAGAGCGTGAGGCCGGAGACACCGGAGAGGATGTGGATGACGAGGCCGCCCGCAAAGTCGAGCGCGCCGAGCTGCGCGAGGAAGCCGCCGCCCCAGACCCAGTGCGCCATCGGGTTGTAGATGAAGATGGCCCAGAGCAGGATGAAGAGCGTGAACGCGCGGAACTTCATGCGCTCCGCGAACGCGCCCGTGATGAGCGCCGGCGTGATGACGGCGAACATGCACTGGAACGCGACGAACGCGAGCTCGGGAATCGTGCCGTTCTCGAGAACGTTCATGCCGACGTTCGCGAGGCCGAACTTCTCAAGGCTGCCGATGAAGCCGCCGACGTCCGCGCCGAACGTCATCGTGTAGCCGAGGATCAGCCACTCGACGGAAATCATCGCGACAATGAAGAAACTCTGCATGATGGTCGTGAGCACGTTCTTGCTCCGCACCATGCCGCCGTAAAAGAAACCAAGACCAGGTGTCATGAGGAAAACCAGGGCCGCGCTGATGAGGACCCAGGCAGTATCGCCCGTGTCAATCATAAAAATCAGTCCTTTCGTACATTATATTGAAAAATAAATTCGGGGAGCGGGGCAATCAAATCCCTTTCCGTGTACGACTACTGAGAAGGGCCAGCGGTCAGAGCCGCTGACAAATAAAAATGGCGTCCACCAAGGAAAACAGCCTGTGAGGGTAAGCCGCCTTCCAAGGTGGGACGCCGTTGTCCCGCTATGACAGATGATGTCTATCAGCAAAAACACAAAAGCCTGCGCAGTCTGGTACCATGACTGCGCAGGCTCCATTGCCTGTCTCTTGCTGATGTGGTCATTATATTGCACAAAGCGACGACTGTCAAGCACGTCCAAGGATGTATACAAGAATACAGTCCAATATATCGTGCAGAATGTACGCTGCAGGAAATTTGCTCGACCACTGCAAGCCCAACCAGGATCGCTGCCGACAGCTGCAGCAGCTCCATCCAGCAGCTCAATAACCGAGCTGCGTCAGCAGATTCTTTGCCGCGGCATTGGCCGCTTTGCCTACGGTATCGCTCAGGAGATCCACCGCCGCCTCCTGCGCTGCAGAGGAAATGGTCTTGTCGCCCAGGCTGCCCAGCCCGCTGCCCGTACCGCCCGAGCGGGCCATCATGACCATGTTCGCGACCTGCAGGACATCGCTCGAGCACGCAACCGGCAGCTTGCTCGCGCCCTCGCCCGTCGCCATGGCGACGATGGCGCCGCTGCGGCAATCGATCACGCGCAACGTGAGCGTGACCGTAGCCGTGCGTGTTTGCGCATTGTAGAGCAGTGACTCCACGGAGGAGTCATTGATCCCAGCGCCAATGAGGCTGCCGTAGACGACATAGTCCGCACCAACTGCTTTCCCGATGTGCATGGCCTCGCTTTCCTTCACACCGCCCGCGAGCGCTCTCTCATCCTCCGCGTGCTCGTAAAAGGAGCTGTCATCCGGCAGATCTTTAAGCGCGAGCCGCTGCCCCGCCTGCTGCATGATCCGGAGGTTGATATCCTCGACGGCACGGCTCGCCATCTTCCGACGCGTCAGGCCGATCATCTGGTCTGCATCGTTCTCGCCCGCAAAACCGAGCTCCACCACGACGACCGAAGCGCCGATCGGCAGGCTCGGCATCGCAGCACCTGGGCTGGCGATGCCGAGCAGGCAGCAAGCCGTAAGCAGCGCAGACAGGAATATCTTCTTCATCACCGCACCACCTCAGTCCAGGACGAGTGTCTTGTCATCCACGGCCTTGACGAGATCATCCACCAGCGCCTGGGCGGCATTCTTCAGGGCATGGACGTAATCCGTCTCGGAGAGATCCATGCTGCCGCTCCTGCCGACGAGGAAATTCGTCTCGCTCTTTCCCGCCCGCTTTTCCACGCGATCTGTCCAGATGACCGTCCCCGTGGACGCCTGGATGACGCGCAGATCCGCGAGAACGCTGAACCCTGCCGTCTGGCGGTTCATGTGATCCATCAGATTGGTAAGCAGCGAGCCTCCCGGCAGAAAGCTCAAGCCAACGCCAACGACGGTCTTCACCGTATTGAAATCCTCGTCCTCCCAGCTGCCCTGCCCGAGCTGGACAACCGTTCCCTGGATGAGATAGTCAGCCCCAGACTCCTTGCCGATGCTCGCCGTCACAGCCGGAGCGACAGATTGCCCCTTGCTCGCGGTCGCGAGCGTCTGCGCGCTCTCATCGGCAAACGCCGGCCCCTCGAACACGGCGCTGAGGTCGCCGCTCTCGATGGCGTCCTTCGCCGCCTGAACCTCGGCTCTCTTGTCATCGTAGAGCATGGCTTCCATATCCTTCGTGATCGGCGTCTCCACTTTCAGCTGGAACTTGCCGCTCGCCAGGATATCGTTCATGAGATACTCCGTGATGCGCTGGTCAGAGCCCATTTTCTTGAACCGCGTGTCATCCGTGAACTGCATCACCACGCATTTCGGCGTCGGCTTCGCCTGTGCCTTTGCCGTCGCAGTTTCCTGCGGCGCCGCCTGCGCTGCGAGCGGCAGGCATATCGCGCAACATCCCATGAGGCATGCTGCCATGCCGCGCATCATCCATCTCCTGCTCTTCATCTGCGCCACCTCATTTCTTCGCCTTGATGCCCTGCGGCAGGGAGAGAAGCGTCTCATCCGGCTGTCCGCTGAACTCATCGATCTTCAGTACGCACTTCCAGCCCACCAGCTCGCCCTTGTCATTCCGCGTATAGGAAACAGAGGCGATTTTCGTCAGCTGCCCATCCTTGAAGTAATAGCGGATGGCCTCCAATCCCTGCGCGCTGCTCGCCCGGTAATCCTCGAAGGAGAGGCCGCTGTCGAGCGTGCCGTCGTCGACGAACGCATAGGACGGCATCCCCTCCGGCTTATCCTTTGCGGGCAGCATCGCCGTGAGCAGATGCGAGACGCTCTTCGTCCCGAAATCCTCCCCGTAGAGGAGGTCTTTCTCCTCCCGGTAGGGCTTGGCCGCAAGTTCCCGCGCCTTTGCGCCATTGCTGTCCAGATAGGTAATCTTTTTCTTCTTGCTCACCGTGCGCGCAAAGCGATAGGCATCCTTTCCCTTGCGGAGGTGCGAACTGCCGTAGTCGCCATAGTCCACATCGATGTAGCTCTCCGTTCCCTTGAGCACAACCGTGCCATGATACGGCTGGTTGACGAACCGCTGCGGCTGCTTGCTCTGGTACCCGTACTCCATGCTCACAAGGCCGCGCGCGTGCACGAGTTCCCCTGGCGTGATGTTCTCATAACGGATCGTGCAGTTCCGCTCCGACAGCATATTGCTGTAGCGATCCAGCTGGTACGCCGCCGCTGATGGCAGGGCGATGCCCAGGGCGGCGAGCCCCACCAGGGCCGCGCGGACGATCTTACTTTTTCTCATCCTTCGTTCCTCCCATCGGGCCGAGATACCGCGGCTGCTTCATGAGTTCCTCGATGCCGCCGTCATTCGCCGCGTAGACCGGCACCTCTTCAGCCGGCTCGTCCATATGTGTGCCGAGATCGCCCGTCAGGCTCTGGATATCGAGCGTCTCAAGATGTGTTTCCTGCCCGTTCCGCAGCAAATATTCCTCGATGGCCACGAGTTTCCCATTCTCGTACAAGGCGTCATAAGCCAGCTGGCCAGCGACTGTCTGCGCCTGCGTCATGATGTCCTCCAGATAGCGGTCGCAGTCATACGACTTCCCAGCCACCGTCTTGACCGAGCTTGCCGCGAAGACCGGATGCCGCTCGCTCGGTGCATGACGCGTCCACGCATCCTGCCAGGCAAAGATGGAAAGCTCCTGCGGCAGGGCGAGCTTCTTCCGCGCCTCCGGCCACTTTTCTGTCGGATCAATGGCGCTGCTCTCCACATCCGCGACCGGCAGAACGCGTGCGGTCAGTTTGCCCTTTCCAGTCTGGAAAAACTGGGCGTCGCCGCCACATGGCGGAACCGCTGCTCGAGCTGCTCGGCGGCAGCGGCAGCTGCCTGCTGCCGCGCGAGATTCGCGGCAATGCCGCCGTCATTCTCGACGCCCTGCCCCGTCGCCTGGAATGTGCCGAGCACCTGCCCCGTCGCGTAATCGACGATGCGCATGGAGAGATCCGCGCGCGCGGAGCTGACAGCGGACATCTCCCTATAGCCTCTGCCATCCGAGATCTGCACAGGGTAGTCATGCGTATCGCAGCGCCCGAGCACGAGATAGTCGAGCGCGGTATCCCGCGCATCGCCATCCCATTGCGGCGCACCGCCCTGCACAGTACCCGCGAGCCGCACGGAGCCCGCGATGCTCGCCGTCTGCCCCGCATCCATGACATGATGGAATCACATATCGATGAGACGCTCCGAGAGCGCGCCTTCCACGATGGCATCCCGAGCGTCCGCCTCCTGCGCGCGGGAGAGAATCTCCGTATGCGTCACATAGCCCTGCGACTGCGCGTAGATCTCATCGAGCTGCGTCTGGCCATCCGCGACGAGCGTCCGCGACGACAGATAGGTGCCTGCCGCCTGCTCGACTGCATTGCGCACAGCGTCCCGCTGCGCCGCCGCCTCATCCGCGCCGACGCCGTCCACGACGACCGACTGTGCCCCCGCGGATCCAAGCCAGCAGGCAAACAGGACGCTCAGCGCCAGACATATCTTCTTCCTCATCATGCTTTTTCTTCCTCTATCCTTGTACTCTTTCATTCCTGCTAAAACCGCACTGCCGCTAGCTTCACATGCGTCTCCTGACCCGCCCGAACCTCGATTTTCTGCACGAGACAATTGCGGATGCCGACGAGGCGGAACTCGAACTCATCGAGGCGCGGCAGACGAGCGAAAAGTTCCTCTCGCGCCGCGCGTTCCGCCGCGCCCTCATCGAACGGCTTGCCGAAAGGATCAAGCGTCATGAGATAGTAACGGCCGGGCGGTATCTCCTCGAACCTATACGCGCCCTTCGCGTCGGCGTGCGTGCGGTAGATGGGCGCGCCCGCGGGAATCTCCTGCCGTTCATAGAGCGCGTCGATCGCCTCATCAGAAAGCTTGGAGAAAGCGAAGTCCTCGCGGATGAGCCAGATATCCGCCCTCTGCTGCGGCTTCGTGTTTTTCGGGGCCGCGACGTCCCAGCTCACCGTTCCCGTCGAGAGCATCTCGTCGGAGCGGATCTGCATCGCGCGCTCCGTACCTTTCGTATGCGTCGTTCCCGTCACGCTGCCGCCCTGCGCCGCCTGCGCGGCGGGCGCGGACAATGCAAGCAGCAGCGCGGCGAGCAGACAGATCTTTTTCATAAATACGCGCTCCTTTCCCGCTGCCCGATGGATCCAGCATGTTTCAAGCAACTGTCTACATAGTTCGCCCTTTAGAAAAGAAACTCCTTCCCATCGCCAGCAAAAAAAGAGGCATTCGCCTCTCAGAATCATCAGCCATTAGTATTCTTACTTCTCGACAACATCTTTCATTTTTAAAGGCGGATTGTATAATCAATTTGAACACCTAAAAATCCACAGCGGCCTGTGGTAGAATGCAGTAGAACGAATCGCATCTACGAAGGAGGCCGCTATGGATCGTCTACAGTCTACCACTGATATGCCCCGCAGGAAATGGGCGCACCTGACATTTGCGGAACGCGTCATCATACAGACCCGTCGGAAGGACAAGTGGTCGCTTCGGAGGATTGCCCGCGAGCTTGGCTGCGCTGTCAACACCGTACGAAACGAAGTGCGGTGAGGCAATGTCCTCCTCTACAACGGCAAGGTGGAACGCTACCGTGCTGAGGACGGACAGGCGGCCTACGATGCGAACCGCAAGAACTGCGGACGCAAGTGCGATGCTCTCCGCAAGGGACGATTCCTCGACTATGTCGACAAGAGATTCCAGGAAAATCACTGGTCGCTCGATGCCTGCGTCGGCCGTGCTCTCGCCGAAGGTCTCTTCGGACGCGAGGACATTGTCTGCACCAAGACCCTATACAACTACGTCACCATGGGCTTCTCGGGAAGATCAAGAGCATCGACCTCCCTCTGCGCGTCAGGCGCAAGAACAAGAAGAAGCATACGCAGGAGCGTAAGAAGAAGCTGGGACGCAGCATCGAGGAACGCGATCCTTCTATCGAAGAGCGGCAGGAGTTCGGGCACTGGGAGTGCGACCTGGTGCTCGGCGCACGATCGAAGGACGAGGTGCTCCTGACCCTGGTCGAACGGAAGACCCGCAGAGCCATACTCCGGAAGCTCCGCAACAAGGAGAGCACCACCGTCCTCGAAGCTTTCCGCAAGCTCCGGCAGGAAGAGATGTTCAAGGACTGCTTCAATCAGGTGTTCCGGACACTCACCACCGACAACGGCAGCGAGTTCGCACGCCTCTCCGAACTGGAAGAGATGAACGCCGTGCGCGTGTACTACGCTCATCCCTATTGCTCCTGCGAGAAGGGGACGAACGAGAACCACAACGGGCTGTTCCGCCGCTTCCTCCCAAAGGGAAAGCGGATGGAGGACTATCCGGCTGGGCACATCGCTCGTGTCGAGGAATGGGCGAACACCCTTCCGAGAAAGATCCTCGGCTACAGCGCCCCGGAAGAGTGCTTTGAAAAAGATGTCTACCTGTGCAGCGAAGGCCGCAAGCTGGTGGTCAGCGGCATCCGTCATGCAAAAAGCCGGACTGGTTTTGTCAGCGAGAAGACCTGCTACACCTGCAAAAGCTGCAAGGACTGCCCGCGCAAGGCGGACTGCATCCATGGCAACCACAGCAAGCAGCCGCTTGATGAGCGCACGAAACATTTCGAGGTGGCCAAGGTTTTCCAGCAGGAACGGCAAGAAGACCTGGCGCGTATCACGAGCGAACATGGCATTGAGGTGCGTGTCAACCGCAGCATCCAAGCAGAGGGAGCTTTTGCCGATGTCAAGGCTGACAGGAACTACCGTCGTTTCCTGACAAAAGGGCATGTCAACGTAGAGGCAGAAACCATCCTGCTGGCAATGGCACATAACATTTTTAAGGAACCGCTGATTAAATGAGGTGCTCCGGATTTGCGCGGATGCGCTGTATCTCTCTAGGAGACAAACCGGAGGCGTAGCGGCAAAACGCTCCATCGCGTTTTGTGCTGAGGATTGTAGGGCGACTGGAGGACAACGCAGACGCGTGAAGACGGAGTGCCGAATTAATCAGTGGTTCCTCAAAGCGCCTGCCTCGGCGAGCAGGCGATCTTCCCGCTGCCCGATACTTCCGGCATTTTTCAGGCAACTACTTGCATAGTTCGCCCTGCGGAAAGGGAAATCCTTCCCGTTGACGACAAATAAAAAAGAGGCTCCCGCCCCTTCTGTCATTCAGCAGCACCACTATCAGCAAACAGCATCATTCCTGTTTCTCGACAATGTCTTTCATCTTGAAGTAATCACCAACGTAATACGCGAGCATGTAGTCGAAGCAGACGACGGCGTCGTCGAAGTCCGCGCCGGTGATTTCCTTGATCTTGTTGATGCGGTAGCTCACGGTGTTGCGGTGCGCGTACATGGCGCGCGCCGTCTCCTGCAGGCTGTTCATGTGGAAGAGATAGTAGCGCAGCGTCGGCGCGAGCTGCGCGTTGTGCTGCTCATCGTAGCGGAGAAGCGGCACGAGCAGCGACTCGTAGAGCTTGCGCAGCGTGCGCATGTCCTTGAGCGCGAAAAAGACGCTGTAGACGCCGATGTCGTCGAACTGCATGACCGGCTTTTCCGTGAGGCGCGCGACCTCGAGCGCCGCCTCCGCCTGCTGGTAGGCCTCCGTGAGCCCCGCGTACTCCATGTGGATCTGGCTCTCGCCGCAGAACTGCGGCGCGGCCTCCTTCGGCAGGGCCGCGAGCAGTTTCTCCGAGACCGCGAAACTCTCCTCCGGGTTCTTGTGGAAGATGATGAGCAGCAGATAATTCTGCTGGAAGAAGAGCAGATACGGACGGCGCAGATGGTTGAGCATGCGTTTCCAGCTCGCGACGATGAATTGCTTCTCGCTTTCCTGGATGGTCTCCCGGCGCAACTCGTAGAGCTTGAGCCGGAACGCCGTATGCGGATACATGCCGCCGCTCAGCGCCTGCAGGTAGTCGTCTTTCTGGCAGCTCGAGGAGATGACGCCGCGCACGAGCATCTCGAAGTTCAGCTGGTTCTGCTGCGCGAGCAGCAGGCGCTTGCCGTAGTCCTGCACGATGTCGGCGAAGCGGATGTGCCAGGGGATCGTGAAGAGCGCGAAATCCTTCTGCGCGCAGTACGCGAGCACGTTTTCGGAGATGTCCTGCTCCGTCAGATATTTGCCGATGTTGAGGATGAGGCCGCTCGCGCGGTAGCGCACGAGCTGCTCGATGAACGCTTGCAGCCACCCCTCCCGGCGCTCGCACATGAGCCCCGTCGTGATGACGAGCTCGCCGCCGCGCAGGAATTTGACCGTGTCGATGTCCTCGCAAAGCTGCACCCACGAGCATTCCCGCGTGAGCCCGGAGTCGCCTGTGAGCTTGTGGATCTGATATGTTTTCGCCGTTTCCTGGTAAATCTTCTGAATCTGTAACGACAAGAAGCTCACCTCCCCGAAAAACCATCCTGCTGTCCGCATATCAAAAATCAGCCATCGGACGCACGACTTTCACACGCAATAACGCACGGAATAGGCACAGCCCTCAAGAGAGGGGCGATGTGCCTATGAAATCGTGCCTGCCCTGTCAGCTGAACAGGTGATAGAAGCCGAGCACCGTGCAGACGCCGCAGAGGATCGCGAAATAGGGAAGCATGCCGCACTTCTTGAGCGCGGCGCCGTTCTCCTCCGCCTCGAGCGTGCTCGCGGGGAAGACGCCTTTGTCCTGGATGTAATGGCGGAAGCAGAAGACGGGCAGGATCATCGCGCAGATGATGAGGCCGATGACGATGTTCGTCGTGCTGATCTTCGCTGCGGCAACGCCGAGGAACGCGAGATTGCAGAAGCTCAGAAGCACGTTGAAGCCGAGAAGCACGGTCGGCGCGCGGAACGGACGCAGGGCGTCGGCGCGGTCGATGCGATGAATCCAGCCGGACTGGAGATTGAGCCAGTTGAAGAGGATGTAGCCGCAGTTCGAGGCGAGGAGCACGACCATATAGTCAGACATCATGAGCAGGATGAGATTGAACGAGAGATCCGTGAGCATCGCGTAGATCGGCGAGCCGTGCTTGTTGACCTTCGTGAGGTAGCGCGGCAGCCAGCCGTCGACGCTCGCCTGATAGAGCGTGCGAGACGAGCCTGCCATCGACGTCATGACGGCGAGCGCGATGGAGAGCAAGAGCATGACGACGATGAAGTTCGTGAGCGTCGCGCCGCCGTGGAGCAGGTCGCCGAGCGCGCGGGCCACGCCCGAGCCGGCGACGATTTCCGGCGCGCGCAGCCCGTCGAGCCCGAGGGAGCCCTCGAAGACGAACGGCACGATGGAGAACATGAGGATGCAGAGCAGGCCGGAGAAGACGAGCGACTTGATGACATCCGTCTTCGGATGCTTGAACTCGCTCGTGTAGCAGACGCAGGTCTCGAACGCGTAGGTGGACCAGGCGGCGACATACATGCCGCTGAGGAAGATGCCGATCCCTTCAAAGTCCCAGGCGCCATTCAGCGGGACGAACGGCTGGAAGTTCGCCATATCGACGTCGCCCGCGAGGAGCGGCCCGACGGAGCAGAGCAGGAGCGGCAGCAGGCCGGCCATCGAGAGGATCATCGTGATCTTCGCGGCCTTCGAGATGCCGAAGTACTGCGCGGTGAAAATGCTGATGAGGATGAACGCTCCGAGGAAGAATGTCGCGTTCAGCCGGAGCGTCAGACCGTCGATGGCCCAGCTGAGGTCGGCAATCGTGTACTGCCACGTCATGACGGCGGAGTCCGCCGGGAAGATGCTCGTGAGCAGGTAGCCTGCCATGAGCCCCGTGCCGATCGCGAGGATCGGCGTCCAGGCGATCCAGTTGCACCAGACGGAGAGCGGCGCGATGAACTTGCTGTACGGCAGCCAGCCGATGGAGCCGTAGACGGAGGCGCCGCCCGACTTATTCGGGAAGAGGCCGGAAATCTCGGCGTACGTGAACGCCTGGAAGAAGCCCATCGTCACAGAGAGCGCCCAGATGAGGCAAGCCGGCGTACCAACCTGGTCAGCGAGGGCTCCGACGGAAAACAGCACGAGCGCGGGAACGCCGCTGGCGATGAAGAAGACATCGATCCAGGAAAGCGACCGCTTCAGCGTGTTGACATGACCATGAATCGTTGATTCCACGGCAGGCGCACCAGCGGGAGAACCCACGGATTCGCTCCCCACCGGTGGACGAAGTAGTAGATCACTCATGATAAAGCCCTCCAATCCCAAAAGAAAAATAAATGCGATACGAAGTTCTTGAGAAAACAAAAGGCCTCCATGGACCAACGGGTCCATGGAGGCCTCATCGCCTCATCTCTATCGTATGAATGAAGTATAGCACAGCTTCTTTCATACAACAATGAGCCGATTGAACAAAAAACAGGGCGATGATTGTGTACGATAAACAATATGTGTATTTATCAAGAGGACGCTGTTAACATTTCTCCATCACTTTCCTCTGTTTTGTCGGCAGAAAGGCAATCAGCGATCAGCTCGGCGATGTCTTTGACGGCAAGCTCTTTCTCCATGCCTTCCGTCTTCACGGCGTCATCAAACATCGCGAGGCAGTACGGGCAGGCGACGGCGAGCACATCAGGATGCGCGCTCTCCTTGATCTCGCGCAGGCGCAGCGAGCTGACCTTCTCCTTCTCCGGCACATTGAACCAGGCGTTGCCGCCGCCCGCGCCGCAGCAGAAGCTCGTATCCCGGCACTTTTCCGGCTCGACGAGGGAGGCGCCCGGCAGCTTCTCTATGACCGTGCGCGGTGCATCGTAGATGCCGTTCATCCTGCCGAGATTGCAGGGATCGTGATAGGCGATGTGCGCGAGCTTCGCGTCCTTGGCGGCCAGCGGCAGCTTGCCCTCCTGCACGAGCTGCGCGAGGAGCTCCGTGTGGTGGATGACCTTGAGCTCGAGACCGAAGTCCTTGTACTCATGCAAGAGCGTGTTGTAGCAATGCGGGCACGCCGTGATGAACGTCTTATCCGCATAGGGTTCGAGATACTGGACATTCTCCATCGCGAGCAGCTGGAACCTGCCCTCCTCGCCGAGGCGTTTGACGACCTCGCCGCAGCATTTCTCCTCCGCGAGGATGGCGAAGTTCACGCCAGCTGCCTGAAGCACGCGGATGATAGCGCGCGTAACTTCCTGGTTGCGCTGACCATAGGCACCCGCGCAGCCGACCCAGAAGATATAGTCAGCATCCGGATTGTCCTCGATGTCGGGAATCCCATCATCGAGCAGCCACTCCATGCGCTCATAGGACGGCATGGCGTAGGGATTGCCATTGCGTTCGACCGCAGAGAGCAACGCTGCCTGCTTGTCCATGATCTCTCCCTTGGAGAAGAGATGGCGCCTGAGATCGAGCGTGTACTCGACATGATGGATGGAGGCAGGACACTCCTCCATGCAGGCACCGCAGTTCAGGCAGGACCAGGCGGCATTCTCCGTGATTACGCCATCCGTGAAGACGTCGGCGCCCTCTCCTTCCTCGACGCTGTCCTCATCGAGAACGAAATCACTTGCCTCCGCCCTTTTCATGCCGAGGGACACCGGCGGCGCCTGGAGCGTCTTCTTGAGTCCCTGCACGAGCAGGCGCGGCGAGAGCTCACGTCCAGCGACGTGCGCGGGGCAGACGCGCTCACAGCGTCCGCAGTTGATGCAGGCGTCGAGCTCGAGGCAGCGCTTCCAGTCAAGGTCTTTCACTGTCGCGATGCCCATCTGCGGCTCGGCGTCATCGTCCTCCGCCATCTCCATGAGGTTAAAAGGCATGGAGAGCTTCGCCTTCGGCACGCCAATCGTTTCGAGAAAGAGATGCACGGGGATCGCGACAATGTGGAAGAGCTTCGTAAACGGCACGATGGCGAGCATCGTGAGCGCCGCGAAGAGATGCACCCACCAGAGCACCGGATAGGCAGATGGCACGGCAGCCGCCGGCACGAATGCCGCAAAGATGCTGCCGACATAGGAGTAGCCGCCCCAGGCGACGGGATGCGCCGCGAGGCGCATGCCCTCGAGCAAGAGGCCGCTCACGCCGAGGAACAGGAGCAGGAGCAGCACGGGAACTGCGTCGCGCGTGTTCTCGAGGTAGTCAGGCTTCGCGAGCAACCGGCGTCCGAGCGCCATGAGGCAGCCCGCCACGAAGAAGAGCGCCGCCGTATCGAGTGCGAATTCGAAGAAGAAGTAGGTGCCGTTTTTGAGGACCGTCACACCGATATGCGAGAGGAGGTCCTGCTGGAGCGCCACGGTCATCGTACCGAGCGTAAGGAGGAGCATGCCTCCGTAGATGAACCAGTGGAACGCCCCCGCAAAGGGACGGCGCGTGATCTTCTTGTGCAGGAGACCCAGGGACACCACGTTCCTGAGGCGCGCCATGCCCGTCTCCTTCGCATCCGCCACAAGCTCGGCAAGCGCCGCCTGTGGGCGGATGCCGTAGCGCAGGAAGCGCCGATAAAATCCGTAGGCCATCACGCCGATGAAGACGAGCGACAGCGGATAAATGACTGCGCCCGCGGCCTTTGGCATGAATGGCAAAAATTCCCTTACTGCATCCATTCTGCTCACCGCCCTCCTAGTTCCTTTCAGTCGCCGATGGCTTCCTCAAGCGCCGGCAGGACCTCATAGAGGTCGCCGACGATGCCGTAGTCCGCGAATTGGAAAATCGGCGCCTTCTTATTGTTGTTCACCGCCACGATAATCTTGGAATCCTTCATGCCGGCGAAGTGCTGAATCGCGCCAGAAATGCCGAGCGCGATGTAGAGATCCGGCTTGACGAGCGCGCCCGTGATGCCGACCTGATGCTCCTGCGGCAGCCACTTGAGCTCCTCAGCGATGGGCCGCGAGCAGCCGATCTCCGCGCCGAGCTTCGCGGCAAGCGCCTCGACAGCGCTGATGTCTTCCTTCTTGGCGACGCCGCGCCCGAAGGAGACGATGCGCTTCGCCTTCGTGAGGTCGACGGTCTTCGCGAGCGGCTCCGTCTTCACGAGCTCCTTGCTTGGCGCGGCGGCAGCCGCGGGCGCGGCCGCGGCCTCGAAGCTCCCGGCCGTCTCTACGCCCGCGAGCGCGGAGAGCGCGACCGTGAGCACGGCCGTCTCCGTCTCGAAGGCGAAATTCCCCACGGCGATGCCGCCGTAGATCGCGCGCTTCGCCGTGAGCTTGCCATCCTGCGCGGCGAGCGAGAGCGCCTCGGTGACGCAGCCCGTATCGATGAGCTGCGCGGCGCGCGCCATGACCTCGTTGCCCTTCTTCGACGCCGGTGCGATGAGCACCGCAGCGCCTGCCGCTTCCGCGGCTGCCTTCACGGCCGCCGCCTCCTGCTCCGGGAAAGCGCTTCCCGCCTTCAGATAAACGATGCTGCCCTCTGCGAGGGGAGCTGCGAGCGCAGCGAGACGGCCTGCCGTCTCTTCTGCTGCCGCGTAGATCAATACTTTATATGCGCCCATCAGTTCATCACCTTCTCTTCCTCCAGATACTTCACAAGCGTCTTCGCGGCCTCGGCAGGCGTGCCGTCGATCATGATGTTCTTGCGCTCCTGCTCGGGAATCTCGTAGCCGAGCATCGTGACGGCCGGCATCTCGAGCACGCTGTCCTCGAGGCCGAGATCCTTGAGCTTCCACTGCTTGATGCGGTCGGAGCGGACCTTCATGATCTGGATGGCGGTCGGCAGGCGCGGCACGTTGATGGCGCTGCTCACCGTGAGCAGGGCCGGCAGCGGGCCTTTGACCGTCTCAGCCGTATCCTCAAGCGTGCTCACCGCCTCATAGCCGCCTTCGGTCGCCTGGAGCGCCGTGACATAGCTGACCGCAGGCAGGTCGAGGCGCGCGGCGACGCGTGCGCCCGTCTGGCTGTTGTAGCCATCCTCGGAGACCTCGCCGCAGAGGACGAGATCGACGGGAGCGAGTTTCTCGACCATCTTCGAGAGAATCAGCGAGACCTGCGCCGTATCGAGCTGCTGGCGCGGGGAGACCGTGAGCAGATAGGCGTTATCTGCGCCCATCGCGAGCGCCTCCTTGAGTGTTTTGACCGCGTCGCGCGGTCCGATGGAGATGAGCGAGACCGTCGCTCCGAGCTCCTTCTTGAGCTTCACCGCCTCCTCGACGGCGTTTTTATCGTAGTCGTTGATCTTCGTGGAAAGACCGCGCAGCACGAGCTCGTTCGTCTTCTTGTCGACATGGATCTCCGTGCTGTCCACGACATGTTTCACACAAACAACAATGTGCATGCCAGACACCTCCTATATACAGAAACGCCGGGAGATGTACGCCTCATCTCTGCATCTCCCGGCATTTCCCGGCTTTTCTCACATGAGCCGCCAGAAACGGCTCGCAAAAGCTGCCTCAGCTCTCAAGCTCTTCTTTCGTGTAGCCCGGCAGGCAGCGGCAGGCTTCCTGCTCGTGCATCCACGTGAGATAGAGCATGCGATCCTGATGCATCTTCTTAATCGCCTCGTCATTCACCGTGTGCTGATGGAGATACTCCGTCATCCGCCAAGGCTCGACTTCGTAGTAACCGTCTTTCTTTACAACCTTCTCAGCCATTTCTCACACCTCGATTCCCATGCAGTAAGCGACGACTTCCAGGATGTGCACCGGCTCGATGTTGATGCCGGACTTCGTCTTCGTCTCGGCGAACATGTCCTTGCAGTGCGGGCACGCGAGCAGCAGCACCTCGGCGCCGACATCGTTCGCGTGGCGCAGGCGGCGCACGCCGATCTTGTAGGCGATATCCGGCAGCGCCTTGCGGAACGCGCCGGAGACGCCGTTGCCGCAGCAGTACTTCCACTGGAGAATCGGCTTCTCGATATCAGCGTGCGTGCCAGGCAGGGCCGCGATGATCTCGCGCGGCGCCTGGTAATTGCCGCAAAGCTTGTTGAGGCTGCACGGATCATGGTACGTGACATTCTTATTGTACGGCTTCACGAACGCGATCTTATCCGCCTTGATGAGGTCGTTGACGTAGTCCGTGATGTAGACAACCTCGAACGGCAGCGTGCCGCAGTAGCGCGGATACTCCTTGATGAAGTAGGAGTACTCATGCGGGTTGACGAGGATGACCGTCTTGGCACCAGCGGCTTTGAGGTCGGCAACGTTCTTCTTTGCCGCCTCAACCCATTTGTCCTCATCCGTCTCGTAAAGCTCGCCCGTCGTGACGTGCGGATGCTTGAGGATGCCGAATTCCACTCCGGCTGCCTTGAGGATCTTCGCCGCAGCGATCGGCACTTCGCGCGTCTGGAACGCATTGTAGTAATCGACGAACATCATCGTCTCGCCGGAGAACGGCAGATCGAGGCCAACAGACCAGCTCGTGAGCTCCTCATCGGGACCTGCATCGTGCGCGAGGTGCTCATCGATGACCTGCTGCACCTCGTCGAACCCGTCGTAGTCGATGCCCTGCGCGTGGAGATCGCGGCGCATCTTGCGCACGAGATCGACGGTCGTCGTCGCATAGTGGTAGAAATCGCCGCCGAACATCGTGTTCGGGCACTTGAGCTCGCACTGGCCGCACTCGAGGCAGTGAATGAACTCGTTCTTCATCTCGGGGAGACTTGCGTTGCCGCGCGCGAGCGCCAGCGTCGAGGTGTGCACGCCGTAGGACGTGTAGGACTCGTTGCGCTCCTCGACGTAGTCAGGACACCACTCACGGCAGAATTTATGGCGGCAGGCAAAGACGTTGTAGCAATCCTTCGTTAATTCGTCCGAGATGGGCGCATCCTTTTTGACCGGCTCATCGTAGAATTCCTTATAGCTGAGTATTTCCATTTCCAGCCCTCCCTTTCTATCATGCAAATCATCTCAGTAGGCAAGATGCAGGTTGTACTTTCCGGGGTTCATGATGTTATTCGGATCGAACATCTTCTTGATCCGCTTCATGAGATCGAACTGACCGTCTGCGAGTTCCTTGTCGATGAGGACATCGATATCGCCCTCGCGGCAGGCGCCGTGGCAGATGGAGATGGAGCCGCCGAGCTCTACGGCGAGTTCTGCGATCTCGCGCTTCATGTCGAGCCAGCGCTCCCAGAGCTCCGGCGTCATCGCGAGCTCATTGATGAAGACATCGACCTCGGCGAGATAGTCGCCCCAGGTACGGTACGGACCGCCCGTGTAGATGAAGCAGCCGGCGTCATCGAAGATGCCGTCGTATTTCTCGACGTACTTCTTGACGATCTTGTGCAGGCCGTGCGTGAACTCGGGGAGTTCGCTGTGGATCATGCAGTTATCCTCACAGTGCCACGACATCGTGACGACCTGACCTGCCTTGTTGCGGCAGTGCACGGCGAGATGATAGCGGTCGTGGCGGGTCGCCCAGTCGCCCCAGGCCTGTTCCTCGCCGAGGTAGTGGCCGCCCGCGGCCTTCATGATAGAAAGGGACTTCTTGCGCGCCGCGAGGACTTCGCCTTCCGTGCCGGCGAACGTCGCCATGACGACGCACTTGACGGTCTCCGGCAGGGGGATGAACGCGTCATCGTCGCGGCGCAGGAAATCGATTTTCTCATCGTCGAACATGATATAGTTGACGGCACACTTGATGCCAGAAATACCCATTTTGAAAAGTGCCTTGTAGGCCGCATCGTAGCTGGGGAAGCCGAAGTAGGACGGGAACTCGACCTCCGGTTTCGGTGCGCAGTCGAGCACGGCCTCCGTCACGACACCGAGCGTGCCCTGATGGCCGAAGAAGAGCTCGAGCATGCGGAACCCGGCGGAGGAGTTGCGGCATTTCTTCGAGCCGCCCTTGCCGACGCGGACGATCTGACCGTCGGGGAGGACGACCTCCATGCTGCAGACGAGGTTCGCGGGATGGCCGGAGCCTGCGCCCGCGACGCTCCAGCCGTTCGTTCCGATGCGGCCGCCGATGACGGCCGTGCCGTAGGAGGCGGGATCATCCGGATAATACATGCCGACTTTCGCGAGGACTTTGTTGAGCTCCTGCATATTGACGCCCGGCTGCACCGTGACCGTGCGGTTGATGTCGTCGACCTCGAGGATCTCCGCCATGCGCTTCATATCGAGGCAAATGCCCTTGTTGAGCGGGAACGCGCCATCCGCGAGGCCGCAGCCAGCGCCGCGGGGCACGACGGGCAGTCGGTACTTGTTCGCGAGCTTCATGACCTCGGAGACTTCATCCGTGTTGCCCGGCAGGACGACGACATCGGGGATGTGATCCTCCCAGCGCTGCATCGGGAACGGGGCGCAGGACGCGGCGCGGATCGCGCGGTCGTGCATGCTCGTCATGACGTTTTCCTTGCCGACGATGTCCTCGAGCTCCTCGATGTGGTCGGCGACATTGCCGTAGTTAAACTTGCTGAAATCTATTTTGCTCATTCTACACTCCTCCTCCTACTCTCTATGACACACAGTTCGAATGATTGCCAAAAATCAATTTACTGCATCGGCCTCACCTCCCCAATGGGGTGGCCCGCCCCATCTGATATCGTCAGCCCTCGAACCAGCCGATGGGCGCGACATTCAAGTTCACGTTGATCTGCTTGACCTCCGTGTATTCCTCATACCCGTAGGTGCCGAGCTCGCGGCCGCCGTTGCCGCTCTCCTTGTAGCCGCCCCACGGCGCTTCGTTGTACGTGGAATGATAGCCGTTGATCCAGGTGATGCCTGCCCGCAGCGCCTTGATCACGCGCATCGCCTTCGCGCCGTCCTGCGTGAAGCAGGCACCGGCGAGGCCGTAGCGCGTATTGTTCGCCATGCGGATCGCATCTGCCTCGTCCTCGAAGACCTGCACCGCGAGCACCGGACCGAAAATCTCATCCTTGACGATGCTCATATCCTCCGTCGTATCCGTGAAGATCGTCGGCTCGACGAAGAATCCTTTCGCGAGGTCTCCCTCCACCATGCGGTGGCCGCCGCAGGCGAGCGTCGCGCCCTCCTGCACGCCGAGACCGATGTAGTGGAGGACTTTCTCCATCTGGCGCTCCGAGACGAGCGGCCCCATCTCGACGCCAGGCATGAGACCCGGCCCGACTTTGATCTTCTTCGCACGTTCGACGAGGCGGGCGATGAACTTCTCCGCGATGCTCTTCTCGAGCAGCAGCCGCGAGCCCGCCGCGCAGATCTGCCCCTGTCCGGCGAAAATCGCGAAGAGCGCGAAGTCCACGGCCGTCTCGAAATCCGCATCGGCGAAGACGATGTTCGGCGACTTGCCGCCAAGCTCCAAAGAGACGCGCTTGAGGTTGCCGACAGACGCGGCGAGGATCTTCTTGCCTGTCACCGTGCCGCCTGTGAACGCAATCTTGTCGACGTCCGGGTGCTCGCTGAGCGCCGCGCCGACCGTCGCGCCCGCGCCGAGCACGAGGTTCGCCACGCCCTTGGGGATGCCGACCTTCTCCATGAGGCCGAAGAACTTGATCGTCGAAAGCGGCGTGATCTCCGCTGGCTTGAAGACGACCGTGTTCCCGGCAGCGAGCGCCGGCGCCATCTTCCACATCGCCATGAGCAGCGGATAGTTCCAGGGAACGATCTGCGCGCAGACGCCGATTGGCTCGCGCACCGTGAGCGCCTGCATGTCCTCCGGCACATCGTAGGTGACACCGTAGGGCTTCGTCGCGAGGCCTGCGTAGTAGCGCAGGCAGTTCGCCGCGTCGCTCACATCGCACTCTGCCTCCCTGAGCGGCTTGCCGCTGTCGAGCACCTCGAGGTGGGCGAAGTCCTTTGCCTCAGCTTCGAGCGCATCGGCGAGTGCGAAGAGGAGTGCTGCCCGCTCCCCTGCTTTCATCTCGCGCCAGGAGGAATGGTCGAATGCCTCACGCGCCGCCTTGACAGCTACATCGACATCTTCCTTCGCTCCCTCGTAGACTGTTCCGATCACCGACTGGTCGGCGGGGTTGATGATGTCCCGCGTCACGCCGGACTTTGACGGCACCCACGCGCCATCGATATACATGCGTCCCGGCTCTGCCATGCTCGCCAGCTCCCTTCTGATAAGACTGTACCTCATGCACAAAAAGCGCTCATACCCTCGTCGGATATGAGCGCCCTTGCTCTTGACTTGCTGTTTTCTTTTGATTACAATGTCATTCTAGCACCGGCCCCCACAGGGGACAACGGCACGCGTCACAATCATTGACTGCAAACTTTGTTCACTGTGCACAATCAAAACTCCATATTTTACGCACATAAAAGCAGGAACGATGAACATCGCGTCGAATAATACTAATCAAGACATAAAATAGAATGGAGTGAGTCCAATGAAACGTATTTCCTTATTGAATCCCATCAAAACAATCATCAATACTGTAAAGGGCTTATTTCATGAAGTACCGCGCAAAGCCGTCGACTACAGCCACGCGGAGAACTGGGCCTTCCTCGCAGATACCACGGGTGCCGAGGCGGAGAACCCGCCCGCCGATGTCTTCTTCATCAGTCCGACGGCCTGCCTCGGCCGCTACGAGCCGTACTTCCTCGACCTCTCCGATCAGAAGGAGAAGGCGGCGCTTGCGAAGGTCATCCGCATGGAGAAGGGCATCTACGACAAGCACAGCCGTTTCTTTGCGCCGTACTACCGTCAGGCGGGCTTCGAGGTCTATTCGTTCGGCGACGAGTTCCGCGAGGAGTGCCTGCGCGACGCGCATGAGGACGTCGAGGATGCCTTCGACTATTATATGGCGCATTATAATGAAGGAAGGCCCATCATCATCGCGGGCTTCTCACAGGGCGCCGACCATGTACTGCGCCTGCTCAAGGCGCATGCCGCCGACGAGCGCGTCACGAGCCGCCTCATCGCCGCCTATGCGATTGGCTGGACTATCACGACGGAGGAGATGGCGCGCTATCCGCAGCTGCGCTTCGCGGGCCGCGCGGACGATACGGGCGTCATCGTCGCCTTCAACAGCGAGGCGGAAAATGTCACCGACTCGCCGATCCTGCCGAAAGGCGTCCACGCGCTCGCGATCAACCCGCTCAACTGGCGCACGGACGGCACCGTCGCGGACAAGGAGCTCAACAAGGGCGCCTGCTTCGTGAGCCCGGAGGGCAAGGTCGAGACCGAGATCCCCGCGCTCACGGGCGCCTATATCGACACGCGGCGCGGCGCGCTCAAGTGCACGGACATCGGCCCGGGAGACTTCCCAGGCAAGCTCTACGACGATGGCATCTTCCACATCTACGACTACCGCTTCTTCTACCGCAACCTGCAGGAGAACGTCAGTGTCCGCATCGACGCCTATCTCAAGGAGCACGGCAAGCCGCATAAGGCCGCCTGAGCCGCGCGCGGCGGGCGCAGCGCACAACCGCCATCGCACCCCCGTACCATAGGACAGCAAAGAGGCGTTCCGCCACGGTCTTCCCGTGCGGAACGCCTCTTCTCTATCAATAGAAAACAAATATGACAGGCCGCCGCGCGCCCACCCGCGGCAACGCACAAAGCGGCCGCGCCTCAAACGCGGCGTATTCATGCTCCATGCACAATATCCAGCCTGCCCCCCTTGTGCAGCCTGCTGTCCGCGCTCCCAGCCCAGAGCTCAGAGCTTGCCGCGCAGGACTTCCTCCGCCTTCTCGAGCTGCACATCGCTCGTCGCATCCTGCGGCAGCGCGACCTCGACGTCCGGCTCGATACCGATGCCGTCGATGCAGCGGCCGCTCGGCGTGTAGTATTTCGCGATCGTGAGCTTGAGCGCATCATCGTGGTGCATGGGCACGACGACCTGCACGGAGCCCTTGCCGTAGGATTTCGTGCCGACGAGCGTCGCTGCGCCCGTATCTTGCAGCGCACCCGCGAGGATTTCCGCCGCACTCGCGCTGTTGGCGTCGATGAGCACGACGATGGGGTATTTGCTCTCCGCGAGATCCGACTCGTACGTTTCCTTCTTGCCGTTCTTTTCGATGACGGAGACGACGGTTCCCTTTGGCACGACGTGGTCCGCGACTTCGACACAGCTCTTGATGAGGCCGCCGGGGTTCTCTCGCAAGTCAAGGATCAGCCCCTGCATGCCCTGCCCCTCGAGCTCCTGCAGCGCGCTCGCGAACTCCCTGCCCGTATGCTCGGAGAAGGTGCCGATGCGGATGTAGCCCATACCGTCCGCGAGCATTTTCCCCGCGACGGTCTTCATCTCGATGGAGCCGCGCGTCAGCGTGTAGTCCTTGTCCTCCTCGCCCGCGCGGCGGATCGTGAGTGTGACATCCGTGCCGACCTCGCCGCGGATGTGCATGGCGACCTCCTCCGGCTGATACTCCGTGACCGGCGTGCCGTCGACGGCGACGATCTCATCGCCCGCACGGAGTCCGGCGCTCTCTCCCGGCGTCCCCTCCATGACGGAAATGATGCTCACGCTGCCGTCCTTGAAGCCCATGTAGACGCCGATGCCGCCGAAGCTGCCCTCCGTCTGGCTCATGAGCTGGCCGTACATCTCCGGGTCGAGATAGATAGAGTGCGGGTCGCCGAGCGCCTGCACCATGCCACTGATGGCACCGTCCATGAGTTTCTCATCATCGACATCGCCGACGTAGCGGCTCTCGATGAAGCGGCGCGCGCCGAGAAAGCGCGCGAGGTCGCCGATATGTTCCGCGCGGAAACCGACGAGATAGCAAATGCCGCCGACCGCAGCGATGCCGCCCGCGAGAAACGCGGCGAGGCAGCCTGCCATGATTTTCTTCTTGCTCATTCCCTCATCCTCTTAGTGCCAGGTACGGGCTGCCGCCCTCTCCTGGCGATTTCTCATAGATAGCCGTACGGGCTCACGGGCTCGCCGTTCTGACGCACCTCGAAATGGCAGTGCGGTCCCGTGGAATTGCCCGTCGAGCCGCAGTAGGAGATGACCTGCCCCTGTGATACTACCTGGCCCTCGCCGACCGCAAGCGACTGATTGTGACCGTAGAGGGTCGTGATGCCGCCGCCGTGATCGATGATGACCGTATTGCCGTAGCCGGAGATCCACCCCGCGTACGTCACGGTGCCGCTCTGCGCCGCGTGCACGGGCAGGCCGTATTCGCCGCCGATATCGAGGCCGCTGTGGAACCGCTGATCGCCTGTGATTGGATGCGTGCGCCAGCCGAACTCTGAGGTGATGGGCCCCGAGATCGGCCAGATCATCGCGCCGCTGCCTGATGGCTGGACATTATAATGACTGCCGCGGATCATCTCGCCGACCTGGCGCGAAGCCGCCATGAGTTCGTCGTACTGCTGGTCAAAGACAGCCTTGTCGCTCTTCATCTTCTCGATGAGCGCCTGTTGCTTCGCGACCTTCTGCTCCATGATCTCGCGCGCCGTGCGCGCCTTCTGCTCCTGCTCCGCTTGGGTGCTGCGGTCGCTCGCAAGCTGCTTCTGCCGCTGCTCGATCTCCGCCTGCTCTGTGAGCACCGTATGCACGAGCTCGTAGTCATCGCGCACGACGCGCTTCAATAGATCCATGCGCGTGAGCAGGTCGCCGAAGTCCTTCGCGCCGAAGAGCACGTCAAGGTAGGAGATCTGCCCGTTGATATAGATATCGCGCACGCGCTTGCCGAGGCGCGTGCGTTTCTTGTCGTAGTCTCCCGCGAGCACATCGAGCCGCGCCTCGTTCTCCTTCATGCTGCGCTCCGTCTCATCGAGTGCGGCCTTCGCCTCCTTGTGCTCGGCGATGGCGCGATCCGCCTCCTCGTCGAGCTGGCGCTTTTCCTCGGAGAAATTGTTGATGCGCCCCTGGATCTCATCGCTTTTCTGCTTTTTCTGCTGTGCCTGCTGTTCATAGCTCTTCGCCTCCTGCTCCGTCACAGCATACGCGGGGAGCGTCGGCGCTGCGGCCAGGAGCAGCGCGAGTGCGGCGGCCGTCGTGGCCGCTGCTTTGTTCTTCCACATAGACGAGCCTTCTTTCAAACCTTGAGGAACCGCTTGAGGGAAATCGTCGAGCCGAGCGCGCCAATGCCCATGCCGGAGAGCAGGATGGCGGCGCTCACATAGTACATATAGGGATACTGCGGCAGCAGTGGGAAAAAGGCGAGCGTCTCGTAGATCTTCGCCGCCATCGCCGCGTAAAAGCTCTGCAGTGCGATCGCCGCGAGCACGCCGCCCACGAAGCCAAGCACCATGCCCTCGAGCAAGAACGGCCAGCGGATGAACCAGTCCGTCGCGCCGACATACTTCATGATGGCGACTTCCTTGCGCCGCGCGAAGACCGTGAGACGGATCGTATTGCTGATGATGAAGAGTGTCGCGCCCGCGAGCAGCACCATGAGCGCGAGGCCGAAGATGCGGATGAGACGCGTGATGGCGAAGAGATGCTCGATGACGTCCTGCCCGTACTTCGCCTGCTCGACGCCGTCCATGCGCGTGATGGCAGCGGCGGCTGTCTCAACGAGGGCGGGGCTCTTGAGCACAACCTCGAATGAGTCGGGCAGCGGATTTTTCTCGCCGAGCGCGTCGAGCAGATATTTCTGATCGCCGAGACGCTTCGCGAGACGCTCTTTCGCCTCCTCCTTCGGCACGTAGCGGATCTCCTCGATGCCCTGGAGCGCCTCGATGTCCGACGCGATGTTCTTGCGCGCGCTCTCGCTGAGGCCATCCGCGAGATAGACGCTGATCTGCACCTGCGACTCGAGCGAGGAAGCGAGCCGGTTCATATTGAGCACGAGCAGTAAAAAGACGCCGAGCACGAAGAGGGAGACGGCGACCGTGCCGACGGACGCGAACGACATCCAGTTGTTCCGACGGAGACTCCGCAGCGTCTCCTGGATGAAATATTCACTCGTCCTAAGCTTCATAGCCATAGCCTCCTCTTGCCTCATCGCGCACGACTTGTCCATCCTCGATGGCAATGACGCGCCGCTTCATCGTATCGACGATATTCCTGTCATGCGTCGCCATGACGATGGTCGTACCCGCGCGGTTGACGCGCTCAAAAATTTCCATGATGTCCCAGCTCGTCTCCGGGTCGAGATTGCCCGTCGGCTCATCGGCGATGACGATGGCCGGATCGTTGACGATGGCGCGCGCGATGGCGACGCGCTGCTGCTCGCCGCCTGAGAGCTGGCGCGGGAAGCACTTGTACTTGTCGCGCAGGCCGACGACATCGAGCACGGCGTTGACGCTGCGCTGCATGAGGCGGCGCGGCGCCTCGATGACCTGCATCGCGAACGCGACATTTTCAAATACCGTCTTATCGGGGAGCAACCGGTAATCCTGGAAGATGACGCCAAGCCCGCGCCGCAGGTAAGGCACCTCGCGCCGTGGCATCGTGACGACGTTGCGCCCTGCGACGCGGATCTCCCCTGCCGTCGGCAGTTCCTCGCGCAGGAGCAGTTTGATGAACGTGGACTTGCCCGCGCCGCTCGCGCCGACGAGGAATACGAACTCTCCCTTCCCGATGTCGATGCTCACATGGTCGAGCGCGACGGTGCCGTTCTCATAGACCTTCGATACGTCCTTCAGCTGAATCATCATCTGTCTCCTTCGTGTAAGATAAAAGCGTCCGCCGCGCTTGCAGCCCGGATGCGCGGCGTTCCAATTCCCAAGCGCCTGCCTTGCGGTCAGCGTGCGCCCGCCTCACAGGAAAAGAGGCTGCTGCACAACGGATGTCGTACACAGCCTCCTGCGTCACTTTTCCAATAGTTCGATGGCGAGTTCCGCGTTGCGCGCCGCGAGGCCGCGCTGCTTCTTGAGCAGAGCCGCATTGTGCTGGCGGATGGCACGCCTGTGCTCCCATTTCTCCCGCACGGCGGCGAGCAGCACGGGGGCCGTGAGCGTATCGAGCTTCCCCGCCGGCTGCTCACCGATGGAGTCGAGGAAGCGGTCGATCTTCGGGTCGTAGGAGATGCCGATGAGCGGCACACCCATGACGCCCGCGAAGATTAGCGCGTGCAGACGGACAGCGATCATGAGGTCCATGTTGCCGACGAGCGAGAGGAGCTCTGCCGTCGTGTATTCCCCGGGCAGCACCGTATAGGGCTCCTGCATGCGCGCGGCGACGCTCTCGGCAGCGCGCACATCCTCCGGGAACTGCATGGGCAGGAAGACAACGCGCGCGCCATACGTACGCACAATCTCATCGGCCGCCTGCGCGAGCACTTCCTTGTACTGTGTCCAGCCGCACCAGTCGCGCACGGAGATACCGACGACGGGCCTCGCGCCCTCAGCCCGGTTCGCTGTGAGGATCAGACGCCCGGCCTCGCGGTCGACGGGATGGATGGCGAGCACGGCGTCGGCCGTTGCCTCGATGCGCGGCCGCCGGATGCCGAGCCTGGAAAGCTCCGCGAGCGAGCCATGGTCGCGCACGGTGATGAGCTGGACGCGATTCACGATATGGCGCGTGAGCGCGCAGGCGAGGCGCCCGCGAATGGGGCCGATGCCCTGCGCATAGAGCATGACAGGCGTCTTCACAGTGAGCGCGAGGAAGATGATGCCGAGATAGTAGTAGAGGCTCCTGCGGCTCGTGACGTTCTGCAGCAGGCTGCCGCCGCCCGAGATCAGGAGATCGGCGCGCCCGAGCAGCTGCAGGATGTGCGTGATGTCGAGCCAGGAGACGGCATCGACACCGTGCCGCGCTCTCGTATCCTCAGGATCTGCCGAGATGACCGTGATATGAAGTTTTGGGTCCAGATCAGATAAGACTTCCAGCATGGCTGCGAGCATGGCTTCATCGCCGGCATTCTTCGAGCCGTAATATCCGGATACGACCAGATTCCTCATAGATGTTACTTTCTCTCCTTTGCGGCTGCAGCCGCCTTCTTAAGCAGCCACTGCCAGAGCTCGATGAGCACCATGCAGAGCGCGCCGATACCGGCGCCGAGCACGATGCCGCCGATGCCGCGCATGAACGACATATAGACCGGCGTGCGCATGTGCGCGAACGTCTCCACCATCGATCCCTGACCGATCGTCGCGACGAGCACGAGCGCGCAGAGCACCATCGTCGGCCACTTGCGCCAGAACGCCATCCACGCGAGCAGGAAGGCCGGATGGCCGATGAGCAGTTCCTTCGTGCGCGGACGCGCGTAGAACGCCTGTTCGAGCGCCGCGCGGAACCTGAGCTCGAGGCTCGAGACCGGCATGCCGGACGTATGGCCGCTGCGCGCGACGAACACGACGGCGGCAGCGAGCACGACGAGGCCGATGAGCAGCGTCTTGATGCGCACGGGCATGTCGAAGATCTTCTTCATCTGCGCGATGACGCCGTCCGTATCGTCCATGCGGCCATCGAAGATGTCGAAGCGCTGCAAAAACGCGATGCCGACGAGCACGATGGGCAGCAGGAATGTGAGCTTGATGCCGCGGAAGATATTGAACTCAAGCAGATACTCCGTATCAGCGAGCGCACCGGAGAGGTACGCCGCGCCGACATAGGAGAGCGCCCCCGTCACGAAGAGCGCGGTAACACCCGTCGCGACGAGCGCCAGCAGGCTTTTTCCCGTCCTCTGGCACGCGCGGATGCGGTCGAGCTGCCAGATCACGGCCAGCGCGGGGAACACGTTCGCGCTCGCGAAAGCCGCGAGCACACGGATCTTCGCGCCGTTGCCCATGAGCACGGGCACGGCGGCGAGGAGTGCCAAGACCGCGAAAATGAGGTACTGGTAGCGTGGGCGCGCGTTCAGACGCGGGATGACGAGCGAGAGATAGAGCACGCCCGCCGCCGCGACGCCGAGCATGAGCACGGCGCGCAGGTATTTGCTCGGATAGAAACTCGAGAACGTCGCCGCAGGACCGACCGTGAAGCCGTGGCGCAGCAGAGCCTCATGCGTATCACGGAAATACTTCATGTTCGTTTCCATGAGCGTCATATTGGGCGACGGCTTGTCGTAGATGCGCAGGAGGTCGATGCGGATGTTGCGCTCCATGTCCGTATTCGCCCAGCGCTCGACGGCCGTGTCGATCTTGAGCTTCGGCTGCTCGTCCTTCGGGATGGAGTAGAGGCGCGCGACCTTGTCGTAGCCGAGACCTTTCGCGACCTCCGTCATACCGTCCTGCTTGTAGAACTGCAGCTGCGTGACCGCCTCGATGAGGCCGAGGTTGATGCCGCGCGCCCTCATCTCATCGATGGTCGTCTGGAGCGCCTTCGGCGTGCCGAGCA
Source organism: Selenomonas bovis DSM 23594 (assembly GCF_000381005.1). GTDB lineage: Bacteria > Bacillota > Negativicutes > Selenomonadales > Selenomonadaceae > Selenomonas_C > Selenomonas_C bovis. Next base: position 148,812 of record NZ_KB908380.1, read on the forward strand.
CCTGGTTGCCGGAGAAGACAATCTCTGAGATCTGGAAGCTGTCGAGGCGCGAGAAGACCGCCTTGACGTCGTCAGGCGTGCATTTCTCGTAGTTGCTCGGCCGCGCGAGCACATAGAAGCCCGCGTCGTTCACCGCCTGCATCTCGTCGGTCGGCATGCCGAGGTTCATCTTCATGAGGGACTCGTAGTGCGCCTTGACGGCGAGCACTTCCTCGCCGCCCGCGCTGAGCACGCTCACGCGGTCGCTGCCGAGGCGGCGGTAGAGATCCTCCTTCACCTCGCGGTAGGTGCGCTTGTCGTGACCCGTGACGTAGACCTCGGTGCCCTTGATCTCGCCGTCCTCGACGAGCTTTCGCCAGGCGGGATCCGTGAGCGTGCCGTCATGGTAGCTTTCGAGCAGGCGTGCGCCGCTCACCGCCGTCGTCTTGCCGTTCTCGTTGAGCTTCTTGAACGTCGTCTCGTAAACGGCGAGCGAGGTGATGCCCGCGTCCTTCGCCGCCTGGAGCACCTCGGCCTCCGGCAGGCCCTCGCGCTGCGCGAGCTCCTGCAGCCCCTCGTAGTCAATCGCGAGATCGACGCGTGTGTTCTGATGCTCCACGCCGCTGCGCGCGAAATCAATGGCCAGAGCCGCAATGAGTCCGATCGCGATGATGGCGATGAGCACGCGGCTGTATCTGAAAACCTTCATTTGTTTCCCTGTCCTTCGTCTATCTTCCCGGGGCTGCTGCCGTCCCTCAATTGTCGTAATAGGGCGCGAGCACATCGTCCGCAGCCGACGCGTCATAGGCCGCCTGGATGACGACCTTGCCCGTCTGCATCCTGACGTCCGTCACCTTCATGCCGAGCGGCATCTTTCCCTTCTTCACGAGCGGGATGTCGCCGAACACGCTGCCGAGGCTCGCCTTGCCGAACGGTGCGTTCTTGATGGTGAGGCTCGTCATGTGGAACATGAGCTGGCCGCCGTCGTCGAGCACCGTGCCCGTGAGACGCGCGTCCGCCATGCGGCCGAATACCTTGACATTCGCCGTGACCGTGACGCCGTCCGACGCGATTGCAACCTCGGTGTTCTCGAGTTTGTCTACCTTGCGCGCGAGGAGTTCCTTGAGGTTCTCCTCCGTCACGACGCCTGTGAGCGCGAACCTGCCCGCGCGCCTGAGCTCGATATGCTCTCCGCTTGCGAGCGCGCCCATGTCGATGCGCAGATCCTCGCCGTCGAGCGCGAGCTCGCTCACGAGGACCTCGCCGAGCCTGCCCTGATGGGCGACGACATGGGCATGGTCCACCTGTCCAAGCAGGAGCAGCGCACTGGGTGTCGAGGAGAGCTCCGCGCTCACATCGCTCGTGCCGAGACGTTCCTCGATGCGATGCGTGAGCGTCCGCTGTACGACGGCGGGGAGCACGACCTCCGCGCCGAGCACAGCGGCCGCGAGCAAGAGCGCGAGGATGCCTTTAGATTTCATGGTTGGCCTTCGCCGCGAGGTAGGCGCGGATGAACGGATCGAGATCGCCGTCCATCACGGCCTGCACGTTGCCCGTCTCCTCGTTCGTGCGGTGGTCCTTGACCATCGTGTAGGGCTGGAATACATAGGAGCGGATCTGGCTGCCCCACTCGATCTTCTGCTGATCGCCCTCGAGCTTCGCGAGCTCTTTTTCCTTTTTCTCCTGCTCGAGCTCGAAGAGCTTCGCGCGCAGCATCTTGAGGCACTGCTCGCGGTTCTGGAGCTGGGAGCGCTCGTTCTGGCACTGCACGACGATGCCCGTCGGCTCATGCGTCATGCGCACGGCGGACGACGTCTTGTTGATGTGCTGGCCGCCGGCGCCCGACGCGCGGTAGGTATCGACGCGCACATCGGCCATGTTGATGTCGACCTCGACGGCATCGTCGATCTCCGGCATGATGTCGCAGGCCGCGAACGACGTATGACGGCGCGCGTTCGCGTCAAACGGCGAGATGCGCACGAGGCGATGGATGCCCTTCTCCGACTTGAGGAAGCCGTAGGCGTTATGCCCCTTGATGAAGAGCGTCGCACTCTTGACACCAGCCTCATCGCCGGGCAGCAGGTCTGCCGTCTCGACGGTGAAGCCGTGGCGCTCCGCCCAGCGGCCGTACATGCGCAGGAGCATCTGCGTCCAGTCCTGCGCCTCCGTGCCGCCCGCGCCCGCGTGGAGCGTGAGGATGGCGTTGTTCGCGTCATAGGGGCCGGAGAGCAGCACCTCGAGCTGGAGATTCTCGAGACCATCTGCTACCTTGTCCAGCGCGTCCTTGATCTCCTCCTCGAGCGACTCGTCGCCGTCCTCCATCGCCATTTCCCAGAGCGTCTGCGCGTCCTCAAACTTCGCCTTGAGGCTTTTGAACTTATCGACGCTGATCTTCACGTCGTTGAGCTCCTGATTGATCTTCTGCGCTTCCTCAGCGTCGTCCCAGAACGTCGGCTCGCCCATCTTGTACTCGAGCTCGGCAATCTTCTCCTCTTTCGCCGGCACCTCGAGCGAGACCTCCATCTGGTCGAGCTTTTCCTTGAGTTCCCCGAGACGGGGCTTGATATCTTCTAACATTGCATTCCTTTCTATATATATACGGGCTGTCGTGGAGATGCGCGCGTTACGCGTCCTTGCCGCAGCAGTTCTTGTACTTCTTGCCGCTGCCGCAGGGGCAGGGATCGTTGCGGCCGACCTTCTTGCCGTCTGCCGTCACGGGCGCCTTCTTCTGCGCCTCGGCGGCGCTCACCTCGTCGCCGTGCGACGCCTGCGCACTGCGCAGGTGGTCCTGGAGCTGGCCGCGCTGCTTCTCGATCTCCTGCTCGGCGCGGCGCTTCTGCGCCTCCGCCTGCATGGCTTGCTGCTGTTCCGGCGTCACGATGCTCACATGGTACATGAGCGAGGCGATCTGATCCATGATGGCGCCTTCCATCTCCTCGAACATGTTGAGCGCCTCGATCTTGTACTCGGCGAGCGGATTGCGCTGGCCGTAGGCGCGCAGGTTGATGCCCTCGCGCAGCATATCCATGTGGTCGAGGTGCTCCATCCACTTGCTGTCGACGACGCGGAGCATGACGACCTTCTCGAGCTCGCGCATGTTCTCCTCGCCGAAGAGCAGCTCGCGCTGGTTGTAGCCCTCGAGCGCGACGCTCTCGAGCGTCTCCTTGAGCCCGTCGCGGCTCATCTCCGCGAGCTCTTCCTTCTTGAGCTTGCCCTGCGGTGCGTAGATCTTCTCCGCGTCCTCGATGAGGCCGTCGAGCGTCCACTCCTCCGGGTAGAGCTTCTCGTTCGCGTACTGATCCATCTCCGTCTTGATGATGTGGTTGACCATCGAGAGGATATTGTCCTTGAGGTTCTCGCCCATGAGGATCTTGCGGCGCTCGCCGTACATGACCTCGCGCTGCTGGTTCATGACATCGTCGTACTCGAGAACGTGCTTGCGGATGTCGAAGTTGCGCGCCTCGACCTTTTTCTGCGCGTGCTCGATGGAGTTCGTGATGATCTTGTGCTCGATAGGCTCGTCTTCCTCCATGCCGAGCTTGTCCATGATTTTCGTGATGCGGTCGGAGGCGAAGAGACGCAGCAGATCGTCCTCGAGCGAGAGGAAGAACCGCGAGGCACCGGGGTCGCCCTGACGGCCCGCGCGGCCGCGCAGCTGATTGTCGATGCGGCGGGACTCATGGCGCTCCGTGCCGATGATGAAGAGACCGCCGAGCTCCGCCACGCCCTCGCCGAGCTTGATATCCGTGCCGCGGCCCGCCATGTTCGTCGCGATGGTCACAGCGCCCTTCTGGCCCGCGTCAGCGATGATCTGCGCTTCCTTCTCGTGGTTCTTCGCGTTGAGCACGTTGTGCGGGATGCCGAGATGCTTGAGGATGTCGCTGAGTTCCTCGGACTGCGTGATGGACGTCGTGCCGATGAGCGTCGGCTGGCCCTTCGCATGGATTTCAGAGACAGCCTGCCCCACGGCCTTGTACTTCGCGCGCTTCGTCTTGTAAATGACATCCGGATAGTCGATGCGGCGGACGGGCTTGTTCGTCGGCACGACGATGACGGGCAGGTTGTAGATCTTGAGGAACTCGTCCTCCTCCGTCTTGGCCGTGCCCGTCATGCCCGCGAGCTTGTCGTACATGCGGAAATAATTCTGGAACGTGATCGTCGCGAGCGTCTGGCTCTCGCGCTGCACCTTGACGCCCTCCTTCGCTTCGATGGCCTGGTGCAGGCCGTCGGAGAAGCGGCGTCCCGGCATGACGCGGCCCGTGAATTCGTCGACGATGACAACCTCGCCGTCCTTGACGATGTAGTCGCGGTCGCGCTTCATGAGCGCCTTTGCGCGCAGCGCCGCCATGAAGCAGTGGGAATACTCGATATTCTCCGGCGCGTAGAGATTCTTCACGCCGATGAGCTTCTCGATTTTCGGCACAGCACTGTCGGCCGGCGAGATGGTCTTCTGCTTCTCATCGACCTTGTAGTCCGTGCCTTCCTTGAGCGTCGCGACGGCATGCGCCATCTTGACGTAGATGTCCGTGGACTTCTGTCCCGGCCCCGAGATGATGAGCGGCGTGCGCGCCTCATCGATGAGGATGGAGTCCACCTCGTCGACGATGGCGTAGTGGAGCGGACGCTGCACCATCTGGCGCTCGTCGATGACCATGTTATCGCGCAGATAGTCGAAACCGAACTCGTTGTTCGTGCCGAATGTCACATCGCAGCCATAGGCGAACTTGCGCTCGGGGAAATCCATATCGTGCGCGATGAGGCCGACGGAGAGGCCGAGGAAGCGATAGAGCCGCCCCATCCACTCGCTGTCGCGCTTCGCGAGGTAGTCGTTGACCGTGACCATGTGGACGCCCTTGCCCGTGAGCGCGTTGAGATAGACGGGCAGCGTCGCGACGAGCGTCTTGCCCTCGCCCGTGCGCATCTCCGCTATGCGTCCGTCATGCAGGCACATGCCGCCGATGAGCTGCACGTCGAAGTGGCGCATGCCGAGCACGCGGCGCGAGCCCTCGCGCACGACGGCGAACGCCTCCGGCAGCAGGTCGTCAAGCGTCTCGCCGGCCGCGAGGCGTTCCTTGAACTGCCGCGTCATGCCCACGAGCTTATCATCCGTCAGCCCCTGCATCTTCGGCTCGAGCGCATTGATGCGATCGACGACAGACCGGTATTCCGCGATGTATTTATCATTATTATCGCCCAGGAATCTCTTGATAAAGCCCAGCAAAAAGAACCACTCCTCATATATCCATCGAACTGCGCACAAGCTGCCACCGCCTGGAGAGCGTGCGCCCGTCTCGCAGCAAATATAGCCAAGCGCGCCTTTCCCTTGCGCGCGTGAGACTCACTAAACAAACCCATTTATTGATTTTATCAGACAGTATTATAGAAGTCAATCAGCCCCGGCGAAGTACGCGCCTCCAAGAAAAAAAGCTGCCGCAGGAAACATCCCGCGGCAGGCAGAGAGAAAAGATCGCTTTATCACCAAATCACTGTCACGAAAAGCCCTCTTTATCCTATAAAGCATATTGACATGCTATGTATAGTACTGTATGATGATGCTATCATCCTGTTAGAGAATCAGATTGCGAGGTGTTCATCCGATGAAGAAACTTTTCTTACTGAGCCTTGCCGCATGCTTGCTCGGCGCGCTGGCGATGACGGCGGGCTGCGGCAGCGCGCCAGACAGCGCGGATACGCAGGCGACGGAGCCGCAGGTGCTGCGCGTGGGCATGGACGCGAGCTATCCGCCGTTCGGCTCGCAGAACCAGGAGACCAAGGACTACGAGGGATTCGACGTCGATATCATCCGCGCCATCGCGGCGGAAGAAGGCTTCGCTGTCGAGATCAGCAACCGTTCTTTCGATGGCCTGGTCCCGGCGCTGCAGGCCAGGGAAATCGATGTCGCCATCAACGACATCACAATCACCGACGACCGCAGGCAGTCCGTGGACTTCTCCCAGCCGTACTACATCGCAGGGCTCGGCGTCGTCGTCCGCGCGGACAACGACACGATCCACACGGCCGAGGATCTGCAGGGCAAGACGCTCGGCGTCTCGATCGGCTCGACGGGCGAAGAGGCGGCGCGCAAGATCCCAGGTGCCGATGTCCGCGTCTTCAACGCCATCAACGAGGCGTTCCTCGAGGTGCAGAACGGCGGCGTCGACGCCGTCGTCAACGATATCCCGACGAACGAATACTATGTGAGCCACACGGGCAGCAAGCGCGTGCGCACGGCAGAGGTGGCCCTGACGAAAGAAGATCTCGGCATCGCCGTGCGCAAGGGGAATCATGCACTGCTCGCGAAAATCGATGACGGACTCGCAAAAATCAAAGCGAACGGCAGATTCGCAGAAATCTATGAAAAATGGTTTGGCAAACAGCCGCCGCAGGAACTCCTGCAGTGAGGCGGACGGAGAGGAGAAGACACCATGAATACGATTGCACGCGATTTAGCGGACTATCCGCTGCTCGTGCTCGACGGCGCCTTTGGCACGGAGCTCGCGCGCCGCGGCTTTGACACGAACGATGCGCTTTGGTCCGCCAAGGCGCTTTTCGAGAAGCCGGAGCTCGTCGAGGCCGTCCACCGCGATTACTACGAGGCAGGAGCAGACGTTTCGACGAGTGCGAGCTATCAGGCGACCATCGAGGGCTTTGAAAAGAAGGGATTTTCACGCGACCAGGCCAAAGAACTCATCACGCGCTCGGTCCGCCTCGTGCAGCGGGCACGCGATGCGTTCTGGCAGCAGGCGGCGAAGCGGCCAGGCCGGCCGCAGCCGCTCGTCGCCGCCTCGGTCGGCCCCTACGGCGCGTATCTTGCCGACGGCTCGGAGTATCGCGGCGACTACAAGGCGAGCCGCGCGGAGCTCGCGGATTTCCATGCGGAGCGCCTCGCGCTCCTCTGTGGGGCGCAGCCGGATCTTCTGGCCTGCGAGACGCTGCCGCTGCTCGACGAGGCGCGCGCCATCCTCACCGACCTGCGCCGCCATCCGGAGACTGTGGCTTGGATCTCCTTTTCGTGCAGGGATGACGCGCATACCTGCGGCGGCGATGCGATTGCCGACTGCGCGCGGCTGCTCGACAAAGAGCCCCAGGTCGCGGCCATCGGCGTCAACTGCACGGCCCCCCAGCATGTGGCGGGCCTCATCCGCCAGATCCGTCAGCATACGGCAAAGCCCATCGTCGTCTATCCAAACACCGGGGAAACGTACGATGCCGTAACGAAGACATGGCACGGCAGCCCGACGCCGTACGGCGACTTCGTGCGCGCGTGGTACGCGGCGGGCGCGCGCCTGATCGGCGGCTGCTGCCGCACGACACCAGACGATATCCGCGGTATCGCCGCCTTCCGCGCCGAATTGCAGCGCGGCTGAGCGCAGCGCGCAGCCATCCCCTGCGATGGCGCTATACCATATTCGCACAGCAGACGTTTATGCTCGTACTTTGCACACAAAAAGCGACACCGCGCAGGTGCCGCTTTTTGCTATGTAATCCTCAATCAGGTGCAGCGGAAAGCGCGCGCTGACGGTGCACTGCAAAAGACAATGACGGGGTCGCCTCGCGGCGTCTCCAACCACTTCCCCATCATCAAAAAAGGAGACAGCGCCTTTCCCCTGTCTCCTGTCGATATTTTGTCAATCACTCGAAGCCGCCGGCATGGTAGGACGCTGCGAGCAGCTGGATCGGATGATAGACTACCTGCGGCAGCTTGCGGTGGATGATGCCGTCCGTGATGTGCATGCGGCAGCTCGGGCAGCTCGTCGCGACGTAGTCGGCGTGCGTCGCCGCGATGTTGTCGCACTTCCTGTCGTTGATCTTGCGGCTCATCTCGTAATGCGCCATGCAGAAGGAGCCGCCGGAGCCGCAGCAGCGGTCGTGTTCCTTCATCTCGCGGAACGTGAGCCCCGGGATGGATTTCAGGACCTCGCGCGGCTGCGCGGTGATGCCGAGGCCGCGCACCATGTGGCACGGATCGTGCATCGTGACGACCTTGTCGACGTTGCCGAGCATGTCCTTCCGATAGCCCCTTTCTACGAGCAGCTCGCTGATCTCGCGCACCTTCGCCGCCATCTTCTCGGCGCGCGCCCTCCACGCAGGATCGTCGCTGAGCCACCCGGGATAGTGCTTGAGCGCCTCGACGCAGGAGCCGCAGGCACCGACGATGTAATCGACGTCGAGATGCTCGAACACCTCGATCGTATGCTTCGCCATCTCGTTTGCCAGCGCGAACTCGCCGGAGACGTGGACGGGCGTGCCGCAGCAATGCTGCTTCGGCGGCAGGATGATCTCGACCTCATTGGCGCGCAGGACGTCGATGACGGCCTTGCCGATGTCCGTGTACATGTAGTTGATCGTGCAGCCCGTGAAGAAGGCAACGCGGTACTTCGGATGCGGGCAGGCGATGACCTCTGGATACTGGCTGCGGAGCGGCTTTGCCGCGAGCGGCGGCGTCGCGCGCTCAGAATCCATGCCCGGCATCGGCAGGCGTGAGACGACGGCGTTCTTGCCGGGGATTTCCTTGAACGTCATCCAGCCGAACATGCCGCCGAGCTTGAGCGCTGCATCGAAGAGCGAGCGGTTGGCGAGCAGACGGAAAACGTTCTTCTTGACAGGATGAAGCCCGCGCGCCTTGACGGCCGCGTTCCGCGCGCGCAGGATGAGCTCATCCGCCTCGACGCCGCAGGGGCAGTTCGCCGCGCAGCTCTTGCAATTGAGGCACATCGCCATGATGTGATCGAAATTTTTCGATACGGGCAGTCTCCCCGAGAGGACGCCCTGCATGAGGGAAATCTTGCCGCGCGCGACCATCTGCTCCTGATGCGTCTCGCGGTAGATGGGGCAGACTGCCTGGCAGTTGCCGCACTTCATGCAGTTCGCCATCGCGTCATCGAGATCTGCGAGCAACGTGGCGTCCTGTGCATTGAGATCGGCTGCCGTTATTTTCTTCTCCTCTGACATATCAGCACTCTCCTAACAGCTTTCCGGGGTTCAAGATGAGATTCGGATCGAGCGCACGCTTGATGCTCCGCATCGCCTCCATGCCTTCCTTGCCGTGCTGGAGCTCCATCCAGGGGAGCTTGCCGAGGCCGATGCCGTGCTCGCCGGAGAGCGTGCCGCCGAGGCTGACGGCGCCGCGGAAGATATCGTCCATCGCCGCGCGCACGCGCTTCGTCTCGTCCTCATCACGCAGGTCGCAGACGATGGTCGGATGCATATTGCCGTCGCCCGCATGACCGAACGTGCCGATCGTCATATTGTGCTCCTTGGCGGCTTTCTTGATGATGTTGAGGAATGCCGGAATCTTGCTGCGCGGAACGGTCGCGTCCTCGACGAACGTCGTCGGGCGGAGCTTGGCGAGGCAGGGGAGCGCCATGCGGCGCGCCGTCCAGAGCTGCTCTTTGTGAGCGGGATCGCGCGCGAGCGTGACCTCGCGGGCGTTGTTTTCCTCGAGGACCTCCATGACCTTTTTCGCATCATCCTCGACGATGACGGGATGGCCGTCGACCTCGATGAGCAGGATGGCATCCGCATCCGTCGGCAGGCCGACATGCATGAAATCCTCCACGGTGCGAATGGTTGCGTTGTCGAGGATCTCGAGCGTCGCGGGGATGATCTTCGCCGCGATGATGCCCGAGACAGCCCGTCCGGCATCCTCGATCGTATCGAAAATGGCGACCATGCTCTTCTGCGCCTGCGGCGCCGGTACGAGCTTCAGGAGCGCCTTCGTCACGATGCCGAGCGTCCCCTCCGAGCCCGTGAAGAGCTTCGTCATATCGTAGCCGGAGACATCCTTGACATTCTTGCCGCCCGTGTGCAGCACGTCGCCGTTCGCGAGAACGACTTCGAGCCCCTGCACGTAGTTTTTCGTGATGCCGTACTTGAGCCCGCGGAGCCCGCCGGAGTTCTCCGCGATCGTCCCGCCGAGACTCGCCGTCTTGACCGTGCCGGGATCCGGCGGATAGATGAGGCCGTACTGCGCGATGTGATCGTTGATGTCCTGTACGATCACGCCCGCCTCGACCTCCGCGATGAGGTTCTCGAGATCGACGTCGATGATCTTGTTGAACCGCAGCATCAAGAGGACGATGCCGCCCTTCAGAGGTGCCGTCCCCGCCGAGAGATTCGTGCCCGAGCCGCGCGTGTAGACCGGCACGCGGTTCGCGTTCGCCAGCTTCATGATCCGGGAGACTTCCTCCGTCGTACCGGGACTCACGACGACATCCGGCAGATACGTATGGCCCGGCGTTGCGTCATAGGAGTACGCATAGAGATCCTCCTGGGATGTCTGCACGTATTCGCTCCCAACGATTTTTTTCAGCTCTTCGATCAGTTCTTCTTTGCTCATCTCTTTACTCTCCTCTTTCAGAATCATGGATTCCACCAAGGCTTCCCTGCCAATCCACTCCATATCCTTAGGGAACCACTGGTTAATTCAGCACTCCGTCTTCACGCGTCTGCACTGTCCTCTCGTCGTCAACAAATCCTCAGCGTCGCATCGGCTACGCCTGCGGTTTGTCTCCGAAGAGTACAGCGCATCCACGTAAACCCGGAGCACCTCATTTAATCAGCGATTCCCTAGGCATCATTTTATCTTATCTAGATGCCGTTTTATATTATTATCCCTATTTTTGCTATTGTTGTCAATTTTTTATTTTAGAATACGCTGTTTGTACGAACTGCGCAGGCTTGCGTTGCGCTTCGGAGAGAACGCGAGATCATGCCGCACACCAAAAACTGCCGCAGGAATCTTCCTGCGGCAGTCTGCCCCGCGACGGGGGAAATGGTAAAACTCACCCTTACAGCGAGCGATGTTCAGTTACCGGACTCGATGAGGCCGTAATTGCCATCGTTGCGGCGATAGACGACGTTGACCTCCTCCGTCTCGGCATCACGGAACACGAAGAAATTATGGTCGAGCAGATTCATCTGCATGATGGCTTCCTGCACATCCATCGGCTTCACGACGAAGCGCTTCGTCTTGACCACGGGGTACTCAGGGCTCGCATCGCGCTGATCGACGGGATGCTCCTTCTCCTGCGCCTCGATGACCTCGGTCTTGAGGCTGCCGCCGCGCAGACGGCGCGAGAGCTTCGTCTTCTGTTTATGGATCTGGCGCTCGAGCTTCTCGACGACGAGGTCGATGGAGGTGTACATATCCATCGTAGCTTCCTCGCCGCGCAGGACGATGCCGCCCTGGATGGGCACCGTCACCTCGACGATATGACGTCCTTTCGATACGGTGAGGAGCACAGTGATCTCGCCGACATGCTCAAAGTATTTCGTGACTTTGCCCACGCGCTTCTCCACATACTCGCGAAGCGAAGGAGTGATCTCGATGTTTTTTCCTCTTACAGTGAATGTTGCCATAAGACACATCCCCTTTCTTATGTTCCTGTGCTTATGCTATACCTATTCGCCAAGCGGCGGGGAATTCCTGCCTGTATTGGAAAAATTTTCTGAAAGAATTGTGCCGCACAGAATATCGAACACAAAACGACTGTCTGCCGCAAAGATAACCATCACGACAGAAAAACGGCCGCTGCAGCCAGGCCGCAGCGACCGTCAGTGTCTTATTCTCAGGCCGTCTTGACGACGTTCGCAGCCTGCGGGCCGCGCGCGCCCTCGACGATATCGAATTCTACGCCCTGCCCCTCGTTGAGCGTCTTGAATCCCTCATCCTGGATGGCGGAGAAATGCACGAACACATCGTCGCCGTCTTCGCGCTCAATGAAGCCGTAGCCCTTCTCTGCACTGAACCATTTTACCTTACCTACCATGATAATTCCTCCTAGATACGATATGCGGCCGGACTTCCGGCCACATACTCATTATACGTTGCCGCTATTGACATGTCAACGCAAGTTTCATTTCTTTCGTTTATTCCGAGCCTCTCCTCCGATAAATCAGAGCACCTTCGAGAGGAAGTTCTTCGTGCGCTCCTCCTGCGGATGCTCGAAGACCGCCTCCGGCGTGCCCTGCTCGAGGATGCGCCCGTCGTCGACGAAGAGCACGCGGTCGCCGACCTCGCGCGCGAATCCCATCTCATGCGTGACGATGACCATCGTCATCCCCTCCTTCGCGAGGGACTTCATGACATCGAGCACCTCACCGACCATCTCGGGGTCGAGCGCCGAGGTCGGCTCGTCGAACAGCATGACCTTAGGTTTCATCGCGAGCGCCCGCGCGATGGCGACGCGCTGCTGCTGGCCGCCGGAGAGCTGCTGGGGGTAGCTCTCCGCCTTGTCCGCGAGGCCGACGCGCGCGAGGAGCTTGCGCGCACGCTCCTCCGCCTCTTCCTTCGACACCTGGCGCACCTTCATCGGCGCGAGCATGATGTTCGCGAGCACCGTCATGTGCGGGAACAGGTTGAAGCGCTGGAACACCATGCCGACTTCCTTGCGCACGTCGTTGATGTTCGCCTCGCTGCCGAGGATGATGCCGTCGACGCTTACCGTGCCGGACGTCGGCCGCTCGAGGTAGTTGATGCAGCGCAGCAGCGTGCTCTTGCCCGAGCCGGACGGGCCGATGATGACGACGACTTCCTTTTCCTTGATATGGAGGTCGATGCCCTTGAGGATGTGGGCATCGCCAAACGATTTATGCAGGTTCTCAATGTCTATCATCCGTGTTGTACCTCTTTTCCAAATATGCGACGAGACGGGAAATCGAGAGCGTCATGACCAGGTAGATGATGGCGACGCTGAACCAGATCTCGAGCGAGCCGTACGTCTTGGCGATGATGAGCTGGCCGCGGCGCGTGAGCTCCTCGAAGCCGATGACCGAGACGAGCGAGGAGTCCTTGAGGAGCGCGATGAACTCGTTGCCGAGCGGCGGGATGACGCGCTTGATGGCCTGCGGCACGATGATATAGCGCATCGTCTGCACCCAGGTCATGCCGAGCGAGCGGCCCGCCTCCATCTGGCCCTCGTCGATGGACTGGATGCCCGCGCGCACGATCTCAGCGACATAGGCGCCAGAGTTGATACCGCAGGAGCCGACCGCCGCCACATAGGGATCGATGCGCTGTCCCGTGATGACAGGCACTGCGAAGTAAAAGAGGAAGATCTGCACGAGGAGCGGCGTGCCGCGGAAGAAATCCACGTAGACCGCCGCGAGGAACCGCAGCGGCTTCACGCGGCAGATGCGCACGATGCCGACGAAAAGGCCGATGAGCACGCCGAGTGCCACCGACATTGCCGTAATCTTGATGGTCACGCCCGCCCCGAGCAGCAGCAGCGGGAACGAGGTCACCACGAGATCGAAATTGAAATTCATAAACGTCACCTTTTCCTATCAGATTCGGACAGCAGTCCCCTGCCCACTGTTCCAGAGGAAACACATGCCTGCAACCGACCCTCTTGTCAGCACAGGAAATTACATAAATATGCAAGATTTACAACAAAATATTCTATCCCAGTCCTGCGTTCCTGTCAATGAAGGTTTCCTGACAAAACAAAAAAGAATCCGCAGCGGCCCGTATCAGCCGGTGCGGATTCCTCATCAGCCCGCGGCAAGCGGGCGTTGCTGCACGCGCGTGCAGCTCCAGAAGCGTTCCGGAATCACTGATTCATCCGGAGCACCTCATTGAATCAGCGCTTCCTTATTTCTTATCGCCGAACCATTTCGCGTAGATCTTGTCGTACTCGCCGCTATCCTTGAGCTTCTTGAGCGCGGCGTCGATCTTCTCTGCGAGCTCCTTGTCGTCCTTCGCGACGGCGATGCCGTAGTCCTCAGACGTCAGACGTTCCGGCAGAGCCTTGACGCCCGTCTGCCCGCTCTTCTGGATGAAGTAGTCGTTGACGGGGCGGTCGTTGACGACAGCGTCCACGCCGCCAGACTTGAGCTCCATGAAGCAATCCGCCGGCGTGTTGAGCTCCTTGACCTCGACGCCCTCGAGCTTCTTGACCTCTTTCGCGCTCGTCGTGCCCATCTGGACTGCGACCTTCTTGCCCTTGAGATCCTCGAATTTCTTGATATTCTGTTCATCCTCACGCACGACCATCGTGAGGCCCGACTCATAGTACGGCGCGGAGAACGTCACCTTCTGCTTGCGCTCGTCGTTGATCGTCATGCCGGAGATCAGTACGTTGACCGTCTTCGCCTCGAGCGCCGGAATCAGGCCGTCGAAGCCGATGTTGCTGACCTCGACCTTGTAGCCCATCTCCTTGCCGATGGCGCGGATGAGATCCATGTCGAAGCCCTGGTACTCCGCCTGGCCCTCATCCTGGAACTCGAACGGTGCGAAGTCGATGGAGGAACCGACCTTGAGCACCTTCTCGCCGCTCGCGCCGGAACCAGAGGACGTCGCCGCCTGGTTGCCGCCGCAGCCGGCGACGGCCACGACGGATGCAAGCGCGAGCGCGCCTGCGATGAGGAGTTTTTTCATCTGGAACATAAAATCCCCGCTTTCTCTTTCCTTTGATACCATCTGCACAAAGGAGCCCTTGGCATTCCAGGGCTCCTTTGCTCATCTACATTCCATATTATAACAGGATTTTCTTTTTCCGCAAGACATTTGCCTGTCTGGAGACAAATTTTCTTTCCCGCCGACTGTTCAGCCGACAAGCTCGTAGCCCGCGTCGGCAATGACCTGCGCGAACTCCTGCTGCGGGATTTCGCGCGTCGCCTCGACGCTGGCGCTGCCGCCCGCGAGGTCGACGGTCACGTTCGTCACGCCCGCCATCTTGCTCAGCGCGTCATGCACATGCTGCTGGCAATGCGCGCACATCATGCCTTTGATTTTCAGAGTTTTTTCCATCATAGATCCTTCTTTCTTTTCCTTCGCATCATGAATCATTTCTGCTGCCTCCCGGCGCTCCCCCGTCTCAGCCGCCGCGTGCACCGGGCGGAAGAAGCGCAGCCGCAGCGCGTTCAGGACGACGCAGACGCTCGAGAGGCTCATCGTCGCCGCGCCGATGACCGGCGAGAGCTTGACGCCGAGCGCCGGATAGAGCACACCTGCCGCGAGCGGGATGCAGACGACGTTGTAGATGAGCGCCCAGAACAGGTTCTCCTTGATGTTGCGGAGGACGGCGCGCGCGAGGCGCACGGCGTTCACCGCGTCGAGGAGGTCGCTCTTCATGAGCACGGCGTCCGCGCTGTCGATGGCGATGTCCGTACCCGCGCCGATGGCGATGCCGACATCGGCTTGGGCGAGCGCCGGCGCGTCGTTGATGCCGTCGCCGATCATCGCGACGCGGTGGCCCGCCGCCTGCAGTTCCTTGACATGCGCGGCCTTGTGCTCGGGCAGGACGCCCGCGATGGCGCGCTCGATGCCCATGCGCGCGCGCATGGCCTCCGCCGTGCGCTCGTTGTCGCCCGTGAGCATGACGACAGAGAGACCGAGCGCGTGGAAGTGCTCGATGGCCTCGCGGCTCGTCGCCTTCGGCTCGTCTGCCGCGCCGAGCAGGCCGATGAGCCGGTCGTCCGCCGCGAAGAGGAGCGGCGTCGCCCCCGCCGCGGCGAGCGCGTCGAACTTCTCGCGCACGGGAGCGAGACCTATGCCCCGCTCCGCCATCAGGCGCTCGTTGCCCGCGAGATACACGTGGCCGTCCGCGCGCGCCTCGACGCCGCGGCCGAGCGCCGCGGCAAAGCCCGTCATGGCACGCGGCGAAACGCCTTCCTCCGCAGCAACAGAGAGCACGGCCGCCGCGAGCGGATGCTCGCTGCCCGCCTCGAGCCCCGCGGCGATGGCGAGCAATTCCTCGCGCGGGATGCCGAGCGGCATGACGGATGTGATGCGCGGCCTGCCCTCCGTGATGGTGCCCGTCTTGTCCATGACGACGGTATCGACAGAGGCAAGCGTCTCGAGCGCCTCGCCCGACTTGATGAGGATGCCGTTTTCCGCGCCCTTGCCCGTGCCAACCATGATGGCGACGGGCGTCGCGAGCCCGAGCGAGCACGGACAGGAGATCACGAGCACGCAGATGGCGATGGAGAACGCGAACTCGACGCTCGCGCCGAGCGCGAGCCAGATACCGCCCGCTGCGAGCGCGATGAGGATGACGGCCGGCACGAAGACGCCGGCGATCTTGTCCGCCATGCGCGCGATCGGCGCCTTCGACGCACTCGCCTCGTCTACGAGGCGGATGATCTGCCGGATGGTCGTCTCCTCGCCCACGCGCTCCGCGCGGAAATGGATGGCGCCGCGCTGGTTCATCGCGCCGGAGGTCACGCGGTCGCCCGCCCGCTTCAGCGCGGGCATCGGCTCGCCCGTGATGGCGGACTCATCGAGCGTCGTCTCGCCCGAGACGACCGTGCCGTCCGCGGGGATGCGCTCGCCGGGGCGGACGACGACCTCGTCGCCGACGGCGAGCTGCTCGACGGGCACGACGCATTCCTTGCCGCCGCGCACGACCGTCGCCTGCTGCGGCGCGAGGCGCATGAGCTTCTCGAGCGCCTGGCCCGTCTGCCCCTTCGCGCGCGCCTCGAGGTACTTGCCGACCGTGATGAGCGTCACGATCATGCCCGCCGACTCGAGATAGAGGTTCTTGCCGTACGCCGCGACGAGCGCGAGATCCCCGTGGCCGAAGCCCCAGCTCATGCGGAAGATCGCGAATACGCCGAACGCGGCCGCCGCCATCGAGCCCATGCCCACGAGGCTGTCCATGTTCGGCGCGCCGTGGAAGAGATTACGGAAGCCAGCGATGTAGTAGTGCCGGTTGAGATACATGATGGGCAGCACGAGCAAGAGCTGCGCGAACGCGAACGTGATCGCGTTCTCCGGCCCATCGAACACCGTGCGGACGAGCGCGGGCACCGGCAGGCCGAAAAGCTGGGCAAAAAGCCCGTGCATCGAGATGTAGAGCGTCGGCAGCAGGAAGGCAACCGACCAGATGAGCCGGCTGCGCATCTCCGCCGCGTGCCGCTGCAGCGGATCCTCCGCCGGCGCCGGCTGCTCCGCCTTTGCGCCCTTGACGCTCGCGCCGTAGCCCGCGGCCTCGACGGCCGCGATGATGGCGGCGGGATTCGTCTGCTGCTCGTCATAGCGCAGCTGAAGAGAGTTCGTGAGCAGGTTGACGCTCACCTCCTCCGTGCCCGCAAGCTTGCGGACGGCCTGTTCCACACGCGCGGAGCATGCCGAACAGGTCATGCCCGTTACGGTAAATCGTTCTTTCTTCATCTTGGATTCAGCCCCCTTGGCGGCAATCACTTCATGACTTTCTGCAGCGTCGCGACGAGCTCATCGACCACCTCGTCATGCCCCGCGCGGATGTCATCCACCACGCAGGTGCGGATGTGCTGGGAGAGCAGTTCCTTCGTGAAGGCGTTGAGCGCGGACTGGATCGCGCTGACCTGCGTGAGGATATCCACGCAGTAGCGGTCGTCCTCGACCATCTTCTCCACGCCGCGCACCTGCCCCTCGATGCGGCGCAGGCGCGAGATGAGGCATTTGTACTCCTTGCTCTCCTTGTCACGGTGCTTATGCTTCACGCAGGCAGCGCAGCCGCCGGTACAGGCGGCTGAGGTCTGCGCGCTTTCGTTCTCCTTTGCTTGCGTACACAAGATAAATACCCCCTTACGGTATTCAATATATACCGTAAGGGGGTATTTGTCAACCATTGCCCTCAGCCTTCTTCGCTCGTGCTGCCCTTGTCAATGGAATGGATGATGATGTCCGTGATGACCTTCGTCCAATCGACGCCCTTCGTGCTGCCGGACGGCTGCTTCGCCGGTGCGGGATGACGCTGCAGCTCCGCCGCGCGGCGCGCCTTCGCAAGATCGTCGGCGATGGCCGCGTCCTGCCTGCCGGAGGCATCATAGGCAGCCTCGAGCTCGCGCACCGCGTCGTCATAGCGCCGCCAGTCGTAGTAGATGAGACCGCGATACTGCTTCGCGCGCCAGACAGGATAGGCTGCATCGCCCGGCGTGATGCGCTCCGCGTCGTTGAAATCGCTCAGCGCTTCCGTCGCACGGTGCATCCCGTAGTAAGCGCGCCCGCGCAGATAAAACGCATAGGCGAGCGGCCCGCCTTTGACATCGCGATCGGAGATGACCGGCGTCAGCGTCTCGACCGCCGTCTGGAACTCGCCGCGCTGGATTGCGCTCATACTCCGGTCGAACACCTTGCTGAGGTCATAGCGCGTCTCAAGCTCCGTGCCGAGCTCCCGCTTTTCGCGCCCCTTGGCCTTCTCATAGGCCGCGAGCAGTTCCTCGTTCTGCTTCTTGAGCGCGTCGCGCTCCGCCTGCAGCTTCTCGAGCTCCGCCTTATTCGCCAGCATCGCCTGCAGGTCGATGGCATCCGGATCGACCTCCGCCGTGAGATGCACCGTGTACTGGAGCGTGCCGCCCGCAAGCTCGGGCACAGCATCCTCGTCGATGACCTTGAGCACAGCGCCCGAGATCGTTCTGACCTCATCCTCCGTGAGCTGCATGTTCTTCGTCTTGGAATAGCTCTCGACATAGACGCCCGCCTTCTCGACGGCTGCGCGCAGCGCCTCCTGCCGCGCGGCATCGCGCGCGATTTTCGGCGAGTCGTTGTCGCCCATCGCATACGTCCCAGCAGCCCGTATGACCTGCGGCGCTGCGAGTGCCCACCCGGGCAGCGCGAGCAGCAGGCTCGCCAGGACGCAGGCGCAAAATATCCGGAAGCTCTTCATTCCCTCCACCTTCCTCAATACTTGTTGTTTCTATTATAAGGGAAACGCGTTCTGATTCCACTAAAACAAAATAAATTTCTCTATTTCGTAAAAAAGTATTGACAGACTCCAAGGAAGCCGCTATACTAGTTTCTGTCAGTTGCAACAAGCAACAAAAATGCTGATTTAGCTCAGTTGGTAGAGCAGCTCATTCGTAATGAGCAGGTCGTAGGTTCAAGTCCTATAATCAGCTCCATATCTTGCTGATTTAGCTCAGTTGGTAGAGCAGCTCATTCGTAATGAGCAGGTCGTAGGTTCAAGTCCTATAATCAGCTCCATTGGAACATCGGCGTCCGCGCAAGCGGGCGCTTTTTTATTTTGCTTCTCCTTGCGCAACGTGAAGCATTCCTTCAAATTGCGTAAATATAATTGAGAAATCCCTACTGCTATGATAGAATAGGACAAGGGGTCCATAAAAAACAATATCTGCTCCCATTCCCCACAAGGAGGCCTCTTCATGCAGCCGCTACGCATCCTGATCGTCGACAACGCCATCTCTCATAGGAAAGTCATGCGCGCTGCCATGGAGGAAGTACTCGCCGCCCTGCCTGGCGGCGGCATCACCGAGTTTGCTACGACCGCAGAGGAAACGCAGCTCCTGCTCACCGCCTTCCAGCCGAACGCGATCACGGTCAATTTCGCCATGTCGATCCTGCGCATCGATGATACCCCCTTCGTGCCCTGGCTCGTCCGGACAGCGAGGGTTCCCACCATCGGCTACGGCCTCAGCGACGTCCTGCGTGACGCGGCGCTCGCAACCGGCATCGACGCTTATTTCATGCGCCCCACACAACGCAGCGACTGGCCGCCGTTCTGCAGCAAAATCGCGCGGTTCCTGCGGCGTCTCGCGTTCCCGGACGAGCCGCCCATCTACGCGCCGCCGCATCGTCATGCGCCAGCAGGCATCGCCTCGCGCGGAGCGCCTGCCCCGCAGCCGCTCCGGCAGACGGCGCCGATTGCTCCTGCGGCGAGCGCCGCGTCCCGCGCGCAGCAGCCCACGCCAGCTGCGCGCAGTGCCGCTCCCACGTTAGCGCCTCCCACAGCACCTCTGACAGCACCAGCTGGAGCTGCCGTGCCACAGCGGCCAGCACCGTCCGCAGCTCCAGCGCCCTCCTCTGATGCCGCTCCCTCAGTCAAGACGACACCGCCCGCCGCAGAGCCCCTCGTACGCGCCGTCGTGCCCAGTTCCCTGCGCCGGAAAGTCACGCCGTCGAAGG
This sequence comes from Selenomonas bovis DSM 23594, assembly GCF_000381005.1. Taxonomy (GTDB): domain Bacteria; phylum Bacillota; class Negativicutes; order Selenomonadales; family Selenomonadaceae; genus Selenomonas_C; species Selenomonas_C bovis. The sequence goes on from NZ_KB908380.1 coordinate 168,640, forward strand.
AGGACGAGCTCTTCGCGATGCTCGCGCGCACCGCGCACACGCACGCCGCACCTGCGCCCCCTGCCGCGGCACCACCGCTCCCCGCGGAGATCCGCCCCGCAGCGGGCATCAAGCTCATCGCCATCGGCGCCTCGACGGGCGGGACGGACGCCATCGCCGACGTGCTGCACCGCCTCCAGCCGCCCCTGCCGCCCATCGTCATCGTGCAACACATCCCCGCCTACTTCTCCCGCCTCTTCGCCATCCGGCTCAACGAGGAATGCACGCTGCCCGTCGATGAGGGCGAGGACGGCCTCATCCTCGAACCGAGCCACGCCTACATCGCGCCCGGCGACTACCACATGGCCGTCTGCCGCCAGGGAGGCGAACTCGCGCTGCACTGCTTCCACGGACCGAAGATCCACAGCGTCCGCCCTGCCGTCGACGTGCTCTTCGGCTCCGTCGTCAAGGTACTCGGCGCGGATGTGCTCGGCGTCCTGCTCACCGGCATGGGCAAGGACGGCGCGGACGGCCTGCTGCGCCTGCGCCAGGCAGGCGCGCCTACCATCGGTCAGGACCGCGAGACCTGCGTCGTCTACGGCATGCCGCGCATCGCCCAGGAACGCGGCGCTCTCCTCTACCAGCTGCCCCTGCCGCAAATCGGCCCTGCCATCCAGAAGATTGCCGGTGCGCGCTACTGACAAAAATAACCGCACGAAGGAAGGCGGCAAACGCACAGCCGCCGCCCCTCGCCAGAGCATCCCAGCGAAAAGGAATCCCTCGAAAAAGAGGAGATTCCTTTTCTTTTATCGAAATACTCGTGAGAAAGCGCTGATATATTACCCCGTGCTTCCGATCGACATCTCCCCCGCAGCGATACAACCAGGGGTGGCAGCGCACAGGGAGGACACAAGGGATTTTATCTATCTAGGAGAGGGGACATGACTGATGTTCAAAGAATTGATGGATAGCTTTCTCATCCACTATCTGAGCCATTTTGACAAGTACCCGTTCAACATCGAGCTGCACGGCGACACTTACCGCATCGGCGACGGGGAGCCGCGATTCACGATCGTCGTGAACAAGGACATCCCGAAAAAGGACCTCATGGCCTCGACCTCGCTCGCACTCGCGGAGGCTTACATGCGCGGCGACATCGCCGTCAAGGACGGCGACCTCTTCACCGTCATCGCCTGCCTCCTCGAGCAGGCCGACCGCATCACGCTCGACCGGCACGCGCTCAAGGATCTCTTTTCCTTCTCGGAGAAGAAGCGCGACCAGGCGAAACAGGTCTCGAGCCACTACGACCTCGGCAACGACTTCTATAAGCTCTGGCTCGACCCAACGCTCAGCTACTCCTGCGCCTATTTCAAAAGCGAGGACGACTCCCTCGAGACGGCGCAGCGCAATAAAGTCGACTACATCCTCAAAAAGCTCTATCTAAAGCCCGGCATGAAGCTCCTCGACATCGGCTGCGGCTGGGGCTACCTGCTCCTCGAAGCCGCGAAGAAATACGGCGTCAAGGGCTACGGCTGCACGCTCAGCAAGGAACAGTGGAAGATGGGCCAGCTGCGCATCCACGCGGCAGGCCTCGACGACCAGGTCACCATCGACCTCATCGACTACCGCGACCTGCCGGAGAAAGGCCTCACGTTCGACCGCATCGTGAGCGTCGGCATGATGGAGCACGTCGGCCGCAACAACTACCAGACCTACTACGAGTGCGCCAACGCGCTGCTCCGGGACGGCGGCCTCTTCCTCCTCCACTCCATCACGGGCAACGACGAGAAGATGAGCGACTCCTTCATGCGCAAGTACATCTTCCCGGGCGGCATGCTGCCCTCGCTGCGCGAGCTCGTCTCCATCGCCTACGACCACGCGTTCCGCGTGCAGGACGTCGAGAGCCTGCGCCGCCACTACTACAAGACGCTGCTCTGCTGGTACAAGAACTTCCAGGCCGTCCATGAGCAGGTCAGGGACTGGAAGGGCGAGGAATTCGTCCGCATGTGGGATATCTACCTCGTCGGCTGCGCCGCCGCGTTCTACACCGGCTACATCGACATCCACCAGGTGCTCATGACCAAGGGAACGAACAACGAGCTCCCCATGACGCGTTGGTACTGAGCAGGCGCGTAAGCTTCCTCATCACGCAAAAGGCCGCCCGCAGCAAGAAAGCATGCTGCGGGCGGCCTTTTTGCGCCTGGAAAATCACGCTGCGAGTGCCGCTACGCGGCGTGAGGCAGCGCCAGAGAGCCTCGCGCAGCGCTGCGGCTCACCCCTGCCGTCTGCGGCAGCGATAGCCGACGAAGAGCACGAGGAGCCACGCGGGCAGGAACAGCACGGCGAGCTGCATATCCGGCACCTGCGCCATGAAGAAGATCACGCCCGCGAGAAAAACGAGCGAGAGGACATTCGTCCAGGGATAGAGCGGCGAGCGGAACCGCGTCGCGCGCCCCTCGGCCGCGCAGCGGCGGCGGAACAAGAGATGCGTCACGCAGATCGTCACCCAGCTGATGACGGCCGCGCACGTCGCGATCATCATCAGATAGAGGAAGATATGCCCCGCGAGGAAATAATTCAGCGCGACGACGATGAGCGTGATACCCGACGAGACGAGGATGCCGCGCACGGGCACGCCGTGCGGTGAGAGCCTGAGGAAGAACGCGGGCGCCTCCCCCTCCTTCGCGAGGCCGTAGAGCATGCGGCTGTTGCTGTAGATTGCGGAATTGTAGACCGAGACGGCTGCCGTGAGTACGACGAAATTCAGGATATGCGCCGCGGCGGGCACACCGACGTTGTCGAAAATCTGCACGAACGGACTCGCCTGCGTGCCGACCTGATCCCACGGCCAGAGCGCCATGAGCACTGCCATCGTACCGACATAGAAAATGAGGATGCGCCAGATGACCTGGTTGATGGCGCGGGGGATCGTGCGGTCAGGATCCTCCGCCTCGCCCGCCGTGATGCCGATGAGTTCGATGCCGCCGAACGAGAACATCACGACCGCCGTCGCCTCGAGCAGGCCCCAGACGCCGTGCGGCAGGAAACCGCCGTTCGACCAGAGATTGCTGAAATTCTCCGGGAACGGCTGGCCGCTCGAGAAAAGCAGCCCCAGACCGAGCAGGATCATGCTCACGATCGCGGCGATCTTGATGAGCGCCATCCAGAACTCCGCCTCGCCATACGCCTTCACATTCACGAGATTGAGCGCCGTGATAGAGACGAGACAGACGAGCGCCGAGAGCCACTGCGGCAGGTCGGGGAACCAGAAATTCATGTAGATGCTGACCGCCGTGAGCTCCGCCATCGACACGAGCACGTAGTTGAACCAATAATTCCAGCCGGACAGGAAGCCCGGGAACGCGCCCCAGTACTTCGACGCGTAGTAGCTGAACGAGCCGGAGACCGGCTCATCGACCGCCATCTCGCCGAGCATCCGCATGATGAAGAAGATCACGATGCCGCCCATGAGGTACGCGAGCATCACGGACGGACCCGCGAGCGCGATCGTCGACGTCGAGCCGTAAAAGAGCCCCGTGCCAATCGCGCCGCCGAGCGCGATCATCTGCAAGTGGCGGTTCTTCAGCCCGCGTTTCATCCCTTGCTGCTCCAAGAAAACCAACTCCTCTACAGATAAATAACGACTTCATTATAGCAGAACAGACAGGCATCCGTCCATCAGCGCAGGAAAAATGGCAGATGAGGAGAAATATTTCCGCAGACTACGAGAAAAACGGAGGAACCCACCAGATGAACGCATAGAAAAAAGCCCCCGCCGAAGCGGAGGCTTTTGAGGGGAGAACAGATGTGAGTGTCTGTCGATTAGAAGAAGACCTCGACACGGCCCCAAAGGGTGTTCGTGTCACGGTTGTCATCGATGGACTTGCCGTCATAGTACTTCACAGACGTCACGATGTTCTTGAACGGAGCCCAGTTGGCACCGACTTCCCAGCCCTTCGTGCCAATCGTAGCGGCATCTTCCGTGCCGTACCAGCTAGCGAAGTCGCCGAGGTAACGGTATGCGGCATAAGCGCCCCAAGTGCCCTTGTTTTCTTTCTGCGCGCCCTTGTAGCTGTAGATGGCCTGCCAGCTGTGATCGAGGTTGTCCGCCTCCGTGTTCTTCGCATAGGAAGCGAAGAGCGCGCTCACGCCATCGAAGCGATAGCCAGCGTTGAGGGTCCAGATGTTGGCCTTGTCCGTCTGACCATTCTTCTTGTAGGACTCGAGCTTAAACCAATCATCGTGAACGCGGTCAAAGGCGCCCTTCAGGTTCTCATCGTCGAAATGATAGTATGCAGCGCCGCCATAGAGTTTGCTCTTGGCCGGAGCATCATACTGGAGGGTCAGGCCCTGGAGGTTGCCAGCCTGATCGTCAACCAAAGAATAGCCAGTGTAGTGCAGGCGGCCAGCATAGAGCGTCGCCTTGAGGTCGCTACCGAACGTCACGTTCGCACCGGAGAGTTTCGTATCGAAGACGAGGCCCTGCTCCGGCGTGTAGAACTCGAACTTACCGAGCTGCGTGCTGAAGTTCTTGTAATCTCCCTGCGCGTAGATGTGCTGGAGCGTGACCTTTTCGCTGTCCTTGTAGCCGCTGTCCGTGTCGAGGTACGTCGTCGCATCGAGACGTGCGTTCACATGCCAGTGATCGTTGACCTCAGCGTTCGGCTCGAGGCGGAAGAGCATCTTGTCATCATTGACACGATCAGAAGGATCCGTCTTCGTCTTGTCAGCGCGCCGACTCGTGTACGTGTACTCGATCTTGCCGTTCCACTTCACCATGTCAGCGTTGCGCTCGAGGTTGGAGACGCGGACGCCGAGGTTGTTGAGCTCATCAGCGAACTCAGCGGCGAGCTTGTCGATCATGGCCTTGTCAGCAGCGGAGACGTCCGTCTTTGCCATTGCCTTTGCGACCATCTGCGCCATCTCGTAGCGCGTGATGTTCTTGTCGCCCTGGAACGTCGTATCGCCATAGCCCTCGATGACGCCGTCCTGCGCGAGCTGCGCGACAGCATCGTATGCCCAGTGGTCAGCCGGGACATCGGAGAACGGATTAGCAGCAGCGAACGTCGTGGACGCTGCACCGACGACGATCGCCGTCGTGAGTGCGGATACGAGAGTCTTTTTCATGAGAAACTCCTCCTTAGATAGATGAAATCTTCTATCTGACCCGAAACAAGTTTCCCAGAAAGTTTCCATGTTTCCTTTTCGGTATTTTGTTTCGTCTCAGATGTGTTTAGTATATCTTTTTTCTCATTTTTCGGCAAACATTCTCACGTTCTATTTTTCATCGTAAAAGAAGATTTTATGAAACAGGCTATCTTTTTCTTTGTCCTTTTTAGTTTTTCTCTATATCGCTAGAAAGCTATATTTAATATGTTTTATTTGAATCTCTTTACTGTTTCACTCAGCGCTGTCTCTCCTTCCACGCGCGCTCCATCTCCCGGCGATCCGCCTTCTGCTTGAGGTCCTGCCGCTTATCGTAGTTGTGCTTGCCAGAGGCGAGCGCGAGCTCGAGTTTCGCGCGGCCGTGCTTGAAGTAAATCTTGAGCGGCACGAGCGTCCAGCCCTTTTCGCGCGTCTGGCTGAAGAGCTTTACGATCTCCGCTTTGTGCAGCAGGAGTTTCCTGCGGCGCAGGGGATCGTGGTTGAACTGGTTGCCCTGGTCATAGGGGCTCACGTGCATGTTCTCGAGATAGATCTCGCCGTCCTTGATGAGGGCGAAGCTGTCCTTGAGGTTCGCCTTGCCCGCACGCAGGGATTTCACCTCGGTGCCGACGAGCTCGATGCCCGCCTCGTAGGTCTCATGGATGAAGTAGTCATGGCGCGCCTTGCGGTTCTCGCAGACGATCTTGATGGGGATGTTGTTCTTGCCCATGGTTTCACCTCTCGCAAAAAGGACTGCCGCATCCGCGGCAGCCCATGTCTTTTCTTTTTCTTATTTGCTGTCCTTCGTCCCGTCCTCGGTCTTGCGGTGCGGGCGGGGTTTCTGGCGCTCGGCGCTCTTCGCCTTGAGGGCGTTTTCCTCCTCGCGCTGCTTGCGCTCGTGGTAGCCCGGCGGGTCCGGCCAGACGGCCTTGTTGAGACCGGTGACGCGCACGCGCTGGTAGTCCTCGCGCTCGCGCTTCTCACGCCTTACAGGCGTTCCCCAAGCGCCGGCGACGCGCTTCTCGATGCGCTTTTCGCGGATGTCCTTGCGGCGGCTGCCGCGCGGCGCGCTCGTGTGCTCGCCGACGGAGCGAGAGACGCGCTCGCCGCTCGGGCCTTTGCCGCGGCGCTGCGCGCCGTGCTGCGGACGATGCGCGGCCTCCTGGAAGGCCGCTGCGAGTACGCTCTCGCCCCTCGCGCCGCCGCGCGGCCTGCGGCCCTCTCGGCTGCCTTTGTTGCCTTTGTCGCCGCTCGGGCGCGGGCCTTTGCCGCCGCCCTTACCGCCGCTGCCGCCTTTGCGGCCGCCGCCCACGGCGTTCTTCATCGCCACGGGGTCATAGGCGCCGTTGTCCTTGAGCACGAAGTCGAGGTTGCGCTCCTTGGCGTTCGCGCGCACGAGCAGCACTTCGACCTCGTCGCCGAGGCGGTAGCGCTGCTGCGTGCGCTCGCCGACCATCGCGTACTGCTCTTCCTTGTACTCGTAGTAGTCGTTGACCATCGTCGAGACATGCACAAGGCCCTCGACGCCGTTGTCGAGCTCGACGAAGATGCCGAACGCCGTGACGCCCGAGATGACGCCCTTGAACTCCTCGCCGACGAACTGCGCCATGTACTCGATCTTCTTCATGTCGGTCGTCTCGCGCTCCGCCTCGATGGCGACGCGCTCGCGCTGGGAGGCCCAGTCCGCGATGTCGGGGAGCGCCGTGCGCAGCTTCTCCTGGCGCTCGCGCGGCAGCGTGCCGCCGTCCTCGAGCGTCTCGCGCAGCAGGCGGTGCACGATGAGGTCAGGATAGCGGCGGATTGGCGAGGTGAAGTGCGTGTAGTAGCGCGCGGCGAGGCCGAAGTGGCCGAGACTCTCCGCCGCGTAGCGCGCTTGCTGCATCGAGCGCAGCGAGACGGTCTCGACGATGCGCGCCTCAGGCTTTCCCTTGACCTTTTCGAGCACCTGCTGCACGTCCATCGGCCGGATGTGGCCCGCCTCGTCCTGATGGACGAAGAGGCCGAACGCGCCGAGCAGGTTGTTGAGGTTCTCGATCTTCTCCTCGGTCGGCTGCTCGTGCACGCGGTACATGAACGGCAGTTGCTTCTTATCCATGTGCTCGGCGACGGTCTCATTCGCCGCGAGCATGCACTCCTCGATGATGGACTCGGCGAGCGAGCCCTCGCGCTTGATGAGGGCGATCGGGTGGCCCTTCTCGTCGAGCTTGACTTTGACCTCGGGGATGTCGAAGTCGATGGAGCCGCGGCGGTGGCGCTTGGCTTTCATGACGTTCCGCAGCTCCTCGAGCGTCTCGAGCATCGGCAGGAGGTCGCGCTGCGCCTCGACGGTCTCGGGGTCTTTGTCCACGAGGACCTTGTTGACGATGTTGTAGGTGAGGCGGCGGTAGACGTGGATGACGGCAGGCACAATCTCGTAGCTCGTGATCTCGCCCTCGGGGCTCACCTGCATCTCGCAGGCCATCGAGAGGCGGTCGACGCCCTGATTGAGGCTGCAGATGCCGTTGGAGAGCGCGAACGGCAGCATCGGGATGACGCGGTCGACGAGATAGACGCTCGTGCCGCGCTCGCGCGCCTCGCGGTCGAGCGGCTCGCCCTCGCGCACGTACCAGCTCACATCGGCGATGTAGACGCCGAGGAAATAGGAGCCGTCTGCCTTCTTCTCGACGTAGACGCCGTCATCGAAGTCCTTGGAGTCATCGCCGTCGACGGTGACGATGGTGAGGTCGCGGCGGTCGCGGCGGCCCTCGTACTCATCGGGCGAGGGGTTCTGCTCGATGTGGTCCGCGGCGTACTGCACGTCCTCGGGGAACTCCTGCGAGAGGTCGTACTGGCGCATGACGGAGAGCACGTCGACGCCCGGATCGCCCTCCTTGCCGAGCACCTCGACGACCTTGCCCTCCGCGTTGTGGCGGCCGGACGGCCATTTCGTGATCTCGACGACGACTTTGCTGCCCGTGCGCGCGCCGCCGAAATGCTTTTTCGGGACAAAGATGTCGTTATTGAGCTTCGTGTTGTCCGGCGTCACGAAGGCGAACGTCTTGTTGCTCTCGAACGTGCCGACGATGCGCTCGTTCGCGCGCTCGATGACGCGGATGATCTCGCCCTCGCGCGAGCGGCCTTCCTCCTCAGGCGGCTTGACGCGCGCCACGACGCGGTCGCCGTGCATGGCAGTGCCGAGCGCGACGCCCGGCACGAAGACGTCCGTGTCCTCCTCCGTCTCCTTGATGTCGGGGATGATGAAGCCGAAGCCCTTCGCCGTCATCGTGAGCTTGCCGACGACGAGGTGCATGCGGCTCGGGATGCCGTAGAGGTCGCTGCGGTTCTTGATGACGAGCGCCTCCTGTTCCAGCGCTTCGAGCGCCGCGGGGAAGGCGACCTGTTCCTCTGCCGTGAGGTTCATGCCTTCAGCGATATCCTCCGCCAGCATCGGGCGGAAAGCATCCTCCTTCATATAGGTGAGGATGCGGTCTTTCAGATTTGTTTCCATATAATTCCTTTCACGATTCTTTCTCATTCCTCCCGGCGTCCGCCAGGATATGGCAGGCTGCACCCCCGCAGCAGCAAGCGCATCTAGCGCGCTCCGCCCTGCGCGAGGAATTCCGCAGTCTTTGCAAAGACGGTCTGCCGTTCCACGTCGAGCGGCAGCAGATGGCCGGAGTGCTCCAGCCAGACGAGCTCCTTCTCACGGCTCGCGATATGTTCATAGAGATAGCGCGCGCTCTCTGGCGCCGCCGTATGGTCGCACTTGCTGTGCATGATGAGCGTCGGCTGCGTGACCTCTCCGAGATGCGCCTTCATGCGCGCGATGACGCCGAGGAGCTCATGCACGGAGACGAGCGGCATGCGCGCGTAGCTCTCGTTCACCGCAGGCGGCACATCGCGCATGCGCCGCCTGCGCTTCGGCGCGTAGCGCCCCGCGCAGAGGGCGCGCGGCGGCAGCTGGTCAGCGCCGCGCTCCGGAGCGATGTCCACAGGCGTTGCGAGGCTCACGATGCGCTGGAGCGGCTGCTCCATCGCGAGCAGGAACGCGAGCACGCCGCCGAGGGAGTGGCCGACGACGGAGAGCGTCCGCGTGCAGCCGCGCAGGAGCGCCGCACCGTCGCGCACGGAGTCGAGCCAGTCCTCCGCCGTCTGGCGGCTCAGATCCTCCTCGCTCGTCGCGTGGCCGGCGAGCCGCACGCCGAGCACAGTGCAACCCCGCGCCTGCAGAAACCGGCCGAGGAGCAAGAGATCGGCGGGACTCCCCGTGAAACCATGCACGAGCAGCACGCCCTGCGTCCCGCCCGGCAGGAAAAACGGCTCCGCACCGGAACAAATCATCCATCCTCGCCCCTCTATCTCAGACCAGCGGCGCGTCAGGCGCCACATGAAAAAACGCCCTCGCCCCACACGGCAGAGAACGTCTCCTTTATCACGATGTCATGCGGGCAATCACAATGGTGATGACGGCGAACAGGACCGCGAGGACCACCGTCACACGGGCAAGCAGCGCATCCATGCCACGTGCCTTGCTCGAGAAGACAGTATCCGCGCCACCGCCGAGACCGCCCATGCCGTCCGACTTCGCCTCCTGCCCGAGCACAGCGGCAATGAGCGCAATGCAGACAAGCGCATCCAATATCATCAATAAGGTCAGCAACCCGAGTCCTCCTCTACGCACAAGTTACATCTTATCATACCACAAGGCACGCAGGAGTGGCAAGCAAAAAGAGCCGCCAGACGGCGGCTCTCACATATTCTCCTATGAAGAGGTTCTGTACTTACACCTGATAGACGCGGATCATGTTCGTGTTGTTGCCGACGCTCGTCTTGCTCTGGAGCTTGATGCCGGAGGTGATGATCGTCGTGTCACCGCGCTTGAGGTAGCCGCCCTTGACGGCAGCCGAGGCAGCGTTCGCGATCATCTCGTCGACATCGTTCCACTGCGTGCCGAGGATGGGATAGACGCCCCAGCGCAGATTGAGCTGGCGGACGACCTTCTCGTGCGGCGTGTAGGCGACGATGGCCGCTTTCGGACGGTAGCGGGAAACGACCTTCGTCGTGTAGCCGCTGTCGGTCGGCGTGATGATGGCGGGGACGTCGAGCTCCCAGGCCATCTGCACCGTCGCATGCGCCACGGCGCGCGTGCGGGACTGCATGTGCTCGAAGCCGCGCTCGACGAAGAGCTCCTTGTACTCGAGCGAGCTCTCGATGCGCTGCGCGATGCGGTTCATCGTCGCGACGGCCTCGACCGGATAGTCGCCCTGCGCCGTCTCGCCGGAGAGCATGATGGCGTCCGTGCCATCGAGGATGGCGTTGCCGACGTCGGAGACCTCGGCGCGCGTCGGACGCGGGTTCGACGTCATGGACTCGAGCATCTGCGTGGCGACGATGACGGGCTTGCCCGCCTTGTTGCATTTCCGAATGATCTCCTTCTGGATGAGCGGCACGTCCTCCGCGGGCACCTCGACGCCGAGGTCGCCGCGCGCGACCATGATGCCGTCGGAGACCTCGAGGATCTCGTCGAAGTTCTTCACGCCTTCGAGGTTCTCGATCTTCGGCAGGATCTCCATATGGCCGTTGTGCTCCTCGATGAGCTTGCGGATGGCGAGCACGTCCTCCGGGCGCTGGATGAAGGAGGCCGCGACGAAGTCGAGATCTTGCTCGCAGCCGAAGACGATGTCCTTCGCGTCCTGCTCGGAGATCGGCGGCAGGCCGAGCGAGACGCCCGGCGCCGCGACGCGCTTTTTCGTGCTCATCTTGCCGCTGTTCTGGATGGTCGTGATGATGTCCTTGCCGCGGATCTCGTCGACTTTGAGCGCGACGAGGCCATCGGAGAGCAGCAGCGTGTCGCCCGGCTTCACCTCGGTGTAGAGGCCCTTGTGGTTGACGGAGACATGCGTCTCGTCGCCCGGGATATCCTCATACGTCAGTGTGAACTGGTTGCCCTTCTCGAGCATGACCTTGCCGTTTTTGAACTCGCCGAGACGCATCTCGGGGCCCTTCGTATCGAGAATCAGGGAGATGACTTTGCCCGCTTTTTTCGCGGCCTCGCGCACCATGTTGATGCGGCCGAGATGCTCCGCGTGGTCGCCATGTGAGAAATTGAAACGCGCGCAGTTCATGCCGTTCGCAATCAGCGCGTCGACGACGCCCGGCTTCTCCGTCGCAGGGCCCTGTGTGCAGATGATTTTCGTCTTTTTTAACATATACTTCCCGCCTTTTCTCGGACCGCCACTCCATACACTATGGTCCGAATACCAGTTTGCTCATGGGGAACGGTTACCCTTTTGCCCTTATCGTAACACTCTTCCCTTTGGCAAGTAAAGAGGTTTCCGCATGATTTTGGCCGGATTTGGAGAAATTTTTTGCTCCCTAGAGCAGTTGTTATTATTGTTTCTGATTGCGTGTATACAGTATAATATATTTTATTAATTCGTAGCGAAATCATGATTTATAAAATTTATGAAAAGATAATCCTGTGATTTCCTGCCTGCAGCGCCCAGCAGGCCGCACCGCCGAGAGAGCTTGTCACTCACCTCGCTCCCCCTGCCCCAGGATGCCGGCGATGGCCGCGCCTCTGCCGGAGGCATCCCGCACGAGACAAAGGGAAAGCCCCTGCGCCGTCTCCTCGCCGAGCAGCAGCGCGAGCGTCTCCTGCATGGTCGCCGCGACGCCGGGCATGTGGGCGAAAACAGCGCCGTCGACGGCAATCGTCTGCGGCGCAATGCGCGGCTGCCTGTCCGCAGCCGCGCGATGACGCAGCACGGCGGCAAGCGTCATAGCGGCGAGGCGCGCCGAACGGCGGATGAGCGCGCGGGCGAGCGTGGCGAGCGACGCGGCGGAGGGGAGCGGCCGCCCGCCGGGGAGCGCCGCGAGCGTCCCTTGCGCGGCCTCCCCCACCATCTCGGCGGAGAGCGGCGGCAGGGTAGCATCGTGCAGCCCTTCGCGCAACACGCGCGTCAGGAGCTCGCCGAGATAGCGCCCGGAGATCATCTTCTCGAGCCGCTGCGCGCCCGGCTTCGCGGAGGCCGCGTCGAGCTGCCTGTCGTACGGATTCTGTGGGAAATGGCGGAAGCTCCCCGACTCGATGTTGTAGACCATCGGCGGCCGCTGGCCGCCGAATGTCTCGAGGTAGCAGCTGTTGAAGCCCGTCGCGTAGATGGCCGCAATCGCTGTGCCCGGCGCGCAGAACGCGGCGGCGAGCAGCACGGCAGCCGTATCGTTGAGGATGGCCGTCGGCTGCACGCTTCTGAGTCCCGCCCGCGTGAGCGCCGCGCGCAGCTGCGCGTTGACATAGGCGCCCTCGACGCCCGGCACCGAGATCTCCTTCGACCAGACGATGAGACGCGCGTCGCTGAGACACCGCTGCCGCGTGCCGAAGGAGAACGTATGGCCGAGCGGCAGCGGGTCCTCAGGCCGCGCGCCGCCCCGCGCGAGTGCCTCGCGCACGAGATCCACAAGGAAGTCGAAGAGCGCCTCCGCCGTCTCCGCGTGCGTCACATCATACGCGCCGGGCGCGCGGAGCGGACGGCGCACCTCGCCGCGCACATGGCAGCCATCCGCCGCGAGCTCCACGAGCGCCGCGCGCGCGTTCGTCCCGCCGAAATCGAGCGTCACGGCCCGCCCGCGCTCGCGGCCCGTCGGCAGATCCACGTAGCAAGGCTCCATGTAGAGCGAGGACGCCGCCGGCTGCCGCAGCCCGAGTGCCATCTCCTCCTCGAAGCGCAGCATCCCCTGCCGCAGCGCGTCGTCCGTCACGCGAAACTGCGCGGCCGCCTCGTCCAGCCATGTCTCATCTGTCATCGTATATCTCCTCCTCACGACTGCCCGTCCACGACGGGATTTCTGGATGATTTCTTGCTGATTTTTATGAAAACACCTGTTTCCTGCGATATAATAGAAGGAGAGATCTTCTCCGACATCACCACGGAAGGAGGTGTGATTCATGTCTACGATTTCCTCTATGGCGAACAACACGTACATGATGTACAAGTTCGCCGCCAAGGCCGGTCTCAGCCCCACAGGCGGCACGACGAGCTCGAGCACGCTTTCGGGGCTCAGCAGCTCCTACGCCAAGGCGAAGAGCGGCACAGCCGCCCTGCCCTATGACGAGTCGTCCGCTGCCTCTGATATGCGGACGCTCTCGAGCATCCGCGAAGGCTATGCCGGTCTCGTGAGTTCCTACACCGAGACGAAGACGACGTTCAACACGGAGATGAAGTCGACGCTCTCCGACCTCGCGGGCTCCGCCGCGAGGGTCGCGAGCATGAGCTACGATTTCTCCGCGAGCGACATCCAGACAAACGCCGCCGGCAAGACGACGTACAGCGATGGCCTCAAGAGCGCCATCAGCAGCGTGAAGTCGCTCGTCTCGGACTACAACGACGCCCTCTCGTTCTTCTCGGACAACAAGGACGTCTCGAAGCGCGCGAGCGCGCTCGCGACGGAGTTCGCTGATACGACCTACCGCGCAGATTCCTACCGTGCCATCGGCATCAATGTCGACAGCAAGACGGGAGCGCTCACCCTCGACGAGGACAAGCTCGCGAAAGCGCTCACGACAGAGAGCAGCCGCGCGGAAAACCTGCTGGGGAAAAACGGCCTCGCCGGCAAGGCGCAGAGCCATGTCGGCCTCGCCAAGTTCCAGCAGGATAAAGTGTTCCCCTCCATGCAGAGCATGATTGGCGGCGAGATGACCGTCGCCTCGCTCTATACGGGACGCACGCTGCAGAACATCTCGAGCTTCGTGACGACGGGCAACCTCATCGACATGCTGTTTTAGGGAACTTCCTTAAGGAATCACTGATTAATGCAAGGATTTTACCACTTCATAAATCATCGTTTCCTTAAAAAATGGCAAAAATGGCTGCGATAACGTGACTTCGCGTTATCGCAGCCATTTTTATGCCATGCGTTCTGCGCTCAGGCGCCGATGTCGACCGTCGCACCGCGAGAGACGCTGCCGAGGCTCGCCGCCTGCTTGTAGGCGCTCGCAACAGCCGCGAACTTCGCGCTGACCTGCGCGTTGGCCTGCTGAAACTTGCTCGAGCCGAGTTTCGTCTCATCGCCGAAATTCGATACCTTCGTGTAGGAGGCCGCCTTCTCCATGCTCTCAGAGACATTGCGCTGGCCCTGCTCCGATGCAGCCTTGACCGTCTGCTGGAACTTGCTCGAGCCGAGTTTCGTCTCCGTGCCGAAATTCGACACGGCATAGTAGCTCTTCGCCTTGTCCATGAGCTCGGACGTCTTGTTCTCGCCGATTGTCGCGATCGTCTCGTTGCCGCGCTGGAACTTGCTCGTGCCGATCTTCGTCTCGTTGCCGAAATTCGACACGCGCGAGTAATCTCCCGCTTCCTTGGAGATCCTCGACGCCTGCTCCACGCCCTGCGTATGGACGTCGCGGTTCAGCTGCTGGAACGTCTTCAGCGTACTGTAGGACGCACCGGCACCGATCCCTGAAATACCCATAAAGCTATCCCTCGCTTTCTTGCTGCTTCATCCCTGGAATGATCCCTGGGTATCATAAGAGGCACACGCTCTTACTCTGCCTATATTATAGAAGGATATGACAAAAAGGACAAGTGCCGGAACGTCTTATTTTCGCATTGGTCGCGCGGTAGCCGCTTCCCTCAGGCGTCGGCTGCAATCTTATGGACCTCGCGCGCCTCGCCGATCTTCGCTGCGATATCATCGAGGCTCGTCTCCATCTGCGCTTCGACGGCCGCGAGGACGGCGCCCTCGACGAGCGGGGCGTCGAGCATGCGGATGCGCGTATCGTCGAGCGCCTCGCAGACCATCTCCGTCGTCATGACGGCGCTGCCCATGTCCATGAGCACGCCCACGCCGTCTCCCTGGTCAACCTCCTTGACGGCGGCAGCGATGCGCTCGAAGCTCGTGCCGAGGCCGCCGTCCTCAAGACCACCCGCAGCGGCGAGCGGCGCCTCCGCCGCCATCATGCGGGCGATCTCCACGACGCCTTCCGCGAGTTTCTTGCTGTGCGATACGATGACAATCCCTACCATGGTTTTCGTGTCCTCCCGTCAAAGTACGCGCGTGATCTCCTCGAGCATCATGAGAGACGACATCGCGCCTGGGTCCTCATGACCGATGCTGCGCTCGCCGAGATAGCTCGCGCGGCCCTTCGTCGCGATGATCGTCTTCGTGTAGGCGACGCCGTCCTTCGCGGCGGCGACCGCCTCGCCCATCGCCGTCTTGAGGTCTTTCCCCGCGGCGAGGGCTTCCTTGAGCGCCTTGAGCGCCGGGCATTGCGCGTCGAGCATCGTCTTCTCGCCCTCGTGCGCCTTGCCGCGCATCTTGATGCCCTCGACACCCGCCTCGAAGGCCGCCGCGAATTTCGCCGCGTCGATGTCCGTCTCACCCTTGAGCGCGCCGCCCGCCTTCATGAACGCCGTGCCGTAGAGCGGGCCGGAGGCGCCACCGACGTTCGAAACGAGCGCCATGCCGACGCCCTTGAGGATGGCACCGAGGTCCTTGTCTGCGAGCTGCGGCAGCTTCTGCTCGACGGCCGCGAAGCCGCGCGCGAGGTTGATGCCGTGGTCGCCGTCGCCGATGGCATTGTCGAGCTCCGTGAGGAATTCCTTCTCCTTCTCCATGCGCTTGGCGATCGCCTGCATGATTTCTACCATTTTCTTGTTGTCGATCATACTCTGTTCCCTCGATCCTTGTTCTCCCGGAAGACGATTCCGGGGAACCGCAGTCCCCCGGAAACAAGTGCTCCCGTATCTTTGCTATGTTACTTATGGATGGCCGCCGTGTCCGCCGGTGCGTCGTAGAGCTTCTTGAGCTCATCGTCGAGGCGCAGCAGCGTGAGCGAAAAGCCCGCCATCTCGATGGACGTCATGTAGTTGCCGACCATCGTATCGTAGACCTTGATGCCCTTCTCCTTCAGGTAGTCCTGCACGAAGTTGTTGATGATGTAGAGCTCCATGAGCGGCGTGCCGCCCATGCCATTGACGATGACGACGACTTCCTTGCCCGCGTAGTCGATGTCCGCGAGGATCTTGTCGAGGAGGTGCTTAGCGATGTCGTTCGCCTTGGCTAGCTTCTCGCGGTGCGTTCCCGGCTCACCGTGGATGCCGATGCCGATCTCCATCTCGTCCTCCCCGAGCTCGAATCCCGGCTTGCCCGCTGCCGGTACCGTGCAGGGCTGGATCGCCATGCCCATCGTGCGCACGTTCGCGATGACCTTCTCGGCGACGCTCTTGACCTCCTCGAGCGACGCGCCCTCCTCAGCCTTCGCGCCCGCAATCTTGTGCACGAGGATCGTGCCCGCCACGCCGCGGCGGCCCGTCGTGTAGAGGCTGTCCTTCACGGCGACATCGTCGTTGACGACGACGTAGTCCGCCTTGATGTCCTCATCCTTCGCCATATCGACGGCCATCTCGAAGTTCAGCACATCGCCCGTGTAGTTCTTGACGACGCAGAGGACGCCGGCGTCGGTCGCGACTGCCTTGATGCCCTCATAGACCTGATCCGGCGTCGGCGAGGTGAATACCGGCCCCGCGACCGCCGCGTCGAGCATGCCCTCGCCGACGTAGCCGCCGTGCGCGGGCTCATGGCCGCTGCCGCCGCCTGAGACGAGCGCGACCTTCCCCTGTTTGCGTGTCTTGCGGACGACGATGTTGCCGGCCTCGAGTTTCTCAAGCTTCTCCGGACGAGATTTGACGAGTCCCTGGATCATTTCCTGTTCGACATTTTCGACCTCGTTGATGAGCTTTTTCATAGAAGATAACCCCCTTGAACGCAAATTATCAGAATTGTTTCCGATTCCCAACACAATCAGTATAACAAGAAACAGAATAAAATTCAAGGGAAATACCAGGTAATTACACATTATTTCATCTTGATTTTCTTCTTATCTGTCCCTCAACTGACGCTGCGATGGCGCGAGGTGGCAGACACCTTCAATCCAGACTGCCGCTGTGATGTAAAAAAAGAAGGGACGCCGCAAAGCTGCGGCAGTCCCTTCTGATGGAAACACGCGTTTCCTTGATGCCAGATTATTTATTCATGGCTTCCTGCACGGCAACCGCGACGGCGACCGTCATGCCGACCATCGGGTTGTTGCCAGCGCCGATGAGGCCCATCATGTCAACGTGTGCCGGCACGGAGGAGGAGCCTGCGAACTGCGCATCGCTGTGCATGCGGCCCATCGTGTCCGTCATGCCGTAGGAAGCAGGGCCTGCGGCCATGTTGTCCGGATGGAGCGTACGGCCCGTGCCGCCGCCGGAAGCAACAGAGAAATACTTCTTGCCCTTCTCGATGCACTCCTTCTTGTAGCAGCCAGCGACAGGATGCTGGAAGCGCGTCGGGTTCGTGGAGTTGCCCGTGATGGAGATATCGACGTCCTCCATGTGCATGATGGCAACGCCTTCCTGCACGGAGTCAGCGCCGTAGCACTTGACCTGGGAACGCTCGGGATCCTTGCCGTAGACGATCTTGTCGACGACGTTGACCTTGTTGGCCTTGTAGTCGTATTCCGTCACGACATAGGTGAAGCCGTTGATGCGGCTGATGATCTGCGCAGCATCCTTGCCAAGACCGTTGAGGATGACGCGCAGTTTGTTCTTGCGCACCTTGTTCGCCGTCTTGGCGATGCCGATGGCGCCCTCAGCAGCCGCGAAGGACTCGTGGCCAGCGAGGAAGCAGAAGCAGCCGGCCTCCTCAGAGAGGAGCATCGCACCGAGGTTGCCGTGGCCGAGGCCGACCTTGCGGTGGTCAGCAACGGAGCCCGGCACGCAGAAAGCCTGGAGGCCCTCGCCGATGGCCTTTGCGGCCTCGACTGCGGACTTGACGTTCTTCTTGATGGCGATGGCAGCACCGAGCGTGTAAGCCCACTTCGCATTCTCGAACGCGATCGGCTGGAGATCCTCTACGATCTGATACGGGTTGATGCCCTTGTCGGCGCAAATCGTCTTTGCGTCCTCGATGGAAGCAATCCCATACTGTTTGCAGACTTCGTTGATTTTGTCAATACGGCGCTCATAGCCTTCGAATAATGACATTCTATTCATTCCTTTCGATATGCGTACCAATATCTCGTGAGAGGCTTCTTACTCTTCGCGCGGGTCGATGAACTTGACACCATCGGCGAAACGGCCCTTCGTGCTCGTGTTCGCCTTGATCGCCTCGTTGGCATCCTTGCCCTGACGGACAGCCTCGAGGACTTTGCCGACCTGCACGACTTCGTAACCAACAATGCGGTTCTCTTCATCGAGCGCGAGTTTCGTGACGTAGCCTTCTGCGAGTTCGAGGTAACGCGGGCCCTTCTTGAGCGTACCGTAGAGCGTGCCGACCTGGCTGCGGAGGCCCTTGCCGAGGTCATCGAGGCCAGCGCCGATGGGCAGACCGTCATCGGAGAACGCCGTCTGGCTGCGGCCGTAAGCAATCTGGAGGAAGAGCTCACGCATCGCCGTGTTGATGGCATCGCAGACGAGGTCGGTGTTGAGCGCCTCGAGCACCGTGAGACCCGGGAGGATCTCAGCCGCCATCGCCGCGGAGTGCGTCATGCCAGAGCAGCCGATCGTCTCGACGAGGGCTTCCTGGATGATGCCGTCCTTGACGTTGAGCGTCAGCTTGCAGGCACCCTGCTGCGGAGCGCACCAGCCGACACCGTGCGTGAGGCCGCTGATGTCCTGAACGTTCTTGGATTTGACCCATTTGCCTTCTTCAGGAATGGGAGCAGCGCCATGATGAACTTCCTGCGCTACACATGCCATGTCTTCCACTTTCTGTGAATAAGCAATCATTGTTCATATTCCTCTCTTTACTAATAGAATACAGAGCTTCGACCCTACCGGGCGTTACGCAAATCCGAACCTCAAAGCTCGACGAGGTTCTTGCCCGTCATTTCCTCCGGGATGTCGACGCCGGCGAGCGTGAGGAGCGTCGGCGCGATGTCAGAGAGCGCGCCGTCCTTGACGGATTTCACGCGGTCCGAGACGACGATGAAGGGAACGGCGTTCGTCGTATGCTTCGTGAACGGCTGGTTGTTGACGTAGTCCATCATCTTGTCCGCGTTGCCGTGATCCGCCGTGATGCAGACCTCGCCGCCGACTTCCTTGATGGCCGCGACAAAGCGGCCCACGCAACTGTCGACCGTCTCGACGGCCTTGACGACTGCCGGGAACACGCCCGTGTGACCGACCATGTCGCAGTTCGCGTAGTTGAGGATGATGAAGTCGTATTTGCCGGAACGGATGGCCTCGCAGACCTTGTCCGTGACCTCGACGGCGCTCATCTCCGGCTGGAGATCGTAGGTCGCAACCTTCGGGCTCGGCACGAGGATGCGATCCTCGCCCTTGTACGGCTCCTCGACGCCGCCGTTGAAGAAGAACGTGACGTGAGCGTACTTCTCCGTCTCCGCGATGCGCAGCTGCGTCATGCCGTTGTCCTGGATGACCTCGCCGAGCGTCTTTGCGATGGACTCCGGCGGGAACGCGACCTTCGCGTTCATGCCGTCCTCGTACTGAGAGAACGTCGCGAACGGGATCTTGAGGCTCTCGTCGCGCTCAAAGCCGTCGAACGTCTCATCGACGAACGCATGCGTGAGCTGACGCGCGCGGTCGGGGCGGAAGTTGAAGAAGATTGCGCCGTCACCGTTCTTCATGCCGCGGTAGCCCTTGACGACGAACGGAACGACGAACTCATCGTTGACGCCGCTCGCGTAGCTCGCCTTGAGGCCCGCGACCGGGCTGTCCGCTGCGACGCCCTCGGCGTGCGCGATGGCCTCGTAGGCCTTCTGCTCACGATCCCAGCGATGGTCACGGTCCATAGCGTAGTAGCGGCCGCTAACCGTCGCGATCGTGCCGACGCCGATCTCCTTGCACTTCGCCTCGAGCTCCTCGAGGTACGGCTGCGCGCTCTGCGGCGGCACATCGCGGCCGTCGAGGAACGCGTGGACGTAGACCTCGGAGACGCCCTGCTGCTTCGCCATCTCGAGCAACGCGTAGAGGTGACCCTGGTGGCTGTGCACGCCGCCCGGGGAGACGAGGCCCATGAGATGAACCGCGCCGCCCTTTTCCTTGGCATCCTTCATGATGGAGACGAGCGCCTCGTTCTTGAAGAAATCGCCGTTCTTGATGTCGCGCGTGATGCGCGTGAGCTGCTGGTAGACGAGGCGGCCCGCGCCGATGTTCGTGTGGCCGACCTCGGAGTTGCCCATCTGGCCGTCCGGCAGGCCGACGAACTCGCCGGATGCCTGGAGGTGACTGGAGTTATAGTTTGCGAGGAGGCCGTCGAGGACCGGAGTCTTCGCTTTCTCCACCGCGTTGCTCTCATCGAGTTTGCCGCCGAGACCGCAGCCATCCATGATGATGAGTGCGACCGGTGCATTTTTGAGTTTTGCCATGCTTTGACTACTCCTTCTGAATAGCGAATTAGTAGTTGACGATCTCGCTGAAGTCCTTCGCCTTGAGGGAGGCACCGCCGACGAGCGCGCCGTCGACGTTCGGCTGCTTCATGAGGTCTTTGATCGTTGCGGGCTTCACGCTGCCGCCGTACTGGATGCGGATGCTGTCCGCAGCCGCCTGGTTGAACTTCTCGGCAACCGTCTTGCGGATGTGCGCGCAGACTTCCTCAGCCTGCTCGAAGGATGCCGTCTTGCCCGTGCCGATAGCCCAGATCGGCTCGTAGGCGATGACGAGTTTGCCAGCCTCCTCAGCGGAGAAGCCGTCGAGCGCAGCCTTGACCTGGCCGGCAACGAAGTCGAGATACTCGCCTGCTTCGCGCTGCTCAAGGGACTCGCCGCAGCAGATGATCGGCGTGATGCCAGCCTTGAACGCAGCATGCGCGCGCTTGTTGACACCCTCGTCCGTCTCGCCGAAATAGCCGCGGCGCTCGCTGTGACCGAGCACGCAGTAGTCGACGCCGATCTCATTGAGCATCGGGCAGGAAATCTCGCCCGTGAACGCGCCGTGATCTTCCCAATGAACGTTCTGCGCGCCGACGTGGATGTTCGTGCCCTTGACAGCATCCGCGACAGCTGCGAGCGCCGTCGCCGTCGGGCAGACAACGACCGTGACGCTTGCGTCCTTGACGAGCGGTGCGAGCTCTTTGACGAGCTTCGTGCCCTCGGCAATCGTGTTGTTCATTTTCCAGTTGCCAGCGATGATCGGTGTTCTTGCCATTTCTTTTTCCTCCTGAATTTCCTTCATATACGAGAGGCTCGGCGCTGCCGCTCCCAGCCATCCGGAAGCGGCAGCCGCTCTGCCTCAGTTCCCTAGACAGAAGTTCCGGCGGCAGAGATTCTGCCGCCTTCCCTTCTGCACCCTTGCAGATCTGCCTGCACGCCGATAGAGTAGCGTGTCTTATTTGTCAGCGAGCGCCGCGATGCCCGGCATCTCTTTGCCCTCGAGGAACTCGAGCGTTGCGCCGCCGCCAGTGGAAACATGGGAAATCTTGTCCGTAAGGCCCGTCTTCTTGAGCGCTGCCACGGAGTCGCCGCCGCCGACGATGGAGGTAGCGCCCTCCTCCGTTGCCTTGGCCACAGCCTTGGCGACTGCGAGCGTGCCCTGTGCGAAATCGTCATACTCAAACACGCCCATCGGACCGTTCCAGATGACCGTCTTAGCACCGGCGAGTGCCTTCGTGTACTCCTCGCTCGTCTTCGGGCCGGAGTCCAGAGCATCCCAGCCAGCCTCGACCTTGTCGACATCGACGATCTTCGTCTGGCCTTCCGTCGCGTAGCGCTTGTCAGCCGGGAACATATTGGAGACCTTGAGATCGACCGGCAGGACGACCTTGACGCCCTTGTCAGCGGCCTTCTTGAGGAGCTCGCGCGCGAGGTCGTACTTGTCCGGCTCGCAGAGGCTGTCGCCGATGGGCAGGCCCTTTGCTGCGTCGAACGTATGCGCCATGCCACCGCCGATGATGATGGTGTCGACCTTGTCGATCATGTTGCTGATGACGCCGATCTTGTCGGAGACCTTCGCGCCGCCGATGATGGCGACGAACGGACGCTGCGGATTCTCGAGCGTCTTGCCGATGTAGTTGATCTCCTTCTCCATGAGGAAACCGGCAACCGTCTCGAGGTACTTCGGCACGCCTGCGTTCGAGGCATGCGCGCGATGGGAGACGCCGAACGCGTCATCGACCGCGAGGTCGCAGCCAGAAGCGAGCTGCTTTGCGAACTCGGGGTCGTTCTTCTTCTCTTCCTTGTGATAGCGGAGGTTCTCGAGGAGCAGGACATCGCCCGGCTTCAGCGCGGCCTTCGCTGCGTCTGCCTCAGCGCCGACGCAGTCGGACGCCCACTTGACATCGCGGCCCAGCAGCTCGGAGAGGTGCTTGACGAGGTGCTTCGTCGAGAACTGCGGCTCACGCGCCTCCGTCGGACGGCCGATGTGGCAGGCGAGCACGAGCGCCGCACCGTGGTCGAGCAGGTAGTTGAGCGTCGGCAGCGTGCGCACCATGCGCGTGTCGTTCGTGATGTTCTGTTCTGCATCGAACGGGACGTTGTAGTCTACGCGAACGAAGACCTTCTTGCCGTTGACGTCTACATCTTTGATGGTTTTTTTGTCCATTCTGTATTACGCCTCCATAGGAAACTTTATGACCGGAGCGGTGCCGCCATACAGGCGGGGTGGCGCCCCGCGGGGGATGATCCGGCGTGCTCCATGTCGGCGCAGACGGTCTCCCCATAAAAGATTAGAGGTCCGGCCCAAACTTCGGCCGGACCTCTAGAGATCTTAGTCTTGATTCAGCTGTCGATCAGAGATTACTTGACTTCCTCAGCGAAGTACTTGATCGTGCGAACCATCTGGCTCGTGTAGCTGTTCTCGTTGTCGTACCAGGAAACGACCTGAACGAGCGTATTGCCATCCGCCATCGGGCTGACCATCGTCTGCGTTGCATCGAAGAGGGAGCCGTAGCGCATGCCGACGACATCCTTGGAGACGATGTCGTCCGTGTTGTAACCGAAGGACTCCGTGGACTCCTTCTTCATCTGAGCGTTGACCTGGTCAACCGTGACGTTGCCCTTGACGACAGCGTAGAGGAGCGTCGTGGAGCCCGTCGGGGTCGGAACGCGCTGTGCAGCACCGATGAGCTTGCCATCGAGTTCCGGAAGGACGAGGCCGATGGCCTTTGCAGCACCGGAGGACGTCGGAACGATGTTCTCGGAAGCTGCGCGGCTGCGGCGGAGGTTGCCCTTGCGCTGCGGGCCATCGAGCGTCATCTGGTCGCCCGTGAACGCATGGATCGTCTGCATGATGCCGCTCTGGATCGGAGCGAGGTCATTCAGAGCCTTTGCCATCGGAGCGAGGCAGTTCGTCGTGCAGGAAGCAGCGGAGATGATCTTCGTGCCAGCCGGGATGGACTTGTGGTTCGTGTTGAACACGATCGTCGGGAGGTCTTTGCCTGCCGGAGCGGAGATGACGACTTTCTTAGCGCCAGCTTCGAGATGTGCGGAAGCCTTCTCCTTGGACGTGTAGAAGCCCGTGCACTCGAGAACGACATCTACATCATGCTTCGCCCAGGGGATGTTCTTTGCATCTTTCTCGGCATAGATCTTGATCGTCTTGCCCTTGACCGTGATGCTGTCCTCGCCAGCCTCAACCGTGTCTGCATACTCGTACTTGCCCTGAGAAGAATCGTACTTCAGCAGGTAAGCGAGCATCTTCGGGCTCGTGAGGTCGTTGATCGCGACGACTTCATAACCCTCAGCATCGAACATCTGGCGGAAAGCGAGACGGCCGATACGACCAAAACCATTGATAGCAACTTTTACTGCCATTTGAAAAATACCCCCTAAAGAATATAGAAGTTCCCGGCTCTCAGACCGGATATTTCGGGCAGCGCGGAACCGCTCTGCCGAAACTACACAGCAGTGCTTTGCGGCTTTTCTCCAGCAAAGCTCTTACATGTCTAATCATACAATATTCTGACACGGATTGTCAACGTATTTATCATAAACATCAGCAATTACATCAGCCAGTTTCCGGACGAAAAAGAACCGCGCATACCGGTGATTTTCGGCCTTGCGCGGTTTCTATTATAAATGCTATTTATGCATCTTGTTCTTTCTTATTGTTTTCGAGTGCGAGCAGCGACTGCACGAGAATCGCGCACTCAAGACGTTTCTTCTGGATGGCGCAGCCGATCTCGTACGGCTCGCGGATATCGCCGTGGAAGAGGTCGGCATTCGCATGACAGCCGCCTGAGCAGAAGAACCTCGCCCAGCAATCACGGCATTTCTCCTTGTTGAGCACGTGGCTCTCGCGGAAGTATTGCGAGAGTTCGGGGCGCGTGACGCCCTCGCGGAGCGAGCCGAGGCGATAGCCCTCGCGGCCGACGAACTGATGGCAGGGATAGAGATCGCCGTTTTCCGCGACGGCGAAATACTCATGGCCTGCGCCGCAGCCCGAAAGGCGCTTCGCGACGCAAGGGCCGTTTGAAAGATCCATGTTGAAGTGGAAGAACCAGAACCCGTGCCCCGCGCGGCGGCGCTCCATGTAGGCGTCGACGAG
Organism: Selenomonas bovis DSM 23594; assembly: GCF_000381005.1. GTDB lineage: Bacteria > Bacillota > Negativicutes > Selenomonadales > Selenomonadaceae > Selenomonas_C > Selenomonas_C bovis. The sequence continues at coordinate 193,230 of NZ_KB908380.1, forward strand.
CCGGTCGTACTCCGCGTAGACGCGCGGCAGATCCTCCTCGGTGATGGCGTAGGGGCTGTCCTTCAGGACGACCGGCTCGAGCGAGAGGATGTCGAAACCGGCGTCATGCATGGAGAGCACGTCATTCGTAAAATCGAGGTTGTTGTGCGTATAGGTGCCGCGCAGATATGTGTAGACGCCGCGGTAGTCGTAGCTGCCGCCCTTGCGACTCTCAATGCAGCGGCGGAAATGCTCCACGATGCGATCGTACGTGCCGTGCCCGCCGACATCGGGGCGCATAGCGTCATTGACCTCCTTGCGCCCGTCGAGCGAGAGCACGAGGGAGAAATCGTTCTCATTGAGCCACGCGATGTTCTCGTCGTTGAGCAGCATGCCGTTCGTCGTGAGCGTGAGCTTGAATTTCTTGCCTGTCTCCTGCTCCTTCTGCCGCGCGTAGGCCGTGACCGCCTTGACCGTCTTCATGTTCATGAGCGGCTCGCCACCGAAGAAGTCGACCTCGCAGTGCTTGCGCGGGCCGCTCTTCTCGATGAGGAAGTCGATGGCCGCACGCCCGACCTCGGGCGTCATGACCGCGCGTTCCTGGCCGTAGCTGCCGCCGTCGCCGAAGCAATACTTGCAGCGCAGATTGCAGTCCTGCGCGACCATGAGGCAGAGCGACTTGACGAGGCCGTGCTGGCGGAACGTCGGCGGGACGTCGATGTCCGGCGCGAAGAGCTCCTCGCGCGCCATGAGCTCATGGAGCTCGCCAAGCGCCTCGCGGATGTCCGCCTCGGGGTACGCGTGCGCCCAGGCGCAGATGGTCTCCTCATCGTTTTCTCCCGTGAACGTGTCCATGAGATCGTAGATCATCTTGTCGATGACATGGACGGCACCGCTGTTGACATCGAGCAGGATGTAGGTGCCGTTCTGCTCGAATTTATGGATTTTCGCTTTCATTCGTTCTCCTCTAGGGGACCGCAGCCGCGCCGTTCGCAGCGCACCGTCTCTCCCCAGGAGGAACGGGCCGCCCCCGGCTGCGCCATGGAAAGGCACCGCCGGGCGCCAAGGCGAGGCAAGGAATCGCATAGCCCCCACGTTATGATAAAGTCATCAAAAGGCTGCCGCGCCCGCACGGACGCGGCAGCCTCCACCGCAAGATCTCTTACTTCTCGCAAACCTGATTGCCAACCGTGCAGCTCGTCTTGCACGCGGACTGGCAGGATGCCTGGCACTCGCCGCAGCCGCCCGTCTTGAGCGATTTCTGCATCGTCGGCTTGTTGACCGTCTGAATGTGCTTCACTTGTAATCCCCCTTTGCCTTTCCAGATGGAAAATACTATCTTTATTGTAGCGTGTTTCCCCGCCCATTGCAAGCGCCGCCCTGTTTTAGGAAGTTACCGATACGTCCGGTGCTTCCTTACAGCAGTTCCACGCGTCGCTCCTTGAAGGTCACGATGCGGAGACGCGTGGCCGCGGCGAGCTCCTCGGCCGCGGCGAAATGCGCGCCGATGGCATCTGCCGCATGTGCGTCCGATCCGAGCGTCACATAGCGGCCGCCGAGCTCGCGGTAGCGCGTGTAGATGGGCACGAGCTCCTTGACGGCGCGGCGCTCGCCGAGGCGCCGCGTGTTGAGCTCGAGCACGGTGTCTGTCTCGACCGCCGCCCGCAGCACGGCGTCGATGGCCTCCTGGAACGCGCCGTAGGAGAGCTCCGGGTTCGCGTAGGCCGCGTAGCGCGCGATGTAGTCGATATGGCCGAGCACGTCAATGAAATCATGTGTCTTCAGACACGCGGCCATCTGCGCGAAATAGGCGGTATAGGCCTCCTCCTTTGCATGCGCCTCATAGTAGGCCGGATAGTAGAGATCCTGCCCGTCCAGCACATGAATCGAGCCGATGACGAGGTCGAAGGGCGCACGCGCGACGAACGCGCGGCTCGCCGCGCATGTCTCCGGCGTCATGCCGACCTCGACGCCGAGGCGCAGGCGCTCGCCGCGCAGCGGCGCATACGTCTCCCAGTAGGCGGCGGGATCGAACGTAAAGTCATTCTCGCCCGGAAAATCCACGTCGAGATGTTCCGTGAATACAAGTCCTATGCCGAGCGCCTCTGAGGCGCGCAGCGCGGCGCGCGCCTCCATCTCAGAGTCCGCGGAGAACCGCGTATGACTGTGGCTGTCGAATATCATAGTGCTGCCTCCCCGCGGCTCATTTTCCCGCCTGCTCGGCGGCATACGCCTCCTCGAGCGCATGCGCGAGCTGGTCAGGGCAGGATGTCGAGCGCGGGCCGCAGGTATTGCCCTTGCAGCGCCCAATGACGAAATCGATATCCATGCCCTCGACGAGCTGCGCGATGCCCTTGAGGTTGCCGTTGCAGCCGCCCTCGAACGCAACGTGCCGGATGGTCTTGCCGTCGAGCTCCACCGTGATCTTCTTCGAGCAGGTGCCCTTGGTCTGATATTCGTAGATACTCATAGATTCTTCTTCTCCTTCTCCGTTCTCCTGGCTTTCATACAGTCCCGCACAGGCAGCCGCCCGCGTCTTGCTTCCATCTTATCTTGAATTCCTGCTTTGCGCAAGGGCAGAAACGCGCAGAAGCGTCAGCCTTTGCATCACCTCGTATTATTGTTTATTATTATTTACAACAAATTATAACTAAATTGAATCATTATTCTTCTTGATATCTATTGAAAGTCGATAGGAAGTTCTTTATCATGGAGATATCAAAGCTGCCGACTGCCTGCGACACCATCCAGCCAGCGGCAGCTCTGGGATATGTCGGAGGGTCGTCCGTTTGGGCGCTCGCCGGAGAGGGGAATCATACATCAAGAGGGAGGGATTTACCGTGGATAAAATGAACAAGGAAGCTCTGGCGGTCAAGAAGGCGGAACAGGCCTTTGACCGCAAGCGGCGCACGATCGGCCTCTATGGCGGCCCGCTGCTCGCCGTGCTCACGTTCGTGACACCGTTCTCCGGGCTGACCGTCGAGGCGCACAAACTGCTGGCCATCATGGTGCTCGTCGCCATCTGGTGGATCACGGAGCCCGTGCCGATCCCCGTCACCTCGCTGATCGGACCGACGCTCGCCGTCGTCACCGGCGTCGTAAAGGTCAGCGTGGCTTTCGCGGCTTTCGCCAATCCCATGATCTTCCTTTTCATGGGCGGCTTCATCCTCGCGACCGCCATGATGAAGCACGGCCTCGACAAACGCTTCGCCTACTGGCTGCTCTCACGCAAATGGGTCGGCTCAAGTCCGAAGCGCATCTTCCTCGCAGTCGGCCTTGCGGCGGCGCTCTGCTCCGGCTGGGTCAGCAACACGGCCACGGCAGCCATGATGTTTCCCATCTGCCTGGGGCTCCTCACCTCGATCAAGGAGATGTTCGCGGCGAACGGGCGCGAAATCGACCTGCACGAGTACAAATACGCGACCGGACTCATGCTCATGACAGCCTACTCGTGCTCCATCGGCGGTGTGCTCACGCCGATCGGTACGCCGCCGAACCTCATCATGCTCGGCTTCCTCGGCACGATGTGCGATATCCACATTTCGTTCTTCCAGTGGATGACCTGGGGCTTCATCGCCATGGCGCTCTACTTCGTGATTGCCTATCTCGTCCTCAGCCACATGTTCCCCGCTGACGTCGCGCGCATCGAGGGCGCGGAGCGCTTCATCCAGCAAAAACTCGCCGAGCTCGGCGGCTGGAGCCGCGCCCAGAAGAATACGCTCCTCTGCTTCATCGTCTCCGTTGCGCTCTGGATCACGCCTGGCTTCCTCTCGATCGCGCTCGGCAGCACGGCGCCCGAGCTGCGCATGTACAACCTGCTCTTCCCCGAGGCGATTGCGGCCATGGCCGGCGCGCTGCTGCTCTTCCTGCTGCCGGTCAATTTCTCGCGGCGCCAGTTCACGCTGCGCTGGGAGGAGGCTGTCCACGGCATCGAGTGGGGCACACTGATCCTCTTCGGCGGCGGCCTGGCTATGGGCGGCATGATGTACAAGACAGGCCTCTCGAACTGGATCGGCGACCGCATCGTCCTCGCGACGGGCGGTGAGCCCAGCCAGGTTGTCATGGTCGCGGTGTTCTCCGTCATGGCCCTGCTGCTCTCCGAGCTCACGAGCCATACCGCTGCGACGAACATGATCGGCCCGCTGGCCATCACGGTCGCCATCTCCTCCGGCCTCAGCCCGATTCCCGTGGCTGTCGCCATCGCGCTCTCCGCATCGCTCGGCTTCATGCTCCCGGTATCTACGCCGCCGAACGCCATCGTGTACGCCTCCGGCTACATCCCCATCACGAAGATGATCCACACGGGCGTCTACATCGACTTCATCGGCATCGCCTGCGTGACGATCCCGCTCGTGCTCTATTTCGTCTCCTGGGTGGTACAGTGAGCCTAACGGGACCGCTGACCAAAGAAATGTTCCAGATCTGCGTGGATGCAATATTGCCTCCGGCCCATGAAAGCCCCGGCCAGGACATGGAAACATATCCTGGCCGGGGCTTTTGACATCTCCCCCTCAGCAGCCAGCCTTCTGGCCGCCATCGAAAACACAGGTCGCATCCCTCATCGCAGCGCACGAACAAATGATTCTTTCGCCGCGCAGATACGAAAGGATTTCTTGATTTCTAGTAGATAATTCATTCCAAACCTTGTATAATAATGAGGATAGTTTATTCTCCCTTTGTCCCGACGGGACAAAAAGACTGACAACAAAACCAGCTGATGCAAGAAAAAGTCTTTCCAGCGCAACGCGGCACACCGGACGCTTCAGCAGCTCCTGTGCCTAGCCCTTTGACCCAGAAAGGATTCTCCCATGGATGACGCTCACATTGCAATCCCCTCCACGTTCACGGAGAACATTTTTCATAAACTCAACAGTCTCGACCAGCATCTCTATTTCCGCTGGGATCTCACCAGCGATACCGTGACGCTCCAACTCCCCGTACCGCGGAAGTTCCGTGACCTCCCACAGGAAGTCCACCAAGCCTCCACGATGCTTTGGACACAGGAACTGTTGCACCCAGATGACCGGCCCCTCCTGCACACCTACCTGCATATCCTCTTCCAGGAGCACACGCCGACAAGCGACTCCATCCGCAAGACGAGCTGCAAACTGCGCATCCGCCATCACAAGAACAAATACCTCTGGGCGGAGGTGCACCTGCTGACATACTTCCAGGGCACGCGCCCCATGGTCGCGTTCGGGAATCTGCACAGCATCCAGGCGCAGAAGCTCTGGCTGCATCGCCTGCAGCAACGGGCCGATTTCGACAGTCTCACCGGCCTCCTCACGAAGGACGCCGCCATCCGCCATATAGAGGCAAGTCTCTCCATGCTCTCACCCGAGCACGACGCCGCCATGATGCTGCTCCTCGATGCCGACGGCTTCAAGGCCATCAATGATAATTTCGGACACTTGTTCGGCGATGGTGTCCTCGCGAAGATGGGCCATACCATCAAGCATCATTTCCGCCACTCAGACATCAAAGGGCGCATCGGCGGCGATGAGTTCGTCGTCCTCCTACCGCATACCGCAAATCTCGACGGCGTCCGCCGTCATTGCGCCGATCTCATCGAGGCCATGCATCATGACTACTGCGCGGAAGGGCGACGCCTCCCGTTCTCCATCAGCATGGGCATCGCCCTCTACCCCGACCACGGACTCACCTACCGCGAGCTTTTCAAGCATGCCGACCGCGCGCTCTACGAGGCGAAGAGCCGCGGGAAAAATCAATTCCGCATCTACGAAAACAAGATCTACCAGGCCCCGCAGATCAAAAGCCAGCGCGATCCCGAAAGCACCCTCGACCTGCAGATGAAAGCCTTCCAGGACAATATGGCGGAATTCATCCTGCAGATCTTCTATGAAACCAACAGCGCCGAGGCGACCATCGACTACGCACTCGGCCTGCTCGGACGCCTCTACAACTTCGACCGCATCGTCATCGCGCGCTGCGACCTCGAGACGGGTGCCTACCAGGATGCCTATGAATGGTTCGGCCCCAATGGCGCTCTGCTCAAGAATGTCACACCGGATTGCCTCACCAGGCGACGTACGCTGATTCTCCGGCATGCAAAGCCGACGGCCTACGGCGTCATGGCCATCTGCGAAGACACGGCCAAACAGGCACATGAGGACACGCCGCTCCCCAACTGCCACCTCGGTGCCTATGCCTATTCCCTCATCACACAGGGAGAGGCTACCACAGGCTGCATCGGCGTCGAGAGCACGCGTCCCATGCGCATCACGCCCGAGCTCATCCGCAGTCTCAACGTCTTTTCCGTGCTGCTCGGCAACATTCTGCTCCCATCCGACACCTCCAAGCACCTGCGCAAGAATCTGCGCATCCTGCACGACATCCTCGATCACCTGCCAGGGCTCATCTATGTCGTCGACAAGGAAACGATGATTCCCGTCTATGTCGGGCGCACCATGCGCCCGGCTGACACAGGAATCGCCCTGGATACGCCCTGCTACAAGCTCCTGCATGGTCGGAGCCTGCCCTGCCGCAGCTGTCCCCTGCCCTCCCTATCGCCTGCAGGGCAGGAATATCTCGCCTGTGAACTTGTCGGAGAGGACGGCAATATGGTCGCCGCGCACGCCTGCAACCTCGTGGAGACAGGCAAGGAAGCGCATCGCCTCGCACTGATCGTACAAGACCACACGGAAGCGGCGCACGAGGAGACTCCATGATGCGTGTCACTGTGGAGGAAGCGCGCTGCGTCGGTTGCGGCATGTGCGTCGATGTCTGTCCGCAGATCTTTTCCCTCACGGCGCAGCACCGCGCGCAGGGCGGCTACGTCTCCCCCCAGGATTTCGACGATGTCATGGACGCCGCCCTCGATTGTCCTGTTGGCGCCATCTCAGTACAGCCGCAATAGGCTGCGGCGCTATCTTGCTGTGTGCGGAGCTGATGCCACAGCCTGCGCGCCAGCCAGCTGTCCCTCTGCATCTATCTTCGCACAACAAAAACAGGGGGCGCAAAGTGTTTTGCACTTTGCGCCCCCTGTTTTCTATGGGATTTCTTATGAAAGGGCTCTGCCTGACGCAGGCGCTCAGCCGATCAGCGTCTTCAGATCCTCCTCGACCGTCGTGATGCCGCCGATGCCGAAGTTCTCGACAAGCACTTTCGCGACGTTCGGCGAGAGGAACGCCGGCAGCGTCGGGCCGAGGTGGATGTTCTTCACGCCGAGATGGAGCAGCGCGAGCAGGACGATGACGGCCTTCTGCTCATACCAGGCGATGTTGTAGGCAATCGGCAGCTCGTTGACATCCGAGAGGCCGAATACCTCCTTGAGCTTGAGCGCGATGAGCGCGAGGCTGTACGAGTCGTTGCACTGTCCGGCGTCGAGCACGCGCGGAATGCCGCCGATGTCGCCGAGACCGAGCTTGATGTATTTATACTTCGCGCAGCCCGCCGTGAGGATGACCGTATCCTTCGGCAGCGCCTTCGCGAACTCCGCGTAGTACTCGCGGCTCTTCTGACGTCCGTCGCAGCCCGCCATGACGACGAACTTCTTGATGGCGCCGCTCTTCACGGCATCGACGACCTTATCCGCGAGCGCGAAGACCTGTTCGTGCGCGAAGCCGCCGACGATCTCTCCCTGCTCGAGTTCCTGCGGCGCGGGGCACTTCTTCGCAAGCTCGATGAGCGGCGTGAAGTCCTTCGTACCGTCTGCGCGCGTCTCGATGTGCGGGCAGCCGGGATAGCCGACAGCACCCGTCGTGAAGATGCGCTCCCGATAGCTCTCCTTCGGCGGCACGAGGCAGTTCGTCGTGAGCAACACGGGGCCGCCGAACGCCTCGAACTCCTCTTTCTGCTTCCACCAGGCGTTGCCGTAGTTGCCGACGAAGTTCTCGTACTTCTTGAACGCCGGATAGTAGTGCGCAGGCAGCATCTCGCCGTGCGTGTAGACATCGACGCCCGTGCCCTGCGTCTGCTCGAGCAGCATCTCGAGGTCGTGCAGATCGTGGCCGGAGATGAGGATGGCCGGGTTCTTGCGCACGCCGAGCGTCACCTTCGTGATCTCCGGATTGCCGTAGTGCCCCGTATTCGCCTTGTCGAGCGCGGCCATGCCCTCGACGCCCCACTTGCCCGTCTCGAGCGTAAGCGCTGTGAGATCATCCGCCGTCGCCGTGTCATCGAGCAGGCGCGCGAGCGCGCGCTGCAGGAACGCGTCGATGTCCGCGCGCTCCTCACCGAGCATGTTCGCGTGATGCAGGTACGCCGCGAGGCCCTTGAGCCCATACGTGATGAGCTCGCGCAGGCTGCGGATGTCCTCGTTCTCCGTCGCGAGCACACCGACCGCGGACGACTGCGCCTTCGCCTCGAACGCCTCCTCCTTGTCCTGCCAGAGAGCTGCCTCCGGCAGCCCCGAGCGGTCGAGGAGCTCGCCGAGCAGACGCTCCTTCACCGCGAGCGTCTCCGCGACGCGCGCCGCGATGGCCTCGCGGTCAAAGTTCGCATTCGTGATCGTGACGAAGAGATTCTGCACGACGAGGTGGTTGACCTCCGCAGAAATCTCTTTTCCCTCGGCGCGCAGACGCGTCGTCACAGCGGAAAGACCTTTCGTCACGTAGATGAGCAGATCCTGCATGCCGGCGACTTCTGGCTTCTTCCCGCAGACACCGACGCGCGTGCAGCCCTTGCAGCCCGCCGTCTCCTGGCACTGAAAACAAAACATAGCGTTTTCCATCGTAACCTCTCCTTCCAAGCTCTCCAAAAACTCGCTTCGTTATCTATGACCTCATCTTACCATGCTGGAGCCGCCAGTGCCGTAACAGATGTTACACCGCCCAAACTATTCGCGTACCGTCTTCCGCCCGCAACGGTACGCCGTCGGCGACATGCCGACGCGCTTATGGAACAGACGCGTGAAATAAAGAGGATCCGCATAGCCAACGGAACAAGCCACGGCACCGATGGAATACGACGTCGTCCGCAGCAGTTCACAGGCTTTCCTCAGACGAAACTCAATGAGATACTCCTGGAGAGATTTTCCTGTCTCCTCCTTGAATAGGCGGAAGAGATAACTGCGGTCTACTTGCAAGTACGCCGCTATATCGCTGATTTGTATCCCCTCTGCATAGCTGGAGGCGATATAGTCCTTGATTTTCTTCACATAGTGGTTGCCGTAGCGGATCACATTCTCGCGCCGCGTCGAACGCCCGTAGTGACGCAGCAGGAGATACAGATACTCGTACAGCACGCTCGCCATCATCAGCTCGCGTCCCGTATCCACTTGGAGCGCCTCGAGCATGCGCTGCTGACAATGGCAAAGTTCCTCGTCACTATATCGGAAGACGCGCCGTTCCGGCAGGATGGTCTCGCCGATGCATTCCGCCGCCTTGAAACCAGAAAAGCCAATCCACATATACGACCACGGCGTCTTTGCGTCCGCCTCGTAATAGACGAGTTCTCGCGGACAGATGAGGAATGCCTCCCCTGTCCCCACATGATACTTCCTGCCGCCCACGCAGAAAATACCGCAACCGCGCAGTACATAGTGAATCAAATAGGTATTCCGCTCTCCAGGGCCGAAGGAATGCCCCGGCCTGCAATCCTCCTGACCGATGCTCGTCGGCATGAGTTCCAGACTGCTCTCTCCACCCTCATAGCTGTATTCCTGCATCTGCGTCGCTCCTCTCATCGCGTTATATCATCATATCTATTTAATCTAAAATAGACTTATTGCCCATTGAATTAAATATCGCTTGTGAAATAAGCGTATAGGCACTAATTATCTTGGGTCTTTTAGCTCATAATATTTTCCCATTCTGTTGCATGTCACATTTTTACATAGTTTATACAACAATTATCCATATTATCCATCTTTCTGTTATGTTATAATAAGGAAAATGGTTAAGAAATGATTGCATTTAAATAAAGGGGCTCCGATCTCAAATGGCAGAGAATAGTGTTGCAGAAGCAATTTCCATATATCAGCGAACAGGTGACAGCACGCTCGGCTCTCAGTTGATCCTCCACTTCGAGGGGTTGGTCTTCGCTACCTGCCGCACATTCTATATCGACGGGCAGGAGCGCGACGACCTGCTCCAGGAAGGACGCATCGGTCTCTTCAAGGCCCTGCGGGATTTCCAACCATCCTGCGGCGCGAGCTTTACTTCCTTTGCCGTGCGCTGCATCCGCTGCCAGTGCATCTCGGCCATTAAAGCCGCGCACCGCTGTAAGCACAGGATCCTAAGCCAAGCGCTTTCTCTCGACGTCACGATTTACGAGGACAACGAGCGCGCGAGCTGGCTCGATACGCTCGTCGACGACAAGCTCCGCACCCCCATGCAGGAACTCATCACCTACGAGGATTACGAACGTTGCCGCCTGCTCTTCGAGCACATCTTCACGCCGTACGACTACGATGTCTTCCTCTCCCGTCTCTACGGTGAGAGCTACGAGCTCATCGCCCAGCGCGTGGGACGCAACGTGAAATCTGTCGACAACGCCCTGCAGCGCTGCCGCAGGGCCATCCTCCGCTATGTCCAGGGCAACGACGATCTGGACGCAACGACGATGAGCCATTTCTTCGAAATCGCGCTCAAGCTGCACGGCACGGAGGAAAGCACCGTTGCCCGCGCCTCATGAGCTTCTAACGCACACTCCCCCATAGACGCATCGGCACCCTCTTCGAGGACCACAAAGCATTCACGCGTGTGCTTCTGACGCGTCGTGAGTTCCGGATTCGAGCCGGAGCGCACAGCCGCAAGAGCACTCTCAACTGGGACCGTGTACTGCTTGGCATCCTTGACGCCCTTGATGCGGCGGATGGCATCACTGTGACCCTGGCTGACGCCTTTGCCCCAGAACGTATAATCCTTGCCATCCGGCAGAATCGCATTGTTGTAGACACGTGCCAGAGAGAACAGGCCCGGATCCCAGCCCACCGAGATGATCCCCAGATGGCCGCTTTCCTTGGCCGCCTTATCCACGTCAGCGAATGCTCCGGGATGCGCGCATGCGTATCAAAGCTGTCAATGACATTGAAATACTTCACGTATTCCGGCGTCTGCTTTGGCAGATCCGTCGCACTGCCGCCGCAGAGAATCATGACGTCGATCTTGTCCTGCCAGGCTGCAACATCCTTGACGCTGACAACCGGTACATCCTGCGACCAGATCTTGACCGATGCCGGATCGCGGCGCGTAAAGACCGCCACAAGCTCCATATCCTCATGCTCCCGCACGGCGCACTCCACGCTGCGGCCCAGATTGCCATATCCCAGAATACCAATGCGAATACTCATGAAAAAGCCCTCCTATGCCGATTTATTATTACAATAACATTATGCTATACTAAAAGCCTATAATCAATAATACAAAAATTACGTTTGTATTATCTGAAAATTTATTATTGACAAAACAGCTAAAAAATGATATCCTTGGCACAGATACAAGGAATGTTACTGCAAAGCAGGCATAACCGCGATCGAGACGGGCTTCGTCCGCCGATTTTGTTATGCCTGCTTTTTACTATGTAAATCCCCAAGAGCGCAAGCCGCAGGCGCAGCGCGATTGGTTGGATTTACTGCAAGGACGGGCGCACAATGTCCACAAAGTGGACGTTTGTGCGTTGAGTTTACTATGTAAA
>NZ_KB908381.1 GCF_000381005.1 Selenomonas bovis DSM 23594
GCTCAAGGGGATCGCGTGAGGCGGAATGGTACGACGTGGTACGACGTGGTACAAAAAAGCCGCCCGCAGGCGGCCAGGAAAGGAAGCCTAAATGTCACCTGACGAATATATCAGAAATCGCTTGGACGAACAGCAAAAATGGTTCAGCTGCAAAAGTACGGAAAACCAGCGCGAATATAAGCGTTTGCGGCGCTTAGAAACCGCATGCGTCCTCCTGCTTCCGGTTCTCGGAATGCTGCCGATTGCAGATCCTTGGCGCGACATTATACTCGTGTTACTCAGTGCCATAGCATCCTATCTCCGTTTCTTTGCTGGCCTGGACTCATGTCACGACTTATGGTTGCAGTATCGGGCAGCCAGCGAGGCCTTGAAGCGTGAAAAACTCCTGTACGAAACGCGCACAGGAGTTTACAGAGGAGATGACAGGGACACTGTTTTAGTGATGCGCGTCGAGAGCATCATTGCTTCCGTCAATGGAGATTGGATCCAGATCAAGCAAGACGAACCTCCGACACCTCATTCATCGACAGGTTCGTAGGTCTTGGCAAAAATATCCGGCTTGCAAGGATACTGCTCTCCTTTTACGCCGGTTATAATGTAATCCCCCACCGACGCATGATGGTCGCCTTCCAGTGTGTGGATAATCATCTCTCGGTCTGTCTGATAGGCCTCAACCACAACAGGCTTCTTCCGGTATTTCCTTACTTTCATCTCGCCCCACCTCTTTCACCGTGCTAAGTCGCGATAAAATGCCACTTCTTGCTATTTCATGTATATATTGTATCACAAGGGAAAGGATGATAGATATGCCTCGTACTTATAATCTTTTCATCAGCCATGCTTGGCAATACAACGATGACTACTCTACAGTTGTAAGGTGGCTATCACAAAGCTCTCTGGACTATCGGAATTACAGTGTACCTCAGCACGATCCACTTGATGTAAGGACAAATGCAGGACTAGAGAATGCGTTGACCAATCAGATAAGGCCCGCCAGTATCGTTATCATCATCGCGGGGATGTACGATGCCTACAGTAAGTGGATTGACTATGAGATTGACGAAGCTAATCGCATGGGAAAGACCATCATCGGCATCCGTCCCTGGGGACAGCAGCGCATTCCCTTGAAAGTCCAACAAGCCGCCACGGAGATGGTGGGCTGGAACTCGTCCTCTCTCATAGATGCTATCATGAGATATTAAGTCAGCGACATGCTCAAAAGTAGCCATTTTGGCGGCGCCGCCAAAATGCAAACAAAAATAGCCGCCCGCAGGCGGCACGATTTGCAGCAGCCGTTGACAAGACGGCCCTGAGTTGCCTCGTACGAGGCAGCTGGATAAGAAGGTGGTTGTCGGCCACCCCGCGCCGGACGCCCGTAGGCGTGCCGAGGCTTGTGGTTTCAGTATAACATATTCCCGTGGGACGCGCCACGGAGAAAGGAGCACATCATGAGACTGCCAAACGGATACGGTTCGATTACGAAACTCTCTGGCAAGCGCCGCAAGCCCTATGCCGTCAAAGTAACGAAAGAATGGACGGATGACGGGAAGCAAGTGCAGAAGTATCTTGGTTACTACGAAAGCCGGGCAAAAGCTATCAAAGCCCTTGCCGACTACAACGAGCACCCCTACGACATTGACGCTACCGCGGCCACCTTTGCCACCCTCTATGAGAAATGGAGCAAGCTCACATACACGGATCACGGCGAACCCGTTCCGAATACCTACATTGCCGCCTACAAGCGCCTCCCGCGCCTGCACGATATGCCGTTCGTCGACATCCGCGCCCGCCACATACAAGGCGAGCTTGACGCCTGCGAGCTTGGATACAGCACGCAGAAGATGATGAAGACCCTCTGCAACAAGCTCTTCGCGCTTGCCATCGACTGCGAGATCGTAACGGTCAACTATGCGAAGAACGTGAAGCTGCCGCCGAATGAGGTAAGCCGCAAGCACCAGCCATTCGATGACGACGAACTCGCGATCCTCTGGCGGCATACCGACGACTTTTCCGCCTGCCTTGCGCTCGTCCTCTGCTACACCGGGTTCCGTCCGACAGAGCTCCTGCGCATCAGAAAAGAAAACGTCCACCTCGACGACCGCGTCATGTTCGGTGGTATGAAAACAGCGGCTGGCAAAAACCGTGCCGTCCCCATCGCCAAGAAGATATTTCCAATCATCGAGCGCTGGATGCAGACGGGCGGCGAGTATCTCGTCATGGACCCACGCGACGGAAAGCCTGTCCTGACCTACGACCGCCTGCGCGGTCGCATCTGGGAACCGTCGGATCCTCTCAAGCTCCTCCCGCGCCAGCACCTCCCGCACGATGGCCGCCACACCTGCGCCACCCGCCTAGACGATGCAGGCGTCAACATCAAGGTCACGCAGCTCATCCTCGGCCATCGCGCCTCCGACATCACACGCAAGGTCTACACGCACAAAACCTACGCTCAACTAATCGAAGCCATTGACCAAATATAGCGGCTCTCTTTTGTAACTTGTGTGTAACTTTTATGTAACTTGTGCGCCGGTTTTGATACGCTATTTGATACACTGAGACGTCTTTCCAAAAATAAAGAGAACTGAAAAAGCCCGCCAGCATTGAGCTGACGGGCTTTTTGTAACTTGCATTGATACTCTTGGCTTTAACGCTTCGAGAACTGAGATGCTTTGCGAGCTTTCTTGAGGCCGTACTTACGACGCTCTTTCTCGCGCGGATCGCGCGTAACGAAGCCGGCTTTCTTGAGAGCCGGACGAAGCTCTGCGTCCATTTCCATGAGCGCACGCGTGATGCCGTGGCGGATGGCGCCTGCCTGCCCCGTCACGCCGCCGCCTGCAACATTGGCAATGACATCGTACTTATCAACCGTCTCCGTGAGGTTGAGCGGTTGACGAACGATGAGCTCGAGTGTCTTGAGACCGAAATACTCTTCCATATCACGACCGTTGATCGTGACCTTCCCCTCGCCTGGAACCAGACGAACACGGGCAACGGACGATTTTCTGCGGCCGGTGCCGTAGTAGCTGACTTGTGCCATGTAGTATGTTCCTCCCTTTCCAGATTAGCGGATGTTGAGCTCGAGTTTCTCGGGCTTCTGTGCTGCATGCGGATGCTCCGGGCCAGCATAGACGCTGAGCTTGCGGTACATCTGCGCGCCGAGGCGGTTATGCGGAAGCATGCCTTTGATGGCATGCTCGAGGACACGCGTCGGGAACCGATCGAGCATCTGGCCCGCCGGCGTGAACGTCGTGCCGCCCTGATAACCAGAATGACGGAAATACGTCTTATCGATGAGCTTCTTGCCCGTGAACTTTACTTTCTCTGCATTGATGACAATGACATAATCACCCGTATCCACATGCGGAGTATACGTCGGTTTATTTTTACCGCGAAGAACTTTTGCGACTTCGGCTGCGAGGCGGCCGACCGTCTGGCCTTCAGCGTCTACAACATACCATTTGCGTTCGATATTGGATGCATTTGCCATAAACGTTGTCTTCATGCGATTTCCCCCCTAGATGTAAAATCAATGTTCAGCATTATGATGACCGAAACAGGCTTCCGGGGCTAATGGAAACGCTCGTTCATGACATCACATAGAAATATTTTACAGAGAAGGCGATGCGAAGTCAAGCTTTTTTCACAAAAAGGTGAAAAAATTTTCAGGGGGGGCGTGTATGTGACGGAAACATGTTCTAATCATCGCCGTACGCGTTCTCATCCATCAATCGTTCCTTTTCCACCTGCACTGAGCTGCCGCGTGTTGTGCGCGACAGCTGCCAGTCCTTGCAGGTCGAGGATGGTCAGATGTCCCCGCCCCGGCTTTACGAGTTTTTCCTGCGCGAAATATTTTACAAGGCGGCTCACGACCTCGCGGGCGCTACCCATATAGCGCGCAATCTGCTCATGCGTGAGATGGATTTCCAAGCTACCAGCCTTTTTCGTCTCTTCGAGAAGAAAAATTGCGAGACGTCGATCTGCGGAGAGAAATAAAATCTGCTGCATGCGCCAAAGCATCTCCGAAAGACGGCGTGCGGCCATTTCATAGGCATAGGCCTTGACATAGATATTTTCTTGTAGTAATCGGTTAAACACTGAGGCTTCTGTTCTCAGGACATCCGTATCCGCGACCGCCTCTATGGAAACCGGGAACGTGACCGCGTCCAATGTACAAGCGGCAGAGAGAATACCGACATCGCCGGGGAACAGGCGGTAGAGCGTCACATCACGGCCGTCTTCAGAGAGCGTGTAGACACGGAGCTGTCCTTCCTTGACGAGCAGGATGCCCAGGCAATCGCCGGGGTCGCGGTGAAGCTGCGCGCCGCGTACGAAACGAACTGGGTGCGTGCCGGCGTTGACGAGCGACTTCTCCTTGTTCGTCAGTTGTTTCCAAAAGCTGAATGTGCGGATGTAGAGGTCTGTGGCTTCCCCTTGCATGGCAATCCTCCTCTGCTCTGTCTCATATACTAGGATACTGCAATATATGCGGCGCGCAGCGCCTCACGAAGGGCGCTTACGCATATTTTTGTGAACAGGTGCAAAAAAGCCTCCCCGCGCGGGAAGGCGAAAAACAATCAATATATCTCAGCGGAAGAGCTGGCTGACGCTCCGATGGCTCTGGATGCGGATGATGACGTCTGCAATCGGTTCAGCGAGGGAGAGAACGACGATCTTGTCACTGGCCTTCTCTGGTGGCAGCGGAATCGTATCCGTGATGATGAGTTTCTCGATGGGCGAATCATTGATGCGCTGCACCGCAGGGTCAGAGAGGATCGCATGGGAGCAGGAGGCGAAGATTCTCTTTGCGCCACGTTTCTGGAGCGCGCGCGCACCTTCGCAGAGCGAGCCCGCCGTATCGACGATATCGTCGATGATGACAGCGGTCTTGCCCTCGACATCACCAATGAGGTTCATGACTTCAGCACAGCCCGGCTTCGGACGGCGTTTCTCGATGATGGCGATCGGCGCCTGCAGATGATCCGCGAGGATGCGCGCGCGCGTGACACCACCGAGATCCGGCGAGACGACAACGACATCCTCGAGCTTCTGGGCACGGAAATAGTTGGCAATGGTCGGCGCAGCAGCCAGATGATCCACAGGGATATCAAAGAAGCCCTGAATCTGGCCTGCGTGCAGGTCGACGGTCACGACACGCGTCACGCCAGCCGTCGTCATGAGGTTGGCAACCAGCTTGGCGGAAATCGGCTCACGGCCGCGCGTTTTGCGATCCTGGCGCGCGTATGCATAGTATGGCACAACCGCCGTGATGCTATGCGCCGAGGCGCGCTTGCAGGCATCCGCCATGATGAGAAGCTCCATGAGATTGTCGTTGACTGGATACGACGTCGGCTGGATGATAAAAATATCCTTGCCGCGAATGCTCTCGCTGATCATGACCTGGGTTTCGCCATTGTTGAAATGACCGACATAAGCATCGCAAAGATTGACGCCGATGCGATCCGCAATCTTGTTGGCGAGCTCAGGGTTCGCATTGCCGGCCAGGATGACCAAATTTCCAGTGTCTAAAGCCATTTTGTTAAACTCCTCCAATTCTAGGGAACATGCGAATGCCGTTGTTTCCCCATTCAGAAAACGAATGATTACCTCGTAATGAGTTTATCATTATCTTTTGCGTTTGTCCACCCAGCCGGTGATATTCTTCTGGCGCGCACGCGCGACGGCCAGCGTGTCCTTCGGCACGGTCTGCGTGATGGTCGAGCCAGCTGCAATGTAGGCACCATCCTCTACGGTGACGGGGGCGACGAGGTTCGAGTTGCAGCCGACGAAAGCATTGTTACCAATTTTGGTACGGAATTTCTTTTTGCCGTCATAGTTGACTGTGATTGTACCGCAGCCCATATTGACGTTCTCTCCCATGTCGCAGTCGCCGATATAAGAAAGATGCGGCAATTTCGATCCCTTGCCGATGGTGGAGTTCTTGACCTCGATGAAGTTGTCAATCTTCACGCCCTCGCAGATATGTGTACCAGGACGCAGGTGAACGAACTGTCCAAGCTTCACATGGTCGTCGACGACGGCATCATGGGCATAGAGGAACTGTCCCGTGACATCGTTGCCGATCTTCGTATTCTGGATACGGACGGAAGGCCCGATCTCGCAGTTCTCGCCGATGACCGTGCCGCTCTCGAGGTACGTCATGGGATAGAGTACGGTATCGCGTCCTACCTCGACGTCTGCGTCGACAAACGTCGTCGCGGGGTCGATGATGGAGACGCCTGCGGCCATGAGTTCCTCATTCTTGCGCTGGCGCAGAATGTGCTCTGCCTTGGCAAGCTGGGCACGGCTGTTGACGCCCAGCGTCTCCTCAAAATCATCCGCGGCGACAGCCCAGATGCGCTCGCCCTGCTTCTTCAGGATGCCGAGGACGTCTGGCAGATAGTACTCGCCCTGCGCGTTATCGTTCGTGACCTTCTCGAGTGCGGCAAAGAGTGCCTGTGCGTCGAAACAATAAATGCCAGAGTTGACTTCCTTGACGGCGCGCTCTGCCTCTGTCGCATCTTTGTGCTCAACGATTTTCTCGACGGAGCCGTCTGTCTGACGGATGATGCGACCGTAGCCTGTGGCGTCTGGCATGACAGCTGTCAGGACGGTTGCCTTTGCTTGGGCCGCGATATGCTCGTCATAGAGTTTTCTCAGGAGCGCGCCCGTAAGCAAGGGTGTATCACCGCAGAGCACCATGATGGTCCCCTGCGTATCTTTCAGGAGCGGAGCCGTCATCTTGACCGCGTGGCCTGTGCCGAGCTGTTCCGTCTGCGTCACAAACTCAGCCTGGTCGGCCAGCGCCTCGCGCACCTGGTCGCCACCAAAGCCCGTCACGACGATCTGGCGCGTTGCACCGGCCGCCTTGGCTGCTGCCAGCACATGCGCCACCATCGCTTTGCCGCCAGCCTTGTGCAGAACTTTCGGCAGGGTGGATTTCATGCGCGTCCCCTTCCCCGCCGCAAGAATCACTGTTACTAAATCCGACATATAGGATCCTCCTTCTATTATGGAAGTTACTTGGCTGCTTTCCTGGCCCGCTTCGTCTTTTCATTTTTCTTGTTGGCATCCACGGCTTTGAGCAGCGTCTTTTCTGACATCTCCATATGATGTTCCGCCGCTTTCTTCGCACGCTTCACGTCGCCTTCCGCAATGGCCTCCACGATTTCTCGATGTTCCTCCAGCGTCGTCTCCAGGCGTCCCGGATAGGACATAGACAGCGTGCGAAAACGCGTGAGCTGCTCACGCAGGTTGGAAATGATGCCGACGAGACGGCTGTTGCGCGCCGCGCGATAGAGCAGATCGTGGAACTCGATATCCGTCTCGACAATCTTATCCATGTTGCCCTCTTCGACATAGCCGCCGATCATCACGAGCAGACGCTGCAGGCTCTCAAGCTCCTCATCGGTAATGCGTTCCGCCGCCAGGCCGTTGGAGAGCGACTCCAGTGCCGTGCGAATCTCGAAAATCTCATTGATGTCACGGATGGACATGCTCGCGACATACGTGCCGCGCCGCGGCATCATGATAACATAGCCCTCGAGCTCTAGCTTGCGGATGGCCTCGCGGACAGGCGTACGGCTCACGCCGAGTTCCTCAGCGAGCTGGATCTCCATGAGGCGCTCACCTGGTTTCAACACGCCGCGTCGAATGGCATCTCGCAAGGATTCACAGACGACTTCTCTTAGCGGCTGGTAGCTGTCCAGCTTGATCGGTGATAGCTTCTTTTCCATAGCAGAGAATCCCTCATTTCCTCATAGATTTTGCCGTCTTCGTAACGAATACGTCCACAGCCGGAAGCTGTCGAAGTGCCTCGGCAATGTGCTGCGCATGCGCGCCATCCTCTGCAATGCCAAAGACGGTCGGGCCGCTGCCAGACATGAGGCTCGCGCGTGCGCCGTACTGCAGCATTTTCTCTTTTAATTCTGAGATAATGCCATACTTTTTCATAGTAACACTTTCAAGGACGTTAGACAATAAGGAAGCAATCCTTTTGTCATCTTTGTCTATGATGGCGCGTTTCATCTGATCGGTTTGCGGGTGACTCTTTGCAGGTGCAGCGTCATAACTCTTGTACGCCCAAGCGGTAGAGACAGAAACGTGTGGCTTGGCGAGGACGATGTCTGCTGTCGGCATATCTGGCAGGCGCTCGAGCTTCTCCCCACGGCCAGTGGCGAGCATTGTTCCGCCCAGCAGCGTGAAGGGAATATCAGAGCCGAGTTTCGCGCCGAGCGCGCAGAGTTCCTCATCGGAGGCCCCCAGGGCGAACAGCTGGTTCATGCCGCGCAGGACAGCAGCCGCATCAGCACTGCCGCCGGCAAGACCAGCGGCGACAGGAATCCGCTTGGTCAGCTGAATCTCTACGCCATCCTTGATGCCATACGTCTGGCGCATGAGCTCAGCTGCACGCCACGCGAGATTGGATGCGTCCGCGGCGAGCCAGGGAACATCAATGGCAAGATGAATGTAGCTGTCCTTAGCCACCTGGAGTATCAGGGTATCCGAAAGTGCTACGGACTGCATCACCATCGCGACCTCGTGGAAGCCATCCTCCCTTTTTCCGAGTATGTCAAGTGTCAGGTTGATTTTTGCCAAGCCTTGTATTGTCTGCAAAGTCACCACTCCCTCATCATCATGATTCCCTTCCCAATTTTAGCAATTTTTCTTTTGTACGACAAGTTTCCCTTGCTGACAACCAGATTCTGTACGATAATTGTGATGATATGGGTTGCCAGGAAAAAATGGGAGGGATTCTCTTGGGAAATTCTATTTCCAGTCGGCAACAACTGATTGCCGCTATTGTACTCGCGCTCCTGTTCGGCTTTTATCATGGCATGACGGGAACGATTGTGCGCGGAGGACTCGTATTTTGTTCCACGCTTCTTGTCTGTCTCCCCCTACCTGGAATGCTTGCGACGTGGCTGGCGCAAAAACGCGTCCTACAGCAGGCGGAGTCGCTGGGTGCCGCATTACTACGGCCGCAGCGGTTGGTAGTGCTCGCGGAGACGGACACGCTGCTATTCCCCTATCGGGGTGTTCTGACGCAGGGAGAGCCGCACATTGCCGCGCTCATGCCTGAGGGGATGTCGCAGGCTGGTCTGCTCGCGCTCGCTGCCGCCGCCGAGCGCGATGCGACACATCCTATCGGCTGCGCCATCTATGCGACGGCAATGGAACGATGCCTGCGTCTGCCGCGCGTCTCCGCGCAGGCAGAGCAGGCACATCACGGCGCGGAGGCACTCTGCACCGGAGATACAGTCCGGGTGGGAGCAATCGACTGGCTTAGAGCGGAAGGCGTGCATTTCAGTGCTGAACTCCTGACGACAGCGGATCAGATGTATTGCCGCGGCGAAAGTGTTGTCGCGTTGAGCATGGGCAAACGCGCCCGAGGTTTGATTGCACTCAGCTATGACATGTCGGATAGCGTGCGTGCGGTGCTTGCTGAGCTAGCGCGCGCGGATATGACACCCATATTGTTCACCTCATCGGCACAGAAATTCGCGCACGCCCTAGCAAAGCAGCTCGGTATCAGCACCGCCTATGGCAATCTATCAGCGAAAAAATGTGCGCGGGAGACACAATTCCTCCAGTCGCGCGGTCACATTGTCGCGCTGCTGGACATGGCGGCCAACCCTAGCCAGATCCCCCCAGGAACGGCAGACGTCCATTTGGTCATATCATCCTCGCAGTCCGCAGAGACGGGCAAAGATACGGCGTCAGACGTAGCTGACATTGCAATTCCCTCCATCGCGGCATTGCCCCCGCTGCTCGCACTCAGCAGGCGGATGTCAGTTGCCTGCAACCATAGCCACAGTATCGCGTTTTTCGGCGCACTGATTTTCCTCCTCTCAGCTACAATCTTTTTTCCGTGGTTCGATGGAAGTTTTATGTCGCCGCATATTGCTGTCACCTGCCTGCTTTTCCTCGTACTGCTCGCCCTTCTTCCCATAAGAAGAATATAAAAATAGGTCTGTATCCGCAAAGATTCTCCAATTATTTCATCGCGTGATCGTAATCCATACCTTGGATGATACGCGTACGATGTACCTTGAATTCTGCATTTACCAGACTTTTCGACGCATCGTATTCCGGAGTGCGGATATTGAGAAGATCGAGCAGGGTATGAATCATATCATCTGTCATATATGGTCGTTGCACGGCGGCACAGATCTGCTGCCATTTTTCCGGATGGGTAGTGCGCCAGGCCGGTGAGCCATAGATGATCAGGGGAACCTCCAGCATGTAGCGGTTCGGATGTTCCTCAACATGGCCTGACATGTTGGAATCATTGTCATAGACGGCTTCGCCATGATCCGGCAGATAGACGACGAGCGCATTCTTATCCGCGAATTTCTCGATGAGAGAGCTCACGATGTAGTCATTGTAATAAATCGCATTGGCGTACTGCGCGATTTCCGTGCGTTTGGCCTCGCTATAGCTATTTTCCGGAGCTGCGAGATCGTCTTTCAGGAATTTCGTGAAAAGATACGGGTAACGGAAATAATAGAGGCCGTGTCCGCCCATGAGATGAATGACGTAGAAATCTTTCCCGGAGCCATGTGCGATTGCATCGTCCACCAGCGGGAACAGCGCTTCATCCAAGGTGGTATTCTCCTCATGCGATTCCCGCATGCGCGTGAAGACTTTCGTTGTCGAGCGGTTGGCGAAGATTTGCGCTACATTCCCCCAGATGCCGGAACTTTCCTGATTTGATATCCAATGTGTTGCATAACCGGCTCTGTTCATGACATCGATGAGGTTGTTGGTCTCGTACCACGGCTGCCCCGCGGCCACGCTTTCCTCATCTGCAAAGGTGAAGAGTTTCCGCAGCACGGCGACGGTCGCTCCCTCAGGGCTGATGACATCGCGAAAAACTGCAATTTTCCCCTCCGCAGCCATTGCATCGAGATTGGGCGTATTTTTCAGCGGATAGCCGTAGAGGTGCATACGTCCTCTGGCTGTCGCTTCTCCGAGGATGAAGACGACTTGAGGCGTGTCACTGTCATTTTCTGTGATTTCCACTCGGTTTTCCATGGAGTCTGCAAGTTTTTGATAGGCCTTGATATTCTCTACAGAGACAGCCGTCGCTTGCCCCACGCTGACAAGCGGGATGTCAAGAGTGCCGCTCAAGATGAAGTTCATGTAGTGTTTGAGCAGTAATGTTCCTGCCAGTACGCCGAAAATAGATACAGCGAGGAAGATGCGGTTCCGCCCGCGACGGCTTGGCCAGGCCAGGCGCTTTTGGAACAACCACCCCCATCCCAGTGCAAGCAGGAGGAAGAAAGTACTGACAGCCAGCAGGCTGCGCCAACCGAAATACATGGAGAGGAACTCTCCTGCTTCCTGCGGATTCGTCTGCAGGATGGCGGTAATGATGCCTGCGCCAACCAATGTCTGATATGTCGTGATAGCGAAAATTTCCAGGCCGGCCAATGCCGCTGATACTATGACGGACAGTCCGAGCAGCAACTGGCGCAGACGGTGGCAAGGCACACAAGCGAGCAGTACGACATAGACGCAGGCACCGAAAAACAGGAAGGCACCGTCCAGTAACAGGACGGGAATCTGTGTATCTTGATACTGCGTGAGATTCTGCCAGACAATCGTGAAATAATTCATGAGAAACAGCAAGATGATCCAGCCGATATGCGTTTCCGTCAGATATTCCGCCGCAGCCAGCAGTGATAAGACTCTTTTCTTCAATGGAAGTGCCTCTTTCTCTTTTCATTCTATGTGTTCTGAAACGTTGGATATCACTGAGGCAGTCATAAAAATGCAGCTTCCCCCATGGGAAAGCTGCATTTTCACGCGCATCCATATCCGTTGGCAGAGTCGCCTTGCATCGGGTGCGCTGACGTCTAGTTCAGACTCACTCTTTTTCAAACATTTCCTTGCCGACGCCACAAACCGGGCAGACCCAGTCGTCCGGCAAATCTTCGAATGCCGTGCCCGGTGCGATGCCGTTATCCGGATCGCCGACAGCGGGATCATACACATAGCCGCAAGGGCCGCATACATACTTGTCCATAATGGTACCTCCTACAATATTACGCTTTATCTGCCGCTGGAGTCTCCTCCAGCAGCGCCTTCACCAACTCTGGAATCTTGGCAAAATCATCTTTACAGGGATTCCAGAGAGATTTTACATGTTCATCAATAACTGCGAAACCGGCATCTTGCAAGCTCTCCTGAAGGACTTTGACACCCTCGCCGCTCCAACCATAACAGCCGAAGGCTGCAGCACGTTTTTTCTTGAACTTCAGAGATTTCAAGAAGGCCAGCCAGCCTGTCACACTCGCAAGCACGCCATTGATATAGGTCGGTGAGCCCACAGCGATAGCGCGGGACTTGAAGACCTCCGTCATCACTTCGTTCTTGTCACTCTTGGCAATGTTGTATACCTTGACGACGGTCGCAGGGCTCTGACGTTTTATCTCTTCGGCGATGGCATGCGCAATCGCTTCTGTGCCGTTCCACATCGTATCGTAGGCAATCGTGACCTGATCCTCCTGATAGGCCTTTGCCCATTCATCGTACTTCTCTACGATGGTGAATGGTCTTTCGCGCCAGATCGCGCCGTGCGATGGCGCAATCATTTCGATGGGAAGTTGCAGTGCCGCAATCTCCTCGAGCTTGCGGGGGATGAGCGCCGCAAACGGATTGAGAATATTGACAAAATACTTGAGCGCCTCATGCCAGAGGATCCCCTGTTCCGCTTTGTCTGCAAAGAGCTCGCTCGTCGCGTAGTGCTGCCCGAACGCATCCATAGAGAACAGGATGTTGTCTCCCGTGAGGAATGTCGCCATGGAATCCGGCCAGTGGAGCATCCGCATCTCGACGAATTGGAGCTTCTTGCCATTGCCGATGGGGAGTTCATCTCCCGTTTTGACAACATGGAAATTCCAGCCGCGTTTCCCGTACTGTCCCTCGAGGCTCTTGACAGCCATCGCCGTGCAATAAAGCGGCGTTCCGGGGATTTCTTCAAGCAAATCTGCAAGTGCGCCGGAATGATCTGTCTCGCCGTGGTTCACGACGATGGCGTCGATTTTTTTGAGATCGATTTCCCGCTTGAGATTCTCAATGAAATCGAAGCGGTGCGGCGCCCAGACCGTATCGACGAGGATGGTCTTTTCCTCTTCAATCAGATAAGCGTTCTGGCTGGAACCGTGAAAGATCGAATAGTCGTCCCCGTGAAAGTTCTCAAGTTCCCAGTCGAGATAGCCTACCCAGCTCACGTTGCCTTTCACATGTCTCTTCATCTATTTTCCCCCTCATCCCGTACCGGTTCTGCCAAGGGAGCAAAAAACGGCAACGAGATATCCCGATATAATTCCTTCGGAATATTTTATTCGACATCTCAGGTGCAGATTCCTGCCCCATTATGCTATAATGAAATGAAAATATTATGGGAGTACCGAATGAATCGATATTTCCTCAAACATGGAGGTCAGAGTATGACACAGGAAGCATTTCACAAGCTCGTGCATCTTGTCATGGCTTCACCGGCAAAACCGCCGGAGAAGCTTTTCCTCGGCGGTATGGATGATTGGCATGCGCGGGCAAGGCTAGCGCATTTTCTCGCTATGCCCGCGGTCGGCAAGACAGAGGAGGCACTCGAACTCTTCCACTCCGTTGTCGAGGCGGATGTGGATGAAGAAAACGCTGAGGATGTCGAGGAGAAGGTCTTTGCGCTCCAGAAGCTTTCTGATCTTGAGCGCAAGCAGGACAATGCGGCAGAGGATGCCCTGCGTCATATCGATGCGGCCATCGAGCTTGCAGAGAGCACGGACTTTCTCTATAAATATATTCTGCGCGGCGAGCTTTGGGGCGATCGCTGGAATATCATGCATCAGCTCAAAATGAGCAAAGAAGCCGAGGAGGAAGTCGATGAGCGCATCGAAGCCTATAAGGATATCCCCGTCTCACATGTCAGCTATCTTTACTACGGGTACCGCTTCAAGGCCATGTTGGCCGCAGAGCGCGGAGTGACACTCGTGGCCAAGGATTACATGCACATGGCGCTTCATTCGATGGAGATCCCACCGCAGTATGAGGCGGGACTCGAAAAGGCTTTTTCCGCCACGCATGACAATGCATCTTGGATCCTCAACGAAGTCGATCGCGCGACACCGAATCCTGATACCGTACATTGGGATATCTGATCAATCACTGTTTCATATAGTGGTTCCCGGTGCAAACGAGAAAAAACACTTGCAAGAGCGCTATGCCTATGGTATAGTGTATTCAATATCGCATCAGCGATGATGAGAAGAGTAAAGCGAATGTGTAGCTGGCAGAGAGAATGCGGTTGGTGAAAGCATTCAGAACCGTCGCTTGAAAGCTGACTCAGAGCTGCAGGGAGGTATATCCCCTGCCGTTGGCCGCGTTAAGGCATTGAGTGGCCGGACGTATCTTCGTGTTCGGCTGACAAAGGTGGTACCACGGGAAACAGAGCCTCGTCCTTTTTCGGACGAGGCTTTTCTTTTTCTTGTCAGGTGGTCAAGCAGAATGGAGGAAATGGCATGCGTGAACTTTTAGAGCTTTTAGAGCACGATGCGCGTCGCCCGGTCAGTGAGATCGCGCCCATGCTCGGCAAGAGCGAATATGAGGTTGAGCAGGATATCAAGCGTCTGGAGAAGGACAAGGTGATTCTCTCCTACAACACGCTCATCAACTGGGAAAAGTTCGGCGACAACATGGTGACAGCCATCATCGAGGTGAATCTCATGCCGCAGCGCGAGGTCGGTTTCGATGCGATTGCGGAACGTATCTATCGATTCGATGAGGTCCGCACTGTCTACCTCATGAGCGGCAGTTTCGACCTCATGGTCATCATTGAAGGAAAATCTCTGAAAGATGTCGCGAATTTTGTCTCGACGCGCCTCTCCACCATCGAGGGCGTCACGCAAACGCGCAGCCATTTCATCCTCAAGCCGTACAAGAAAGACGGCGTCATCATCAACGATGAGGAACGTGACCGCAGATTGGTGGTGTCGCCCTGATGAAGACGGAAAAAGTTTTCCAGGATCGCCTCTCTCCTGCGGTTCGATCCATCAAGCCGTCCGGTATCCGCAAGTTTTTCGATATTGCCGCCAAGATGGAAGATGTCATCTCACTCGGTGTCGGCGAACCAGATTTCGTCACGCCGTGGCCGATTCGCGAGAGCTGCGTCTATGGTTTGGAGCAAGGATATACTTCCTATACCGCCAACCGCGGGCTACCGGAGCTGCGCGAGGAGATTGCTCGCCGCTATGCCGATGTTTATGAAACGCATTACGATGCGGCGACGGACATCCTCGTGACAGTCGGTGTCAGTGAGGCGCTCGACCTCGCGATGCGCGCGCTTCTCGCGCCTGGGGATGAGGTACTCATTCCGGAGCCATGTTATGTCTCCTATCAGGCCTGCACGATTCTCGCTGGCGGCGTTCCCGTCGCCGTGCCCGCCAAGCAAGAGAATGAATTCCGCATCACACCCGCCGAGCTCGAGGAGCACGTGACACCACGGACGAAGGTCTTGCTCATTGGTTATCCGAACAATCCGACGGGTGCGATCATGACGCGCGAAGACTTGCTGGCGATTGCAGATTTTGCGCAGAAGCATGACCTTATCGTAATCTCAGATGAAATCTACGGCGACCTTACTTATGGCGGCGAAGCGCATATCTGCTTCTCCTCCCTGCCCCGCATGCAGGAGCGCACGTTGCTGCTCAACGGTTTTTCCAAAGCGTATGCCATGACAGGCTGGCGCATCGGCTATGCACTCGGCGCACCGGAAATCATCGCCGCCATGACGAAAATCCATCAGTATACGATGCTCTGCGCTCCCATCACGGCACAGCTCGCAGCCATCGAGGCGTTGCGTCACGGTGAAAAGTATATGAAAAAAATGGTCGCGGAATACGATCGCCGTCGTCGGCTCATTTACGAGGGCTTTATGAAGATGGGACTGAACTGCTTCGAACCGAAAGGCGCTTTCTATATTTTCCCCGATATCACGAGTACAGGCTACACGAGTGAGGAGTTCGCGGAGAAACTTCTTGAGGCTGAGCATGTGGCGCTCGTTCCAGGTAGTGCGTTCGGCAACTGCGGCGAGGGGCATGTCCGTTGTTCCTACGCGACGTCGGTTGATAAGATTTCCGAAGCGCTCGCGCGCATCGAGAATTTCGTCCGCCACCACAAGAAAGCGTAACATCATCATTGCTTCTCCCCCCACATTATTCTGTGGGAAAACAGTGTCTAAGAGGCCAGGCTGCATCATGAGAAATGCAGTCTGGCCTCTTTTTAGGGAAGCGCCGATGAAATGAGGTGTTGACTGCGTTGATCCGCTGCATCTCGCTAGGAAACAAACCAAGGGCGTAGCAGCCAAAACATTTCATCGCGTTTTGTGCTGAGGATTGTCGAGGGCGATGAGTGGACCGTACAGATACGCAAAGGCGGGATGCCAGATGAATCAGTACGGTCTCGATGATTTCCTTTGTGCAGGCAATGTGCCGTCTAACTCCAGAATCATATCGCGTAATTCAGCTGCGCGCTCGAATTCCAGTGCGCGCGATGCCTGCTGCATTTCGCGTGTCAGCGTCTTGACGAGCGTCTCTTTGTCTTTCTTCGTGAGCTTCTTTTTCCCTTTTCCCGTGCCATAGTTTGCGCTCTTTTCCGCGACGAGTGTCGTTTCGATGAGCGGCTTGATGGGCTTGACGATAGTCTTCGGCGTGATATGATGCGCGCGGTTGTATTCCTCCTGTATGGTACGGCGACGCTGCGTTTCCTCGATG
The DNA here is from genome assembly GCF_000381005.1 of Selenomonas bovis DSM 23594. Taxonomy (GTDB): domain Bacteria; phylum Bacillota; class Negativicutes; order Selenomonadales; family Selenomonadaceae; genus Selenomonas_C; species Selenomonas_C bovis. Next base: position 16,773 of record NZ_KB908381.1, read on the forward strand.
GCGCGTTGCATGGAGTCTGTGATGCGGTCCGCGTACATGATGACATGTCCATTGGCATTGCGCGCCGCGCGGCCGATGATCTGAATCAGCGAAGTATCCGAGCGCAGGAAACCCTCTTTATCGGCATCGAGGATTGCGATGAGCGATACTTCCGGCATATCCAGTCCCTCTCTGAGCAGATTGATGCCGACGAGTACATCGAATTCCCCCGCGCGCAGATCATGAATGATTTCCGCGCGTTCGATGGTCGCGATATCCGAGTGGAGGTAGCGCACCTTGATGCCGACCTCTTTCAGATAGTCGGTGAGGTTTTCCGCCATGCGTTTCGTGAGAGTTGTCACGAGTACGCGCTCCTGCCGCTCGATGCGTTTTTTGATTTCTCCGAGCAGGTCGTCAATCTGTCCCTCGAGCGGACGTACCTCGATTTCCGGGTCGAGCAATCCCGTCGGGCGGATGATTTGCTGCGCAACCTGTTGAGCATGCGCGAGTTCATACTTTCCAGGCGTTGCAGAGACGAAGATGATCTGGTTGATGCGCGCTGCGAATTCCTCAAAGGTAAGTGGGCGGTTATCAAAGGCCGAAGGCAGACGAAAACCGTTTTCGACAAGTGATACTTTGCGACTGCGGTCGCCTGCATACATCGCATGGAGCTGTGGTAGCGTCACATGACTCTCATCCATGACAATGAGGAAATCTTCCGGAAAATAATCGAGCAGCGTATAAGGCGCCTCTCCCGCTTTGCGATGCGCGAGATGGCGGGAATAGTTTTCGATGCCGGAGCAGTACCCCATTTCCTGCATCATCTCCAGATCGTAATTCGTTCGCTGTTCAAGGCGCTGCGCTTCGAGTAATTTGCCCTCTTTTCGGAATTTTGCGAGTTGCTCCGCGAGCTCGGCGCGGATGGTATCCATCGCGAGCTTCCTGTCCTCTTCCGGTGTTACATAATGCGATGCCGGGAAGACCATCGAATGTGTGCGCTCGCCATAAATCTCTCCTGTCGTGACGTCGAACTCGACGATACGGTCGATCTCATCGCCGAACATTTCAATGCGCACGGCACGGTTATTGTAGCCTGCAGGGAACACCTCGATGACATCGCCCCGCACGCGGAACTTACCGCGCTCGAACGCGATATCGTTGCGTTCGTATTGAATGGAGACGAGCTTCTTGAGGATGGCGTCGCGCGGCACCTCCTGCCCTTTGTGCAGGGAGAGCACCATCTCATGATAGCTCTCCGGCGAGCCCAGGCCATAGATACAGGAGACGGAAGCAACGATGATGCAGTCACGCCGCTCGAAGAGAGAGCAGGTAGCACTATGGCGGAGTTCATCAATCTCATCGTTGATGGACGCATCCTTGGCGATGTAGGTATCGGTCGAAGGAATATATGCTTCCGGTTGATAGAAATCGTAATAGCTTACAAAGTAGCCGACATAATTATGCGGAAAGAACGTTTTGAACTCGCTGGCAAGCTGGGCAGCCAGCGTCTTGTTATGTGCAATCACGAGCGTTGGCTTCTGCACTTTTTCAATGACCTTTGCAATCGTATACGTCTTGCCAGTGCCGGTCGCGCCGAGCAACACCTGCGTGTCCATGCCGTTTTCCACGCCGGCAGCAAGTTCCTCGATGGCCTCTGGCTGATCCCCCATCGGTGCAAATGGAGACACGACTTCGAAGGGTCGTTGCTCATTGAATTGTGTGGTATTGAGTTTTGGCACCATTGCCATCCGGATTCCCCCTTTTTCTCGTGAATTCATCATATCATATACGAAAGAAAAAGGCCACTCGCTAAGCGAGCGACCTGTTCCATATTTCCTGACGTTTCCATTATCCCTGAAGCACGATACAATACAGTGCGCAGGCGCACTGTTTGACTTGAGCAATCATGCTTCCTTTTCGCTCAGCAAATAGTTGATGTATTGCTGCGCCGTCCGGCCAGAAACACCGGCATGCCCCATTTCCCACTGCACTGCGCCGGTCTGAAGCTCGTCATTGGTGAGTTTGATTTCCGGATGGCGGCGTGCCAATTTCTTGACCATATCGTAATACTCTTGGCGGCTGGGACGGAAATAGCCGATGGAAAGACCGAAACGAGCGGAAAGCGAGAGCTTCTCCTGCACGGTATCGTTCTGATGCATATCGTCGCTGACATGATCCGGTCGGTCATTCCAGCTTTCGCGGATGAGATGACGCCGGTTGCTTGTCGCATAGATGAGGACGTTGTCGGGCTTCACTTCGAGACCGCCTTCGATGACTGCCTTGAGGTATTTATATTCAATCTCGAAATCCTCGAAGGAAAGATCATCCATATAGATGATGAATTTATAGTTGCGGTTTTTCACTTGGGCGATGATGCGCTGGAGATACGCGAACTCGTGCTTGTAGACTTCAATCATGCGTAGGCCACGGTCATAATATTGGTTCAGGATCGCCTTGATGCTCGTCGACTTGCCTGTGCCGGCGTCACCATAGAGCAGCACATTGTTGGCCTTACGACCCTCGACGAAGGCTTCTGTATTGTCAATAAGGCGCTTCTTCTGACTCTCGTAGCCGATGAGGTCGCTGAGTCTCATATCTCCCGTCGTCGTGATGGCTTCGAGCAATTCCCCTGTCGTCTCGTGGTTGGGAGAGATGCGGAATGCCTTGTTGAGTCCGAACATGCCGACACCGTAGCGGCCGTAGAAGTCCGTAACGATGGAGAACATCTCTTCTCCGTCGGTTGCCTGTTCGATAGCGCGACTGAGCTCCTGCACTTTTTCGCTCACGCTTTTGTTGTAAATTTGCTCCTTTTTTTCCACGGCATGATAGTTTTCGATGATGTGGAAACAGTTAAGCCCCAGTGCTTTTTCCAACGGCATGAAATCATAGTCGAGCAGTTTGCGGAATACGTCCATGTCGTTCTTTGCGAACGCTTGCACACTGCCCTCGCTCGCGCCGTGTTTTTCGCAGACGAGCGTAAAGGGTGTCTCCGTCATTGCGAGCAGGAACGCGAGATAGTTATGCCAGAGGTTGCCGTTGAATCCGTAGCGCGTCGCAAGATCGAGCAGGCGGTTGATCTGTGTCAGGACACGACCAGCGAGTACATCTGGGCTTTTCTTCCCTTTCTTGAGCGCGCGGCAGATATCGGCAAGCTGGAACAGGATGCTTTCCTGACCGACTTTGCGGTAGATGATGAGTTTTGAAACAAGACGATACATAGTATATCTCCCTCGAGGCATCAGTGGCAAAGGAGCGCTTCGACCTGGCCGTAGCGCAGATATTGGCTGGCATCGCAGGGGTTATCCCCAAAGACAGCTTCCTGCACTTTCGGAAGGTTGTCCTTATCAATCTGGATGCGACCCGCTTCCAGCTCTTTGCTGATTTTTTCCCACAGCTTTTTTTTCGAGGCAATCGTGTCCTTGAATACTTCATTGTTATAAAAAATATTCATCGAGGCGCGCGATTTTGTCTCATCGCAATTAAAAAATACATAAACTTTTTTTGGTGTTTTCTTCGTTGCCATAGTCATATCCCCTCTTCATGACAAATTGTGTGTGAAAGATAAATGTCTTTCTCTACATCACATATTATAGGCTTCTTGATAATAAATTGTCAAAGGGTAAGCAGAGAACCGTCATGCAGCATATAGAGACAACGCTCTGCGACCGGTTGTCCAAGGATGGCAGCAACGGCCTCGCTGTACAGATCTAGCTGGAGCGCGTAGCGTGAGCGTATGATTTCCGGACGCGTATCGCTGTCCGTCTTGTAATCGACGAGAATGAGACGCCCTTCCTCGGTTTCAAATAATAAATCGATGATGCCCTGCACGAGCAGTTCGGCAGACGCTTCTGCTGCGGGGTAAAAGCGGCATGCCGGCAGCAGGCGGCTGAACGGTAGCTCCCGATAGATACGGCGCGCATGGCGGAGCTCGTTGCCGAGCGGAGAAGCGAAGAATTTTGCGATATCTGCCACACGGACCGCAGGCACATCCTCAGGAGAAATCAGTTCGCGTTCTGCCATGAAGGCAAGCTGGGAGCGAATGCCTTGTTCGCTGCAATCACCGTGTACATCGAGATACTGCATGACGCTGTGCATGAGACTGCCAAACTCCGTGCCCGTCAGACCAGCCGATTCGCGAAGGAAGCGCGGACGCTTCCACGGTGTGCGTTTCTCCTGAGTCAGGAAGATGCGGCCTTCCTCGCGCGCCTCTTGCTCGGCGAACCGCTGTTTGAGTTCGCTGACAGAGAGTTTCGCCGGTATCTTTTCCAGTCCGTGATCAGCGTAGGTCCAGGAAAGCAGTGTCTCTACGGCTGCACGTTGCCGACTTTCCGGAAGCGGCTTGCCGCCGCGAACTGTCGCGAGAACGTCGTCCTCTGGCGCCTGCGTCTGCTGACTCGTTGGCAGCGCCGTCGACGGTACACAGGATACCCGCCATGCCGCGCTTTCTTGCAGATCGCTGAATGCTGGTAAGACAGCTGGCAGGCCTGCCAGCTGCCGCAGCTCTGTACATGCCGGATGGTGCATGAGCGCCGTACCCACCCAATCGAGGAAGGAATTCGCGTCGAGCGGGATATAGCCGGGGAGGGCCACCTCTTTGCGCATTGCCGCGCGTCCCCATACGGATGCGCGGTGTGCGAGTGCCGTCTCGTCTTTTACGCTGCCGACGAGGATAAGGCGCTCGCGCGCGCGTGTGAGCGCGACATAGAGCAGGCGCAGCTCCTCCGCTTTGCTCTCCTGTACGATTCTGGCAGCAACGGCATGGCGCGCGAATGTCGCATAGCGCACGGCGAGCTCCGCGTTCACGGCATAAGGCCCCAGGCCGAGTTCCCTGTGCATCAGAACCTTTTCCCGACTGTCGCGGAGGTTGAACTGGCCGCCGAGATTCGCTACGAATACGAGGGGAAATTCCAGTCCCTTGCTCCCATGAATGGTCATGATGCGCACGACATCCTCGCTCTCCCCCAGCGTGCGCGCCGCCGCGAGATCCGTATCCATCGCGCGCATCCGTTCGACGAAGCGCAGGAACCGGAACAGGCCGCGGAAATTCGTCTGTTCGTATTCCGCTGCACGATCGACGAGCATGCGCAGGTTCGCCTGCTTGAGCAAGCCGCCGGGCAGTCCGCCTACATAGTCATAGTAACCCGTCTCGTGGTAGAGCTGCCAGATGAGTTCCGGCACGCTGAGCGCCTGCGCCAGTGCGCGCCAGTGCGACAGACGCCCAAGGAATGCCTCTGCCTTTTTCTGCAGCGAAGGCGAGAGCTTCTTTTCTGGATTCGCAGCCGTCAGCAGGGCTGTGAAGATATCGCCTTCCGGCTCTGCGAGGCGTAAGGAAGCCATCTCGGAAAGGGAGAAAGCGCCAATCGGTGAAAGCAGTACGGCCGCGAGCGGGATATCCTGCCGGGCGTTGTCGAGGATGGAGAGCAGCGACAGCATGCAGCGGACTTCCTGTGCCTCGAAGTAGCCCGCATCGCTCGCGGCATACGCGGGAATACCGTGTGCGCGCAGGACCTCGAGTACTTGCTCTGCCTTGCCTGTCACGCTGCGCATGAGGATCACGATATCGCGGTAGGAAATCGGATGGTAGGCCTCATCCTCCTTGTGGTAGACGAGTGTCCCCGCAGCGATAAATGCCTGGATGCGCTGCGCAATATAGGATGCCTCACGCTCCAAAGAAGAGGATGCTTCTGCTTCTCCGCCATCCTGCGTGTCCGCATCATCTTCCGCAGCCGCGCGGTTAGCCTGATACAGCAGAGCGAGCTCCTGTGGTCCCTCGAGCGTCGGCCCCTCCGCCTCAGGATATATTAGCCCGGGATGGAGCGCGGCAGCATCGTCGTAGGCGAGCTCCATCGTGTCCGGCACCATGACCTGCGCGAAGATGTAATTGATGGCCGCAAGGACCGCCGGCCGACTGCGAAAATTCTGTGAAAGATCGATGCGTGCGCAGGTTTCCTTTTGCTCGGGATACGTCTGATATTTCCGTAGGAAGAGCGTCGGATCGGCAAGTCGGAACCGATAGATGCTCTGCTTGACATCGCCGACGACGAAGAGATTCGGTGGCTCCTGCCGCGTGACGAGAGAGACGATCGCCTCCTGTACGCCGTTGGTGTCCTGGTACTCATCGACGAGCACTTCATGGTACTTTTCCTGCAGCGCGCGCGCGATGGCAGACGGCGGCAGTGCATCGTCCGTCCGCGAGGCTTCGTGGTCGATGAGGACAGCCAATGCGAAATGCTCGAGATCGCTGAAGTCTGCCAGCGCCCTTTCCTTCTTGGCTTGCTGATACGCCGCATGGAATGTCAGTGTGAGCCGCACAAGCTCCCGCATATCGGGGGCCGCGCGGCGCAGGTCGTCCATGAGCTCCGCCTCGGTCTCCTGGAAATACTTGGCGCTCAGGTTGGTGATGACCGTCTTGAGGTCCTTGCGCAACTCTTGCAGGTGTTTTTTCACCGTGTCATCTAGTTGACGATCCGTCGGCAAGCGGGAAAACGAACATGTAGAGAAAGCATCGCTGAGTATTTGCCAGCTTTTTGCCGCGAGAGCCTGCATCAGGGAGTGTACCAGCACGCGATCCTCACGGAATGTCTCAAGGTAAGCGTCAGCACCGGCTGCTTCTGCCTCCTGCATCATATTATCGACCACAGCCGATGCCTTTTCGAGTGTGCGGGCGATTTCGCTCCGTATTACCGGATACCAGACCGTAGACGTGAGCTGCGTGCCGTCCGGCAAATCGAATGCCTCGGCTTGCTTTTGCAGCCAGGCATCGGGAAATGGCTGAGAGAGTGAGAAGAGGAAGAGCTGCTCGACCAGAGCGTGAAGCGCGGCATCACCGTGGTCATCGCCGTAGTCAGAGACGAACTGAAGGAATTCCGGAGTCCCCTGCTCATAGGATGCGTCAAAAAGATCAGCCATGACATCCTGGCGCAGTAATGCAAGCTCCTGCTGCCCACCGAGGCGGAACTGTGGGTCGAGGTCGATGGCCTCGAAATGACGCCTGAGTACTTGCAGACAGAATTTATGCATGGTGGAGATGGAAGCCCCCGTCAGGAGAACAAGCTGCCGCTCGATGCGTGCGGCCTCCTCGGGCGTTCGCGCCTTTTCGAGCGCCTTTTCGAGCGCCTTTTCCACGCGTTGGCGCATCTCGCGGGCGGCCGCATCCGTAAACGTCATGACAAGAAGCTCGTCGACATCGCACGCTCCGCTGAGAATAAGCGAGAGGATGCGCTCGACGAGTACGGCCGTCTTGCCGGATCCCGCCGCAGCTGCGACGAGGATATTTTTATCGCGCGTCTCGATGGCCGCGCGCTGTGCCTTGGTCCACTCAGGCATCTTCATGCACTCCCTTCTGTCCTTGTTCCTCCATCCATTCCATCGTATCGATGATGTCCTCATCGCCAAGCGCATTGAGGCGCCGGTAACTGCAGCCAGAAAGCTGCGGATCGAACCCGCACAGACTGCCATAGGGGCAATAGGTGCACGGCGTCTTGTCGCCGAGCAGATAGGGATGCGGTGCAACCGCCCCGGCAAGGATTTGTTCTCCTATTTTTTCCAGCATGATGCCGACATAGGAGAGCAGGACGGAAAACTCCTCCTGTGTCTTGACCTTGGGACGATCGCTCTTGTAAATATCCCCATTCTTGCCGAGCCGGACACGCAGGAAGCGCCCTGTGCCGTCAATGGCGCGAATGACCTCCGGATCCGCGAGCACCCAGCCTGGCATCTTGAGCTCCTTGTCGAAATGCTGCCGGATCTGTTCCGGCGTCGCCTTCTGATCTGTCTCCCACCACTTATATTTCAAGAAGCAATACAGCATCCCCGCCGGCAGGCGCTCACCGTCCCCGCTGCGCTGCAGGAGATTCCTTGCGACAAGGAGATAGGTGAGCAGCTGCAGCTTCAAACCATAGTATACTTCAAGCAGATTGATGCCCATCTCTCCCGTCTTGTAATCGACGATGAGGAAATATCTGCCGTCTTCATCGAAGTCGATGCGGTCGATCTGCCCGCTGATTTCCAGCTGGACACCCCGGGGTAATTCATAGGTAAGTGGCGGCATAGCACCTGTTCCATGGCCGAACGCACGTTCAAACGCCACGGGATGGAATTTGCTCGCTTGATCCATGGAGATGAGGCGCAGGAGAGAACGTTGTGCGGTCAGGCCGATACGGGATAGCAGATGCTCGTAGCCTTTCGTGCTCAACAAAAGTTCATTCTGCAGGCGTGGTGCCAGTGCGCTGAGCGTTGACTGCACCATGGACTTCCCCTCTTCTGCGCTGAGATCTCGCCAGCTGCGTCCGGCCGCCTTCAGCTGTTCCCCGCAGCTGCGCAGGCAGCTGTGCAGGAGCGTACCGAAATCAAAGGCATGCAAGCCCTGTTCCCGCCGCTCTTCGAGTCGCAGACCATAATGCGCGAAATGACGGAATGGGCAAGCGGCAAATTCCTCGAAGCGCGTGACGCTGCCGCGCAGGCGGTGCTTGCGTGCGAAAAGAGCCAGGGCCATGGTTGCGGGGACATTTTCCTCAGGCGGAGCGGCAAAGAGGCCGGCGAGTGCCAGAGAGAGCGGCGCTGCAAGTTCAGGCTGCTCACGCGCCCAGTTGTATACATCGCGCCAATAGGGAGACAGGATGCCGCGCTCTCTCGCGCCCCGCAGTGCGGCTGCGAGTCCCGTGACAGATTTGCGACCATCAGCCAGCCTCAGCTCCGCATAGCGGCTGAGCCCGCTGTCGTCTGTCTCATCAAGTTCAAGGCTCTCGAGTGGCAATGAGAGGAAGTCTGCATCTGGCAGAAGCCTCCGCAGGCGGTCGACATAAGTGGACGGCGCCAGGCCGCTGCCGGCGGCATCCGCGAGCGCATACGAAATCCAGAGGTGCTCGCGCGCTTCTGTGAAGCCACGGTAGAGAAGGAATTTCTCTGATAACGTCCCATCGAGGCCTCCCGAAGCAATTTCCAGGCCCGCCTCTGTGAGGTGCTGCCTGTCCGCGTCGGTAAAAAGGCCTTTCTCACGGCTGCGGCGCGGCATAACGCCCTCATTGGCACCGACAATGTAGATTGCCTGCACGTTCATGAGGCTGTTCTGATCGAACGAGGCAACGGTCACATAATCGAGTCCCGGCGGGATGATCGACATCTCCAGAGCGTCCAGCCCTTCACCGAGAATCGCCTCATAATCGCGCCGATTGCTCTTTCCGCCTGTATCGGCTTCCACGAGCTGGTCGAGGAGCTCGAGCAAGTCAGCCCATATCTGACGATGTTCCGCGGCCGCTGCGAGGCGCTCCTCCTGTTCGTTCTGCTCTGTGAGTTGTTCGAGGCGCTCCGGTACAGCGAGCTCCTCGAGCAGCGCATAGATTGCTACCGTATAGTCACGTACGGTCGAGCCCGCCTGCAGGGCAGCGGCAAAATGCAGGAGCGGCAGAGCTGCCTGACGGCGGAATGCATCAATCTCAGCGAGTGCCTGCTGTTCCCTTGGCAAGAGGTCTTCCTCTGCGTTGTCGAGAGATCTGCGTCGGTACCAGTGCCACGGCTCGGCCATCGACCAACGCTTCGCACCGCGGATGCCGAATTCCAGCACATAATTTTCCAGCCGGTCTACCTGCTCGTTGGTGAGTGGGAAAAAACCGGTGCGGAGGCAGCGGAACACCGGCTCGTACCGCCAGCCGCGCACAGCCTCGAAGGCCGAGCGCACGAGCTCCGCCAGTGGGTGATGGACGGTCTCGCGCGTCCCGTCGATGAAGAAGGGAATGTGCCTGTCCTCGAGTACCAGTTTGAGCAGCCTATCGTAGGCATCTTCTTCCCGCACGAGAATGCCGATATCGCGGAAGCGATAGCCGTGATCGCGCGCGAGGCGCAGGATATCTGCGGCAACGGCCTCGACTTCGATGCGGCGGTTCGCCGCTTCCACGAGTATGACACCTTCAGGCGCAACGGCGGCAGGGAGGACAGGAGACTCGAAGAGTCTCCTCTCGATAGCCGCCAGTGCGGGCCGCTCGAAGCGTCCACCGTCCGCCGGTGCCTGCCGGAACGATACCGTAACCTCCGCGCCACAGGCTTTTGCCTCATCGCGCAGCTGCAACATGGTGCGCCAGGAGCGATGAAAGAGCCCCGTCTCGCTGAGGTTTTCTCTGCTTTTCAAGTCAGGCGCCAGTGGCAGCGTCACATGGACGGTACAGCCGATCTGGAGGAGTCCCGTGAGCACTTGGCGTTCCTGCGGATTGAAGAAGATAAAGCCATCCACCCAGATTTCTGCACCACACAAAAACGTAGAACGAGGAAGCTTCTCGATGAGCAGCCGCATCATGTCTTCCGCATCATCATAACGCCCCTGCATGGCCTGTTGAAATGATCGTTCGAGAAAAGCAAGGTCGCGCAGCTTTCCAGCCAACCCTTCCTGCTTTGTGCCGAAGGTACCGGCAGTCTCCTCTAATGCTTCTGGAGTGAGGCCATAACTCTTGAGCTCCTTAATGGCATCAGACAGCGACGCGCTGAAGCCTCGTTGTGCCGCAGCACGTCGAAAAAAGGAAAGCGTATCACCATGGTCTTTGAGAATGCGCCGCAGGATGAGACGTCGGCCCACCTCCGTGATCCGGGGGCGCAGCAAACCGCCGGCATCGAGCAATACTTGGCGCGCGAAACGGCGGAAGCCGAACACATAGGCGCGCAGGAATCCCCTGCCCTCTCCTGCACGCTGTGCGAGTTGCCGCTCCATCTGATACGTCATATGTTCCGGCAGCAGCAGAATGCATGCCGGTCCAAGTGGCGCTTCCTGCAGGCGGTCGGCAATGGCGGAGAGGCAGTATTCCGTCTTGCCACTGCCTGCGCGGCCGGCGATGAATTTGAGTTTTCCCGTCATAATATCCTCCCTTGTTTGTCCGTTCTCAAAAGCAGTCTTGAATTTACATCAAATGCTCCCCTCTTATCCCGCTAGCATGCGGAACATCTGCATAAATCAAGGATACATCATTTCATCAGTGCGTTCTAAAAGAAACCCCCTGAACCTCTAGAAAGAAATTCAGGGGACGCATGCGGTTCACATGCTGAAGAGTTCGAGCTGATCGCTCTCGCTCATGCCGTCGAGACAGCCGTGATCACGCAGGATTTCGATACAGGTCTTGGAAATGCCTGTGCGCGTACGGAGGTTTTCCACCGACGTGAAGATACCATCGCGGCGCGCCTCTACAATGCTCTGCGCAGCCTTGGTTCCCATGCCCGCAAGGCTGGCGATGGGCGGCAGCAGAGATGTTTCGTGGATGATGAATTTCTCAGCCGAGGAAGTATAGAGATCTACATGCTCGCAGCTGTAACCGCGCAGGTACATCTCCCAGGCGAGCTGCAGGACGATGAGCGTCGCATTCTGCTTTGCATCGAGCTTGCCCTTTTCCTTGGCCACCTGATCGAGATCACTGATGCAGCGTGCCACGTAATCCTTGCCGCGCGCGACAACATTGGCATCAAACTCAGCCGCGCGTATGGAAAAATACGCAGCGTAGTACGCAAGCGGATAATGCACTTTGCAGAATGCGATGCGATACGCCATCATGACGTATGCCGTAGCATGCGCGCGCGGGAAAAGATACTTGATTTTCTGGCAAGAAGCAATGAACCACTCCGGTATGCCGCCCTTGCGCAACGTCTCGACAACATCTGGTGCGATGCCTTTTCCCTTGCGAACCTTCTCCATCGTCTTGAAGGAAAGAAGCGGGTCGATGCCTTGATGGATGAGATACATCATGATATCGTCACGCGCGGAAATCGCATTTTTGATAGTGCATTGACCGCCGCGGATGAGATCCTGCGCATTCCCCAGCCATACATCCGTGCCATGAGAAAAACCGGAAATACGCACGAGATCTGAGAACACATCTGGATGCGTATCGTCAATCATCTGTCGTGTAAAAGGTGTACGGAATTCTGGAATACCGAAAGTGCCGCTTGTAGCGCCCAGCTCCTCCGGCGTAAGGCCGAGCGCCGCCGTCGAATTGAACAGCGACATCGTCGCCGGGTCATCAAAGGGGATGGTCTTCGGGTCGCGATGTGTGAGATCCTCGAGCATCTTGATGACTGTCGGATCATCGTGACCGAGAATATCGAGCTTGACAAGGCGGCTGCTGATGGAATGGTAATCGAAATGCGTCGTAATCGTACCGCAGTTCATATCATTTGCCGGATGCTGGATCGGTGTGAAGAAATGCACATCCATGTTGCGCGGCACGACCATGATGCCCGCAGGATGCTGGCCTGTCGTCGCCTTGACGCCCATGCAGCCGTGAGCAAGATGATCGATATAGGAGATATGTTTTTTCTCTCCCTTTTCCTCGAAGAATTTCTTCACGTAGCCGAAGGCCGTCTTATCCGCAACCGTCTGGATGGAGCCTGCGCGATAAACATTATCCTTGCCGAAAAGGATTTCCGTATACTTATGGGCGACTGGCTGATAGGTGCCAGAGAAGTTCAAGTCAATATCTGGTACTTTGTCGCCGTCGAAACCGAGGAAGACCGCAAAGGGGATATCATGCCCATCCTTCAGAAGCGGCGTACCGCAGACAGGGCAGACCTTGTCCGGCAGGTCATAGCCGCAGCCGTAGGAACCGTCTGTAATGAACTTGCTATACTGGCAATGTGGGCAACGCCAATGCGGCGGCAGCGGATTGACCTCTGTGATGCCGGTCATCGTCGCGATGAAGGATGAGCCGACGGAGCCGCGCGAGCCGACGAGATAGCCGTCGTCGTTGGACTTCTTGACGAGGCGCTGTGCAATCAGATACAGGACGGAGAAGCCATGGCCGATGATGGGCTTGAGTTCCTGCTCCAGGCGGTCCTCGACAATCTTGGGCAGATTTTCACCGTAGAGATATTTTGCTTTGCGGTAGGACATGCTGCGGATTTCTTCATCCGCGCCGGGAATCTGCGGCGAATAGAGATCGTCTGGAATCGGCTTGAAGCGCTCGATGCTGTCACTGATCTTACGCGGATTGGTCACGACAGCCTCATACGCCAGTTCCTCGCCGAGATAAGAGAACTCTTCCAGCATCTCTTCCGTCGTCCGCAGATAGAGCGGCGGCTGCAGCTCCGCATCATCAAACCCCTTGCCCTTCATGAGGATGGCGCGGTAGATGCTGTCCTCCGGATTGAGGAAATGCACATCGCATGTCGCGACGAGCGGCTTGCCGAGTTTCTTCGCAATCTCAGCGACCTTGAGATTGATGGCGCGCAGGTCATCATCTGTCTTGATTTCAGGGAAATTATCGCTGCGCTTCAGGAAATCATTGTTGTGGATGGGCTGGATCTCAAGGTAATCGTAGAACGAGGCAATCTTCATGAGCTGCTCATCCGACTGATGTTCCTCGATTGCACGGATGAGTTCGCCAGCTTCACAAGCCGAGCCGATGATCAAGCCTTCGCGGAACTCTTCAATCATCGTGCGCGGCAGACGTGGTTGCCGGTGGAAGAATTTCAGATGTGCGAGAGAAACAAGCTGGTAAAGGTTGCGCAGGCCGATGGGCGTCTTCGCCAAGAAAATAATATGATTGGCGCGTTTCTGCTCATAGTCTTCGCCGACGAGATACCCCTCCATGCCGTAAATAACCTTGAGATCCGTCTTGCAGTCCTTGAGCGCCTTGGCTGCGTCTGGGAATGCCTGGACTACGCCATGATCCGTCACAGCAACGGCAGGCCAACCCCAGCGGTCTGCTGTCTTTATGAGGTCTTTGACCGACACGACAGCATCCATCGCACTCATCGTCGTATGAGCATGCAGCTCAACGCGCTTGACCTCGGCGTGATCTTCGCGCAACTTGACTTCCTTTTTCGCCAGGCTGTCCAGTGCGAGCACATATTCGTTCAGATACGTGTCGAAACGAATCGAGCCGCGCACGCGGACGCACATGCCATCTTTCAGCTGCGCTGTTACCTTCTCGAACTCCTCTGGATCAGCGTTTTTTCCACGGCCTGGCTTGAAGAATTTCTTGCAGGCGATGCCGTTCGTTGCATCTGTAAGACAGAACGAGAGCATCTTCGTCCCCGTCTTGAATTCCGTGGTGCGGATGCCGGATCCGGCACCCTCGCCAATCCAGCCTTCGAGGATGACGTTTTTCTCCTCGCCCTCGATTTCATCAATGGTCTTGACTGCTCCTGCGACGCCGCGGCCGAAGACAAGATTCCCTGCTGCAGGCATGACGACCGGTGTTCCATACGCAGCTGCCTTTCCGGTAGTGGAACGAGCTGCCGCTGTGGTTCTCTTTGCCTTCGTAGGTGCAGACTGCTTTTTTTGTTGCGCGGCACGCGCTACGTTCTCCGCATGGCGCTCCTGCCGCAGCGCCGAAAGATATGCCGGAGTATTCTTTGTTCTGCCCACGGGAACAGGGGGAGCCTCTTCCGCCGCCAGGCAGGTAACTTCACAGGAAAATCCCAAAAGTCCCTTGATGTTTTTCTGTAGTTGCGCGGCAACATCATGGGCACGGAAAATCTCACCACTGAGCTCTCCGCCTACCTCGAGCACGAGCCTGCTACCATCGATGTTCAGTTGAGCTTGGCGCAGAAGCGAAAGCACCGCAGGGTTGCCCTCTGCCGTGCGCGACGCAAGTTCCTCCCATGCCTTTTTAATACCTTTTTCCATATCGATGACGTCCTGATAGAACGTTACGCCGGAAATCTGGCAGTTGCCAGAAATATGCTGCGAGATACGAAAGAGAAGCTCTTCTCTCAGCAATTCCTGTGTCTGAAGGAGAATCTCCCAGCTATTGTCTCGCGGATCGATTTCCACATGCATGATACGGCATGTCTTGAGCAGCAGTTTCTCTTCCCTGCTCAACTGCATGCCTCGGACAAGCTCCCAGAACATATTATTCTTTTTGGGTACGATGCAATATTTCTTCTGCATGGGCGATGGCTCCTCCTGCCGTGCGGTTTGGAAAAGAAATCATGTAGCCACGGTTAAAATTGCAATACAGGGGGCATGTATGCTGCATTCTGTCAGCGGTTCTCTATAGACGCTGTCAGAACTCCCGTGGACGATCTTTCGTAGAGGTCTTCATATTTTTTCTGATATTTCAGTACGCGCAGGACGTATTCCCGCGTTTCTGCGTAGGGAATTTTCTCGACATCAGAAAAATCCTGCCGCCAGCCGTACAATCTCATCCAAGACTGTACATTACCACGGCCGGCGTTATACGCCGCAAGCGCGAGAATATCATTACCGTCAAACTCTTTCTGCAGCACAGCAAGATACCAAATGCCGTAACGGATATTCACCTCGGGATCTGAGAGGTTCACGACAGAATATCGTTGATCTCCCATCTGGCCGGCAATCCACTCCGCAGTATCCGGCATGAGCTGCATGAGGCCGACGGCGCCGCGATGTGATTGCACATCTGCACGGAAACGGCTCTCTGCCTGGATAACACCGGCGGCAAGGCTGCTGTCAACACCGTAGATATCCGCATAGTGCTCCACTGTCTCCCGATACGGATAGGGATAAAGGTAGTCCTTCTGCACCCATTCCGTTTGTGAAAGGAAATAAACGCCAAAACAACACAGGAATAAAAAGATGCCGCAAGCAAGGGAAATCCCCTTGCGCTTTTCCTGGTTCCTCTTTTGCTGCATGTGCTGTGCAAATCCTGACATGGAGCAGTGTTCCTCCTTTCCTGCGTGGTGCTGATTCTATGAGATACCATGGCGTTCTCCGCTTGCTAACAGCAATCAGACAGGACGACGAAAAGCCTCCTGTACCTTCTTTTCCAGCTGAGCCTCAGAACCGCGATTATCGATGACTACATCCGCGCGGCGCATCTTTTCTTCTTGTGACAGTTGCGATTCCATACGGCTGAGCGCTTCCTCTTCTGTGTAATGATTGCGTGCCATCAGACGCCGGAGCTGGATGTCACGCGGCAGCACTACGACCCAGGTCTCGTCCGCCAATCGCTCCCAGCCAGCCTCGAAGAGCAGCGGCGCATCGAGTACGACGGTCTGAACATCTGATGTACGCAGCGCTGCCAAGCGCCGCTGCACCTCCCGGTATAATAAGGGATGTGATACATCATCCAGCCATCGCCGCTCGTCTTCATCGGCGAATACGATGTCTCCTATCTTGCGGCGAT
The DNA here is from genome assembly GCF_000381005.1 of Selenomonas bovis DSM 23594. Taxonomy (GTDB): domain Bacteria; phylum Bacillota; class Negativicutes; order Selenomonadales; family Selenomonadaceae; genus Selenomonas_C; species Selenomonas_C bovis. The sequence continues at coordinate 32,834 of NZ_KB908381.1, forward strand.
CCAGAGTGCCTTCTGGTGTGAGGATTCCCGCGCCCCAATGTGTGATGTATGCTTCATAGAGCGGGGCTCCTGGTTCTGCCAGTTCGTGGGCAATCGCATCCGCATCGATGGCGACGGCCCCCATAGACTGCAGGATGCGAGATACTGTGCTCTTGCCGCTAGCGATGCCTCCCGTAAGACCGATGATGCGCATGGTAATTTCCTCCCGTCATTTCTGGCATATAGGACAGAAACGCGTTCCCCTTCCGCTAAGCTTGATTTTCTCAATCTCTGTGCCGCACACGTCACAGGCAGTTCCCTCGCGTTCATAAACGTGCAGATGCTCCTGATGGTGCCCTTGCCCGCCATCTGCGTTCTGGTAATCGCGGAACGTCGTGCCGCCGTCTGTAATTCCTTCCCGAAGCACCTGTCGCACGGCCTGGTGCAAACGCGACCATTCTTCAACTGTGAGCGTATCCACACGACGTGCAGGATGAATACCGGCGACGAACAGCGCCTCATCTGCGTAGATATTGCCAATGCCCGCGATGTTTTCCTGCTGGAGCAGGAATGCTTTGACAAAGGTTCGCCTCCCCTGCGCTTTTTGCCTGAGGCCTTCTGCTGTGAACGCATCGGAAAGTGGCTCCGGTCCGAGGGAAGCCAGACCGGTAATCCTGTATAGGTCATGGCGCGGCAGCAAATAGAGCGCGCCAAAGGTCCGTATATCGCCGAAGACGAGCACCGCCCCTGAAGCGAGCAAGAAAACGACACGCGCATAGCAGTCACGCACCTCTCCATCCGGCGCGTAAACGATACGTCCTGTCATGCGCAGATGAATCACCAGCATCATGCTGTGCGTAAGCGCAAGAAGGAGATACTTGCCCCTACGCTGCACTTCTTTGATGGTACATCCTCGTATCTGTGCACGAAATTCTGGCGCTGACGGGAAATGAATCTGACGTGGCAGACGGATATCGACATCTTCGATGGTTTCGCTAAGAATATGGCGCGAAAGACCGCGCCGGATGATCTCCACCTCTGGCAGTTCTGGCATCCTCTTATTTCGCCTCCGCCCAGTTTTTTCCTGTCTTCACTTCAATGAGCAACGGAACCGACAGCTGTACGACATGTTCCATCGCCTCACGTAAAATCTCCGTAACCTCTGCAACTTCTGCTGCCGGCACTTCGAGCACGAGCTCGTCATGCACCTGGAGGAGTATGCGGCTCTTGGCACCAGCGTCCTGCAGTGCTTTGTCCGCACGAATCATAGCGAGCTTAATGATATCTGCGGCCGTTCCCTGGATCGGGGTATTCATCGCCATGCGCTCCGCAAGTGTGCGTTGGTTGAAGTTGTGGCTCTTGATGGCTGGTAGTTCTCGTCTGCGCCCGAAGAGCGTCGTCACGGCGCCGGTTGCGTGCGCTTCTTCTACCATCTTGTCAAGGAATGTCTTCACTCCCGGATAACGGGTGAAATATTCCTCGATATAGCCTGCCGCCTCCTTCCGCGAAATATGCAGATCCCGTGAAAGCCCGTAATCGCTGATGCCATAAACGATGCCGAAATTAACAGCCTTCGCCCTGCGACGAAGTTCCGGTGTTACATCTTCTAGTGGGAGATGGAATACCTCCGCTGCCGTTCGCGCGTGAATGTCTTGGCCTCTGCGGAACGCATCGATAAAGCTCTCATCCCCTGACATGTGCGCCAGCAGGCGGAGCTCGATCTGAGAATAATCCGCGGATAAGAGGTAGTCGAACCCTTCTCCGGGCTCGAAAAGCGCGCGGATCTGTCTACCTTCCTCCGTGCGTACGGGAATATTCTGCAGGTTCGGATCTGAGCTTGAGAGCCGCCCTGTCGCTGTCACCGTCTGATTGAAACTCGTATGCACCCGTCCAGACTCGGGGCGGATGAGATCGCCGATTGCATCGAGATAGGTAGACTTCAGCTTCGTCCAAAGACGATAAGAAAGCACCTGTTCGATGATAGGATGCTGGAATTTGAGTGCTTCCAAAACCTCGGCATTTGTTGAATAACCCGTTTTCGTCTTTTTGACAGGTGGCAGGCCCAGACGCTCGAACAGAATCTCCCCAAGCTGTTTTGTGGACTTGATATTGAATGATGTCCCGGCCAGCGTGTAGATGTCCTGCTGGATTTCGTCAATGCGATTTCCTACCTCTTCTGCCTTTTCCGCGAGGTGCTGACGATTGACGAATACACCTGTCTGTTCCATGCGCACCAACACTGGTACCAATGGCCATTCTACGGTATCATAGAGCTGCCAGAGGGAAAGCAATCTTAGTTTTTCCATCAGGGGATCGTGCAAGCGCAGCAAGCCCTTCGCCTTGAATGCATCATCCATGTCCTCCGGCAACGCGGTCTCTGGAAAGAACTCAGTAAGCAGCGATGCCACACTGTAGCTAGATATCTCAGGATGCAGGAGATATTCTGCGAGCTTTGCATCCAATATCTTTCCACGGAACTGTATCCCTGCATGTCCGTAAGATTTCAAGTCGAAAAGGATGACTTCTGGCGCAGCCTCTACCACATCAAGAACATGCGACAGCACTCCAGCTTGGGCGTCAACAAAAAACACACCTTCCGCACAGGCAACGACCAGAGAGACAGGCGATAGAAATGGTGCGCGCCCTTGGAACTGTGCGGAAACAGCGAGATAGTCAGCCCGCTTCATCGTGTCTAGCGCCTCGGGGGTTATGGGCAGGATCTCGACCGTCTTTGCGGCCTCTGTTGTTTCGGAGACGCCATACTCCGGCAGTGACTTTTCTCTGGAATCGAGATTGAATACCTTGCCCGCACGCGAGAGAATGGCCGTAAGGCCGTAACGCTGACAAAAGGATGTCAGCTTCTCGCTGTCCGGCGTAGCAACCGCATCGTCAAGGGACAATGTCAGATCCGGTACTTGACAATTAATGGTCGCGAGCACCTTGGACAGGCACGCTTGTTCCTCGTAGGTCGTCAACCGTTCCTGGAGTTTCTTGCCGGAAACCTCTTCTTTGTGTGCAAAGACGTTTTCCAGAGAGCCGTACGCCACCAAGAGCTTCGTCGCTGTTTTCGGTCCTACGCCAGGTACGCCCGGAATATTGTCCGACGTATCCCCCATCAGCCCCTTCAAATCAATCAAACGGATTGGCGGTAATTGATATTCCTCCGTAAATGTAGCTTCATCATAGACAGCCAACTGAGAAATGCCCTTCTTTGTCAGCATCACGCGCAGATTGGGGCGAACCAGCTGGAGTGCATCGCGGTCGCCAGTGACGACCAGCGCATCCAATCCAGCTCCGGCTGCCTGCGTCGCGAGCGTGCCGATGATATCATCAGCTTCGTAGCCTGCGCGCTCAATGAACGGTATGCCAAGCGCTGCGGCAAAATCGTGGAGCAATGGAATCTGCCCCAAAAGCTCAGCCGGAGTCTTGTCACGCGTGCCTTTATAGTCGGGATAAAGTTCCGTGCGGAATGTCTTTTTCCCTTTGTCAAAAGCGATGATTAGATAATCAGGATGCCAGTCTTCCCAAAGCTTCAGGAGCATATTGGCAAAGCCAAAAATCGCATTCGTATACTCTCCCGTCGGTGCGGTCAATGGCGGCAAGGCAAAAAAAGCACGGAAAAGAAGACTGCTTCCATCGAGAATGACAAATCGTTTTTGCAAAGCGTTCCCTCCTCATTTTGGGCAGATCTACTCTACGGAAGCACGGACAGCATTGCGTCTAAGCATTGCGTCTAAGCTTCGCGCAGCAGTGCTTGACACCCATTCGGCTCGTGATCATGCATCAGCCTGCTCACTTCTCGCTCCATCAGTCGGCTGCGTAACCATGGACGGATGCTGCTCAGGCTGTGCGGAATCTGTCGCTCTTTCTGTGCTTCCCGTCGTCACTGACGTTGCAATGGTTGCCTCGGACGGTTCTGCTTTTCCTGCAGAAGTCTTCTGATAGGCGAAACCGTCTTTCCCGGATTGGCCGCCGTCCAAATGATAAAGCGTCGCCACATCATCGGCATTGCAATACAGAACGTCTTTCTTGTCATAGCCGATGGCCTTGCCATACGTACTTGTGAGAACCTGGGCTGCAGCATCCCAGCCGAGATTGACACCTGCGGCGTCAGCAAGATCGATGGCAGGGAGATAGGTGATGCCATCCTGGATGACAGCCTTGTTCTTCATTTTCTTGCCGTCAACGGTGATATTATAAACCTTGCCGATATAAGTAGGTTCTCCATCTGATGCGTCGATTTTCTTTTGAATGTCTTCATCACTGATGAAATTTTGCACACCAAAGCCTGCGAGCCAGCGCGTTACCTCCGCAACATCAAGCGGCTGCCTGTCGTAGCCGTCCGGATAAATATAGAAAGCGACCGTGTCGTCCGGCGTTTTCTCGACGACGATGCGATTATAGGTGATTTCTACCGGTGTGCCGATTTTCACGAGCTCGAACAGTGCTTCGACATCCTTTTCATTCATACGGATGCAGCCATTGGAGACATAATGACCGATAGACTCCGGCTTGTTCGTACCGTGAATGCCATAGTTTCCCTGAATCTCCATCCAGCGATATCCGAGCGGATTGCTCTCACCGGACGCAATGGAGTTTTCAGGATTCTCAGGATCTGTCCACGTCGGATTGACATCCTTCGAACGAATGGAGAAATAACCTACAGGTGTCGGAGTGCCCGGTTTTCCAGGCCCGATGGGATAAAGGCGGATTTTTTTCGTACCCTCGTAAAGTGCCAAGGAGCGACTAGCCAGGTTGATCATGATGCGGCGGCTGTTGAGAGCCGCTTCATCTGTCTTGCCAGCAACAGATGCCTTGTCCGTGTTTCCAGATTCTACGGCGGGTTGTTCTGTCGCCGCCTGCGGTTTGTTCGTCTCACTTGCCTTCGTTGTTTTCTCGGCAGGTACTGCAGTGACCACATCTCCTTGCGTTACAGTAACGACGGGAGATACTTCTTCTGCAGCCCAAACAGGTGTGCTAGCAGCCATTAGGGCTACACTTAAAACTCCAGCTGAAAAATTTTTCCACATCATAAAAAACTCTTTTCTATACCATAATTAGAACATTGCTTTCCTGATTATCCTACCATTTCAAGCGGGAATTTACAAGGAAGCAAAACACAGGTTACAAGTCGTATCATGATTTAGAACGCAGATAATTTACAGCGGACAGACCTGCTTTTGCTCCTTCGTAGACAGCCTTTGCAACTTGAAGGAGGCCGCCGGTACAGTCACCTGCCGCGAAGATGCCCGGCACATTCGTCGCCATATTTTCATCCACTTTGACGCTGCGGCCCTCGAGCTGTATGCCCATCTTCTTCGCTAGTACAACGCTTCCAGCAGTACCGATGGCGATGAATACGCCATCCAGCGGCAGTTCCGCACCATCCTCGAAGACGACGCTTTCCACATGTTCTGTCCCTTTTATCGATGAGAGCTTACTTGTATGGACCGTCATCCCCTGAGGGAACTGTGCCGTTTCCTCAGCACCATTTGTCAGGATATGAAGTTCGGAGACATGGGGAGCAAGAACTTCCGCTTCATGCAGAGCATACGCGCCAGCACCGATGACGCCGACACGCTTCTTGCGGTAGAAGAATGCATCGCAGATGGCACAGTAGCTTACCCCCTTGCCTTCCAGTTCCGCGATGCCGGGAATCTGCACGCTCTTCCGAGAAGCCCCTGCCGCAAGGATTACACTGGGCGCAGAAAGCTCGAAATCTTTGCCCGCCACAGTGTAGCCGTCAAATGTATCATTGAAGCCGAGCTGCATGACCTCGCCGCTTTGCAGCGTGATGCCGAGGCGACGCGCTCCCTCGATGCCACGGCGTTCCAATTCTGCGCCAGTTACCGGTTCAGGAAAGCCATAATAGTTTTCAATGCGTTCCGCCTTGGCAAGCGCGCCCTGCCCTTTCGTGACTACCGTCACAGAGGCACCGCCGCGGCGCGCGTAAAGCGCAGCCGATATGCCTGCAGGACCAGAGCCAATCACGATGATTTTCTTTTCCATTTTGCTCATCCTCCCCTACTTGATAACATTATAGAAGGAAATCCACCTATCCCCTTTAGCTTAGATATTTCCATAGTTTCCTTCTGTGAGCATCTCACACGATGATGCCTATACTTTTTCAATCGGCGCGTATTTCTGCATGAGTCCTTTTACGCCTTGATTTGGGAAAGCAATTTTGAGTTCGACCTCCTCGCCCTCTCCCTTGACGGAAACGACGGTACCCACGCCCCATTTCCCATGCTTCGCCTTGTCGCCGACATGCCAGGAAATGTTGGTATCAGGACGGATCACGTCGCCGCTTTTCGGTACCGTATTCCGTGCGGAAAGCTCGCGCATAGCCTCGAGGGCAGATTTTGGCTTGCCAACAAAATGAGTGCCGCTGCCAAATTGCGCAGAGGAGGGGCGAAAGGTCATAACGCCTTGACGCTGCTGTGCCCCGTAGGAACTTGCCGACGCAAAACCATAGGCATTGCGGCGCGGCACAAGTTCTTCCAAACATTCTTTGGGAATCTCCGCGAGAAAACGGGAGGCCGGATTTGCATTGGCGCGGCCATAGAGCGTCCGTTTCGCCGCATGTGTCAGGTAGAGCTTGCGTTCTGCACGTGTAATGCCCACATAGCAGGCACGGCGCTCTTCTTCCATTTGGTCGTCATCCATCAGCGCGCGGCTATGCGGGAAGATCCCCTCCTCCATGCCGGTGATGAAGACAATGGGAAACTCCAGGCCCTTGGCTGCATGCAACGTCATGAGAGTAACGCGGTCATCCGCAAAATCAGCATGATCCACATCGGAGACGAGTGAGAGCTGCGCGAGGAAATTCTCGAGCGTAGGCTGTTCTTCCTTTTCCATGAATTCCTTGGCCATACCGATGAATTCCTTGAGATTTTCCAGGCGTTCCTTGCTCTCTGGCTTCTTGTCATTCTCCAGTTCTGCCTGATAGCCCGATTCCTGCATAACGTGCGAGATCAGATCATTCATCGAGAGATTTGACTGGATGGCCATGATATTGAAAATAAAGGAAGTAAAAAGCTCCAGAGGACGTTTGACGCGACTTGTGATACCGGGAATTGCCGCCAAGACATCCTGATTGGAAATCACATCAAAGAGTGTCAGATCATTTGCCGCTGCGTATTCCATGAGCTTCGAGAGAGATGTCTGGCCGATGCCCCGTTTCGGCACGTTGATGATGCGCAGCAAGCTGACATTGTCCAATGGATTGAATATAACACGCAGATAAGCGACGATATCCTTGATTTCCTTGCGGTCATAGAATTTCAGCCCGCCGACCATCGTATACGGTATATGTGCCGACATGAGCCCTTCCTCTAAGATGCGTGACTGGGCATTCGTCCGATAGAGGATTGCCATGTCACCATAGCTCGCCTGGAAGATGTCCTTCTGCTTCATGATGGTTGTCGCTACGAAATGTGCTTCATCCTTTTCGTCCATCGCCTGATAGGATGTGATTTTCTCTCCCTGCGGATTTTCTGTCCAAAGCGCTTTTTTCTTGCGCTGGACATTGTGCTCGATTACCGCATTCGCTGCTGCGAGGATGGTCTTTGTCGAACGGTAATTCTGTTCCAGTTTGATGGTCGTCGCATCCGGGTAATCCTGCTCGAAATCCATAATGTTACGGATATCGGCACCACGCCAACCATAGATGGATTGATCTGCATCGCCAACAACGCAGAGATTATGATGAGCGCCGGCCAAAATTTTCGTGAGCTGATACTGCGCGCCGTTCGTATCTTGGTACTCATCTACAAGAATATATTGGAAGCGACGCTGGTATTTCTGCCGGATATCCTCTTGTTCCTCCAGCAGCCGCACGGAAACCATGAGCAAGTCGTCAAAATCAAGCGCGTTGCTTTCCCGCAGTCGCTGTGCATAGAGCTCGTAGACTTCGGCGACCTTTTCCTGGAAAAATCCATCCGCCAGTTTCTTGAATGTATGCGGCCCCTGCAGCTGGTTTTTCGCGTTGGAAATCGCATGCAGGATATTATTGGGCGCATACTGTTTCTCGTCGAGATTGAGTTTTTTCAGGCAATCCTTGATGACAGCCTGACTGTCACTCGTATCATAGATGACGAAGTTCCGACGGTAGAGTTCCGTCGCCTCGATTTCTCGGCGCAGGAACCTAGCACAGAAGGAATGAAATGTGCTGAGCCATACCTCTTTGGCGTTTTCGCCAATCATGCGGTCTACACGATCGCGCATCTCTGCTGCCGCCTTGTTCGTGAATGTGATTGCAAGGATGCGATAGGGCGGAACGCCCTGCGCCAACAAGTTCGCGATGCGGCAGGTGAGCACCTTCGTTTTACCTGAACCGGCACCTGCCATGATGAGCAGCGGCCCCTCTGTATGCGCGACGGCTTCTCTTTGCGCAGGGTTGAGTCCACTAAAAATATCCAAGATTTCCTCCTCGTTTGCTCGTGATGAAATGCGGTAAAAAGCCGCCCCTAGCGCACCAGGGGCGGCGGATGAAATACAATGATGGATGCTTACTCTTTTTCCTTGATGCGCTTCACCGCTTCGGAAAGCGGTGGCACGATCTGCTTCTTGCGGCTCATGACGCCGGGGAGGTAGACATGCGTACCGCTGGCATCCTTCTTGAAAGCCTCGCCGATCAACGTCTTGGGCGAACCTGCGTACAAGAGATACGTCGCCTCTTCCAGGATGTCCGTGACCATCACGAGACTCATATCGAAACCTTCTTTCTCGCAGATGGTCGTCATCGCCTCAATGAGCTGTGGCTCCAGTCCGAGGACTTCCTTCGTATCCATGACGGAAATCTGGCTGATGAGCAAATGGTAATCGCCCATCTGGAATTCCTTGGAGTCATTCTTCGCAATCTCCATCGGGGTCATATCGCCGATGCCAGAGCCAGCCTTGAGCATTGCCATGCCGTACTCCTTGAGGTCGACACCCGCGATTTCCGCCAGGCGCTCCGCAGTCTTCTTATCGTACGGCGTGCACGTCGGGGATTTGAAGAGCACCGTATCTGAAAGAATGGCTGAGAGGAGCAGGCCCGCTACCGGTGCGGGGATGTCGACATCCTGCTGCCAGTGCATGTTGGCAACGATGGTCGCCGTGCAGCCCACTGGCTCCGCATGCGTGAAGATTGGCTCGCTCGTCTGGATACCGCCGAGACGGTGATGGTCGATGACCTCGACAATCTTGGCTTCCTCGATGCCCTCGACGGCCTGGCCGCGTTCATTATGATCGACGAGGATTACGCGGTCACGCTCCGGCATCGTGAGCTCATCACGGCTCACAAGACCGACGAGACGACCGTTCTCGATGACAGGATAATTGCGGTAATGCGTCTCTTCCATGGTGCCTTTGATGTCAGAGAGCAGGTCCATCGGCTTGAAGCAAACAGGGTTCTCATGCATGATGCGGCGGACCGGCACACACTGGTTGATGAGACGTGCCGTCGTATACGTATCATATGGCGTGGACAACACGAACATGTGACGCGCTTCCGCGGCCTCGATGACATCAGCAGACACGCGGCCGTTCCCTGTGATGATGAGGACGGAGATGCCCTGCTCCACGCAGTCGATGATGGTCTCATCGTGGCGGTCGCCGATCAAGACGATATCATTCTCCTTGATGCCCGCTTTGATCGTCTTGAGCGAGCCTGCCGCAATCCGTACATCGCCTTGGATGAAGTCGCTTTCGATACCGTCGACGAGTACCTTGGCATCGATAGCGGCAATGATATCACGATACCGCACGCGCATGTCAGAAAGGTTCGCCATGCCAAGCTCCTGGAAATAGCGTTTGGCCAGATCGGACACTGTCACGATGCCCACGAGAATGCCCTTGCTGTCCGTCACGGGAACAGAACGCAGATCATGATCGCGCATGATTTCGCCCAGCTGTCGCAATGTATCATGCTGCTTGACAACGATCTTGCAGTCGAGCAGCACATCTTTGACGCGAGGATAGAGATCCGACAGGAGCAGCGGCTGCTGCATATGGAAATACTCGAGCGCATATTTTGTCTCTGCATTCACCTTTCCCGCCCGCGCCGCGACGACGTTCTCGCCGAGCGCCTGCTTGAGATGCGCATAACCGATGGCAGAACAGATCGAGTCTGTATCCGGATTTCGATGGCCAATGATATAAATGGGTTTCGTATTCTTCATCCTGAAAAATCCTCCCTCTGACAAACAGCAGTTTCATTTATTATAATAAAAATTCTCGTAAGCGTCTACCCTTCTGAGGGAGAGAAATCGCCCGCTTCTTCATTTTCCGAGCAAAGCCCTCGCAAAATCTTCCGCGACGAATGGACGCAGATCCTCTACGCCCTCACCAACACCGATCCACTTTACCGGCATAGACAGCTGGCTCTTGATGCCTATGACCACACCGCCTTTTGCCGTGCCATCGAGCTTCGTGAGTACGACGCCAGTAATCGGCGCAACCTTGGTGAAGAGCTCTGCTTGATGGATGGCATTCTGCCCCGTCGTCGCATCGAGGACGAGCAATGTCTCATGCGGAGCCTCAGGGATTTCCCTCTTGATGACGCGGTTGATTTTCTCCAACTCCTGCATGAGGTTGGATTTCGTCTGCAGACGGCCTGCCGTATCGACAATGAGGACATCGACGCCGCGAGCCTTTGCTGCATTGACAGCGTCGAATGCGACAGCTGCCGGATCAGATCCCTCCTCATGCTTGATAACCTGTGCCCCTGTGCGTTCGCCCCAGACTTCGAGCTGATCGATGGCGGCCGCGCGGAAAGTATCCGCTGCCGCAAGCATGACACTCTTTCCCTGCGCCTTGTAATAAGCAGACAACTTGCCGATGGTTGTCGTCTTGCCTGCGCCGTTGACGCCGATGACGAGAAGCACCGTCGGCCCAGCAGCTGCCACGCGCGTCTTGTCCTGTTCTTCCCCTGCCGTGAGGATGTCGCTGATTTCCTGCGCCAGGAACGGTTTCAGATCCTCGGGGGCATTGATTTTTTTCTGCTTGATTCCCTGGCGCACAACTTTCATGAGCCGTTCCGTCGTAGGTACGCCGACATCGGCCATGAGCAGGGTTTCCTCCAGTTCGTCGAGAAAATCATCGTCGATATCCGCGTAGCCGATGACCAGTTTCTCAATACGGTTGGTGAGATTCTCCCTCGTCTTGTTAAGTCCTTTTTTCAGTTTATCAAAAAATCCCATGGCTTATGACCTCCTGAATCGTTACATATTATATTGTCAACCATCTTCAGACTTCATCAAGTTTTACGGATAATACCTGCGAGACACCTGCACCGTCCGTTGTCACGCCATACATCGTATCAGCAGATTCCATCGTTCCCTTGCGGTGTGTCACAACGATAAACTGCGTAGCGTGAGAAAGTTCTCTGAGATATTGGCCGAACCGCGCGACGTTCGCTTCATCAAGTGGTGCGTCGATTTCATCGAGCACAGAAAACGGCGACGGTTTATACGTCAGAAATGCAAAAAGCAAAGCGATAACTGTAAGTGCGCGCTCTCCACCTGATAACGCCGAAAGCCCCTGCCGTTTCTTATGCGGCAGCGTCACGAGAATGTCAATGCCTGCGTGCAGGATATCCTCCCCATCATCGAGAAGCTTCAAATCTGCCTGTCCGCCGCCAAAAAGCTTGACAAAGCTCTGCTGGAAATAACCCTGTATCTTGGTAAATGCCGACTGGAACTGCTTTGTCATCACATCATCCATTTCCTGCATAAGTGCGGAAAGATCCGCCTTTGCAGCATCGAGATCCTGTGCTTGCCGCTGCATGAAATCAAGCCGCTTACATTGTTCCTCATATTCCTTGATGGCCTCAGGATTCACTGGGCCGAGAGTTTCTATCTTCCCCTTGAGTTCCTGCAGACGTGTTTTCACCTCTGCTGCAGGCAGCTGCAGACGCTGCGCCGCTGCAAGCTCCGGTGTCAGCCCATACATAGATAGCAGCTTCTGCGTGCAATCCTCCAGAGCATAATCGATTTTTGACAGCTGCAAGTCCAGTTGATGCTCCATTTCCTGAAGTTCCCGCTGCCGGGAAGCCAGCTTCTTAAGCACCTGATCAGCAGACTGTGCTTCCTCAAGCAAGCGCATCTTTTCCGCGTAGCAGTCATCCTTCTTCTGTCGGAGTTGTTTCCTTTCCTCGCGCAAGCATTCCTGCTGCATTGTGAGTTTGTCTATACTGGCCTGATTCTCCTTATCTCCATCCTGCAGGCGAGCAAGTTCTCCCTGTATCTTCTCGAGTGCCTGTTGCTTCTGCTTTATGCGGCGTTTTACATCCTGCAAGCGAACTGTATCCTGTTCGCAGGTTGCAGAAAGCACGGCCAGTTGTTTTTCATACGCGAAAATCTGCTGCTTCAGAGCGTCAACATCTTCTGAGATATCCGCCGCTTCTTCCCTCTTTTCCTCCGTCTCCTTTGCATGCGCTGCGAGTTTTTCCTCTGCTTGTCGTACACGAGATTTCTGCAGAGAAAGCGTCTCCTGTGCTTTGGCAAAGGATTGCTGCAGCAAGGCATATTGCTCTGCTGATTCCCGGTAGCTACGCTCCTCTTCCTGTAATGCAGCCTGTTCGGTTGTCAAAGCGGTTTTCAGTTCTGCCTGGTGGACAAGATGTGCTTGCTGCGCCTCCACAAGATGTGCCTGCGACTGTTCGGCCGTCAGACAGAGCGCTTCCTGCTCCTCCAGATGCGTCCCGACTTTCTTCTCTCTGTCTTGCAGATCCTCTATCTGCTTGCAGCAAAATGCCAATTCGCTACGCCGTCCTAGGAAGCTCGCATCCCGATGAAAGCGGCCACCGCCGGAGATGGATCCGCCCGGATGTAGCAACTCGCCTTCCAAAGTCACGATGCGTTGGCGCCGACCTGTATCGTTGGCAATGGCGAGCGCGTGGTCAAGCGTATCGACCACCAGCGTTCGTCCGAGCAAGAACTCTGCAACGCGACGATACTTCTCTTCTATGCGGATGAGGTTGCTGGCAAAACCAAGCACGCCCTTCTTCGCCAGAAGAGAAGACGCATCCACAGGCTGTCGCACGACGAGCGAAGTCAACGGCAGGAAAGTGACTCTGCCGAGGCGTCGGCGCTTCAGAAATGCTATGGCCGCCTTGGCCGTTTCGATATCTTCTATGACCACATGCTGCTGGCTTCCAGCGAGCGCCACCTCTATCGCTGTCACATATTTCCCCGGTACTTCGAGCAGTTCAGCAACAGCACCGCAAATCCCTTCATGCCACGGTTCTTCGTTGCGCAGGACAGAGCGCACCGCCATACCGAATCCCTCATACGCTTGCTGCATTCGCTCAAGCAATTTACGACGACTCATCAGCTCTTTCAACTGTACGCACAAGTCTTGATGCTGCCTGCGCGCTTTGAAAAGCGCCTCTTTCCTTTCGCGGCTGACTGTAATCGCGAGCTGGAGCTTGTTCTCGAACTGCGTTGCTTCCTGCTCAGATTGCGTGAGCTGCTCCTGGAGGTGTTCTGTCTTTCTTTTGGCATCTGCGATACGTGTTTCCTGATCCTGCTGCTTTTTTCCCTGCTCACACTGCCCCTGTGCATGGAATTCCACGGCCGTCTTCATGACAGCAAGCTCTTTGCTACACGTCAAGCTGTGAGCGCGCTGTTCTTCCTCCTGTGCCAGAGCTACAGCTAACGCGTCCTCTGCGTCTCTGAGCGCAGACTCTGTCAGGGTGAATTCTTCTTTCTTTTCTTTGAGGTTATCTTGCAACAGAGACATGTCATGTGCCTGCCCCGCAAGACTTTCAGAAATTCGTTGTGCTACTTGCTTCGTTGCCTGCAGTTCCTCTTTCGTCTCCGCTGCCTGCTCTGTCAAGCGTGTGCGTGCCGCATCCTCGCTGGACTGCCGCTCTCTGCGCACGGCAAGTTCTGCTTGGAGGTATTCCACCTTTTCCTGCAAATCCTGTTCCTGACGGGCATATTTCTGCAAGGAAGCCTCTTTCTTCACTATTTGCAGCTTCGTTTTTTCGCGAGCAGTTTCCTTTTCCTTGATTGACGCGGCCAGTGCTGCCTGTTTATCTCTCACAGCACCTTTTTTTTCCTGTTTCTCTGTGCGTGCGGTGGTGAGGTCATCATAATTCTCACTCAAGCTGGAAATCTCACACTGACGGTATTCGCCAGACAGTCTGTCAAACAGGCGTGTCTTCTCCGCTTGTTTTGCCAGTGGTACAAGCTGCGCATCGATTTCCTGCATGATATCCTGTACGCGCACGAGATTTTTCTCCGTGGATTCCATTTTGCGAAGTGCCTCGCCCTTCCGCGTCTTGTACTTCGTGATACCTGCTGTTTCCTCGAAAAAAGCACGCCGCTCCTCCGGACGGCTGTTCAAGATGTGATCCATGCTATTCTGCCCGATGATGCTCATGCCCTCATGGCCGATTCCCGTATCCGCAAAGAGCTGATACACGTCTTTGATGCGGCAGCGCGCATGATTGATATAGGATTCACTTTCACCGCTGCGAAAAAGTCGCCGCGTCACGACAACCTCCTGGTACGCAATGGGCAGTGTTCCATCAGAATTATCAAAAACGAGAGATACCTCGGCCACATTGAGCGCCTTACGCGCACTGCTTCCCGAAAAAATGATATCCTCAGCTTTCGCCGCACGCAGATTTCGTGTATTTTGTTCACCAAGAACCCAGCGGATGGCATCTGTGATATTGCTTTTTCCACTGCCATTAGGGCCAACAATCGCCGTAATGCCGCGATGAAAAACAATTTCTGTCTTTTCAGCAAACGATTTGAATCCATAGGCTTCCAGGCGCTTCAGCTGCATATTCTCTTGTCAGTCCCCTTTTTATTTATTTTTGTCGAAAATGTTTCTTGAAATCCGGCATGGCCGTATATGTCCGCATGAAATCCATAAAGCGATTATCGATGGATGAAAACGTCTTATGGGTTCCCCAGTACAGAGAAATATTGAGCGGGATCTTCGGTTCAATCTCCCTGCGATAGAAAATCTTCTCATTCTTCGTGACGAAATTCGGCAGGACAGAAATTCCCGTCCCATTTGCCACAAGTTGCTTGATCGTCTTCAGCTGCGATGTGCAAAGTACGATGTCTGGCGTAAAGCCATGCTGCGTGCAATTATCGAAAACAGTACGATATTGAAAAGTATGCGGCTGCTGCATGATGAACTTTTCCTTGCGCAGCCTCGTGAACGGAACAACCATAAGCTCTTTCAGCGGATGTTTGGGAGGCAGGCACAGACACATCTCGTCCTTCATGATGAGGAATTCATTCGTGCCACATTCCTCCGGGCTGCAGAGAACAACACCAAAATCAAGTTCTCCTAAATCTGCCTGTTCTCGTACCTCCAGAGAGTCATTGAATTCTTGCACATCCAACGTGATATCAGGATACGCCGCCCGGAATTTCGTAAAAAAATCCGGGAACAAATAGCCTTCCACCATAGGTGGAATTCCAAACCGGATGGTGCCGCGCGCCTCGCTGTGAAATCTCTGCATGTCCTGATATGCTGACTGCACATCACGCATGATGCGCTGTGCATGAATCAGGAAAGTACGGCCCTCTTCTGTGAGAGTAACATGTTTCTGGCTGCGATCGATCAGCGTGAGCTTCAGTTCTCCCTCTAAGGATTTGATGGCCTTCGTTACCGATGGCTGCGAAACATGCAGGACCTCTGCTGTCCGCGTGAAGTTCTCGAGCTCGCTGATGGTGACAAAATATTCTAATTGCCGAAATTCCATACAGGCATCTCCTCATATCATTTCATTCAGCTCATTCAGTTCTAAAGGAATCACTGATTCCATATCGTTTAGCAATAGCATGACTTTTATTTCTCTGATAACGAATGTGTAATCAGGAGCATGCATATATCTCTGAGAACATTCTATCATAGGCAATAGTTATATTCCAGTCAAGTGCGGGAATTTAAGGAATCACTGATTCATTCGGCACTTCCTTGAAAGGAGTGAACGACGTAAAAAGAACGGTATCCTGAACGAATCAGTTACTCAAAAAAGAAGCCCTCGTTTTCACGAAGGCTTTCATGGCTATTTTTATTTGAAATCTACGAACTGATCAAGGGTCGCACCGCCTTTTGTCATTGGTTCCACAAAACTGCGGTGGACGTTCATGACGATGACGCGCGGCCCATCGGCCGCCATGGCATCTGCAAAAGCTTCAGCAAATTCTTCCTGTGTCGAAACCGTCTCCGCCGAGATGCCGAAGCAACCAGCGTACGCCGCATAATCCATGGGATAGTCAAACTCGCAGGCGATGTACCTTTCATCGTAATTTACCTTCTGCAGTTGGCGGATCATGCCAAGGCTCGTGTTGTTGACAATGATGGAGATGATGGGCAGATGCAGGCGGGCAATCGTATAATATTCGTTGCCTGTCATCTTGATGCCGCCGTCACCAGCGACATGGATGACCCTTCTAGTTTTACCGTAGAAAAGTTGCGCGCCCATCGCCGCAGGGAGTCCGAACCCCATCGTACCTAGGCCCCCGGAGGTCAACCATGTGCGTGGTTCCTCGATAGAGAGATGCAGCGCGGCCCACATCTGATGCTGCCCCACATCGGTGGCAAAGGCAAAGGGCTTCCCCTTTGTCGCTTTGGCAATCGTATGCATGGCCCAGGGAACGGTCAGCCGCGTCACCTGATAGTCGTAATCATATGTATCCTGCCAGGTTCTGATCTGCTGCCACCATTGCGTGCGCTCTTCTCCCGGATCCTTCTGCATGAGCAGAGAAAGGATTGTCTTCATATCGCCGGCCAGCCCCAGGGAATGCGCTACATTCTTATCGATTTCCGCTGGATCGATATCGATATGGATAAATTTCGTACCCTCGGTATACTTATCGAGGTTGCCCGTCTGGCGATCGCCGAAGCGGCTGCCGATGGCGATTACAAGATCTGCAGCGGCGATGGCATGATTGGCAGCCTTCTTGCCATGCATGCCGGCGAAACCAAGGGACTGTGGATGAGAGCGCGGAATGGCCCCCAGCCCCATCAGCGTATGCGCCACTGGCAGGTGATAACGCTCAACGAACGCCTGCACCTCTCGAGAAGCGCCAGCGGAAATGACGCCGCCGCCTACAATGACGACAGGACGCTTTGCCGCAGCAACCTCTCGCGCCGCCTCCGCTACGCAGATCAGAAAATCGGCATCCGGTTTGCCCGGCGCTTTTTCTGCAGGTTCTTCTCTCCGGTAATCAACCTCCGCGAAGAAAAGGTCCTTGGGAATATCTATGAGCACAGGCCCGGGGCGGCCGTGGCGCGCAATGCGGAATGCCTCGCGCACGGACGCCACCAGGTCTTCCGGGCGCTTCACTTTGAAGTTGTGCTTCGTGACTGGCATGGTCACGTCAAGAATATCTGTCTCCTGGAATGCGTCACGCCCCAAAGATTTCGTATCCACCTGTCCCGTGATGGCGACAACAGGAATGGAATCCATGAACGCTGTCGCGAGTCCAGTGACCAAGTTGGTGGCACCGGGCCCTGAAGTTGCGATACAGACGCCTACTTTCCCTGAGGCCCGGGCATAGCCATCAGCGGCATGTGCCGCGTTCTGCTCGTGCGTGACCAGGATCTGCCGGATATCCTTGGCGTCATAAAGCGCATTATAAAGCGGCAAAATCATGCCGCCCGGATAGCCGAAAATGAGATCCGTCTTCTGCTCACGCAGGCATTCGAGGACGGCTTGCGCTCCTTTCATTGAATCACCCCTGACTCTTTAGGAAATCACTGATTAATTCGACACTCCGCCTTCACACGTCTTCACTGTCCTCCCGTCACCCTGAATCCTCCGTACAAAACGCGATGGAGCGTTTTGCCGCTACGCCTCCGGTTTATCTCCTAAGAAGATACAGCGCATCCGCATAAATCCGGAGCACCTCACGAATCAGCGCTTCCTTAGAAATTCTGCTAGAAACCGTGGGATTCCTTACCCCGTCGAAGAGGATGGTTCCTCTCGGGACACTGAGCAAGACCAGAGAAGAGCTCCTGCACGCAGAGACGCGGCCGCTCCCACATCACAGTTCATCAGATGCGCTCGCAGATGACATCTGCCATTTCATCCGTGCTCACGCGCTGGAAGCCATCCTTATAGAGATCGGCTGTGCGATAGCCGTCCGCAAGGGCCTGATCGACAGCGGCCTCGATTGCCTTTGCCGCCGCCTCTTCATGCAGAGAGTAACGCAGCAGCATGGCAGCGGAGAGAACGGTTCCCATGGGATTGGCAATCCCCTTGCCCGCGATATCCGGCGCGCTGCCGTGAATCGGCTCGTAGAGACTCGTATCCGTACCGATGGATGCCGAAGGCAGCATACCGATGGAACCACCGACCACAGCGGCCTCATCGGAGAGAATGTCGCCGAAAAGGTTTCCTGTCACAATCACGTCGAACTGCGCGGGGCGGATGGCGAGCTGCATCGCGCAGTTATCCACATAGAGATTGTTGAGCGCGACTTCCGGATATCCTTTGGCCACCTCCGCCGTCGTACGGCGCCACAGGCGAGAGGTTGCAAGCACGTTCGCCTTATCGACGGACGTGACCTTGCCGCGGCGCAGCTTCGCCGTTTCAAAGGCGAGCTTCGTGATGCGTTCGACCTCCGGCACGGAATAGTTCTCGAGATCCCAGGCGCGCTCGCTGCCCTTGTACTGCTCGGACTCGCATTTGTCACCGAAATAGATTCCGCCGATGAGCTCACGCACGATGACGAGATCGACCCCCTTGGCGAGTTCTGGCTTGAGCGGTGAATACTCGACCAACGCATCCGCTACTTTCACAGGGCGCAGATTCGCGTAGAGTCCGAGCTGCTTGCGCAGGCCGAGGATGGCTTTTTCCGGGCGCAGCGATGGCTCAACGCCATCCCATTTGTCGCCGCCGACAGCGCCGAAGAGCACACCATCCGACGCCTTGCACGCCGCGACGGTATCGGCGGGCAGCGGCGTACCGAATTTGTCGTAGGCCGTACCGCCGGCATCCTTATAGGTATAGGAAAGCCCCAGCTGGAACTTCTCGTCTGTTTTTTTCAAGACCTTGACGGCAGCATCCGTGATTTCCTTGCCGATGCCGTCGCCGGGAATGACTGTGATTTTATATGCCATTGCTCTGCCTCCTTCTCATGCGTTCTGCTTCACATACGCCACGAGACCGCCAGCCTTCGCGATATCCTGGATGAATCCAGGCAGCGGATGCGCATGGAAGGTATCCCCTGTCGTCAGATCCTGGATGACGCCCGTTGCGACATCGACGCTGAGCTCGTCGCCTGCCTTGATTTTCTCCACATCATCGCCGATCTCGAGCAGCGGCAGGCCGATGTTGATACCATTGCGATAGAAGATGCGCGCGAAGCTCGCCGCAATGACCACAGGAACACCGGATGCCTTGATGGCGACCGGCGCGTGCTCGCGAGAGGAACCGCAGCCAAAATTGCGGCCGCCGACCATGATATCACCCTGCTTCACATTCCCGGCGAAGCTTTCGTCAATGTCAACCATGCAGTGCTTCGCGAGCTCCTGCGGGTCGAATGTATTCAGATAACGCGCAGGGATGATGACATCCGTATCGATATTGTCCCCGTAGCGCCAGACTTTTCCCTGTAATGCCATATCACTCTACCTCCTCCGGCACGGCGATGCGTCCCAAAATCGCGCTGGCCGCCGCTGTCTGCGGGCCTGCCAGATAGACCTCGCTGTCCACATGTCCCATGCGGCCGCGGAAATTGCGGTTCGTCGTCGAGACGCACTTCTCTCCGGCTGTCATGATGCCCATATAGCCGCCGAGGCATGGGCCGCAGGTCGGCGTCGAGACAGCGCAGCCCGCATCGATGAACGTATCGATATAGCCCTTGTGCATCGCTTCCTTGTAGACCGCCTGACTGCCCGGAATCACGATGCAGCGCACGCGCGGATGCACGACATGCCCCTCGAAAATCTTCGCGGCGATGGCGAGATCCTCAAGACGCCCATTCGTGCAGGAGCCGATGACAACCTGATCGATGGCGATGGGCTCCTCAATGTCCTTGACCGGCTTCGTGTTGCCCGGCAAATGCGGGAACGCTACCACCGGCGTCAAAGCGCTGAGATCGATTTCCACCGTCCGCGCATAGACGGCATCTGCATCCGCCTCCACCGGCTCATACGGCTTTTTCACGCGTCCCTTGACATACGCCTCCGTGATGGCGTCATAGGGGAAGATACCATTTTTCGCGCCCGCCTCGATGGCCATATTCGCAATCGTCAGCCTGTCTGTCATCGAGAGCTCCGCTACGCCCTCGCCCGTGAACTCCAACGACTGATAGAGCGCGCCATCCACGCCGATCTTGCCGATGAGCGTGAGGATGACATCCTTGCCCGTGATGTTCGCTGGCTTTTTCCCTGTCAGGTGGACATTGATGGCCTCCGGCACTTTGAACCAAGCCTTGCCCGTCGCCATCGCCATGCCGAGATCCGTCGAGCCGACACCTGTCGAGAAGCCGTTCACCGCACCATAGGTGCAGGTGTGCGAGTCCGCGCCGATCGTCAGCATGCCCGGACCGACAAGCCCCTTCTCCGGCAGGATGACATGCTCGATGCCCACGCGTCCCTGCTCGAAATAGTTGACAATCTTATGCTTGTGCGCAAAATCGCGAACAATTTTCGCAAGACCTGCGCTCTTGATATCTTTTGCCGGCTGGAAATGATCCGGCACGAGCGCGATCTTCTCGGGATCGAAGACCGGACGACCGATTTCTTCGAATTTCGCAATCGACGGCGGCGCCGTGATATCATTCGCCAGCACCATATCGAGATGGCACGTAATCAGCTGCCCCGGATGGACCTCAGGCAGTCCTGCATGCTTTGCGAGAATCTTCTCGCTCATATTCATGCCCATACGTTCTCCTACCTTTCTCTTGGGGATCATATGCGGCGTCACTTTGCGTGACCCATACACGCATGCCGTTCCCCTCCTTATCGAAAACACGCTATTTATTATACCATATCAGGTACGATTTTCCGAGAGTTCAAAAGGTCCGCGGGATATACTGCCTCCCACGGACCTTTTTTATCACCCGGCGGGTGCCGCCTCTCCTGCTAGGCAGGCCAAGGCGATATGAAACTTCAAATGAGAAACGAGATAGGACTCAGTCCTTCGAGAGATCAGCGCCGTCACGCAGCCACGGCATCATCGCACGAAGCTCCTTGCCGACCTTCTCGATCGGATGCTCTGCATGGAGCTGACGCTGCATGAGGAAGTTCACACGGCCAGCAGCACGGTTCTCGAGGAGCCAGTTGCGAGCGAACGTGCCATCCTGGATCTCCTTGAGGACTTTCTTCATCTCTTTCTTCGTTTCTTCCGTGATGATGCGCGGGCCGACCATGTAGTCGCCGTACTCCGCCGTATCAGAAATGGACTTGCGCATCTTCGTGAAGCCACCCTCATAGCAGAGGTCAACGATCAGCTTCATCTCATGGAAGCACTCGAAGTACGCCATCTCCGGCGGGTAACCAGCCTCGACAAGGACCTCGAAGCCCGTCTGCATCAGCTGGCAGACGCCGCCGCAGAGGACAGCCTGCTCGCCGAAGAGATCCTCTTCCGTCTCATCGCGGAACGTCGTCTGCAGAACACCGGAACGCGTAGCGCCGAGGCCTTTAGCATAAGCGAGCGCAATGTCGAAGCACTTGCCGGACGCATCCTGATAAACAGCGAAGACAGCCGGCACGCCAGAACCCTCTGTGAAGGTACGGCGAACGAGATGGCCTGGGCCTTTCGGGGCAACCATGAATACATCGACGTTGGCCGGCGGCACAATCTGCTTGAAATGAATATTGAAGCCATGAGCGAAAGCGAGAGCACTGCCCGGCTTGAGGTTCGGAGCAATCTCCGTCTTATAGACGTCGGCCTGCTTCTCATCCGGAATCAGGATCATCGTGATATCAGCCTGCTTGACTGCTTCAGCCGTCGGCAAAACCTTGAGGCCGTGTTCCTCAGCGACCTTCTTGGACTTGGAACCCTCATAAAGACCGACGACGACATTCACGCCGCTGTCCTTGAGGCACAGCGCATGGGCATGGCCCTGGCTGCCATAACCGATGACGGCGACCGTCTTGTCCTTCAAGATTTCCCAATTTACATCCTGATCATAGTAAGTTTTTGCCATAGTACTCTCTCTCCTCACAATGTTCATAAATCGTATGTTCTCCGCGTTCAAGCGCGATGAGGCCTGTGCGAATGACCTCGCTGATTCCATAGGGCTTGAGGAGCCTCAGAAAGGCCGTGACCTTGTCATCGTCTCCTGTGATCTCGAAAATCAGCGTCGTCGGCTGCACATCGACGACATGTGCCCGGAAGAGCTCTGCCATCTTCAGTACATCGAGGCGATTCGTATCATCCGCACGCACCTTGATGAGCGTCATCCCGCGGCATACAGCAACCTCAGAATCGAGCCGTTCCACGCCTCTGACCACCGGCATCTTCTCGAGCTGCTTGATCATCTGCTCGATGAGATTCTCATCCCCATGCACCACGATCGTGATGCGGGAGAACTCCGGCGACTCTGTGACGCCGACAGAAAGACTGTCGATGTTGAACTCTCGTCTGGAAAACATGCTTACAACCCGGACAAGCACGCCTGTCTGATTCTCAACAAACACGGATAACACATGCTTCATGTCCATATTGCGCCTCCCTTTGCGATTTTTATCTGTAAGGTTGTAAACGTTGTATACATTATTACGCTTTTCCGCCTCGTTTGTCAACAGGAAATCGAAAAAAAATCATGCCGTATAACGTTTTCTTTTTCCACTCATCTTTGTTCCCTATTATGGGTTGTTCAACGCACAAACCTTCAACAATGTGTGCCACCCTGAAAGTATTTCCAGCCAATCATGTCGCGCAAAGGCCTGTGCACTTGGGCATCTACATACTAAGCTCCACGCACAAACGTCCACTTTGTGGACATTGTGCGCCCGTCCTTGCAGTAAATTCAGCCAATCGCGCTGCGCCTGCGGCTTGCGCTCTTGGGGATTTACATAGTAGAATGTATGTTACTTCAGAAAATACGAGGCGATACACCATGTCCGACCATAAGCCAGAGGAGAATCATCTGCCAAATACAGCCATTCTCTCCTCCGTTTCCGAGCCCCTGCTTCGCTGGTACAAAAACCGCGCGCGTGTCCTCCCCTGGCGTGAGGAGCCATCCGCATACCGTGTCTGGATCTCCGAAATCATGCTGCAGCAAACGCGAGTCGCTGCCGTGATTGCTTACTTCGAGCGATTCCTCTCAGCACTCCCGGATGTTGCTTCCCTTGCCGCTGTTTCTGATGACCAGCTCATGAAACTCTGGCAAGGACTCGGTTATTACAACCGCGCACGCAATCTGAAGAAAGCCGCACAAATCGTTGTGAATGAATACCACGGGCAGATTCCCCTGGAGTTTCACGAACTCTTGAAACTGCCCGGCATCGGTCGTTACACTGCAGCCGCCATCAGTTCCATTGCCGGAGGCGCACCCTTCCCCGCTGTGGACGGCAATGTGCTGCGCGTCGTCACGCGCCTCACGCTTTGCCGCGAAGATATCCTCAAGGATCGTACAAAACGTCATATAGAGGAAACTCTGCGTCCGCTCTATACAAAAGGCCCTCTTTCCTCTATGCTCAACCAGGCCTGGATGGAGCTTGGCGCTACGGTCTGCATCCCGAACGGCGCACCGCACTGTGCACACTGCCCGCTCGCACGCTTCTGCCTCGCCCATGACAATGACTGCACGGCTGAATTCCCCATCAAGCAAGCGAAAAAGAAACGACGCCGGGAGCAGCTGACCGTACTACTCCTCCGCCGAGGCGACAAGATCGCGCTGCGGCAGCGCAGCAGTAAAGGGCTGCTCGCCGGACTTTATGAGCTTCCGCATCTTCCTGGTCATTTACGAGTGAAAGAAATCTTCTCTGCGCTTGCCGCGCGCGGCTTCTCCGTGGCAGAAGTCCGCGCTCTGCCTCCCGCACATCATGTGTTCACACATATCGAATGGGATATGACTGGCTTTCAAGTAACACTGAGAGCTAAGATGTCAAACGACCAGCAGATTTCCAATCACCTCATCTGGGCCTCGATGGAAGACATCCTTCATCGCTACAGCATCCCTGCGGCATTTCAATATTTCCTGCACGATTTATGACACACCCCCTCCTAACAGAAGCACAGAAAACGACACCCCAGCCATAACATCTTGTCCATGTATACCAGGAAGAACTGATTACAAAGAAGGAATTTTATTTCATGCGTAGAATATGGTTACCTTGGAAGAAACTAGGGAATATTTGAAAGAAAGGGATGTGTTGTCTATGCTATCTTTATTTCATGACCATAAGGCACCAACCATCGTCACACATGCGGAAGCTGCAGCCGCTGCGCCCGCAGCGAAACAAGAGGAGTCACTCGATATCCGCACGTCTTACCTGCAACGCCATGAGCTTGATGCCGCGCACTTGCAGCCGCTCTTCGCGCTGCCGGATGGAGTCGCGCTCGTGCTCGGCTTTGTCTCACCGGATCTTTCCCTCGACGACGTAGCCACCAGCATCAAGCACGAGCTCCCCTCTGATGCCAAGCTGATTCTGATGACGACAGCGGGAGAGCTCTGCCACACAGAGAAAGCGCCGCTCTATCAGCCCGCCACGGAAAACCGCGCGGCTGTTTTGCTCGAATCATTTTCGAAGCGCATGATCGAGCAAGTCTACACCATGAACATTCCCTTGCCCAATGAAGATCTCCGCTCTGGCGAGGTCACGACGACAATTGCCGATCGCGTAGAAGCCATCAAAAAGGAACTCGCGCGTTTCGAGCCACCGTTCCGCATCAGCGTCAACCACACGTTCGCGCTTGTCTATATCGACGGTGTATCGAATTGCGAAACTTTCGTCCTGCAGGCACTTTACGACTCGGGACGCTTTCCCTGTCCGTTCATCGGCGGCAGTGCTGGTGGCAAGATGGATTTTGCCCATACCTACATTTATGACGGTGAGCAGACGGTCGAGAACACGGCCGTCATCACGCTCGTCCGCCTGGCACACGATTATCGCTACGGCATCCTCAAGACGCAGGCCGCGAAGCGGACAGGTGTCTCGTTCACTGTCAGCAGCGCCAACACGGCCTTGCGGTATATCAAGAACGTTGAAAATGCGCAGGGCCAGTCGGTTTCCTTCCTCAACGAGCTCAAACGCCATTTCAACGTCCGGACGAAAGACGAGCTGATGGAGCGTCTCAAGGAATACACCTTCGCCACGGATATCAACGGCGAAGACTTCATCCGCACCATCTCTGATATAGATGAAGCAAATGATCGCGTATCTTTCTTCTGCGATATCGTAACGGGCGAACGCCTGCACCTGCTCAAGCGCGAGCCTCTGGCCAGCACGCTTGCCCCAGCCATCCAGAAATTCCGCGAGGGAAAGCCAGCGCCAATCGGCGGTATTCTCAACGACTGCATCCTCCGGCGCCTCGGCTACCCGGAGGAGATTCCCTCGCTTCGAGCCTTTAACGATCTGCCTGTCGCCGGCTTTTCCAGTTTCGGAGAAATCGCCGGCCTGCATGTCAATGAAACGCTCACGGCCATCATGTTCTACCACGTTCCGGCGGGAACAGCCTTCCGCGACACCTATATCGACCAGTTTGCGAGGACATACGCCGACTGCCATGCCTTCTTCTACGAACGCATCATCAACAAGCAGTCGCATGTCGATGCGCTCAAGACCAGTCTCGTCGCTCTCTTCCAAGATTATCAGTCAAAGATGCCCTCCATCACGAAGACCATCCGTCAAATGAGCGACGATGTCGAGGTCATCAAGGACTCCATCCAACAGATTTCCAGTCGCGTAGATGAACAGAGCGACCTTTTCGCGCAGCTGATTGAGCGCAATCACGAAATTACCCCCAAGCTCGATATGCTGTCGCAAAGCACAAAGAAAATCGATGGCGTCATGAAGATGATCAATGAAATCGCTGCTCAGACGAACCTTCTCGCCTTGAACGCCGCCATCGAAGCCGCTCGTGCCGGCGAGGCGGGCCGCGGTTTTTCCGTTGTCGCCCAGGAAGTCCGCAAACTTTCGGAGAACACCCAGACCAGTCTCCATACCTCAGACGATGCGATTCAAGCGCTGCTGCTCGACGTCGAGCAAATCGATGCCATCCTCGCGGCAAATGCGACCTTCGAAGATAAAGTGCATCAATTCGGAGAGGCTTTCACCGATCAGATGAAAGATATGCACGAAAAGCTTGACAACGGCATCCGCAACATCCAGTCGTCGACAGCCGCCATCCGCGCGTTGGAAGATATCAACCAGACCACAGACGCGCAGCAAAAGAAACTCACAAATATCATCCAGAATATCGAGTTAGGAATCTAAGTTCGCCTCTCGTTCCCAGAAACTTCAGCAATATAAAACGGACATCGCAGAACGTGTAATCGCGATGTCCGTTTTATATTGGTTGAATCCATCGATGAAACTAACTGCGTAGAGACATAGATCCTCATACCAGCTCCACAGGCGACAACACGAAGGCTCCCTGCCGGTTCCGGAAGATGTCCGCCTTGACGCCGAAGACTTCGGCGAGCGTTTTCACTGTCATGAGCTCCTGCGGTCTGCCCTGTCCATAGAGGCGATGATTCTTCAGGATGACCAGCTCGTCTGCGTATTGCAGTGCATGATTGATATCATGCAGCACCATGATGACGGTCATCGACTGACGGGCATTGACCTCCGTGATGATTTTCATGACCTCGAGCTGATGCGCAATATCAAGATACGTCGTCGGCTCGTCAAGCAGGAGGATAGATGGCTGCTGGGCAAGCGCCATGGCGAGAAAAGCCCTCTGCCGTTCGCCGCCTGAGAGCGTCGCAACCTGCCGCTTCAGGTATCCGCCCAGATGCGTCGCCTCTACCGCCCAGGCCACGGCTTCGCGGTCTGCTTTCGCATCCCCGGCGCCCCAGATGCTTCGATAGGGAAACCGCCCGTACGCTACGAGCTGCTGCACTGTCGTATCAGGCGGTGCCGTCATACCCTGCGGCAAAATAGCCAGCCTTCTCGCGAGCTTCTTGCGGGAAAACTTCCTGATCTCCTCCCCATCGAGAAGCACGCGTCCGGCGGCGGGCCGCTGTATTCCGGCCAGCGTCCGCAGAAGCGTCGATTTCCCCACACCGTTAGGACCGATGATGACCGTGCGCTTCCCCTCCGCAAAGGAGATGGTCAGATCCTGCAGGATGTTCTTCCCTGCGATAGAGACGCAGAGATGCGCTACCTCGATCCCCATATCATAATTCCCTCCTGAGCAGAAAGAGAAAGAACGGCGCGCCGAGCACTGCCATGAGAATCCCCACGGGAAGCTCTACCGGCGCAAAGGCCAGGCGCGCAACGGTATCGCTTGCTGTCAGCACAGCAGCGCCAAGCAGTGCTGCCCCCGGCAGCAAGTAACGATAGTCATTGCCTAGGAGCAGGCGGGCCGCATGCGGTACGATGAGTCCCACGAAACCGAGCAGGCCGACGACAGAGACAGCGCTCGCAGCCAGCAGTGCGGCCACAGCCGTCATGAGGATACGAGTGCGCTCCACATGCAGGCCGAGGCCCTTCGCCACCTCATCTCCAAGCTGGAGGATGTTCAGCTGACGCGCGCCGAGGAACGCCAGAAAAGCGCCAGCGAGCGCGTACGGCCAAAGCATAAAGACGTGCGGCCAGCTCCGCGCGGAAAGGCCACCGACCATCCACATCAACGCGCTGTGCACGCGGTCACTGTAGAGAATCATCAGCGCTGAAATCCCCGCACCGAGGAAAGCGGATACGGCAACGCCCGCGAGAATGATCCGCACGGGACGAATCCCGTTCTTCCACGCCAGAAGGTAGATGAGCACTGCCGCTCCCATCGCGCCTACGAAGGCCGCCGGCGTAACCAGCGCACCGTACTCCGGCAGCAGGAGCAGCACGAGGATGCCTGTAAGCCCCGCCCCAGAGGAAATGCCGATGATATGCGGATCAGCCAAAGGGTTCTTCATGACAGCCTGCAGGACAGCGCCTGAAAGGGATAGATTCACCCCCACCAGCAGCGCCACGATCGTCCGCGGCAACCGGATGTTCATGAGGATCTGCGCGTGCGTCCCCCGCTCCCCCGACAAGGCCGCAAGGATTTCCGGCAAGGGAATCTCCACCGAGCCCTTCATGATACTGACAATGGCTGCCAGACACGCCAAAACGGCAAATATGCCTAATAAGCATATTTGCCGCCCATGTTGTCCCATGCTCATCGGAACACCTCAGGATAGACGAGCTTTGCCATATACGCGACAGCCTCAGGATAATGTATGCCAGGGCTCAGGAGGAAGAGATCCTGCGGCAGATAGTAAAGCTTTTTCTGCTGGACAGCAGGCAGCGCCTGCCAGGCAGGATTCCCCGCAATGGTTTCTTCCATGCTCGCCTTGATGTCTTCCATCTTCCCCATGCTCGTGACGAAGATGATTTCCGGATTTTTCTCGACGAGCGTCTCGAGGCTGTACGGTGCCGCATCGGGATTCTTCTCCAGCGGCGTCTCATCTGCGGCGACATTCTCCCAGCCGAGCATCTTCGCTGCCGATCCCGCGATACTGCCCTCCAGCTGCACTGTCAGCCCTTGGTTGGTGCTGTGCAGGATGGCGATGCGATGCTTCTCTTTCGGCAGTTTCTGCAACGTTCCCGCAATCTTGCTGTCCATCGTCTTGATGAGCGTGTCGCCCTTTTCCTGCTCCCCCGTGACTGCGGCAAACATCTGCACCATGTGCTTGACATTTTCATAACTCTTGCTGTCAACGACCAACGTCTTGATGCCGCTTGCCTCAAGCGTATCGACGAGTTTCTCATTCATCCCTTTGTTGATGATGACGAGATCCGGCTCGCAGGCCAGCACCTTCTCTGTATCGATCTGGTAGACCTTGCCGACAGAGGCTTTATCCTTCGCATAGTCCGGCATCTGCGTCTTGGAATCCGGACGCCCGACGACATCACCGCCGACTTTATGCAGAGGCTCTAGGAACGAAGCCGATGTCACGACGATGCGCTCCGGCTTTTTTTCCAGCACGACCTCACGTCCCAGATCATCCTCGATGGTAGCGAATGCAGATGCAGATGATGCCGCCTGTTCCTTCGCCCCCTGCGTACCGCAGCCCGCAAACGCCATGAGTGCGAGCCCCAGCAGCATACCGATAAGAATCCGTTTCATAGCGAAAGCCTCCCTCTCAATTGTGGCGCGTCAGAATCGTAGAAAGATAATTGAGGGGCTCGCCCTTGTGCGCCGAAATATCTCTGATGATGCGCTCCTCCGGCAAACCGGCGCGACTCACCAGTACGGCCTGCTGGGAAAGGTCATGCGCCTCGAGGAGGGAGATCACCTCGTCTGCATTTTTATAAAC
The DNA here is from genome assembly GCF_000381005.1 of Selenomonas bovis DSM 23594. Taxonomy (GTDB): domain Bacteria; phylum Bacillota; class Negativicutes; order Selenomonadales; family Selenomonadaceae; genus Selenomonas_C; species Selenomonas_C bovis. The sequence goes on from NZ_KB908381.1 coordinate 62,194, forward strand.
CTTCATGAGCACGACGTTATCCGCAGTGGAAAGCGCGCGCTCAATCTTCTCTTTTGGCGCCGTCGCGGGGATGACAGCGAGTACATCATCTCCCTCGACGATAGGATAGCCGACGCGGCTGCCGATGGCGGCGAAGGCGGGAACGCCAGGAATCGTCCGCACCTCGACATCTTCCTGCGCGAGCAAGCGATAGACATAGATGTACGTGCTATAAAACATGGGGTCACCCAGCGTGAGAAACGCGACATTCTTCCCCGCGCGCAGGAGAGAAAGAATCTCCGCCTTATTCGCCTCCCAGGCGGAATCATCCTTCTCAAAGCCCTTGACCATCGGGAATACCTGATAAACGATCTCGATACCCGGCTTCAGATAGGGCCGTGCGATATGGAGCGCAACGCTGCCGTCCTTCTTCTCCGTCTTCGGAGCGATGAGCACATCGGCCTCCTTGATGGCATGAATCGCCTTGACCGTCAAAAGCTCCGGATCGCCAGGGCCGACACCAATCCCATAAAATATACCGTCCATGCAGAACCTCCTGTGCCTTGCAGTTCAGTGATAACTTTCATGCATTATTGACATTCTTATCTTACAACGTAATATTTCCAGTGTCAATCGAGCATCCCCTGCGCACCACTTTACTTCAAGAAAACGACCGTAGCGCCCGAACCGCCCTCATCCAGGTCGGCAAAAGCAAAGTGATCCACACTCCTATGACGCTTGAGATATTCGTGAATCCCCTTGCGCAGCGCGCCTGTCCCCTTGCCATGAATCACCAGGATCTGCGTCAGGCCCGCCATCTGTGCATCGTCAATGAATTTTCCGACCACGACTTCCGCCTCATTGACCATAAGACCGCGAATATCGATTTCCCTGCTGACATGCGCGGTCTTTCTCAGGAAACCGCCCGTCGCATTGCTCTTGGCCGACTTTTCTTTCTCCGCGTGGCTCAGGAAACGGCAGCTTGCTGCTTTTTGCGTCGTGCGCAGGCTGCCGAGCTGGACGGTCACATCCCTGCCGGAGATTTCGACGACCGTCCCCTTCTGGTCAAGTTTTGGCAGATAGACGATATCGCCGACCATGAGCTTTTTCGCGTCAACCTTTTGGCCGAGATGCTTCTGCCCCATGATGCCGGGGCGCGCTGCGCTGGACGCTTCCTCCAAGCGCTTGCGCGCTTCCTGGATAGCCTGCTGACGCGCATGGATGCCCTGGTCGTCATATTGCTTTTTCAGAGAGTCAATGATATCCTCCGCCTCGCGCCGCGTGCGCCGCACGAGAGCTGCACTCTGCTCCCGCGCCTTGCGAATGAGCTCTCCCTTTCGTTTCGAAAGGTCTTCTTTAGCCGCCTCGACCTTTTGCTCGAGACGCGTCACGCGTTGCTGCCGTTCCGCAAGCTCCGCGTTATGCTGCTCGTAGACGAGTTTCTCCCGCTCCAGTTCGTTGACGACATGCTCGAACTGCGCATGATCCTCTTTCACAAGCTGCTGCGCGCGCAGGATAATCGCCTCCGACAGCCCCAGTCGCCGACTGATGGCAAAGGCGTTGCTTGCGCCGGGAATGCCGATGAGCAGACGATACGTAGGACGCAGGCTCTTGACGTCAAACTCCACGCAGGCATTCTCGATCCCCTCGCGCGTATAGGCGAACGTCTTGAGCTCGGAATAATGCGTGGTGGCCACCGTCGCTGCCTTGACGGCAAGCAGCCGCTCCAAGATTGCCATCGCGAGGGCAGCGCCCTCCTCCGGATCCGTACCCGCGCCAAGCTCATCGACCAGCACGAGATCGTCCGCTTCCACCTTGCTGAGAATGTCCACGATATGCGTCATGTGTGCGGAGAACGTAGAGAGACTCTGCTCGATGCTCTGCTCATCGCCGATATCCGCGTAGATATTCTGATAGACCGGCAGCGTGGAGTCCGGTGCTGTCGGCAGGAAACAGCCGCTCTGCGCCATGAGAACCAGGAGGCCGAACGTCTTCATGCTGACCGTCTTGCCGCCCGTGTTCGGCCCCGTGATGAGGAGCATCGTATACGCATCGCCGAGCTCGATGTCAATAGGAACGACGCGGTCCCGCGGGATGAGCGGATGACGTGCCTGTCGCAGGTGCGCACGGCCTTCTCGGTTCATTACAGGCTGCTGTGCATCCATGTCCTCGGCCAGCTTTGCCTTGGCAAACGTAAAGTCGAAATCGGCCAGCACGGAAAGATTCTCCTGCAGGATGTCCTGCTGTCCGCCGATCTGCTGCGACAAGTCGCGCAGGATGCGCTCCACCTCGTGCTGCTCAGAGAGGACGAGCTGTTTGACATCATTGTTGAGTTCCACGATGGCCATCGGCTCGACGAAGAGCGTCGCGCCTGTCGCCGACTGATCGTGAACGATGCCTGGAAAAAAGCGGCGATACTCCGCCTTGACGGGAATGACGTAGCGCTCATCACGCAGTGTCACGATGGCCTCTTGGAAATATTTCTGGTTCTCCGGCGCCCGCAGGGCCGCACCGACGCGCTCCTTGATGCGGTTCTGTGTCGTCTGGATCTCCGTGCGAAGACGCCGGAGCTCGACGCTGGCATCATCTCGCAGACTGCCATGCTCGTCGAGCGTATTTTCGAGACGCCGTTCGAGCTGGCCGAGAATCTCGATGCCATGCGCCCATTCCTTGAGCGTCGGCGCCTCGATCTCGAGCCCCTTGAAGAATTCTTTCACGCTGCGCATCGCGTAAAGCGTGCTCCTGATGTCGACGAGTTCCTCCAGCGTGAGGACAGCGCCCATGTGGATCTTCTTGAGCAGCGGGCGCAGATCATGGATACCGCCAAAAGGAGGCGATGTCACGGCATGGATACGGACAGCCTCCGCCGTTTGCTCGAGCTGCTCCTCTACCTCCGCGTAGTCCGTGCTCGGCTGCAGGGAGCGTGCACGTTCCTTGCCCAGCGACGAACCTGCGCGCGCGGCGAGCATCTCGCGTATTTTTTCGTATTCCAGTACCTTGTAGGATTCTTTTTCCATCTGTGATAACAAGTCCTTTTCGATTAGGAGAGGCCGCCTGCCGCGCCAAGCGGCGGGGACTTCCTTCCTGTGCTCATTTCTTATTCTACACCGCGGAAATAGTGGCCGCGTGTGATATTTTCTCCTTCGAGCCGGGCGATTCTCTCAGCCTGATCCTCGTGCTCCTGCTCCTTCATCGCGAGAACGCTGCGGTACGCGGCAACCGTTTGGGCGATTTCCTCCGCCGCCATGCTCTTGCCCTCGATGCGGATCCGCGCGATGCCGACGGGCCCGAAAGCCGCGGCATGCGGCAGCATGGAAAGCGGACGGCTGTTGAGGACATGCATGTGGCAGAACTGATCGGTAACGAGCGGGAAGAGAACATCCTTCCTATCCTTGAGGAAATATCTGCCCTTGACGCACGGCATCGAGCAGGCCTTTTCACCGCAATCACCGAGGAAGCTTCCCAGCGCGCAATACTCAGATACCATGAGTTCCAACGGCCCATGCACGATACACTCAAGCGGCAAAGGCGCAGTCGCCGCTAGGTGCTTGACCTGCTGCCATGTCAGCTCCGGGGAGAGCGTCGCACTCGCCACCCCGTGCGCGGCGAGGAATGCCAGCGTCTCGTGATTGTAGGCGATCAGTGAGGCATCCGTATGCAGCGGGATCTCAGTCCGCGTCTGCGCAATCTCCAGTGTGCCGATGTTCTGGACATAGAGCTCATCCGGCGGGATTTCCCGGAACACATCGAAGAGCTCCAGCATTTCCTTGAGATGGCATTCACGGACAATCCTCGGCGTATTGAAATAGAGATTCTTCCGCTGTGCCTCCGCCAGTTCCCAGACGGCTTCGTACTCACTGCCAGCAATCTGCCTGTGCTGATACGAATCGCCGCCGAAGAGCACGCCATCCGCACCGGCCTCATAAGCAGCCTTTGCCTTCTCCAATGTATCAACCGATACGACGAGCTCGCTGCACCGATAGGTTGCGTGTTTTGCTGCCTGTTGCGGCTGCTGCATCGAGGACGTGGCAAGCGGCGGGCGCGCGAATGTCTTGAGGCGCGCCTCCTCAAGGGATGCCACAGCCTGGCGGCGCGCCTCGTTGATCTCGCTCATCGGCACCATGACATCCCCCGCAATCTGCACGTGAAAATCGCGCAACGCGAATACACTGGTGCCGAGACGCTCCACCTGCTTGCGGATCACCGCCTCCGTCAGCGGTCGTTTCTGCGCGGCGACGCCGATGAACGAGGTCGCCGCTGAGGAATGATGCCCATCCTCATCCGTCATGGCGAGCCGCAGCGGCTCGCCAACGGCAGCCGTGACGCGGACGTCCACCGGGATGCGGCGCAGCGGCGCGCCGTGTGTGTAGAACGATTTCGCACGTTGCATGAGCGCCCCATCGTAGACCTTGAAGACACGATCGTGCTCATGGACAGGCGCGGACAGAGGGAAGGAGACTGTCATACCGGGCGTTGCTTCCGTCACGCTCCTGCCGGTTTCATCACGCAGCTCCTCAATCGTCGCTGTCACGCGTCCGCCGACCTTCACCCATACATCGATCTGATCGCCAACAGCGAGCCTGCCGGAAAGCCGCAGGTTGACCAATCGGCTCTCACGCGCGAAGCGCACGACCCGGCCGATCAGCAGGCCGCGATTATTGGGACGGCGATCGCTCATCATGGCGCGCCCGGGGCGTCGCTCGAGATAGGCCGTCGTGAAATCGCGATTGAAAATCTGGGCGAGCCGCTCCTTTTCCTCAGGGAGTGCCTGATAATTGCTCCCTTGCTGCTTCATGCAGCGATCGAGTGCCTGCCGATACGTTTGAACGACCGTGGCGACATACTCCGGACGTTTCATGCGGCCCTCGATTTTCAACGAAGCAATGCCAGTCGCGAGGAGCTCGGGCAGAATCTCAAGCGTGTTCATATCCTTGGGAGAGAGCAGATATTTGCCCGCCGAAGCGCCGAGGACATCCTCTCCCGCCGCGTCTACAAGCGTATACGGCAGCCGACAGGGCTGCGCGCAGCGCCCGCGATTACCGCTGCGCCCCCCGATCATGCTGCTCATGAGGCATTGTCCGGAATAGCAGACACAGAGCGCGCCATGCACGAACGCCTCGATCTCGAGCGGCGTATGTGCGGCGATATAGCGGATCTCGGCTAGAGAAAGCTCCCGCGAGAGGACGACGCGCGTGAAACCAAGACGTTCCATGGCCTGCACACCAGCCAGATTGTGGATGGTCATCTGCGTGCTCGCATGTAGAGGCAGCCGCGGCACAATCTCTCTTGCCAGTGCCGCCACGCCCAGATCCTGCACGAGCACCGCATCCACACCCGCATCGTACAGGAAACGAAGATACGCCGCCACTGCCGGCAGCTCCGCATCCGACACGATCGTATTCACCGTCACATGGACACGCACCCCGCGCAAGTGGGCAAACCGGACAGCCCACCGCATGGTCTCCTCATCAAAATTATCCGCATAGGCGCGCGCACCGAAATGGCTGCCCGCCAGATACACCGCATCCGCGCCAGCCTCCACGGCGGCGATGAATGCCTCTTTGCTCCCGGCGGGAGCAAGCAATTCTACCAAACTTCATTTCCTCCTCATATAAAAGCCGCCACATATCTCGATATGGCAACGACAGTCCCTAGGACGCATGCTGATGACCGCAGCGATCATTTTAGAGCGTCATCATGCTTTCGGAATCACTGATTCATTCAGCACTTCGTCTTCACACGTCTGCACTGTCTTCCATCGCCCTACAATCCTCAGCACAAAACGCAATGGAGCGTTTTGCCGCTACGCCTCTGGTTTATCTCCTAGGGAAATACAGCGCATCCGCGTAAATCCGGAGCACTTCATTGAATCAGCGATTCCTTTCAGCTATTTCTGCGCGAACACAACAGCCGCGCCTCTTTTCTTCAAGCCATTATACAGGAAATATAAAAAACTTTCCACAAAAAGCGTATGCGTTCAGGGATGCGCTGCGCCTGCGGCTTGCGCTCTTGGGGATTTACATAGTAAACAGCCCTCTCTCCGAATCCGGAAAGAAGGCTGCTTCGATGGTGTCACGATGGGCTCATTCGAGATATCGCAGCCTAGCTGCATACTTCACTGTCCTTGTCATCACGACTCAATATCTTCCGCAAGAATATCCGCGATATGGCGCACGCGAATCTCCGGTGCCTGCTGGTCGAGGCCGCCGCGCAGCTGCATCATGCAGGCCGGGCAAGCCACAGCTACGGTATCCGCGCCTGTCGCCTTGATGTTCTGGATCTTCTCCGTCAGCATCGGCAGGGAAATCTCGCTGTACTTGATGCCGAACGCGCCTGCCATGCCGCAGCACTTATCAGGATTCTTCATCTCCACGAATGAAGTGCTCTTCGCCGTGGCCAGCAGCGCGCGTGGCTGTTCGAAGATGCCCAGACCCCGCTTCATGTGGCAAGAATCATGGTAGGTGGTTTTATGCGAACCATTCACATTCTGCAGGCGGCCCTGCTGCTCATATTTCTCTGCGACGAAGCTCGTGAACTCGCGCACCTTGCTCGCAAAGGCCTCCGCGCGTTTCTCCCAGACGGGATCTCCCCTGAAGAGCTCGCGATACGTATGAGAGAGCGTCTCCGCGCACGTCGGGCAGGCACTGATGATGACATCGGCCCCGCACGACTCGAATGCCTCGATGTTCTTCTTTGCGATCTTGCGCCCTGTATCGCGGTCGCCCATCCCCAGTACCGGCTTACCGCAGCAGCTCTGTTCCATCGGGAACAAGACCTCTGCGCCGAGATCCTGCAATACCTTGACCACAGAAACGGACGTACCCGGGAACACGAAGTCGAGGTTGCAGCCAGAGAAGAACGCTACCTTCAAAGAACTCCGAGGATTCTTTTTCGCAAGCTCAGCATAGCGGTCACGGAACGGAACATCTGCGATGGCCGGCAGGCTGCGGCCTTTCGTCATACCCGCAAAGAAGAGCGGCAGATGACGGATGAAGCCTTTAGACGCCACTGGTTTCTGCGCGACAGAGCCCAAACGCAGAAGCGTATGGAAAATCTTGCGATTCGCGAGGATCTTCTGAAACGCAGCCCTCTCCGGCAGCGCCAATCCATGCTCTTTGACATACCGCGAACGCAGCTCATCAATGAGGTCCGGGATGGGAACCTTGCCTGGGCAGACAGTCGTGCAGCGGCGGCAACCGATGCAGAGATCGCTGAACTGGGAGAACGCGTCCATGTTATGCAGCAGACCGGTGAGGATCGCGCCGATACCGCCGGAGTAAATATGCCCATAGACGTGTCCGCCGACCAGTGTCCAGATCGGACAAACGTTTAGACAGGAGGCACAGCGTACGCACTGGTATACGGAATTCATTTTCTCATCATGCGCTGCGTCGAGGCGGCCGTTATCGAGCAGGATCACATATTGCTGGCGCTCTTCCTCGACCCATTTGCCATCTACCTTGTGGATGACGGGCGTCGGGCCGTCCACCATCGTCATATAGCTCGTCATGCGCTGGCAGGTGCCGTTGCGCGGCAGGAGACGCAGGATCTTCGCGGCATCCTCGACCTTCGGGATGAGCTTTTCATAGCCGATGAGCACGACATGGATCCTTGGCAGCGTCGTGACGAGGCGCGCATTGCCCTCATTCGTCACAAGGCCGATGGCACCATTCTCCGCAATGCCGAAATTCGCGCCCGTAATACCCATATCCGCCGAGAGAAACTCCTCACGCAGTACGCGACGCGCCGTCTGAATCATATAGGGAATATCCGGCGGCACCTCTTCCTTGAGCTCATGCGAGAAAAAGCCCGCGCACTGTTTCCTGTTCAGATGAATGGCCGGCATAACCATGTGCGACGGCTTCTGATCCGCCACCGCCAGCATCCACTCACCGAGGTCTGTCTCCCGGACATGCAGGCCGGCGTTTTCGAAGACCTCATTGAGATGAATCTCTTCAGACGCCATGGATTTCGACTTGACGATGCGCTTTACATTCTGCTCCTTGCAGATCTGCAGCAAATATTTCTTGACTTCATCTCCGTCCTTCGCACGGAAAAAATGACCGCCACGCGCCTTGATGGACGCCTCAAATTCATCTGCCACCTGTTCGATATGATGAACCGTCCACTGTTTCATATCCCGCAAATCATCGCGCAGCCCCTCAATGCTGTCGACATTCGCATAGGAACGAAGGCGCGCCTCCGGATATTGGTCAGCAAAACGGCTCAAGGCATCCTGCAAGACCTCATCATGCAATTTCGTATCAATTTCTTTTTTCAGGTTACGCTGCTCAGCCATGAATGCTGCCCCCTTCCGCTCCGATGACAACAATGAAGAACCTGCTCGGGCCATGAACACCGAGGCTCAGCACGCGTTCAATGTCAGCTGTGCGGCTCGGTCCCGTGATAAAGCCAAGATAGCCCTTCTGAAAGACACGGGACATCACTTGGAAGGCCGTCGTCACATTCTCTACCAAGGCATTGCGGTCGAGGAGAACGATATGTGCAGGCGGCAGCATGCCAACGACACGCGCCTCATAGGAGTACGTATCCACGCAGACGCTCCCCGTCTCCCCCACGCCGAACTCAGCTCTCGACAAGCCAAGGCCCGCCTGCGGGGCATGCTCTGCCACCTCGAACTTATCCCGAAAAACTTGCTTCCCCGCCTGTGCGAGTGTATCGCAGGCCAATGAGATCCCCCGATCTGTTTCTGTGCCCGCAGCGACAACCATATCTGCCTTGACCTCATCGGCAATCTCCAAAACTTTTTGCGCGGCCGCAGTCTCATCTGGCACACAGAAAATCTCCGCAGAGGCAGCCTTTGCATTCTCTTCAAAATCTGGCCAATAGCTCCCATTGACCAACGCAGGGGAAAACGCCTCCGTTTTCCAGTCAGCACATACCTTCCTCATACATTTCACTCTCCTCTTTCAAAAGGCGATTCTGAAATACAACATTATTATTTATCTCAGTATTATTCTTTTATTTCAGCTGTATTTCATTTATTTCTTATTATTCTGCTTAGTAATGGGAAATTCCTGCTGGAAATGTAAAAAAAAAAAATATTTTCGTACAAAGCTACATGCACAAACGTCCACTTCGTGGACATTGTGCATCGCCCTTACAGTAAATCCAACCAATCACGCTGCGCCTGCGGCTTGCGTTCTTGGGGATTTACATAAGAAAAATGCATGGCTCCTTCTCCATAAGAAACCATGCATCCCATTAGTAGTCAACCTGCAGAATGTATTTGAGTTGCAAAGCAGATGAGATCCGCGTTTCGTTGCAGCCACTCACCGCACTTATATGATATAAAACCAAGCAGCATCGGGATCGGCCTCAACTTCCTGGATTTCCTTGTGATCCTTATTGAAACGCAGTTCCTGGTTCTTGACGCTCACCTTCGTGCCAGCGGCAATCGATTTCGTCAAGAAGACATTGCCGCCGATGACAGCCCCCTTCCCGATGACGGTATCGCCACCAAGAATCGAGGCGCCAGAATAGATCGTGACGTAATCAGCAATGGTCGGATGGCGCTTCTTGTTGAACAGCTTGCGCCCGCCAGATGTCGATAACGCGCCGAGCGTCACGCCCTGATAAATCTTGACGTGCTCGCCGATCTCCGTCGTCTCGCCAATGACGATACCTGTGCCATGGTCGATCATGAAATATTTGCCGATGGTCGCTCCCGGATTAATATCGATACCCGTCTTGCTGTGTGCGAGCTCTGTCATGATGCGGGGAATCACCGGCACTTGCAGCTGATAGAGAACGTGAGCGAAACGATAAATCGTGATGGCATAAAGCCCAGGATAAGCAAATATGATCTCATCCGCACTCTCCGCCGCGGGATCGCCATCGAATACCGCGGCAACATCCGTCGCGAGATATTCTCGGATGGAGGGAATCTGCTGCAGAAACTTCAGCGTGATCCGCTGAGACTGTTCTCTCGTCTCTTCCAATTTCTTATCATCCGAGGCCTTCCCATAGCGCAGCGCGATGGAAATCTGCTTGTTCAACCGAAACGCTACATCCTCGATGACCATGGACAGATTGTTGCGGATGTCATAGATCCGGTAGTGCTTATCCTTAGAAAACCCTGGATAGGCGATGCGCACGAGTTCATTGATCAACTCATAGATTACTTTCGTATCAGGCTGGTTGAATACATCGAGTTTATCAATCGACCGGCCCTGATCGTAATCAGCAAGAATCGCTTGCGTCGTTTCGTGGATTGCGGGAGAAATCAAGTCTTTCATTTTCATGCACCTGCTTTTCAATCATTACAGCCAAACATCCGTTCACGACGGATCATCATATTGGAAGCGATAGCCAACGCCGCGCACCGTCTCAATCGCATCAGCAATATCGGGAGCGGCCGCGAGCTTGCTGCGCAAATGGCGCACATGCACATCGACCGTCCGTGTGTCGCCATAATACTCATACCCCCAGATGCGTGTCAGCAGCTCATCGCGCGAGTACGCCCGGCCAATATGTGTCAGGAAGAGCTTCAAAAGTTCATATTCCTTAGGCGTCAGAGACAGTTCCTTCCCCTTCAGCTTGACACTGTACGCAGCAAAATCCATCATCAGATCGCCGAGGCGAAGCGCGAGCTGTTGTTCCTGCTGCTTTGGCTGACTGCGTCTCTGCACCGCCTTGATGCGGGCCAAAAGCTCGCGCATCGAAAACGGCTTGGCAAGGTAATCATCCGCACCGAGCTCCAGTCCCAAGACCGTGTCGATCTCCTCAGCCTTCGCCGTCAGCATGATGATGGGGATATCCTTTGTCTTCTCAACCGATTTCAAACGCCGACAGACTTCAAAGCCGTCAAGCTTCGGCAGCATGAGATCCAGAAGAATGAAGTCTGCCTGCGGCGCTTTCGCCATCGCCTCTGCGCCGTCAGCCGCTGTCAATACCTCATACCCATGCCGGGTCAGCTGGAGCGTCAGAAGCTCACGAATGGAATCATCATCATCCACAGCAAGTATTTTCACTGCTCTCCCTCCTGTTTTTCCAGGTGATAAAACTCTACCATATCGTGTATTCTATGAATCTCTTCTCTCGAAAGGTGCTGCGAGCGCCCCAGGCCGCTCTCCTGCTGATAATAGCGTAGCGATACATGCTGTGAGGCACCAATCTCCTCCAGCAGCGACTCTTCCTCCCTCGTTGCCGTATGAACGTAGTTCTCGGCAAGGTCCTGGGCGTCCATCGCCATCTTATCCCTGCGATCCCGCGAGGAAAAAAACAGCGTATGCACACCGCTGTCCGTTGTGATCTCAAGGGCATCGCCGTGAATCCACGCCGTCTTCTGCGCATCATCAATATCATAAAAATAGTACACATCGAATTTCAGCTCATACGCCATGCCATCTGAAACAACGAACGGTCGCAAGTACACACCCGGCTCCGGCTTTTTGGGATAGTCGAACGTATAAAGCGTGATTCCCTTGCGGTCAACACACTTCATTTCACTGCGCAGTGCATCCGCCCGCTGCTGCCTGGCAGCACCTGCCGATTTTTTCTCCGCGGCTTTCCCCGACGCCGGCGCTGTATCACTCGCTTTCAGTGCTGGCGGCGGCGCCTTTTTCGTGGTATCTCCCAGATAAAGATAAACACCTGTACCTGCCGCGATCATCAGCAGATAAACACACAACGCAATGACGATGATTCTCCGCATATCCTCGCTCCTCACTTATGCGGGTTCCTCCCCTGCATACGGAGAATATTATATCAGAGAACCGCTGATATGAAAACAGCACCGACGCGATGATTTCCTAAAACCTATGCAACATCTGGCAAAGAACCAAACGCATGATCCACCGCACAAAAAAGAGCCCCCAAAGGGGGCTCTTTGCTATGATGAGCAAATGGCGCAGAATCAGAGCTGCGGGCCGGCTGCTACGAGAGCCTTGCCTGCTGCCGTATCCGTGTACTTCTTGGCGAAGTTGTCGATGAACATCTGAGCGAGGTGCTTTGCGCGCGCATCCCACTCGGACGCATCCTTGTAATCCCACTTGGACTTGGAAGGATCCTTGTACGTATCCTTCGGATCGAGGACCTCCGTCGCAACGCCTTCGAGCTTCGTCGGAATCTCGAGGTTGAAGTACGGGATCTTCTTCGTCGGAGCCTTCGTGATGGCACCGCTGTGGATGGCGTCGATGATGCCGCGCGTATCCTTGATGGAGATGCGCTTGCCATAGCCGTTCCAGCCCGTGTTGACGAGATATGCCTTCGTGCCGTTCGCCTTGACGCGCTTTACGAGCTCCTCAGCATACTTCGTCGGCGGCAGCTCGAGGAATGCCTGGCCGAAGCAAGCGGAGAACGTCGGCGTCGGCTCCGTGATGCCGCGCTCCGTACCAGCGAGCTTGGACGTGAAGCCAGAAAGGAAGTAGTACTGCATCTGCTCCGGCGTCAGGATGGAAACCGGCGGCAGCACACCGAACGCATCTGCTGCGAGGAAGATAACGCTCTTCGCGGCCGGTGCAGCGCTGCGGTCGTTGACGAAATCCTTGACCGTGCTCTTGATGTGATCGATCGGATAAGACACACGCGTGTTCTCCGTGATGGATTTATCCGCAAAGTCGATCTTGCCGTTCTCGTCGAGCACGACGTTCTCGAGGAGTGCGTTGCGCTTGATGGCGCCGTAGATATCCGGCTCGGACTCCATATCGAGATTGATGACCTTTGCGTAGCAGCCGCCCTCGAAGTTGAAGATGCCGTCATCATCCCAGCCGTGCTCGTCATCGCCGATGAGCAGGCGCTTCGGATCCGTGGAGAGCGTCGTCTTGCCCGTGCCGGAAAGGCCGAAGAAGATTGCCGTATTCTTGCCCTGCTTATCCGTGTTGGCGGAGCAATGCATCGCAGCGATGCCCTTGAGCGGGAGGAAGTAGTTCATCATGGAGAACATGCCCTTCTTCATCTCGCCGCCGTACCAAGTGTTGATGATGACCTGCTGGCGCTCCGTAAGGTTGAAAACGACAGCCGTATCGGAATGCAGACCGAGTTCCTTGTAGTTCTCGACCTTTGCCTTGGAGGCATTGAACACGACGAAGTCCGGCTTGAAGTTCTCGAGCTCTTCCTCAGTCGGCTTGATGAACATGTTCGTCACGAAATGAGCCTGCCAAGCAACCTCAACGATGAAACGAACTGCCATGCGCGTGTTCTTGTTCGCGCCGCAGAAACCATCAACGACGAAGAGGCGCTTATTGGAAAGCTCTTTCTTTGCGATATCCTTAACAGCAGCCCAAGCCTCTTTCGTGGCCTTGTGGTTATCGTTATGGTATGCTTCGCTATCCCACCAAACCGTGTCATGGGACGTCTCATCATCGACGATGAATTTGTCCTTCGGGGAACGGCCCGTGAAGATACCGGTCTTAACATCAACGGCACCCAGCTCAGAGACCTGACCCTTCTCGTAGCCCGTCAGGCCATCCTTCGTCTCTTCTTCGAAGAGAACCTTGTAAGAAGGATTGTGGAGGATTTCCGTTACGCCAGTGATTCCGTACTGGCTAAGATCGACATTTGCCATTTGCTTTCAACCTCTTTCATTGAAAATCAACTAGTGCCCTCGCGGGAGTCTGCCTTCTTGTGGTTTTCTCCCCACACCGGTATTATCTTAACTTATCGTGTCATAAATGTCAAGGATTTCACAAGCTCATTTGATTCGCTCATATAATGCAGATTTCATTCACATCCGTGCGCAAACGCATATTATATAACACCAAGTCAAGTTCCATTCTGCTCGATTATGTTGTTATAATTCGGAAGTGTTATAGTTGTTTCGACTGTGGTCTTATTTATTCCTTATTGTTTCGCAAACGCAGCGACAAAATTTTTCATCTCGTCGCGGGCGCATACATCGTGATGGCGCACCGCCTTGTCCCGCAGAGAAGCCAGACCACGGGGAATCGGATTGTCATTGAGCTCTTGCAGCTTGTCGAGCATGGAAAACTCATCCATGCCATCGGTCGAGACGCCGAGTGCTGTCAGGACGCTCCCGTTGAATTTATACGGGCTAGCTGTCGAGACAACGACCATCTCCCGCCGATCTGCGGTCTGCTTTTGATAATTCTCTGCGACACGCCACGCGACAGCTGTGTGGGTATCCGGGATATAGTGCTTCGTCTCATAGGCCTTCCTGATGGTCGCTTTCGTTGCTTCATCATCCGCCCAATCAGCCCAGAAGGTCTTCTGGATATTCGCCAGCAGCTCTTTGCTGATGGTGTAGCTCCCTTGCTCCGCCAGCTGCCGCATCCAGGCTGCGACCTGTTCCGCGTTCCCCGCTGCATGATAGAGCAAGCGCTCCAGATTACTCGAGATCAGGATATCCATGGAAGGCGTAATGGTCTTGAAGAACTCGCGCTTGCGATTATACGTCCCTGTGCGCAGGAACTCCGTCAGGACATTATTTCGGTTGGAGGCACAGATCAGGCGGCCGACCGGCAAACCCATGCGCTTCGCGTAATATCCCGCAAGGATATCGCCGAAGTTCCCTGTCGGCACGCAGAAATTCACCTCGTCGCCATACGCGATGCGTCCCGCCGCGAGCAAATCCGCATACGCACTGAAGTAATAGACGATCTGCGGCACGAGACGCCCCCAGTTGATGGAATTTGCAGAGGAAAGCTTCACGCCATGCGACGCGAGCTCTTCGCCAAACGCCGCATCACTGAAGATACGCTTCACGCCGCTCTGCGCGTCATCGAAGTTGCCGCGCACGGCCGTGACATTCACATTGCCGCCTTCCTGCGTCAGCATCTGCAGGCCCTGGATCCGGCTGACACCGCCCTGTGGGTAGAACACCATGATCTTCGTCTGCGCGACATCGCGGAAGCCTTCAAGCGCCGCTTTTCCTGTGTCGCCCGACGTCGCTACGAGAATCAGAACATCCGCCGTTTCTCCCGTCTTCGCGAGAGCCGTCTGCAGCAGCTGCGGCAGGAGCTGCAGCGCCATATCCTTGAAAGCGCTCGTCGGACCGTGCCAGAGTTCCAGCACGCTGCAGTCATCAAACATTTTCGTAGGCGCCTTGCGCTCCGTATCGAATTTTCCCATGCCATAGGCACGCGTCACACAGCCGCACAACTCTTCTTCGGTGTAGTCCGTGAGGAATTGCTGCAGGACAGCCACCGCACGCTCCTCATAAGAAAGGGAAACCAGTCCTTGGATGAATGCCGCGTCCACAGCAGGAAGTTCCTCTGGAACGAAGAGACCACCATTGGCCGACAGCCCCTGAATAATTGCCTCGGCAGAGGAAAGCCTCTCCCCGCCGCCGCGCGTACTGATATACTTCAAAAAAATCGCCTCTCTTTTATAATGATAGGAAATATGGTAGAATGATTCCATCATCCTGCGTCCCAGCCCACAGTTTCTGGCACAGGTGCAGCCGACGCTGTCCGTACAAAATGGCATCGCATCTTAGCGACGCACAATGTCAAACGCAGTGCGTACGATCCTTCACGCTGATGATCCCGCACAAATGGCGTCTCCCAGGGGATAGACAGCTACTATTATAACATCTGTAAAAATGTAACTCAAGAGGTGTATTTCTATGTTGAACATCGCGATGGCACAGATGAAGGTTTCGCCCGGTCACCCAGATAAAAACGCGGAACGTATGCTGCAGATGATCGCTGAAGCCAAGCAAAAGAAGGCTGATGTCATCATCTTTCCGGAGATGTGCATCCCGGGATACCTGCTCGGCGATACATGGGAGCAGCCCGCTTTTCTGCGCGACTGCGAGAGCTACGGCGCCGACATCATCCGCGCTGCCGAGGGCATTGTCATCCTGTTCGGCAACGTTGCCATCGACTGGGAAAAGAAGAACAATGACGGCCGCGTGCGCAAATACAATGCGCTCTTCTGCGCCCAGAATGGTCGTCTCATCGCACCGGACAACATGCCGTACCCCTTTATCATCAAGACGCTGCTGCCAAACTATCGTGAGTTCGATGATACCCGTCATTTTTTCAGCCTCCAGAAGCTCGCGCGGGAGATCGGCACGACGGCAGAGCGTCTCCTCTCCCCGCTGACGCTCGACATCCACGGAGAGCGGTATCGCATCGGCGGTCTGCTCTGCGAGGACGGCTGGAGCGACGACTACAGCCTGACGCCGCTCACTGAGCTCAATCGCCACCACGATATCGACTTCTTCGTCAACATCTCCGCCTCCCCCTATACGCTGGGCAAGAACGAGAAACGCAACCGCGTCTTCGGCGCGGAAGCGAAGGCTGCGCATACGCCGCTTTTCTACGTCAACAACATCGGCCTGCAGAACAACGGCAAGACCATCTACACCTTCGATGGTTCCAGTACTGTCTATAACGCGAACGGGCGCGTCATCAGCGTCTGCCCTGCTTACGAGGAAACACTATGCTGCACAGAGCTTGCGCATATTGACGCACTGCCGGAGGTCACGCAGGAACACGCGCCTGCCATCGCGCATATCTACCGGGCACTCACCTATGGCATCCGCGAATTCCTCACTGGCATCCACATGAAGAAAGTCGTGATTGGTATCTCGGGCGGCATCGATTCCGCGGTGGCCGCTGCGCTCTATGCCAAGATCATCGCCCCGGAGAATCTATTGCTCGTCAATATGCCGAGCGTCTTCAACTCAAAGACAACGCGCAGCCTCTCCGAACAACTGGCGGAGAATCTCGGCTGTCAGTATATGATCGTCCCTATTCAGGAATCTGTCGACCTTACAAAAGAACAGCTGGAAACGCTCCCCGTCACCAATCTCGCAGACAAGTCAGCACATCACCTGCATGTTTCATCCTTTGTCATGGAGAACATCCAGGCGCGCGACCGCAGCGCGCGCGTGCTTGCAGGTGCCGCGGCCGCCTTCGGGGGCGGCTTTACCTGCAATGCCAACAAAGCGGAGACGACGGTAGGCTACTCCACACTCTATGGCGATCAGTCGGGATTCCTCGCGGCGCTTGCTGATCTTTGGAAGCACCAGGTCTACGAGCTCGCACACTACCTGAACGATACTATCTACGCCCGGGAAGTCATCCCGCAAGGCATCATCGATATCGTCCCGAGCGCAGAGCTCTCCAGCGCGCAAAACGTAGATGAGGGAAAGGGCGATCCTATCCGTTATCCGTATCACGATTATCTCTTCCGTTCCTTCATCGAGCGCTGGCAGAAGGCTACGCCGGAGGACCTGCTGACTTGGTACACGCAGGGAACGGTCGAGGAAAATCTCGGCTGCTCCCCTGGCCTCGTGCAGAAATATTTCCCCACTGCCCAAGCATTTATCGAGGACCTCGAGCGCTGGTGGAACCTCTTTTCTGGCATGGCTATCGCCAAACGCATTCAGGCTCCCCCCATCCTCGCTGTGAGCCGCCGCGCCTATGGCTTCGATCACAGGGAAGCGCAGGACGGCCCGTACTACACGCGAAAATACCGTGAACTCAAAGCGAAACTGCTGTATCACAGCGACACCCTGCCAACAAGTGCATCCCCATCCTTCTAGACAAAGAAAGCTGTGCAAAAGCAATGCTTTTGCACAGCTTTCTTACGTTATGAGGCGTTTCTACCTCTCTCATCATGCATCCCCTTCGGAGGTATTTATGTTTACATCCCCTGTCATCGGCATCATTGCCGAGTACAATCCCTTCCATAACGGCCACGCCTATCAGATCAGACGCGTCAGAGCACAATTTCCTAGGGCACAGATCGTCACCATCATGAGCGGCAGCTTCACGCAACGCGGGGAGGCTGCCATCCTCGACAAATGGCAGCGTGCCGAACTCGCCGTCGAGAACGGCAGCGACCTCGTACTAGAACTCCCCTACGCCTTCGCTTGCCGGAGTGCGCAGCACTTCGCCGCAGGTGGCGTCAGAATGCTCTCTGCTCTCGGCTGTGCGACACATCTCGCCTTCGGTGCAGAGACAGACCATCTCGCCACACTCTCAGCCATTGCGCACACCATCGATTCGCCTGAGATCCAGGCGGCGCTCCATATGGGAATTACGGGCGGCCTCCCGTATGCCGCGGCACTCACTTCAGCACTCACCGCATCTTTCCCAGACTGTGGCGACCTCGTGCACCAGCCAAACAACATTCTCGCCATCGAATACCTGCGCGCAATCCGCCAGTTCGCTCCCGGCCTGCAGCCCCTCCTCATTCCGCGCTGTGGCGCTGGCTATCATGAACAGGCACTTTCCTGTTGCTATGCCAGCGCCTCAGGAATCCGTTCAGAGCTCACACATGCGAATCTGCCAGCACCTTTTGCCACAACTCCCCCCGATTGGAAGGTGCTTGCTGAAGTCATGCCACAAAACACGCTCGTTATGCTGAAAAGTATTTTCCCATCGCGCTACCCACAGCAAGAGTTTCTGTATCGCGCATTGCTCGCCAGATTGCACGTGATGGCGGAGTGCGACTTACAAAATACCGCTGACATGCGCGAAGGGCTGGAGCATCGCTTGCTCCGCGCTGTCCACATCGCTACCAGTTGGCAGGAATGTCTTTATCACCTGGGTACGCGGCGCTATCCTTTCAGTAGCCTCTCGCGCATACTACTCCATATCCTCATGGGCTTCACGCAGAGAGAAGCCAAATATTGCGCCACCTGCGGTCCAGCCTATCTACGGGTGCTTGCCGCAAAAGCAGGCTCCGGCACCTCCTTGCTGCATGCTGCCAAGCGCACTGCGCGCCTGCCCATCCTCACGAAAATCGGTAACTACCTGAACGACAAGGAGCGGCGAAAGCCCCTGAAAGACTTATCGCCGCTTCAACGCATGTTATGTTTAGATCTGCGCGCCACCGAACTGCGGGAACTCACATTGCCACAGCCTGATCTCGCCAGCCGTGATTATCTCGAATCTCCCCGCATCAGCACACATCACATAGAAAAAACTTCTGATAAAAACTCCTGAACTGCCGATTAGGTAAAGCAGAAAACCTGCACAGCCCGCGGCACTGTCTCTACTTTGAGCGGCAGTGCCGGCCCTGCCTCACCGTCGAGATCGCTTACCAGCGGCGCATCCGATGTTACCTCGAAGCTACTCGCCTGGATATGCAATATATGCGGATTCTCCAGTACAGAATGACCAGCTAGCAGCTCGGTACCCACGCGCATGAGCTGCGGTACATTTCCCTTGCGGATGGCTAGAAAATCCAGCATTCCATCATCGATGGCAGCGCAGGGGGCGACGTCATGCAGACTCGCTACTGTCGCACTGTTGACGATGACGAAAAGATAGCCGTCGAAGTCATATTCCCTGCCATCCGCTTTCACATGGAACTGCATGGCACGCATCTTAGGCAGCTCGCCGATGCCGCGCAAATAATACGCGAATTTTCCCAACGCATTCTTGAGACGTGAGGGCACCTCATGCGCAATGCCTGTCATCATCCCCGCGCTCGCCACATTGATGAAATATTCCTCCCCCACGCGCCCGAGGTCTACCGCGCGCGTGCTACCCATAGCAATGGCATCAAAATAAGCATCAAAATCATCATTGATGTGCAGATACGTCGCGAAATCATTCGACGTGCCGCTGCCAATGATGCCGATAGGCAGGGAAATCCCGTGCCGCATCACGAGATTCACAATCTCATGCACCGTGCCATCACCACCGGCCGCGATAATGCCATCCGGTGCGGCCTCACGAACAAATTCATGAAAATGGTGGTTATGCCGAAGCGTACGATATGGAATCACCATGCAGTTGCGCTTCTGAAATTCCTTGATGATCCAGTCTAGCTTCCGCTTGAACGCCGCGTGCCCAGACACAGGATTATAAGCGAGAACAAGACGTTTCATTTTTCCACATCCTCCTGCGCCGCATTTTCTGCGGTTTCTTTTTTCGCCTTGAACACGCCGATGGCGCGTAAAAAGCGGATGCTGTAACGGCCGATCATAGGAATCCGCTGCATATCCTCTTCCAGAATGCCGCCGATGAGTATCATTACGAAAATGTAGACAAAACAGCCGAAGAATACAGCCCCGAACGTCGAAACAGCACCGATGCCCCACCAACTCAAGGTGAAATCATAGAACCCCTTAACCGCCACAGCCATCACCGCAGACGAGGCGACCGTCTTGATCAGCTGCGGCATCTCCATACGATACCCGATAAACCTGTAAATGAAAAAGAGGTTGATAATCGCCGCAACGCCCATATCAGCCGCCGTAGCCCAGGCAGACCCCATGATGCCCAGCCAGGGAATCGCCGTAAGATTCCAGTTCAGGAAGACCTTCGCTGCCGCAGCCAAGATCATGTTCACCATCGGAATCGTCGGATGGCCAAGTCCCTGGAGGATGGCCGTCGATACCTGATGCAAACCGAGCAGGACAATCGAAAACGCTGAAATCATCACCGCAGGTCCCGCTCCGGGCGCATTATATATCAAAGAAGCAATCGGTGTCGCGAGGACAAAGACAACGATGAAGGCCGGGAAGCAGACGAAATTGGAAATGCGGACAGACGCCGCCGTCTGTAAGTACACGCGCCCCATCTGCTTGAGCGCGCGCGCTTCAGAGATGATTGGCACGATGCTCATGGCCATGGAGGCCGTGAGGATGGTCGAGAGATTGACCAGCGGCACCGCCATGCCCGTGAGATAGCCGAACAACTCCGTCGCCTCATTGATACTGTATCCAGCAACCTCCAAGCGCTGCGGAACAATCATGAGATCGAGGTTTGAGACGACTGGCAGCATGAGACTCGAGGCGGAAACCGGCAGAGAGAGCATGAAGATGCGTTTCATGATTTTCGCAGCAGACTCCTGCCCCCCTCCCGGCGGTGGCGCAAGTTCCTTGCCGTAATCGCGCTCGATATCGCGGTCGAGTTTCCAATGGAAATAAACGAGGACGATGAGTCCCGTGACCGCTCCCGCCAGTGCGCCAAGCGATGCGCCAGCGGCCGCGTAATCAAGTCCCCACGGCAGCAGGAGATCTGCGAGCAGGATCATCGTAACCACGCGGAAAATCTGCTCGACAATCTGGGAAACAGCCGTCGGCGTCATCCGCTGCCACCCCTGCAGGTAGCCGCGGGAGCTCGCCAGCAGCGTCACAAAGAAGACCGTCGGTGCCAGCACCTGTACTGCCATCTTAGCGCGCGCATCGCGGATAAAATGGAAATCAATCAGCCAATCTGCCGCAAAAAAGGTCAGCACGGAAAAAATGATACCAGTGAGCAACATGAAGGTCATCGAAATGCGGAAGACACGCTTAGCCCCCCAGATATCTTTGAGGGCCACACGTTCCGCCGTAATGATGGAAATCGCTACCGGCACGCCGGCCTGGGAAACCGTCATCGCGAGAAAATAAATGGGAAACGCCATCTGGTAAAGGCCGATACCCTCACCGCCCAAAATCCGCGAAACAAAAATCCAATTCAAGGAACCGATAACCTTGACGACAAAACCGGCAATCGTAAGGATGAACGTTCCCTTCAGAAACGATTCGCCCTTGCTCGATTTCTGTTCAAGTGACTCTTGTGTATTGATGGAAAACACCGCCCTGTATCGCGCAGGCTTCTAGCCTGAAATTTGCAAAATAGCGAGAACCCTATAAAGGGGCGCAAAATCATATAGCTTATGACCGCGAGAACCCCTATCATCCTAGTCCCCGACCTTTGAATTATATCATGCACGCAATAAGGTTTCCAGTAAAAATTGCAATACGAAGCCAACGGACAATACCGTCAAATGAGGCACGATACTTTCCAAAACAAATGTGATATAATATTTATATATATCTTGCAAATACCATACACCTTTTGACATGCCAGTTTCTCAAAGGCTAAGAAGCTGCTGATTGACGGAGCTTCTTATTATCAACGCTTCCTTGAGGAGGATGACCGATTATGCGACGCTTATGCCATTTCTTATTGATTTTCCTGTCCGTATTCTTTTTCCTCATTCCTCCTGTTGCAGCCGTATCTGCACCGCAAAAGCCAACGGTGAGCGCCGATAACACCACATTTGACGAAACCACTGGCAGATATCACCTCATAGGGCATGTCACAGTCATCTTCGGCAACCGCATCACACAGATGGATGACGCGCAGGTCAGTGCGACGGAACTCGAAATCTGGGGCCAGGGAAATGTGCAGATGCATGTCGGCGATGATTTACACTTCTCCGCAGATGCCGTCTGTCTTGAGGGCTTCACACCAGCTGCTGTGCTCTTCGGCCGTGTCACACTGCAGCGCCCTGGTCTCATTATCCGTGCGGAAAGCGCGAGCTGCAACTGGAACGAGCAAACCGTGACGTTCTACGGACACGTCGTCAGCATCGAAAAGGGAAAAGAAACCGTGGCAGAAACACTGACCTACGACATAGAAGAAAACCGGATCAAGTGAAACAAGCTCATCGCATAACACTCAGTGGATCTTCATGTGTCCCGTGGTACAAAAACAGCCGTTCTATGCAAAGAACGACTGTTGAGAATGGTACGATATCTGCTTTTTATTATAATACTTTTCTACCTTAATTTTTTCAAGCAAATACAGCTTTAGTAAATAAGATCAGCGCAAAACCCTCTTACGCTTCTGCTTCCGCGTTGTATGCATCACAACGAGACACTGCGAGTTCTTCGCAGGATAGGTATCCCACCTAGGACGCGGAATATCCACGGAAGCCAAGATCTTGGTAGATCATCACCACAGCCGCAGAACTCGCAGAGGCGCATTTCGCAAGATGATGTGCCGAACCCTCGGCGCTTTCTTCCAGATGCACGAACACATCGTCCGCCACCTGCCGCTCTGAGGAGAAAAACATTTCGTTTCCCAAGGGCATTTTCAAAAGCTGCATGGATAGCCCTCTCTCACGCCGTGACGAGCTTCGTGAAGTCTGCGACCTCGCGGATGATGCCATCAACACCGCGCAGAAGCGCGAGACGGTTATCTTTTATTGCTTCATCCTTATCCATGACCATGACGTTGTCAAAGAAAGCGTCGATTGGCGCAGCAAGTTCGGTGAGGGCATCGATTGCGCCCTCAAAATCTTCCCCGCTGACAAGACTTTCCACTGCGCTTTTTGTCGATGTGTACGCCTGATAGAGCGCCATTTCCTCTGCAATATGAAAGCGCTCGGGATAAATCGTCTCTGCGGCGCTCTTGCGCGCGATATTCGCGACACGGACGAAAGCCTGCATCGACTGTGCAGCATCTTTCTGACCAGTAAAAGCGGTCACGGCGCGCGCACGCAGAAGCACGTTATAGATGTCATCGACATCGCCGAGGACAGCATCCGCGGCATCGTAACGAATTTGCTCGGCCTCAAGCACATTTCGGAGGCGCAGACGCAGGAATTCCGCCACATCCGCCTGCATCTTCGCGCGCTCCTCCGCCTCCGTGATACCATAGAGATCCATGGCCTTCGCGACGAGGCGCGAGATGCTCAGATGATACTTCGCCTCAATCACCATGTGAACGAGGCCGAGTGCCTGGCGGCGCAGCGCGAACGGATCTTGCGAGCCCGTCGGAATCTTGCCGAGATGGAACGTACCGACGATCGTATCAATCTTGTCCGCCGTGCTCACAATGCGGCCCGCCGTCGTCTGCGGCTGCGCATCCCCTGCAAAGCGTGGCATGTAGTGCTCATCAATGGCAATGGCGACCTTCTCACACTCACCGTCAAGCTTTGCGTACTCGCGGCCCATGATGCCTTGGAGCTCTGTGAACTCCGTGACCATCCCCGTCACGAGATCTGCTTTTGAGAGGAGTGCCGCGCGTCTCGCGTGCTTGTGCGCCTTCTCATCGGCACCGATTTCATCCGCGATGAAGTCCGCGAGCTGCGCGAGGCGCTCCGTCTTCTCGTACATCGTACCGAGCCCCTGCTGGAATACAACAGTCTTGAGCTTGTCGCGGTGTTCCTCGAGGCTCTTCTTGCGATCCTCATCAAAGAAGAACTGCGCGTCGGCCAGGCGGGCGCGCAGCACGCGCTCATTGCCGTGCTGGACCGTCTCGAGATATTCCTTGCCGCCGTTGCGCACGGTGATGAAGAGCGGCAGGAGCTTGCCCGCATCATCCTTGACCGGGAAATACCGCTGATGATCGCGCATCGGCGTGATGACCGCCTCCGGCGGGAGCTGCAGGTACTTCTCCTCGAACCGGCCGCAGAGCGCCGTCGGGTACTCGACGAGATAGAGCACTTCTTCGAGCAGGTCATCTGTAATCTCCGCACGTCCACCGTTCTCCTTGGCGACAGCCTCGATTTGCGCACGGATCATCGCTTTGCGCTTCTCCGGATCGACGATGATGTACTGCGCTTCGCAGTCTTTCTCATAGTCGTCAGCCTTTGCAATCGAGAAGTCTCCCTGGGAAAGGAAGCGATGACCGCGCGAAACGCGCCCGGAGATGACATTGGCCACCTCGAACGGGATCACTTCGCTATCAAAGAGCGCAACGAGCCAGCGGATCGGACGGATGAACTTGAACTCCAGACTGCCCCAGCGCATGTTGTTCGGGAACGAGAGCGCACAGATGAGCTCCGGCAGGAGCGTCTTCAGAAGCTCTGCCGTCTCCTTGCCCGTCTCATGTACGACCGCGTAGACATAGCCGTCCTTCTCCACGAGATCCTCCGGCGCAACATGCTGGCCGCGTGCGAAGCCCTGCGCCGCTTTTGTCGGTTTGCCATCGGCGTCAAAAGCGATCTTGACCGACGGGCCGCGGTTCTCGCTCGTGACATCCGCCTGCTTTTCCGCGAGATCCTTTACGAGCAGCGCCATGCGGCGCGGCGTGCCGAGCGTGCGCACTGACGCGAATGCGATGCGATTTTCCTGAAACGCTTTTTCCGCGCGCTCCTTGAGCTGAGCAAGGACGCCTGGCATCACATGCGCCGGGACTTCTTCCGTGCCGATTTCGAGTAATAAATCCTTCGCCATATTACTTCTCCCCCCTGTGAAGCATCGGATAGCCGAGCTCCTCACGCTGTTTCAGATAGCACTCCGCGCAGAGACGCGCGAGCTTGCGCACGCGGCCGATGAAGGCCGCGCGCTGCGTCGCGCTGATGGCACCGCGCGCGTCGAGGAGATTGAACGTATGCGAGCACTTGAGAACATAGTCATAGGCCGGATGCACATACCCCTTGCCGATGACGCGCACCGCTTCCCTTTCGTACTTATCGAAGAGGTCGAAGAGCAGTGCCTCATCCGAGAGATCGAACGCATAGACGGACTGCTCATACTCATTCTGGTGGAACACATCACCATACGTATAATCGTCCGTCCACTGGATATCATAGACGTTCTCGACGCCTTGGATATACATGGCGAGCCGCTCGAGGCCGTACGTAATTTCCGATGCCACAGGCCGCACATCCTGGCTGCCGACCTGCTGGAAATACGTGAACTGCGTGATCTCCATGCCGTCGAGCCAGACTTCCCAGCCAAGTCCCCAAGCGCCGAGCGTCGGTGACTCCCAGTTGTCTTCCACGAAGCGGATGTCATGCTGCTTCGGGTCGATGCCGAGGCGCTCGAGGCTCGCAAGATAGAGCTCCTGGATATTGTCCGGAGACGGCTTCATGATGACCTGGAACTGGTGGTGCTGGTAAAGGCGGTTCGGGTTGTCTCCATAGCGGCCATCCGCCGGGCGGCGGGACGGCTCGACGTAGGCGACGTGCCACGGCTCCGGGCCGAGCACACGCAGGAACGTGGAGGGATTCATCGTGCCGGCGCCCTTCTCCACATCGTAAGGCTCGCCGAGAATGCAGCCCTGCTCATTCCAGAACTGCTTGAGCGTCAGGATGATTTCCTGAAATTTCATAGGGACATCTCCTCTGCTGAATGCTTGCAAGGCAAAACAAAAAGAGCCCCGCCCTGCAACAAAATCGTTACAGGGACGAGACTCGTCGCTGCGAGTTCCGCGGTTCCACCCTGATTGACTCCTCAAAAGGGAGCCCACCTCAAATTCTACGGTTGTAAGCTAAGCTCCAAGGTGCCCTTCACGCCTCTGACCGTCTCACACCCTCACGGCCTCGCTTCGGCAGCGCTACTTCTCCTCTTCATCGCTTTTTTCAGTCTAGCAAATCATATATCATCTGTCAATAGTGGGCGCGGTACATCATTGTGCGGTCTTGGCAATGTCGACCCAGCCCGCCGCCCCCGCGAACGCATAGAGTTCCTCCGGTGTCAGTCGGATGGCGCTGTGGTCGTTGCCAGCCGCCGGGTAAACTGTCTCGAAGCGGCGGAGCGAGGCATCGAGGTACACGGGAACGCCTTCCTTGAGGCAGAACGGACAGACGCCGCCCGGCGCGTGTCCGATATAACCCTCCACTGCGTCAAAGGGAATCATGCGCCCTTTCCTATGAAACGCCGCCTTGAACTTGTGGTTGTCCACGCGCACATCGCCGGCCAGCACCACGAGAAGTGGCGCATCGTCCACGAGGAACGTCAGGGATTTGGCAATCATGCCCGGCGTACAGCCCACCGCTTCCGCGGCCAGCTCGACCGTTGCCGTAGACTGTGCAAACTCCAGGATTCGCTCCGCTTCTCCCAGCGATGAAAAATATGCTTTCACTTTCTCGATGGACATGCTTATCTGACCTCCTGTCACCTTCTACACCTTCCAGGCTCAGACCACCTTCGTCGTCCAGCGCTCGATATTCCAGACAGTATCGACCCAGCCCTCGTAGAACTCCGGCTCGTGGGAGACGAGCAGCAGCGTTCCTTTGTACTCGCGCAGGGCGCGCTGCAATTCCTTTTTCGCCTCGACATCGAGATGATTCGTGGGCTCATCGAGCACGAGCAGGTTGACCGGCTGCTCAATGATCTTCGCGAGCCGCACGCGTGCCGCCTCGCCGCCGGAGAGCGCGAGCATCTTTGTCGTGATGTGCTCATTGGTCAGCCCGCAGGCAGCGAGCGCCGCGCGAACCTCGAAGTTCGAGCGGCCGGGATATGCCTGCCAAAACTCCTCCAGCGCGGTATTCTGATTCCCCGCAGGACTCTCCTGCTCGAAATAACCGACGGAGACAAAGTCCCCGCGCTCCACCGTGCCGGAGACCGGCGGCTGCATGCCGAGCAGTGTCTTGAGCAGCGTCGATTTTCCCAGTCCGTTCGTGCCGCGGATGGCGATCTTCCTGCCGCGCTCTACGCGGATGTCTACGGGCGTCGTCAGCGGCGTATCGTAGCCGAGCACCAGTCGTTTCGCCTCGAGCACAAACCGCGATGGCGTCCTGTCCACATCGAAATGGAAGTGCGCCTTCGGCCGCTGCGCGCGCTTCGTGAGGACCTCCATCTTGTCAAGACGCTTCTGGCGACTGTTCGCCATGCCGCGCGTCGCAACGCGCGCCTTGTTGCGCTGGATGAAATCCTTCTCGCGCGCAATCTCCGCCTGCTGGCGCTCGTAAGCCGCTGCCTCCTGCCTGCGCTTGAGCGCTGCCATTTCCTCGAAATGCTCATAGCTTCCCGTATAGCGCGTGAGCTTCAGATTCTCGACATGCCAGATGACATTCGTGACTGCATTGAGGAACGGGACGTCATGCGAGACGAGGATGAACGCGTTCTCATAGTTCTGCAGATACGTCGTGAGCCAGGCAATATGCTCGGCGTCAAGATAATTCGTCGGCTCATCGAGGATCAGGATGTCCGGATTCTCCAGGAGGAGTTTCGTCAGCAGTACCTTCGTTCGCTGTCCGCCCGAAAGCTCATCAACGCGCCGCTCCAGGCCCACGTCGCGCAGTCCGAGCCCTCCTGCGACCTCCTCGATGCGCGCGTCGATCGTGTAATAGCCGCCCGCCTCCAGGAGGTTCTGGATATCGCCGACATCCTGCAACAGACGCTCCATCTCCTCGGGCGTCGCCTCACTCATCTTATCGTAGGCCGCGAGCATCTCTTTCTCCTGCTGCATCATCGTGTCAAATGCCGTGCGCAGCGTCTCACGAATCGTCATGCCCGGCACGAGCGAGGCATGCTGGTCGAGATAGCCGACGGAGGTGCGCCGCGCCCATTCCACGGTACCGGCATCCGGCGTCAGCTTCCCCGTCAGAATGGAGAGGAACGTCGTCTTTCCCTCGCCGTTCGCGCCGACCAGGGCGACATGCTCGCCCTTGAGCAGTCGGAAGGAAACATCTTCAAAAATCTCACGTCCGCCATAGCTGTGCGATACATGCTGTACATTCAAAATACTCATGGTTTCTCCTTATCAAAAAAACCGCCGCTGAAGGCATCAGCCCCCAGCAGCGGTCTTATCATCATCAATGGTCGGAACGACGGGATTTGAACCCACGACCTCTTCCACCCCAAGGAAGCGCGCTACCAAACTGCGCTACGTCCCGAACGAATGCTATTATAACACGGTCTTGAGAGAAACGCAAGATAAAATATTTGAGCGTCACAAAATTTCTGCGTGTGTGGATGGATGCCGCTCTCCCACACACCGTCCATCCAGACACGCCCGCACGCTGCTCCCTCTGGCTCTGGCGTCCGTCACCTCAAAGAGACAGATGCGCCGTGCTGTTGATGAGCTCGACGGTGGTGCCTTCTTTTTCATAGCAAACGATATTCACCGCCGTGTTGAACTGGCGAATGGTCCATACATAGCGAAGATCCATGTGGAGCGCCGCCGTGAGGATGGATCTGAGAATAGCGCCATGGGCGACAACAACGATCGTCTCACCGTCATGCTGAGCGACGAGTTCGTCGATGCAGGCAAGCGCACGTTTCTGCAGGATCTGAAAGCTCTCGCCGTGCGGAATATCCAGCAGATCGGGGCGAGCGAAGAAATCATGCAGCGCCTCCGGCCATCTCTCGGTGATCTGCTCATAGGTCAGCCCTTCCCAATCGCCAAAGGAAAGCTCCCGGAGCGCCGCGCGCGGCTGGACCTCGAGTCCCTTCACCTCCGCAATGCAGGCAGCCGTTTCCAGCGCGCGCTTGAGATTGCTAGAGTAGACAGCATGCACCTTTTCTACGGGGAAATGCGCAGCCAGCTTTGCTGCCTGCTCCCTGCCAGCAGCCGTGAGTTCCACGTCCGACTGCCCTTGATAGCGTCCCGCTGTGTTCCACTCCGTCTGTCCGTGCCGCACATAGATGATTTTTGTCATGATATCTGAGTCCTTTCCTGCAAGACTGCTCGCCACGCCGCAAGCAGCCGTTCATTTTCTTCCCGCTTCCGCACCGCAACGCGCAGGAATCCCCTGCCCATGCCCGGATAATTGCTGCAATCGCGCACGAGGATGCCACGCCTGCGCAGCCCCTCCACGCTTGCCGCCGCGTCCTCTGCATCGGCGAACGACACAAGCAGGAAATTCACGCCGGATGGGTAAACACGCACATCTGGCAGTGCAGCAATCTCACGTGTGAGAAAGGCGCTCTCCTCCGCTACCAGCGCACGCGTTTTCTCCTGATAGGCCGTCTCGCAAAGGGCAGCACAGCCAGCGGCCTGCGCAAGCACGTTGACGTTCCATACATCCTTGTGACGCTCCAACCTGCGGACGAGCGACGGCTGCGCGACGGCAAAGCCGAGCCGCAGTCCCGGCAGTGCGAAAAATTTCGTGAGGGAGCGGATGAGGAGCAGATGCGGCAGACGTGCTGCCTCATGCCTCAGGGTATAACGTTCCTCATCGCGGCGAAAATCAAGGAATGACTCATCGACCACGAGGCCGCAGCCGATGGATGTCAGATGCTCTGAGAGCCACACGAGATCCTCCCGCAGGAACTTGGTACCTGTCGGATTGTTGGGATTGCCGAGTATGAGCACATCCGCCCCCGTGCGCTGCGCCCCATCAAAGAGCTCGGCCGCAGAGAGAGAAAAACCGCGTCCCACAGGCAGCGGCAAATACTCGATCCCGCTCCCGGCCGCCAGCGCCGCCCGCTCATACTCACTGAAAGACGGCACCGGCAGGAGAACGCGTCTCGGCTGCAGCGCATGGAAGTACAGATAAAAAAGCTCTGCCGCGCCGTTGCCGAGAACGAGAGCATCCTGCGACACCTCGTAATGAGCAGAGAGCGCCGCACGCAGTTTCCGCGCCTGCGGATCAGGGTAATGAACGACAGCCTCCACCTGGGAAAGGATAGCCGTGCGAACGTGCTCCGCCAGTCCGAGCGGATTGATATTGGCAGAAAAATCAAGCCACGACCTCCCCTCGCCGCATGGTTCATAAACATTCCCACCGTGGACAAAGCGTTCCACGCGCATCGCCTCTTTCCTTCCTGGACATACTATCAACTTCACGCAATTTCATCCGATACTTCCTGTCAGAGAAATGCCGCCGGAGATGAGCCGACTCCGGCCGAGGTACGCGAGATCCGGCAGCATCACGCGCAGCCTCTCTGCCGCTGCCGCTTCATCCTGCTGCGGCAAAATCACGCCGATGACTGTGCCGCTATGTGCGGCTACCATGCCGAGTGCACAGCTTCTGCGTACAACCGACCGGATGGCCGCGAAATGCCGCTTGGGCAGAATCTCCTCATTCCAGCAGGAACTCAGCGTCGTCGCCGCCGCCAGCGCCTGCACGTTTTCCGTCAGGTGCCCGAGCAGACGTCCCCAATCATGTCGCGCCCTTTCACCTGAGCGGCGCATCTCCTCCGCATGGAAGGAGACCGTATCGACACAGCCTCCCGTATCAAAAAGCGCCAACGGCAGGGACGGCAGATCGCCATACCTTCGGAAAACCCGCCCCGTGACCTGGTTGAGCGCTACCACGCCCGGAAAAAACGTCGCATCCGTCGGCTCGATCTGCACAGCGATGTGCAGAATCTCCTCTGGAGAGAACGATCTGCCAAGTGCCGCGCTCGCAGCAGCAACGACCGCGGCGATATCAGCACTCGATGATCCCATGCCCTTCCCCCTCGGCAGCTCGCTTGTCAGTTCCATCCCCCAAGGGAAGGTCCCCTGCCCCAAGGTATTCAGCGTGAGTTCCAACGCGCGCCGCGCCTTTTCACCGAGCCCCCGTAGCCCCTGCAACTCTCCTGATACGCGCACGCTGGTATAGCGGTCGATCGGACACGTCACGAGGAACGGCTCGCCGCGCAGCCAGCCCTGAACGAGCTCGCCGCAGGAGCCGGGAACGCGTGCGGTCAGTTCCATAGAAGCAGCCATCCTTTCAGGAATGGTGCGCTCCCCCAGAACACAGCCGCGCCCCAGAAGAGCAGCAACAGCAGCGTCTCCGTGAGCTTTTCCGTCGCGCCGTAGACATCTCCCGTCAAACCACCGAGCTTTGATGCCGCGTAGCGGTCAAAGAGCGTCGCCACGAAAAGCGCCGCCAAGCTGAGCAGGAGTGGCAGCGGCCCCCACGGCAGGATGCAGAACGCCGCCGTAACCGCCGCGATGCCCCGCGTCCGCCCGTCCGCCGCTGCGGCAAATGCCTTTCCCATACCCTCGGGCCGCGCATACGGGAAACAAGCAATGGCGTGCACCATCGCCATGCGACCGACAACAGGCATGAGAAAAAGGGCCGGCAGGAGCACCGCCGACGCCGCCAGCAGATCCAACATGAGTGACCAATCGAGGAGCAGACAGACACCGAAGGCAACGACGCCGAAGGATCCCGTGCGGCTGTCCTTCATGATCTCGAGCATACGCGTACGGCTGCGACCGGAAAAAAGCCCGTCCACCGTATCCATAAAGCCATCGCAGTGCAGACCGCCCGTCAAAAGGATCGGCAACAGGACGAGCACAGCGGCTCCCGTATGGGATATCCCGCCGTGCCAGGCACCAAGGAGCCATGCCGCCAGCAGATAGAGCGCGCCGAGTACAGCGCCGACGAGCGGGAAACAGCGCGTCGACCTGCCGAAGTCAGCCGCCGTCAGATCACGCTGCTCCACCAGATGGATGCGCGTGAGGAATTGCAACGCGGTGAAAAATGAACGCAAACGTCTCCCTCCCATAGGTTCCTGAGCGATACGCAAAAGCCACAGCATCAAGTTCAATATTTCATAATCTCGAACACGAGGTACGCAGTGATGAGGAACAGCACTGTCGCCGTATACATCATGCGGATGCTCTCCATGATGTGATGTGGCGCCAGTTGTTCGATGGCATCCCCCATATAAGCGCGAAACGTCTTTTTGCCGAAATACGTATTGAAGCCGCCGAGGCGGATGTGCAGCGCCCCGGCCATCGACGCCTCCGCATAGCCGCCGTTCGGACTCGGGTGCTTCGCCGCGTCCCTTCGCATGACGGCGAGCGCGTGACGCACATCAAAGCCGAGGAATCCGGCGCTCACGACGAAAAGGAGTCCCGTGATGCGCGCGGGGATATAGCTCAGCACATCGTCGAGACGGGCAGCCGCCCTGCCAAAATAAAGATATTTCTCGTTCTTGTAGCCGAGCATCGAATCCATCGTATTCGCGGCGCGGTACAAAACCGCAAGCGGCATGCCGCCGATGGCGAAAAAGAACAGCGGCGCGATGATGCCGTCTGTCGTATTCTCAGCGATGGTCTCGACGGTCGCGCGAGAAATCTCCCCCGCATCGAGCTGCTCCGTCTCACGCCCGACAATCCAGCCGACGCGCTTGCGCGCGCCAGCGAGATCGTCACGCGCCAGTAGCACATAGATCTCCCTGCCCGCTTTCGCGAGGCTTTTCGGAGAGATTGTAAACGACAACAAGAACGCAGAGACCAGGCTGCTGCCCCAGGCAAACGGCAGCTGATAGGAAAGATACAGAATGCACGCCGCCGCCTCATAGGAAAGCAACAGCACGAGCAGCACGAGCAGCGCCCCGCAGGCGAATTTCCGCGCGTCCGAATCCTCTTTGCGGTACAGCAGGCGCTCGAAACCGCTGATGAGTTTCCCGATGAGGACGACCGGATGGAACCGCGACTGCGGATCGCCGACGATGGCGTCGATAAGGAAAGCGAGGATGGCAATCTTCATGCCCTTCCCTCCATGATGGCGGCCAGCTTCTCCATATCGAGGCTCTTGCGCACGGTCTCCGCCAGACGATCATAGGCGCGCTCCTTTTCCAAATGACGGTTGCGCTGGACGGGCAGCGGCCGCAATCCCTTGTGCAGCCGCAGCACATTGAGAAACTGGCGGCGGAAGCTGTCGTGATCAAAAACGCCGTGCAGATAAGTGCCAAAGACCCGCCCATCCTCGCTGAGCGCTCCATCCCAGATATTCACAGCATTCTCTCCCTGGCGCGTCAGATGGAACGGATGACGCACCGGAGCGGTAAACTCCGTGCGCCCCATATGGATTTCATAGCCGCTGAGGCCTTTCCCCATCAGCACGCCATCATAGAACTCCATGCCGGGGCAGTCCGCTGCCACCTGTACCGTGCGCTTTTCTTCCGCGAAAACCGTCTTCATCGGCAGATACCCGAGTCCCTTGACCACATCGTGCGACGACTCCGTATGATGCGGGTCGGCAATCTCCTCGCCAAGCATCTGATAGCCGCCGCAGATGCCGACGAGCGGCGTGCCGCCGTCTACGAGCTGGCGGATAGCCTGCGCGAGACCGCTCTCGCGCACGTGGAGGAGATCCTCCGTCGTATTCTTCGAGCCTGGCAGCAGTATGACATCCGGCGCGGCCGCGAGCAGTTCCTCCGCGTCGCGCACGTAAAGCACCTCGGCATCCGGCTCATCCGCGAGTGCGTCGAAATCCGTAAAATTCGATATCTTCGGCGTTTCGACAACCGCGAGACGAAGTTCCTTCGTCTGCTTCTGCCGCTCTGCCTCATGCTCTTTCTCCTCCAGGGAGACCGAGTCCTCATCGTCAATGCCGAGATGCTCGAGATAAGGCACGATGCCGAGCACCGGCTTGCCCGTCTTTTGCTCAAGAAAATCGACGGCGGGCGTCATGAGCGTGACATCGCCGCGAAACTTATTGATGACGAGTCCTTTGACGAGCGCACGCTCCTCTTCATCGAGCAGCTCGAGCGTCCCGACAAGCGCGGCGAGCGAGCCCCCGCGGTCGATATCGGCAATGAGGAGCACGGGCGCCTGCAGGTATTTGGCGACGCGCATGTTGACGATGTCATCCTCCTTGAGGTTGATCTCCGCCGGGCTGCCCGCCCCCTCGATGACGATGGTATCGAACTGTTGCTGGAGCCGGGTGAGTGCTGCTGTCACATGGCCGAAAAGCTGCACGGACTTCCCTTTGTGATACTCTCTCGCGCTCATGTTTCCGATGGGCTTCCCATCGACAATGACCTGCGAGCAGGAATTCCCCGTCGGTTTCAAGAGGACGGGATTCATATCCACCATAGGCGCGAGTCCTGCCGCCTCCGCCTGTGCGACTTGGGCGCGTCCCATCTCGCCGCCGTCCTTCGTCACATAGGAGTTGAGCGCCATGTTCTGCGCTTTGAACGGCACGACGCGACGGCCCGCCTGATAAAAGATGCGGCAGAGCGCTGTCGCGAGAATACTTTTGCCGACATGGGAGCTTGTGCCCATGAGCATGATGGTTTCCGTCATTGCTGTTCCTCCGCCAATTTTCGAAGATTCACGGGAATTCCCGCTACCGTGAGATATACGGCCTCTGCCTCCTGGGCAAGTCTCTGGTTTGCCCGCCCTGCCGCGTCGCGGTAGAGACGTGAGAGCCTGTGCTCCGGCACGATACCGGCGCCAACCTCGTTCGTCACGAAGACGCAGCGGACGCCGCCTGTGCGGACAGCGGCGATGAGGCGGTCGATCGCCGCATCCGCCTGCGCGTGAACCAAGGCCTCATCTGCGATCTGTTCCTCAGAAAACGAACAGAGCAGATTGCTCAGGTAGATCGTCACACAGTCGAAAAGAATCGTATCACGGTCCGACGCAGCCTTCGCGATGGCCTGTTCCGCGGCAAAAGGCGCCTCGTAGGTCCGCCATGTCTCAGGGCGCCGTCTCTTGTGCAACTCCACGCGATAGCGCATTTCGTCATCGAGCACCTGCGCCGTCGCGATGTAGGCGATTCGCCTCCCATGCGTGGCCACATAGCGCTCAGCGAATGCCGACTTGCCGCTGCGCGCACCGCCGGTCACAAGTATGATTTCTCCCCGCTCCTGCTTCATCTGCCTGCCTCCTCCGCATACGCATGGCACTGCATAAGAAAATGCCGCGCCGCCTCCGGGCAGCCGGCGAAATGGATGTGCAAGTAGCTGCCGAGCGCCCTATATCGCTGCTGCCCCGCCTCATACTGTTCGCCGTTGCGCAGCTTCGTAAACATAAAGGGACGCGCTATCGCCGCCTGGCCGCTCTCTTTTGAGAAATGGAACTCATGGCCATGCAGAACCGTGCCCGCAGGGCCGAGGACGCTCTCCTGGCGCAGGCAGGCCTCCACATAGCCGACCATCTGCAGCCGCTGCTGCATTGCTGCGCGGCCTGGAAAGACGCCGCACATCGCATGCGCCGTGCCGGCAAAGTCGACAAGCTCATCCATGAGATACATATAGCCGCCACATTCGGCGTAGATGGGCATGCCAGCAGCCGCTGCCTGCCGGATGCTTTGCCGCATGACAGTGTTCGCCGCGAGCTGCGCGGCAAACATCTCGGGGAACCCGCCGCCGATCAGCACACCGTCTACCGCTGGCAGCGCCTCGTCATGCAGCGGACGGAAGGGAACGAGCGTCGCCCCCATCTCTTCGAGCACACGCAGACTCGTCGGATAGTAAAAGCTGAACGCCTCATCACGCGCTATGCCGATGCGCAACCCACGCCCCGGCTGCAGAGCGCGAGTCGCAGCGGAAAGCACCTTCTCCGTCCCGCTGATGTCAAGGGGGGCCGCGGCCTCTGCCAAATGCTGGATGGCAGGCAGATCCAGAGAAGACGCGACCACCTCTCCCATCCGTCGCACCTTGGCCGCAGCCTCGAGCTCCGTCGTCGGCGTGAGGCCGAGATGACGTTCTGGCAGCACCAGGCCCGCATCGCGATGCACCGCGCCGTAGACAGGCAGATGGACGCCCGACATCGCCGTGCGGATCATCGCCTCATGCGTTGCAGAACCAAGGCGGTTGAGCAGTACGCCCGCGAGCGTCACCTCCGCATCATACACACGGAAACCGAGCGCAGTCGCCGCTGCCGAAGCTCCCATAGACTTCGCGTCGATGACGAGGAGCACCGGTGCATCGAGTTCCTTGGCAATCTCTGCCGTAGAACTCACGCCCTGCCGCCCGCCGTCGTAGAGTCCCATGACGCCTTCAATGACAGCGATATCCGCATCTTCTGCTGTTGCTGCAAAGAGCGCGCGCAGGCGGGTTCTTGGAACGAGCCATGTATCGAGATTATGCGCCGGCCTGCCGCTCGCGAGCGCATGGAATCCCGTATCGATGTAGTCCGGTCCCACCTTGTAAGACTGCACCTTGAGCCCCTGCGCCCGCAGCGCTGCCAAAAGACCTGTGACCAGCGTCGTCTTGCCCGCGCCGCTCTGCGTCGCCGCGATGACGAGACGCGGAATCTTCCGCTTCATTTCCTCACTCCTCCGCCGCCGTCAAAAGCGCGTGTCATCGATATCGTACATGAGCGCATTGATTGCCGCCGCCGCGATGGGGCTGCCGCCCTTCGTGCCTTCCACCGTGATGTAGGGCACCAGCGTATTTTTACGCAATGCCTCCTTGGAATCTGCTGCGCCGACAAAGCCGACAGGGATGCCGACGATGCAGGCTGGCCGCACATCCTCCTCCGCCACGAGGCGCAGCACCTCGAAAAGCGCTGTCGGCGCGTTGCCAATGGCGACGATGTTGCCATCGAGCGCCCGACCGAACTGACGCATCGCCGCCATCGAGCGCGTGATGCCCTGCTGCTTGGCAGCGGCTGCAATATCCGCATCTGCAATCAGGCAATGCACTTCTCCACCGAAAGATGCGAGTTTCCGCTTGTTGATGCCCGTGCGGACCATTTCCACATCTGTGAAAATTGACGCGCCGCCGCGCAGTGCCCCCTGAGCGGCGGCAATGGCCTGCGGGTGGATATGGATGAGCGGCGCGTACTCCACATCGCCCGCAGCATGGATGATGCGCGAATAGATTTTCGTCTCGACAGGCCCGAGATGATAGGGCGCTAGGTGCGGCGCAATGATCTCCATACTGCGCTGCTCGATTGCCATAGGCTTCTTGATATATTCCATCAGATTGCCTCCTGTTGCTTGAGGAAAGACAAGACCTCTCCATACGTATGTGCCAGATGCGGATAGGCGAGCTGCGGGCGGTCGATGAGCACGACGGGCAGACCGAGTTCCTTCGCCGCGGCGAGCTTCGTGTCCGTGCCGCCGACCTGACCGCTGTTCTTCGTCACGATGACCTCCGCCTGATAGCGCCGGAAAAGCTCCCGGTTGAGCGCCGTGCTGAACGGCCCTTGCAATGCGACGATCTGCGCCGGCGTGAGACCGAGCGCCTCACATAGAGCGAGCACCTCCGCTGTCGGCAGGACGCGCGCGATGAGCACCGCATCCGCAAGGGCCGGTGCTGTCGTGAACGCCTTCAGATTATGACTGCCCGTCGTGAGAAAGATGCGTCTGCCGAGCGCAGATGACTGCGAGGCAGCCTCCTCGTAGCTATGGACGATATGGATCTCGCCAGATAGCTCCGTGAGACTGCGCTCATAACGCAGATAAGGGATGCCCAATTTCTTCGCTGCCATCATTGCGTTTTTCGATACATTGACCGCATAGGGATGGCTGGCATCCACGATGACCTGCACGTCATGTGACGCGGCATAGCGGATGAGCGCCGCCTCGTCGAGCGGCTCTTCATTGATGACAAGCTTTCCGTCGCATGCGGCGAGGAGTTCCGCTCCGTAGCGGCTCGTAACAGAGGCCGCCACCTGATACCCCGCCGCCAGGAGCTCCTGCGCGAGTGCGCGGCCGTCCGCCGTACCCGCCGCAAGGAAAATCATAGTCCGGCCTCCTTGGCGCCGTAACCGCGCGGCGTGATCATCCAGCCTTCGCGCACATACGTCTGCGAGTTGCCGATGATGACGAGCGAGAACATATTGATTTCCTCGTCGACGAAATCGCGCAGGGTGGAAAGCTGCTTCGCCTCTTCCTGCCGCGTTGCCGCCGTCACGATACCAACCGGCGTCGCGGGATCGCGATAGCGGAGCAGGATGTCGCGCACGATCTCGATATTCTTCACACGCTTGCGGCTTTTCGGGTTGTAGAGCGCGATGACGAAATCGCCCTCTCCCGCCATCCGCACGCGCTTCTCGATCAGCTCCCACGGTGTCAGGAGATCCGACAGGCTGATGACGGCGAAATCGTGCATGAGCGGCGCGCCGAGCAACGACGCCGCCGCATTGACCGCCGATACGCCCGCAATCGTGCCGCCATATTCTGGACGCCGTTCCCTCGGAAGCTGCAGGATCAGCTCGAGCACGAGACCGGCCATACCGTAGACACCGGCATCACCGCTTGAGATGACCACGGTCTCCCGCCCGTCCGTCGCCGAGCCGACAGCCATGCGGCAGCGGTCGATCTCCTGCATCATGCCCGTGCCGATGACATCCTTGCCGCCGAGCAGCGGCTGGATCAGCTTGATATATGTATGATACCCCGCGACAACCTGCGCGTGCTCGATAGCCGCGCGCGCGCGCGGTGTCATATCGAGAAGACTGCCCGGCCCGATGCCGATTACTGTGATTTTTGCCATACCAATGCCACCGTCACTTTCTCAAATTTCGTTTTTCCGAGCGCCATGCTGCCGCCGGACGCTCCCGCCGCCGCCAGGGCGGCCGCCTCCGCGACATTGCCGACGCCGATGGTCTTCCTCACAAAGGGCGACTCCCTGAGCTGGTAGCGATCCACCATCGACTGCAAGAAACCCCGCTCGTAAAATCGCAGGGGAATCCGACGCTTCTCCGCGACCTCCCGCAACCCAGCCTCATCTTTCTTCACCGTCGTCGTCGCGATGAGTTCCGGTGCCTCCGGCGGCAGTTCGATGCGCGCGAGCGCAGCGCACAGCGCCTGCTCGATTTCTCCCGCCTTCGTGCCTCTGCGGCAGCCGATACCTGCAATCAGGCGGCGCGGACACAGGCAAAGATGTCGTCCATCCTGCACCGGCACAGAGGTGACCAGAACCGGTACCTGCCCGCCGGCCTCCGCACGCGCTGCGACCTGCGCGATATCCCCAGCACACATCTGGACGAAAAGACCGAGCCGCCTCAGAGCGGAACGATAAAATGGCGCGAGACGAAGATGCGACTCCACACAATAAATGATCTCCCGTCCGGCAAGCAACGCGCGATTGACCGCGACAATGGCATCATGCGGCGTCGGCGAGAGTCCCAGGCACCCTGCCACGGCATCCGGCGCGAGCATGCCCTCGACATCCGTCGCCGTCGTGATGACAGCATCGCTGCCGAGCGCCAAGGCCAGATGCCGCGTGAGCATATTCGCACCGCCGACATGACCGGAAAGCAAGCTGATGACATGGCGCGCGCGCTCATCGAGCACGAGCACCGCAGGATCGACGAGCTTCCCCCGCAGGAGCGGGGCCACCGTGCGCACGACGATTCCCGTCGCCATGAGAAAGATCAACGCATCATAGCGAGAGAAATTCTCCCGCACGGCCTCTGCAAGCCGCAAAAAGCCCCGCGCCTCAGGATAAGATACGCGGCAACGACTGCTCACAAAGACATCTGCCTCCGGCAGAACCGCTTGCACGCGCCGCGCCGTCAGCGCTCCCTGTGCTGTCAGTGCGAAGACTGCTGCCCTCATTGCTGCTGCGCCTTGCGGAACATGTGCGAGAACTCCGGTGCGTATAGACGGGAAAGCTCATAGTCTGCG
Organism: Selenomonas bovis DSM 23594; assembly: GCF_000381005.1. Classification (GTDB taxonomy): domain Bacteria; phylum Bacillota; class Negativicutes; order Selenomonadales; family Selenomonadaceae; genus Selenomonas_C; species Selenomonas_C bovis. The sequence goes on from NZ_KB908381.1 coordinate 101,767, forward strand.
TCAAGGCAGCGACTCACGACGATCATCGCCTGACGGTCGATGCCCGCATCCTTCACCTGTTGTGCGATGGTCGTGAGCGTACCACGCACCGTTTTCTCATCAGGCCATGAGGCGCGCTGGACGACAGCGATCGGCGTCTCCGGCGCATAGCCGCCAGCGATGAGCTCCGCCGCGACCTTATCAAGCATAGACACCGAGAGGTAGATGCACATCGTCGCCTGATGCGCCGCAAGTCGTCGCAGGCTCTCCGCCTCCGGCACAGGCGTACGCCCCGCACCGCGCGTGATAATAAGCGTCTGGCTGATGCCTGGCAGCGTGTACTCCTGCCGGAGCGCCGCCGCTGCCGCGAAACACGAGCTCACGCCCGGCGTCACATCGAACGCGACACCGCGCTTCGCAAGCGCGTCCATCTGTTCCTGGATCGCGCCGTAGACAGACGGATCTCCCGTATGCAGACGGACCGTCGTCTTCCCCGCGTGCTCCGCTGCCTCGATGACAGCGAGCACCTCATCAAGCGTCATACTCGCCGAATCATGGACCTCCGCGTCCTTCCTGCAGAGCTTCAGCATCCCCGCGCTCACGAGCGATCCCGCATAGATGACGACATCCGCCTCCCCTAACAGACGTGCGCCGCGCACCGTAATCAGATCTGTCGCACCGGGACCGGCACCAACGATATGAACCATAGTGCAATGACCTCCTTATCATTCCTTTTGGCTATCCCTATTATACTAATCTAGCAGGAAGAAGTCTATAAAAAGCGCAGCGTTTTCCATTCCGCCGACTGGCGAAACAAAAATGCCGATACGAGAAGGCATAATCGCACCTATATCTACGCTTCCTGCACAGCGAAAGAGGATGTCTGCCCGTTGTCAGCGGCATCCATCCTCTCTGGCCAATAAACTTTTCTCCATGCGTTGTCTTCATCGCTTCTCAGCACGAACGATAAAGATGGGATTCTGTGCCTGTGCCATATCATATGGCCCGACCTGACGCAGGCGGTTGACCTGCACCTGGATGGCATCGTAAGTGTACGCTGTCCGCTGCGCGCGGAAATAGTCGATGGCGCCAAGAAGCGTCTGCACTGTGATGCAGTTGAGCACGATGCGCCCGCCGCTGCGGAGTTTCCTATCTACAGATTTGAGAATGGCCGCGAGCTGGCTGCCGCTGCCGCCGATGAGCACACAATCGCAGGGAGGGAGCTCTGCAATCCCGTCAGGTGCTTCCTTTTCCAGTACCGTGAGATTTGCAGTCTGGAATTTTTCCGCATTGGCGCGGATGAGCGCCACGGCCTCCGCTTTGCGTTCCAGCGCGTAAACATGCCCCTTGAGAGCCTGGCGCGCTGCCTCGATGGAGAGAGAGCCCGTCCCCGCGCCGATGTCATAAATGATATCCTTTGGATGGAGGCGCGCCTTCGCGATGGTGAGGATGCGCACCTCCTGCTTTGTCATCGGCACATCGCCGCGCAAAAAATCTTCATCTGGAATCCCGATATCAGGCATGTTGCCACTCCTTTCTTCTTTCCGTGAGAGCCATCGGTCCCTCCTCAGCCTCGAACAACGATGACGCAGCTGCTTACAGGCGCGCACGTTACCGCCTCCTGTAACGTGAGCACGCGCACACTTTCGTCATCATAAGAAAGACGGGAACAGATCGCGAAAAACGTATCTGGCGGCCAACCGCGTGTGAGCAGATCCGCCGCGATGGTCTGCGACGTATGAACGTGATCTGTCAGCAAACCAAGTAGCCGCCCCTTGCCATAAGTAAGCGCCTGGTCATCAGGCACGCGCCCATGAAAACTCAGGAGGCTGGCCCCATGCCAGGGCAGCGCCAGGCGCGCAAAAGCGAGCTGAAAGGAACTGATGCCTGGAATCACCTGCAGGCTTGATACGGAGAATCTGCGAAGCAATGCGTCAAGCAGGGAGTAATAGCCAGGATCTCCCGAGACCATGACGACGACATCGCTGTCCGCTAGACTGTTCTCAATAAAAGTAAGCACGCCTTCTATATCGCGCGTAATTGCACAGCAACGCTGCGATGCCCCGTCCTTGCGAGCATACTGCGCAAGGGCGCGCCGACCGCCGACCAGGCAGCGTGCCTGGTCGATGGCATGGCGCGCCTCCGGAATCATATAGGCAGGATTGCCCGGCCCTATGCCCGCGACAATGATGCGATGTTCCAATGGTATCCGCCTCCAATCTCTCTTGCCGTCTCATCCATCCCCAGCACGCGTCCTGCAAGTGTCAGGAGCACCGTGCCGACGTGCAGCTTGCCGAATACATGACGCTCGCTGCGACAGCTTGCCTGTGCCGCCAGACGGCTGTACACACGCTGCAATCCCGCTGCGTCGATGACGGCGAGAGCATCCTCAGTCGTATTTGCCGCGAGAACCTGCCGTACTCCATCAGCGGTCAGACCAGCTGCCGCTGCATAAGCGGCCATCGTCTCGAGCCGCGCATCGGAGATACGGTTGTGCGTATAAAAATTCCCCGCTGCAACTTTAACGAGCTTGCCGATATGTCCGAAGAGCAGCACGCGCTCGACCTGACGCTCCGCCGCGCGGTCGAGCATGAAGCCGATGAAGTTGCTTGTCTGGACGAGTGCTCCCCGAGGCAAGCCGCAGGCACAGGCGAGATCCTCGCCAATCTTTCCTGGCACGAAGACGAGCGAAGAAACCCCCGCCGCGATAGCGACATCTATCTGTGGTACCAGGGAATTCTTGAAGCCCTCTTCTGACATGGGGCGAAGTACTCCTGTCGTGCCGATGACGGAAATTCCTCCTTCGACGCCGAGCACGGGATTGAGTGTCTGACGGGCAAGCTTCAGACCTGCGGGAATGGAAATCGTGACCTCGAGATCCGGCTCTGCCGTTATGCCTAGTGCTGATTGTGCTGCCTGTCGTATGAGCTTTTGCGGGCCCGGATTGATGGCCGGTGCGCCGACGGGCACGGAGAGCCCTGGCTTCGTCACGGTACCGATGCCCTCTCCTGCGCGGAAATGAAGCCCGCTCCCTGCCGGCAGTTCTCTCACGCGAGTAAAGACAGAAACACCATTCGTGATGTCAGGATCATCGCCCGAAAATTTTACGATTTCTGCCTCCGCACCGTCCTCTGTTGCCTGCACGCGCCGTACAGGAATGACGAGCGTCGTTCCATCCAAAGCGCTGAGCTTCACCTGTGCAGGCGTTCCTCCGCGCAAAAAAAGCAGGGCAGCCATGACACCAGCGGCTGCACAAGCCCCTGTCGTATAGCCTCCCTGCAATTTCTTCGTCATGCCATTCACCCCTTCCCTTGCAGCTCAGTCCGTCAGCTGCCTGTTCAAGAAATCACGCCCAAAAACCGTCAAGGTATAATAAAGGCCGATGAGGAACGGAATATACTCCGCAATGAGTCGCCAGCAGACAGCAATGATGCCGACCGTCCCCGCGGGAACCGTATCCGAGAACAGGAGAACAAAGCCGCCCTCCGCGACGCCGGAACCACCCGGTGTCGGCGTGAAGTAAAGGAGCATGTTGAGAAAGATCATGCGCCCCATCACGGTATACCAATCCGCGTCCCAGACACCGAGCCCTAACAGCAGACAAGGAACGACGGCGTAAATGCAGAGAAGATTCAGCCCTGATTCCGCGAAAACGAGCAACATGCTTCTCGGCGACTTGAGCAACAGGGAAATCGCGCTTTTCGTATCGCGGTAGAACGCGATGATCTTGCGGCGCTTCTGGAAAGAGAACTTCCGCGTAAGCCAGATAACCAAATAGTCGAGGAAGCCACGCCGCGCGCCCCAGACGATGAAGATGATGCCGAAAAACGCCAGCAACGTGATAAGCATGAGTGTCTCATTGGAAATTCCCGGCACAATGCCCCGGTCATGCAGCAAAATGAGCGGCATACAGCAAGCGAGAAAGAAAATCGACAGCAGTGTACGGACAATGACGAGCACCGCAGCCTTCCCTGTCGGCACGCCTGCATGGCGCAGGAACATGAGCTGTGCCACAGCCCCCCCTGTCGCCCCCGGCGTCAGGAGCGCGAGAAAGTAGTTGCCGAAAATAACCTGCACTGCCTCGTAGAGCGTGATGCGTTCATTGGATATTTTCACGAGATGCATGAGCCTGCTGCCATCAAAAAAGAGACCGACGCCCACAGCGAACATCGCCAATGCCACAGACCATGGCTTGAACTCCGTGAGATTGCGGAAGGTATTGATATCCACGGTCGTATAGATGACAACACCGGAAATCAACAACACAAGCAATATGAGAAAAAAGAAGCGTCGGTAAAACTTGTTCATGGACTGACAGTCTCCTCATGGCTCGCATAAGCATTATGATTGTGGATGGACTCGAAGTTCTCGCATGCCACGGAAAAATGGGCAATGCCCGGCAGATCCCGCAGCGCAAGCACCACATCTCTCAGTATGTCTTCTACGAATTTCGGATGATCGTAGGCTTCCTCTGTCACGTATTTCTCGTCAGCTCGCTTGAGCAACGGATAGATGGGCGCTGAGCCCTTCTGCTCGACGAGCGCGGCGAGATCCTCGATGTAGATGCACTCCTCACCCGCGTGGAAACGCACGTGCACGCGGCAGAGTGAACGCTGATTGTGTGCGCCATAGTCAGAAATCTCACGGCTACAGGGACAGAGAGACGTAAACGGGACTTCGACGCCGAGCGTGAAGCAGAGCGGCTCGCCGCGGCGCATGCGTCCCGTAAAGCAGCAATCGTAATCGAGCAAGGATTCCCTGCCGCTGACCGGCGCTCGTTTCCCAATGAAGTACTTGAAGGCGATTTCGACCTCTGCTGCCTGCGCGTCAAGCCGTTTCAGTGCTTCCCACAGCATCGCCTCGAGTTCCGGCTCAGCGAGAGGTTTCTGGCTCCAAGGCATGAGGATTTCGAGGAAGCGCGACATGTGCGTGCCCTTGTATTCTTCGGGAAGTTCCACCGTGAAGCGGATGCGCGCGAGTACCGATTGGAAGCCGCCCTCTTTTGTCTTGATAAGGAAGGGCAGGTGCACGTTCTTCACGCCGACATGCTGGATGGCAATGCCTCGTTTATCCGTGCGGCTCTGTACATCCTGCATTAGATATCCCTCGTCTCGTAGGCGATGGGATCCTCCACGCCAGCTTCGCGGAATCCCTCGAGACGGAGCTTGCAACTGTCGCAGACGCCGCAGGCTCTCTCGCCGCCCTTGTAGCAACTATGTGTAAATTTATAGGGCGCACCGAGTTTCACGCCGAGCTTCACGATTTCCGCTTTCGAGAGGTTCTGAAGCGGTGTCTCGATCGTGATGTGCTTTCCTTTCACAGCAGTCGCCGTTGTCGCATAGTCTGAAAGTTCCTGAAAGCGCTGGATGAATTCCGGCCGACAATCAGGATAGCCGGAGTAATCGACGGAATTCACGCCAATATAGACATGACTTGCGCCGAGCACCTCTGCATAGCCGACAGCATAGGAAAGAAAGATCAAATTGCGTGCCGGCACATACGTATCTGGTACATCTGTGCGGTGCGTATCCCCCTCCGGCACTTCGATTTTCTTATCCGTGAGCGCAGAACCGCCGATGGCATCCATATTCGTCTCAATGATGAGATGGCGCTTGACCCCATAGAATGCAGCAATCTTTTTCGCACCTTCAAGTTCGATGCTATGACGCTGATGATAATTGAAGCTGATAGGATAGACGTCATATCCCTTGCTTTTGGCGACTGCCATGCAGGTGCAGGAATCAAGTCCGCCGGATAAAAGAACAACTGCTTTTTCCATGCCAAATCCTCCTCATTCTTCTTCCTGTGCATGATCATGGCAGACATGCGGCTGCTCCGCCGCACGAATGGCGGCGATGGCCTTCTGCACATCAGGCGTGCCATAGACTGCGCTGCCCGCCACGAGCACGTTAGCACCTGCAGATGTCACGAGCGCTGCCGTCTCTTCATTGATACCGCCATCCACCTCGATGTCACAATCATAGCCCATATCATGGATGGTATGGCTCAGCATATGGATCTTGTCGAGCGTCGAAGCGATGAACTTCTGCCCGCCAAACCCCGGATTCACCGTCATGATGAGTACCATGTCAAGATCCTGCAGCAGTTCCTCGATCATCGCGAGCGACGTGCCGGGATTGAGTGCAATGGCCGCGCGGCAGCCAGCGTCGTGAATTTCCTGTACGATGCGGTGCGGATGCTTTGCCGTCTCGATATGGAAACAGATGATATCTGCTCCTGCCTCCGCAAAGGCCTTGATCTGCGTCTCCGGATGCTCGACCATGAGATGCACGTCGAATACGGCATCGGTCACTTTGCGCAGGGATTTTACAACGGGCGCGCCGATTGTAATGTTTGGAACAAAGGTGCCATCCATCACGTCGATATGGATATATTCCGCACCAGCAGCCACGACACGTTGAACTTCCGCACCGAGCTTGCTGAAATCCGCCGAGAGGATGGAGGGAGCGATCTTGATCATTGATAATCCTTCTTTCTTGCTTGAATCTCCTGCAGAATGGCGAGATAGGCTTCATACCGTTCTGGCAGGATTTTTTTCTCTTGTACCGCCGCCTTGACGGCACAGTCCGGTTCATGACTGTGCGAGCAAGGGGCGAAGCGGCATTGGCCGAGATAAGGCCGCATCTCAGGGAAATATGTCGGCAATGCCTGCGCTTCGATTCCCTCAAGTGTCATCGAACTGAACCCAGGGGTATCAACAATATACCCTTCCTTATATGGCAGAAGCTCTGCCACGCGCGTCGTATGACGTCCGCGTTTGATTTTCTCGCTGACATGGCCAGTCGCGAGCGTGAGCGCTGGATCTATCGCATTGAGCAACGAGGATTTGCCGACACCAGACGGTCCGGCGAAGACGGTCACATGATGCGGCAACAGACGCGCGAGCGCTGAAACGCCATTTCCCTCGTGCGCTGATACCCGTAGGATGGGATAGCCAAGTGACTCATACGCTTCGAGGAAACCATCTGCCGCCGTGCCGAGCAGATCGCATTTATTGATACAGATGACAATGGAGGAAATGCCTGACCATTCAGCGAGCACGAGGAATCGACTGAGCAGCAATGGATGCAGGTCCGGTTGCGCAGCAGCAAAGGTCAGCACCGCCTGGTCGATATTCGCGACCGCAGGACGGCGCATGAGACTTGCGCGCGGGAGCAGGCGCTCGATCACGCCCGTTCCGTCAGGCAGGAGATCATACGCAACCAAATCGCCGGGGCAGATGACCTGGCGTTTCTTGAACTTGCCACGCAGCTTGCAGGTCACGAGGCCAGACGGCGCAAGGACATAGAAAAAACTATTATAAGCCTTCAGTACACGGCCCTGCTTCATGAAAAACTCCCTTCTGTGCGACCTTTGGCAGCCTCAGCGCGTCTTGCTGCTCTCATTCTTCTTCGGCGGTTCTTTGGCCTCAGTTGCTTTCTGCTGCCTCTGTCCCTGTGCCTGCGGCTGCGCAGCGATGACGAGATCGACACTCGTGCCAGTTGTTACTTCGCTGCCACCAGCGATCGACTGGCTCAATACCGTACCGGCTGTCTGATTGCTCTCTTTCTTCGTGACATTACCGACATGTAGTCCTTTCGCTGCGAGTGCATTCTGTGCACCCTCGAGCGATGCGCCTGTCACATTCGGAACGGAGACCTTTTTCTCTTTCGGCCCCTTGCTCACGATAATGTCGACCTCCTGACCCTTGCTGACCTTGCTGCCCGCATGCGGGTCTTGCTGGATAACCGTTCCAACTTCCTCATCTGAGGCTTTTTCATACACATTGCCAAGCTTCAGCCCCATCTTCTTGAGCTTGGCTTCGGCATCGCTCTTAGAGAGGCCCTTGAGATCAGGCATTGTGAGCTCTTCCCCGCCCTTGCTCACGTAGATGGTCACGAGCCGCTCCTCCTTGACTTTGGAGCCGGCTTCCGGTGTCTGCGAGACAACCTGGCCAGGCGGCACATCGGCATCATACGTCTCCGCCACGTTGACGCGCAGCTTCTTATCTTCAAGAATCTGGCGCGCCAACGTCATCTGCTTGCCCACGACATCTGGCACGACGACCTCCTCCGTGCTCCAGAACTTGCCGAAAGAAAGGAAAGCACCCAGACCGAAGCCCAGCACGAGTACACAGAGAAGTCCGAAGATGAATTTCTTGGAACGGAAGAATGAACGTTGCCCCTCTTCTGGTTCAGCAGGCAGCGGTCGGCCTTGATTCATATCGGAACGGCGTGAGGGAATGTCCCCCACCCGAGGCAGGACCTGCGTGGCATAAGGATCCGCCGCTGCGCCCTGCCCCCCCCCGAGAAGCTGTTCCGCCTGACGAATCGAACGCACGAGCTCGCCACTCGTTGGCCGCATGGCAGGATCCTTCGCCATCATGCGGGAGACGAGCGCCTCTACTACAGGAGGAACAGACGGGATGAGCTGCCGCACAGAGACAGGCTCCTCCTGCAGGTGCTTCATTGCAATGCTCACAGGCGTCTCACCAGTGAATGGTAATTGTCCCGTGAGCATCTCATAGAGGACGACGCCAAGGGAATAGACATCCGATTTCGGCGTGATCAAGGAACCCTTCGCCTGTTCCGGCGAAAAATAATGCACGGAACCGATGACGTTGCCGCTGTACGTCATCGTCGATTCTGTCACGGCGCGCGCAATGCCAAAATCCGCCACCTTTGTATGACCATCCGGCATCACGAGGATATTGTGCGGCTTGATATCGCAATGCACGAGATTATGCGCGTGCGCATTCGCGAGCGCATCCGCAATTTCCCGCGTAATCCGCAGTGCCTCTGGGACCGGAAGATGCCCCTCCTGCTTAATGAGCTCCTTGAGGGTACGTCCCGGCACATATTCCATGACAATATAATGATCGTTGCCCGACACACCAACATCATAGATGTTGACGATATTCGGATGAGAGAGGCGCGCGGCCGCCTGCGCTTCCCGATGAAACTTCTTGATGAATTCCTCATCGCTTTTGAATTGCGCATGCAGAATCTTCACGGCGACCGGGCGATCGAGCAGCTTGTCATGCGCTTTATAGACATCCGCCATCCCGCCGCCGCCGACCATCTCTTGAAGTTCATAGCGCTGATCAAGAACACGGTTCGTCATTTTACGTCTCCCCCATTCATTCCATGCTGAGTATGATCTTACGGGCAATCGGCGCGGCTGCTATACCGCCGCCGCCGCTGTTCTCCACAATGATTGCAAAGGCGATTCTCCTGCCATCGACATCCGCAGAGCCGATGAACCATGCGTGATCCCTGCCCTGCGAATTCTCAGCAGTTCCCGTCTTGCCGGCAACGCGTATGCCGCTGACGCGGGCAGCTGTCCCCGTGCCCTTTTGGACCACTTGTTCCATGTACCTCTCGATGAGTGCCGCGCGCTCCGGTGTCGTCGCGTCAAACCATTTTTTCGGCTGGCCTTCGCGCACTGTGACACCTCCCGGTGTAATGACGGAGTCGATGAGATATGGCTGCATGACCGTGCCATGATTGGCAAAGGCAGAGGCGAGAAGTGCCATCTCCATCGGCGAGACGAGCAGCGAGCTCTGACCGATGCCGACCTGCGCGAGATCGCCCTGTCCGAGCTTCGTAAACTCCGGCAGATGTGCCGCAGTTCCCGTAAAATCTCCAGTGATTTCCCGCGAAAAACCAAACCGCTCAAAACCGTCGCTCAGCTTCTTGCCGCCGAGGCGCAATGCCAGCGTACCGAAGGTCACATTGCATGATTCCTCGATGGCCTCTGCCAGCCGAACGCGGCCGTGCACCTCACCGTGGCTTTCGCGAATGGTCTGTCCGCCGCCCACATCGAGCGCACCGGTGCAGTCAAAGACCTCCGTCTCATCTGTTGCTCCCTGCGCCAATGCGATATCAGCAATGAGCGGTTTGATGGTCGAGCCGGGAGGATACATCCCGTAGACCGCCCGGTTCAGCAGCGGTCCCGCCTCCTGCTGACGTAGACGATCCCAGTCCATTTCTACAGCCGCCGGATCATAGGACGGGCAGCTGACCATAGCCAGCACGGCACCGGTCTCCGCGTCGAGCACCACGGCGGCACCGCGGCGCCCCGCGAAGGCATCATAGGCGGCCTGCTGGACATCCGCATTGACGGTGAGCTTCACATCATTGCCGCGGTCTGCCTGGAAGAGCTGTGCAATCGGCCCCAGGCGCGTAAGCGCCTCTGTCCTACCAAGCAAATCCTGGTTGGCATGAGCCTCCATGCCTGCGCTGCCAATCCGCTCACCGATGTATCCTGTCACCGGCGCCATCGCAGCCCCCATGGGATAACTTCGCTGCGCGGGCGCTGTGCTCTGCGCGAGCGCCCGCCCTTTCGCATCGAGCAGGGAACCGCGCTGAATCTCTGCCTCTGCCTGCGCGTTACGCTGGTTCAGCGGATGATGTGCCAGACGATCTGCGCCGAAGCCCTGGAGGTAAATGATATAGAGTGCCAGGAGGAGCAATAGGCCGAGCAAGAAAGCAGCGCTGTACAAGACATGCTGCTTCACCATGCGTTCTCGTTCTTTTTTCATGCCGCATGCCCTCCTTTCCTCTGTGAGAGCACCGCCAGCAAGCCGAGAAGGAGGTAACTTGAGACCATCGAGCTGCCGCCATAGCTTACAAACGGCAGAGTAATGCCCGTGAGCGGCAGGAACTTCGTCACGCCCGCCATGATGATGAATGCCTGCAGCAGGAAAACGACGCTCACGCCAGCGGACAGGAGGATGCGCTCCATCGTCTCACCAGACAGGGCTGTGCGGATGCCAATAAGGAAAAACACGGCATATCCAAGCAGCAGCGTCAGGGAACCGATCAGCCCGAGTTCCTCCGCAATCGCGGCGAAAATGAAATCCGTATGTACCTCGGGAATGAGTCCCGGATGACCATGGGCAAATCCAGTCCCCCAAACTCCGCCAGATCCGAAAGCAAAGAGCGACTGTACGACCTGATAGGCCATGCCGTTAGGATCCGCCCAAGGGTTGAGCCAGATATCGAAACGAACGCGCACGTGGCCGAACAGCGCATAGCTGACTGCCGCAGCGGCGACGAATACAAGCAGGGCGATGAAAACATACGACCGACTACCTGTCGCCATATATGTCATGAAAACCGCAATGCCGAAAAAAAGCAAAGCCGAGCCGAGATCTCTCGCCACAACAAACATGAGGATTGCCATGCCCCAAATGCAAAGAAGCGGCGCGATGAAGCGCAGGGGCGGCAGGCGAAACAGCAGAAAACGATGCTTTGCCGACGTCAGAACTTCCTCGTGGTCTGCAAGATATGCGGAGAGGAATAGCACGAGCAAAATCTTGCTGAACTCCGAAGGCTGCACCTGCACCGGTCCCAGCACCAGCCAGTTGCGGCTGCCGCCGATCTCTGTGCCGAAGAGCAAAGGCAATGCGAGCAGGACGAGGCAGGAAAGGCCGAGCATATATTGATATGAGGTCAATTCGACAATGCGCCGCCCGCAACGAAGGACGACTAGGAACGCCGCCATACCGATGAGCAGCCAACGCAGCTGCGGAATGAACAAAATGGGCTTGAGACGCGCAATCTCCACGAGTCCGACACTCGCGAAGAAAAAACTGAACGGCAACAGCCAGGGGGAAACGCGGCAGTGCAGCAGCATCGCCTGTAGGAACATAGCCGCTGCAGCAACAGCTGCAACCCAGGGAAGATACGCCAACGGTTGCAATACGGACTGCGTCACCCCTGTCTGCGACGAGCGCAACGCGAGAACGCCTAGACCGAACGCGAGCAGCAAGAAGGAAAGCGCCAGCAACCCCCAGCTCATGCGCTGCGCTGAAATACGCTGACTCATGGAAACTTCACCACCACTGCCGTGATATTATCCTTGCCGCCCGCAGCATTCGCCGCATCGACGAGCGCACGCGCGGGATCCTCTGCGGAACCGCTGAGCAAGGACGCCACTTCCTCATCCGTGACCATATTGGTCAAGCCGTCCGTCGAGAGCAGGACGGTATCGCCAGCCTTGATCTCAAAGCTCCCCGTGTCGATCTCGACCTCCTCCTCCACGCCGACAGCCCGCGTGAGGACATTCTTCCGCGGATGGATACGGGCTTCCGCCTGCGTGATGGAGCCATTCTCCACAAGTCCTTCCACATACGAATGATCCCGCGTCATCTGCAGGAGTGTGCCGCGTCGGAAAAGGTAGAGCCTGCTGTCGCCGACGTGCGCCCAGACGCCCTTGTCGTCTGCATACGAGAAAACAGTCGCCGTCGTTCCCATACCCTCACAGGCGGGGAATTGCGACGCCTCCGCAAGGATTGCGGTGTTGGCAGCGCGTACGGCGCGGCGCAGGGATTCCTCTCCCCACGGCCGTGCCTCCGCCTCGAGGTACGACTGCACCGTCTGCACGAGCAGAGCACTTGCAACCTCGCCAGCTGCGTGACCGCCCATGCCATCCGCCACCAGGCAGACACCCGGCGCAAAACAGAGCGCACTGTCTTCATTCGTCGGCCGCACGCGCCCGACATCTGTGCACGCATAGCAAGAAGCCAACGTCCTCACCTCTCAAACTTCAACGAAACGAACCCGATGCGGATGATATCCCCCGGCGTAAGATACGTACGGCCATCTATCTCCGCACCATTTACATACGTATGATTACGGCTGCCGAGATCCTCGAGAACATACTGATTGCCGCGCGCGGTGATCTGCGCATGATGGTGGGAGACATAGGCGTCAGGAATCACGATGTCGCAGTCCTCCCCGCGCCCGATGAGCAGCAAGTCGCTGAACGCATACCGGCGGCCAAGAAGCCCCGAGGACTCCCGCGCCTCCACGACAGACAGCACCGCCTCGTGCGGTGCCGCCTGCACCTGCTGCAGGGACGCGCGTTCACGCCGAAACTCCCCCGCCGTGATGCGGAGGAAGCGTGCGAGATAAGCGAGCAGGACCAACAGCATCCCATATTGGAAAAGAACGCTGACGGCCTTCAAGAAAAAAGCTGTCGATGGCATCGAATCACCTCATAGTACCTCGTAGAGCAGTATCGTGCTGCCAATCTGGATCTCATCGCCTGCCTGCAGACAGACAGACGTAACCGGGTGCCCATTGACGAAGGTGCCGTTCGTGCTCTCCGCATCGTGCAGTACATGGCGATGGCGCTCGTAGTTCACATATGCATGCAAGCGAGAAGCATTGGCATCTGTCAGGATGAAATCGTTCTTTTCCAGACGGCCGATATAAATCTGTTTCTCGCCTATGGCGAGGTACGAATCTTTATCCACGCCGCGCACTGCGGTGAGAGAAGCGATCTCATGCACGCGCGGCAGATTGAGTGGCCGCGCAAAATCCGCCCGATCAAGCACGATCGTATGCGGCTCGACAGCATCAGGAGGCGTTTCCACCTGCGAGGAAAACCGCGAGCGCACCCGCAGGACACCTTTTTTCTCTTTGCTTTTCTCCATCCGGATGGAGAGTGTCCCATCCATGAAACAATCTTCAAGTATCACCGTGCGCTCCACATCTGCATGAAGTTCATCGATAATGCGCTGCGCGCAGAGGCGCTCATAATCCGCCGCACCGACTTCAAGCGCATATTCATTGGGTACGACATGCCCGTCTGACGCTTTCCGCCTCTTCTGAACCAGTTCCCGCTGCAACGCCTTGCTGAGTTCTACTGGCTCCAGATCGCTCGAAAAACGACGATTGAAAAACCCTTCGATGTGATTCTCCAAAAACGATTCCCATTTTGCCATGCCCATGAAAGCATGCCTCCCATTTGTAGCGACTCTCTGAAAATTCTCCCCTATTATAGCAGAAATCTGTATCGCTGTCTTGCTCTTGCCTAGAATCAGCGTACATCAGGCATCATCCTGTGCCTGCGGCAAATGTCGGTTGCGCAGCTGGCCGCAGGCCGCATTGATATCCGCGCCCATTTCCCGCCGCACTGTCACAGCGATATGATGCGCGTCGAGATATTGCTCGAACGCCTCTACACGCTGCTGCGGCGGACGCAGCAGATGACGTTCTACCACAGGATTGATGGGGATGAGATTGACGCTCGCAAGCTGTCCGCGCAGGAGGCGCGTCAGCAGGCGCGCCTGCTCCAGACTATCGTTCACGCCATCGATGAGGATATACTCATATGTCACGCGGCGCTTCGTCTTGTCGCCGTATGCCTTCCCCGCCGCCACAACCTCTGCCAGCGGATACTTGCGATTGATGGGCATCAGACGCGAGCGCAGCGCATCCTCAGGCGCATGCAGGGAGATAGAGAGGCTGATGGGGATGCCCTCCTCCGCCAGCGCGTAGATGCGCGGTACGATGCCGGAGGTAGAGAGCGTGATGCTGCGATAGCTCATGCCGAGCACATACGTCGCATGCACAAGGCGCAGGAAGGAAAGAACTTGATCATAATTCATCAGCGGCTCGCCGGAACCCATGAGCACCATCGTGTCCACCTTGCCGTTCTCCTGGCTGAGAAACCGCTCGATGAAGAGCACCTGCGCGAGCATCTCGCCCGCCGTGAGGTCGCGCGCCATGCCATGAAGAGTGGAAGCGCAGAAAGCGCAGCCCATATTGCAGCCCGCCTGCGTGGAGATGCAGATGCTGTTGCCATACGGCTGACGCATGAGCACGGACTCCACCGCCGTGCCATCTGCAAACTCAAGCAAGAACTTGCTCGTCTTGCCATCGGCAGAATGGAGGGCCGCCTTCTGCCGCGCCGTGGAAATCGTGAACTTTTCGTCGAGCGCAGCGCGCAGCTGCTTAGGGAGATTGGTCATCTCCGCAAAAGAGCCCGCCCCTCGCTGATACAGCCACGCGGCAATCTGTTTGGCACGGAATGCCGGAACCTGCAGAGGCGAAAGCGCCTCTCCCAGTTCCTCGATGGTTAATCCGAAAAGATTTTTCTTCACTGCTGCTTCCTTTCCATCCTCGCGATAAAGAATCCATCCGTACCGTCTACCTGCGGATAGAGCTGCACCATGCTGCCTACGCGCGGCTGCGTCGGCAGGAAACTCCCCGTCTCGGCGAGGGAGAACTCCGGATGTGTCGCGAGGAACGCCTCCACGACCTCTTCGTTCTCCGCGCGCTCTATCGTACAGGTGCTGTAGACGAGAACGCCGCCCGGGCGGACAGCAGCCGCGGCGCTCGTCAGGATATCAAGCTGCAGCTGCGGCAGCTTTGCGATTGCCGCTTCGTCCTTCTTCCACCGCGCATCCGGCTTGCGCCGCAGGACGCCGAGTCCGCTGCAGGGCGCATCGACAAGCACGCGGTCTGCCTGGCTCTTGAAACGGCGACCGACGTCGCGCGCGTCGAGCAGTTCTGTATCGATGATGGAGATGCCAAGGCGCGCGGCATTTTCCTCGATTTTCGCCAGCTTATGCTCATAGATATCGCCGGCGACGATGCGGCCCTGATTCTTCATGAGCGCCGCGAGATGCGTCGTCTTGCCACCCGGTGCGCTGCAACAGTCGATGATGAACTCCCCCGGCTGGGGAGCAACGACATGTGCCACCTGCATAGAGCTCTCATCCTGTACCTGGAAAAAGCCCTTCTGCAGAGACGCCATCGCACCTAACGCGCCATGCGAGCGGCAGAGGATTCCCTCGGGCGCCCAACGCGAGACCTCTGCCACCGCTCCCTCCGATGCGAGTGCGGAAAGCAGATCCTCCCGCGTCGTCTTCAGCGTATTCGTACGCAAAGAAAGCACGGCATCTCCATTGTCAAAAGTGCAGAGCGCACATGCCGCATCATAGCCGAACATCTTGACCCAACGTCGCACCAACCACTGTGGATGAAACGACCGCAGCGCCAGTTCTTCCGTCGCATGGCCTTTCCCCGACGGAAACGCGCACTTTTCCGGCGCGCGCACCGCAGCACGCAGGACGGCATTCACGAATTTCACAATGCCGGGATGTCCGTATTTCTTAGCCAGCTCCACAGACTCATTGCAGGCGGCAGATGGAGGCACTTTATCCATATAGAAGAGCTGATAGAACCCCAGGCGCAGGATATTCCGGATCATCGGCGGAATCTTGCGGATGGGACGGTTGACATAATGGCGGATCATCCAGTCCAGCGTTCCGCCCGCCTTGACGGCGCCGTAAGAAAGTTCCGTGAGGAACCGGCGGTCGACTTCCGTGAGTTCCGCTTTCTTCAGGTTTCGTGCCAGCGCGACATTGGCGTAGGCTCCCTCTTCATTGACTTCACTCAGGATTCTTACGGCTAGGTTGCGTACCTTGTCCATCACCGGCCTCCTCTCTCTGTCCGGATGTTCCCGGCAGAATGATTTCCGCAAGCTGCGCCCGTATGAGCGCCATATCGACATGGGTATTGTAACACGGCCCATTGGGGCGTATATTCAGTACGCCGACCGCCGGCAAAGGATATACATCCTGGATACCGCTCATGAGGTCGCGCTCACAAGCAATCGCGAGCACAGCCTTAGGCCGTGTTTTGTAGACGATCTGACGCGCGAGCGTGCCGCCCGTTGCCACGAAGAAGTGAAAGCCCATCTCGTCTGCCAACGTGACGAGCGCGCCGATGTCACAACGTCCGCAGCGCTTGCAGTTGTGCGGATCCCGTGTAATCTTGTGCGGGCAGCTGGCGAGCTGCAGGCAGTGTGGTGTCACGACGAGCAGCTTGTCCGCAGGTACGCGGATCTTCCGCCGTCGAAACAGCAGATTGCTCACCGCGATAAAGGAACCCTCGAGCCGACGCCGCTTGATGCCGAAGATGTGTCCTAGATAGACAGCAAACGGAAAGAGCGCATTGATGAGCTCATACGTCTGCTTCTGCAAGACCGGCAGATACGGCCAACCACTCACGGCGAGAACCATATTGAAGATGCCAAAAAAGGCAAGAAGGATCATAGCCGTGAACACGATGCCCAAAAGTGTCGGCAGCCACGGCTGGATGGCTGCCAGGCCTGGCACGCCGATATACCAGATGAGAAAGAGCACGAGCGCCATGCATACGCTCGTAAGGGAGAGCATACCGATGAAAAGTCGTTTTTTCGGCCGCCCCGCGATGACATCGCTGACCACCGCCGCCTTTGTCCTGGCATCTTTCCTGTGTTTCGATTTCTTTGCTTCCATAGGAATTACTCCATCATGAAGATAATGCAACAATCATCAGCTTCGTGAACGCTTCACACTCAAAAGAGTGTAAGCTCTCTCAGTGCTCCTCGAAACGTGCCGGCAGCTGAAACGGATGGCCGTTGAGGTATTCTGCTGCCGTCATGCGTTTCTTGCCGGGAGCCTGCAGCTCGACAATTTCGAGCACCTCGTCTCCGGCCGCTACGCGCAGCCCTGTCCTGCGATCCGCCGCAAGGATTGTCCCCGGCGTTGCTGCCGCTTTTTCCCCTGTGCAACGCGTCTTCCAAATTTTGTATTTCTTGCCGCCGAGGAAGGTATATGCGCCTGGCCACGCATCGAGACCTCGCACGAGGTCGTGGATTTTTTTCGCGGGCTGCTGCCAATCGATATGACCTGTCTCCTTGTCGAGCATCGGTGCATAATTCGACGCTCCTGTCTGCGGCACGCGCACGAGCGTGCCGTCAGAAAGCGCCTCCAGTGTCTCACGCAGCACATCCGCCCCTAAGGCCATCAGGCCGTCATGCACCTCGGAAAGCGTCGTATCCTCGCCAATCGGAAATGTCCTCTTACGCAGCATGTCGCCTGTATCGAGGCCCGCGTCCATGCGCATCGTCGTGACGCCTGTCTCCCGCTCGCCGTTGATGAC
This sequence comes from Selenomonas bovis DSM 23594, assembly GCF_000381005.1. Classification (GTDB taxonomy): domain Bacteria; phylum Bacillota; class Negativicutes; order Selenomonadales; family Selenomonadaceae; genus Selenomonas_C; species Selenomonas_C bovis. The sequence goes on from NZ_KB908381.1 coordinate 119,472, forward strand.
GCACCACTGCATGGGTGCCGCGCCGCGATAGTGCGGCAAGAGCGATGCGTGGACATTGATGCACCCATAGTCTGGGATATCGAGAATCCTCTGTGAGAGGATCTGCCCGAACGCCACGACGACGATGAGCTCAGGTGCGAGCGCCGCGAGCTGCTCCACGAATGCGGCCTCCTTGACCTTGACCGGCTGATAGACAGGCAATCCCATTGAGACAGCGAATGCCTTGACCGGCGATGGCGTGAGCTTCTGGCCGCGCCCGCGCGGCTTATCCGGCTGCGTCACGACACCGACGACCTCGCAAGTCTCATGGAGCATGGCAAGACACGGTACAGAAAACTCAGGTGTCCCCATGAATACCACACGAAACTTCCTCATGCCTGCGCCCCCTTGTGCACGCTCTGCGCGATATCAATGAACAGCTGCCCGTCGAGATGATCGCATTCATGCTGGATGCAGCGCGCCAGCAATCCCTCTGCCGTCAAATGCTGCATCTTGCCGCGGCGATTCATGAACTCCACCTTGACGCGCGCCGCGCGTTCCACTTCTCCATAGATGTCAGGAACCGAGAGACAGCCCTCTGTATCCACAGCTGTCCCCTCCCGGTAGGTGATCACAGGATTGATGAGCTCGATGAGCCCATGATCGTCCTGTACATCGATGACCACTGCGCGCAGTTTGGCGCCTACCTGCGGCGCAGCCAAGCCCACGCCATCCGCGTTGTACATCGTCTCCGCCATATCATCGAGCAGTTTCTTCATCTTCTTGTCCACACGCTCCACCGGCAGACAGATTTCTTTCAAAACCGGGTCGCCCGCTTTTTTTATTTCCAGTAATGCCATAAAATCCTCTTCTTTCTTTATGAATTATACGTACCAACGTCATTTCTACAAACAGCGTGCATCGCGCCCTGAGGCAGGAACGACCTAGGCTCCTCATCCTGCAGCTTACAGACCCAGCTGATAAATCCTGTTCGCATTCTCAAAGAACACTTGATTCCAATGTGCCCTCGGGATAATCTCCTTCGTGAAAGCGATATAATCGCCGAGATTTGCCAGTGGCCAGTCAGTGCCGAACATGAATCTGTCATAGCGACCTAGATAAGCCAGCCATCCTTTCAGCCGCTCGATATAGAACCGCTTCTCCTGCAGGAACGCGTCGAAATCCGTGATCTTCCCTTCCAGAATACCGGAGAGATCCGCCGTGACGTTCGGATTTTTTTCCAACACGGCCGCCGCATCGGTGAACCACGGCTCACCGAAATGGCACATAACGAACGAAACATCACGGAACCTCGTTGCCGCCTCATCCATCACCAACGGATGGCTGTATTTCAGCAGAGCCTCCTCCGAAGCCGTAAGTCCCATGTGAACCGCAACCGGCTTGCCGCAGGCCGCGGCTATCTCATAGAGTGGTGAGAGTCTCTCGTCATAAATATAAAAGGACTGATAGCCTGGGTAGAGCTTGATTCCCACGCAACCGCGCCGTGCCAGATGGCGGCGCACGAATTTCACAGAAGCCTCTGGCGCGGCAAAGAACGCCTCGATATCGCCGATGCCCACGCAGTAGCTCAGGAACTCAGGGTAGTGACATGCCACCTCAGAAACCGGGCGGTTGCCCATGACAATACCATGCACGATACCGCGCTGTACATACTGCTCGCGCAGATGCTCCTCGCTGTTCTCATGATGTGCTGCACGCGCGATTTCATCGAAATAGGCGTCCTTTTCATAATGAAGATGCGCATCAATGATCTTCATGGCCATCCCCTCCCACTGCTGCCGCATCCACCATGAGGTGCAGCACCGTTTCCGCCGCTGCCTTCAGAGAGGGAAGCGGCAAATACTCATACCGGCTGTGATAATTCAGGCCACCGGTAAAGATGTTCGGGCACGGCAAGCCGCGGTACGATAGCTGCGCGCCATCTGTGCCGCCGCGGATCGGCATGACTGCCGGTTCCACACCTGCCTCGCGCATGGCACGCGCGGCAAGCGCGACAACCTGCTCATGCGCAGGCATGATCTTGTCCCGCATATTATAGTAGACATCCGGCATCGTAAGTTCTACAGTCTCAGCGCCATAACTGACATTGAAACAATCGGCGAGATGTGCAAGATATGCCTTACGCGCCTCGAACCTCTTACGGTCATGATCACGGACGAGCATGTGCATCGTACAACGCTCTACGGTACCCTCCAGCTTGTAAACGTGGAAGAATCCCTCACGCCCTTCCGTATATTCCGGCTTTTCGCCCTCGGGAAGCATAGCCTGCCATTTGGCAGCCATAGAGAGCGCATTGCGCATCTTCCCCTTTGCATCACCGGTGTGAACATTGCAGCCATGAAAGACGACCACTGGATTCGAAGCGTTGAACGTCTCATACTCCAACCCGCCGATTGCACCACCATCCACAGTATAGGCGAAGGCAGCGGCGAACTTTTCTACATCGAAGCGCAGTGCGCTGCGCCCTGTCTCTTCATCCGGCGTGAAGGCGAGGCGTATCTTGCCGTGCCTGATTTCCGGATGGCACAACAGATATTCCGCTGCACTCACGATGGCTGTAATGCCTGCCTTATCATCGGCACCGAGCAGCGTCATACCATCCGTGACAAGAATATCTTGGCCACGATATGCGGCCAGCTCTGGAAATTCATGTGGAGAAAGCACGATGCCCTGCGCCGCATTCAGCACGATATCACCGCCGTCATAGGCAGTGACGACACGCGGTCGTACAGGCCCGCCCGCCGCGTCGGGACTCGTATCGAGATGCGCGATGAAACCGACGACAGGAGCCTGCCCGCCGCCATTCGCAGGCAACGTAGCCATAAGGTAGCCATGATCATCGAGCGTGACTTCAGAGAGTCCAAGTTCTCTCAGCTCAGCCGCTAACGCCCGCGCGAAAATCATCTGCCCCGATGTCGAGGGGCAGATATCCATTTTTTCCTCTGCCGACTGCGTATCGAAAGAAATATATTTCTCAAACCGACTGAGCAATTGTTCCATCGCGATCTGCACGCTATCTTCCCCCTTATCCGCTCCATTGGGCTGCAATGACGCACTACAATGTCTCTACGTCGTTACATTATATCAAATTTGCTACTAGATGGAAACAATCTCACGCCGTGTACCTCTTCCATCCAATGCGCTCTTGAGGTTGCAGTCCGTCTCCCACGAAAAAAGACAAGCAGACACCTGCTGTCTGCTTGTCAATAAGGAATTACTACTGCATCAGCAATCCCCAAAACATCAGCGCAATCACTCAATCGAGCGGTTTCATGGTCGGGAACAGCAGGACATCGCGGATCGACGGCGCGTCCGTGAGGAGCATGACAAGGCGATCGATGCCGATGCCGACACCGCCCGTCGGCGGCAAGCCATATTCCATGGCCGTGATGTAATCGCGGTCCATGACGTGCGCCTCGTCATCGCCTGCCTCGCGCTGCTTGAGCTGATCGAGGAAACGTCCTTCCTGATCGATCGGATCGTTGAGCTCTGTAAAACCGTTAGCGAGCTCGCGGCCGTAGATGAAGAATTCGAAGCGATCCGTAATTCGCGGATCCTCGGGATTGCGCTTCGCCAGCGGGGAAATCTCCGTCGGATGTCCCGTGATGAACGTCGGCTGCATCAGCGTCTCCTCCACCTTTTCTTCAAAGGCCTGATTGAGGATGCCGCCGATGCCGTGGCGCTCTTCATAAGGAACGCCGATCTCATCCGCCATGTGACGAGCTTCCTCAACGGTCGTGCAGGAAAGGAAATCCTTCCCCGTTGCCTCTTTTACCGCGTCATTCATGCTGATGCGCTTCACCTTGCTGAGGTCGATTTCCTCCCCTTGGTAGTTGATGACCGGCGTGCCGAGGACTTCCTTCGCCGCATTGACGACGAGTCCCTCCGTGATATCCATCATGTCCGTATAGTCCGCGTACGCCTGATAGAACTCAATGGTCGTGAACTCCGGATTGTGGCGGACATCCATGCCCTCATTGCGGAATACGCGTCCCATCTCGTAGACGCGTTCAAAGCCGCCGATGACGAGTCGCTTGAGGTTCAGCTCCGTCGCGATGCGCAGATACAGATCGATATCGAGCGCATTATGATGCGTGATGAACGGACGTGCCGCCGCGCCACCGGCAATCGTCGAAAGCACCGGCGTCTCCACCTCGAGGTAATCCCGTGCATCGAGGTAACTGCGAATGGACTTGATGACATGGTTGCGCTTGCGGAACGTGTCACGCACCTCGGGATTCATGATGAGGTCGAGATAGCGCTGACGGTAACGGATATCGACATCCTGCAGGCCATGGAACTTCTCAGGCAGCGGACGCAGCGATTTGGAAAGAAGGTCGAAATCTTCGACGCGCACCGTGACCTCGCCGCGATGCGTCTTGAATACGACGCCGCGGATACCAATGATATCACCAATATCGAGCTTGCGGAATTCTTCCTTATATTTCTTTTCGCCCAGCACATCAATCTTGAAATAGACCTGGATGTTCCCCGTGCGGTCGTTGAGCGTGCAAAACGAAGCCTTGCCATGTCCGCGAATCGCCATGAGGCGGCCGGCAATGCGAACCTCCGTGCCCTCATCGTCTCCCTCAAGATGGTCGTAGTCGCGCTTGATCTCTGCCGCATGATGCGTGACATCGTAGCGATGGCCGAACGGCGCGACGCCCATCTCACGGAACGCCTCCATCTTTTCCCGACGTACCTTCATCATATCATTGAGGTCTTCCTGCGGAGCCTGCTGCCCCTTTTTCTGCTTCTCTTCAGCCATTCTCTTGGTTGCTCCCATCTATCTGTAGTCTCAGGACCTGCTTCAGCCCTTGATTTCCTGAATTTCGTACTTGATGACGCCTGCAGGCGCATGCACGTCGACGACGGAACCGACCTTCTGACCGAGCAGGGCCTGTCCGAGCGGCGACTCGTTAGAAATCTTTCCTTCGTCCGGATCTGCCTCCGTCGAACCGACGATCATGAAAGTCTCCGGCCCGTCCTCTGCGAACTCCTGATCGACGACGACGACCGTCGATCCCATCTGCACGACATCACCGGCACCGGCCTTGATGATATCCGAATTGCGGATCTTTGCCTCGAGTTCCTGGATCTCACCCTCGAGGAACGCCTGCTCGTTCTTTGCATCATCATACTCAGAGTTCTCGGAGAGATCGCCGAGCGCGATGGCCGCTTTCAGGCGGTCTGCGATTTCGATACGCTTGACGCTCTTGAGGTAATTGAGTTTTTCTACAAGTTTATTATAGCCGTCTTCGGTCACAAGAACCTTTTTATCTGCCATGAAAAACGCCCCTTTGTCTTCGATTGTCAACTTATTCATTATATTGACTTTCCTTTACCTTGTCAATGAGCGCCAATTTCCCGTCACGCGGCAGCTGCTTGATCTGCCACTCACGCCGCATCGCCTCTTCTTTGGAAGCAAATACCTCCTCATAAACAAGGCGCACAGGACGACGCGGTTTCGTATATTTCGCGCCCTGTCCCGCATTATGTGCGGCGACGCGCTTCGCGACGTCGTTGGTCCACCCCGTATAGAGTGTGCCATCCGCGCAGCGTACGATGTAGGTATAAGCGCTCACTTCGCCGTTTCATCTGCCGGGCAGATCGTCACATGCTTCATGACGACATCCTCGAGCGGGCGGTCGGAAAAGTCCGTCGCGACCTTGCCGATCTTGTGCACGACGTCCATGCCTTTGACAACTTTGCCGAAAATCGTATGATGACCGTTGAGCCACGGCGTCGCCGCAAGCGTAATGAAGAACTGGCTGCCACCCGTGTGCGGGCGTCCCGTATTCGCCATGGCGAGCACACCTTCACCCGCGAACGTAAGCTCCGGCAGAAATTCGTCCTCAATCGTATAATCCGGGCCACCCATGCCAGTCCCCGTCGGATCGCCGCCCTGGATCATGAAGCCGTCGATGACGCGATGGAAGATCACGCCGTCATAAAATCCCTTCTGCGCAAGATCGATGAAATTCTGCGTTGTAACGGGCGTCTTATCCTCAAAAAGTTCCAGCTCGATCGTACCGAGATTCGTCTCAATTACTGCCACACGGTTTGCCATAGTTCCTTCTCCCCTTTTCTGTGTATCAGCTGCAAAGCATGTCGCCGCCCCCAGGCAGACGAGTGCCACGCATAGCAAAAGCATCCATATTTTCTTTTCCATATTTTAACGAAATTCTCCTTTCTTGTCCAGAAAGACCAATTCTCTCGTCTCTCCCGGCGATGCGGGCGACCAAACAGGAATCGTTCGTCCGGGGGCAAAGAAATCCGCCGGTACCTCGAACTGTGGATAGCCGACATTGTGCATGGTTACGAGCGCACGCACCCGCGTTGCCGCGCAAAATTCCTTCGCACCCTTCGCCTTGGACGCACCGAGTCGGCCATCCACAGGAAAGAACGCCACATCTGCCTCCATGTCCTCCAGCCGCCGCAGCTGCTTATGGAAACCATTCGCGGCCAGCTGGCGGTTCTCATGCGTATCTCCCAGCCAGTCCCACCAGTTGAAATCTCCCGCATGAAAGACCGTCCCCTCCTGCGTTGCCACACGGAAGGAAGTGCCAAGATCCGTCGAACTATACGATGTGACAGCGATGGTCTCATCCGACCAATCCTCATACGGCGCGAGCCATGTCACACGCTCAGCTGGCAGCAGAGACGCTCCCCTGGAGCCCTTGATATCGCTCGATAGGAAAAAACGCGTCACCTGTGGCGCAAACCGCGCCAGTTCCTCCCCGTTGAAGTGGTCGAAATGACCATGCGAGGCGAAGAAAAAGACCGACTTCTGTCCACGCGCACGCAGACATCGCGCCACAGCATGCGCGGGATCCTTATAATCATCAAAGACAAGCAGCACCTGCCCGAACTCTACGGCAAAACCACTGTTGAACAAATACGTGATCTTCACGATGAACCCTCCTGACGCTGTTTCTTTTTCTCTTCATACACATGCCGTACGCGGACACCGGGAAGCGTGAACCCCGGCCCCATGACCTCATTGGCCGAGATGATGATCATGAATGCGCCCGGATCGATGACATGCGTGATGAGCTTGATTTTCGCAATCTGCGTGAGATTCACGACTGCGAGCACGATGTTCTTTTCCGTGCGCGTAAACGCGCCCTGCCCGTGCAGGAACGTCACGCCGCGGCCGACTTCCGTCAATATGGCTTCTGCGATCTGCTGCGCACGGTTGGATACGATGAGGACCGCCTTGCGCCGTTGGAAGCCCGCAACGACTTTGTCAGTAACAGAACCGTTCATATACATGCAGATGAGCGTGAACATCGCAGGTGCCACGCCGAACAAGAACGCCGAGATGCACATGAGCACACAGTTGAACGCGAAAATCACACCGCCCATGCCCAGAGAATAATACTTCTTCATGATGGCGCCGAGGATATCGAAGCCTCCTGTACTGCCATTCATGCGAAAGACGAGGCCATAACCGATACCGTTGAATACGCCGCCGAAGATCGCTGCGAGCATATAGTCATTGACAGGTGCATACGCATTGAGAAAGCGTGTCGCATCCAAGCAAGCGGAAAAAATCCCTGTACCGATGACAATATCGACGGTATAGCGATGTCCCATGAGACGCCACGAAGCGAGTAGCAGAGGGATATTGTAGAGGAAGGTCTGCAGGCCGATGGGCCAGCCACAAAGATAGTAAAAAATAATGGCAATGCCCGTCGCGCCACCCGTCAGCAGATGAGAAGGAACAAGAAAGAGATTGATGGAGCAGCTGGCGATCAGACAACCAATCGTTATGCCGACGTAGCGCCAATAAGGATGATGCAGCATCGCTGTTGTCGTCAAGGTTCCAGACCTCCCAATTTTACCTCAGGAGGAGCAGGCAGTGCACTTGTATCGATCTCCGCCTGCCCCGCCAACACGTTCTGAAGACTCTCCCCATCCGTTGCGTCCTCCTCGCCAGTCGCTGTCTGCCATGCATCCGCTTCCTCCGCAGTGAGCGGCAGAGAGGTGATGCAGAAGGAGCGCAAGCTGCCGTCGTCGAAATCAGCTTCGAGCAGCAGGCGCGTATGCGAGGCCGCAGGATTTTCATAGACATAATAGGCCAGCCCGTCGATTCTCTGACGCTTCGCCTGACCGTAGATTTTCTGTATGTAATAGCTTGTAGCGCCATAGCGTATTCCCAAACGCGCCGTATAGTCATGGTTCGTCGTCTTCATCTCCACAACGCTCAGCGTACGGCAGTCCAGAGTGGCCTCGAAGCCGCCAGGGAAAGTATACGTCTTGAGCGGCACGCCCCAGCGCGTGTACTCCCTATCAAAATCAGGCGTCCCGAATGCGGCAAGCATCTCCTTTTCCGTCGCACCGACAGCAATGCCGCGCATCGTGAAATCATCCGGCTGGACGCCGGCAGCGATCGCCGCCCTAGGTGCCAGCAACAGGCAAAGCAGCAACACGCCTCTGCATACCCAGCGAAACATCCGCATCATTATACCTCCTCAGGGATCCTGCGTCACACGCCGCGCAAGAAATTTTTCCTCCTGCTCGAGCGCTTTCGCCTGCCGCAGCTGGTTCTCGGCCTCGCGAATCGTCGCCGCCTGCTTGTCATCCATCCATTGCGCATAGCCCTTGGCATAGGCGATATAGCAATCGCAGATCTTCAAACGAATCTTTTGCAGGGTAGCGGCCGCTGGCGCGACATCTACGGCGCGGAGTTCCTCTCCACGCGCCTCCCAGTCAGGAATGACCGTCTCCTCCATGAGCTGCTTGAGCTTCGCTCGTGTATCGGCTGAACCGAGGGTCCCGGCTGCGAGGATATCCGCCCGCTGCCCCTCTGCCTCGCGCATGGCTGATTCATGTGCAGCGATGATGGCCGCGGTGCGGTCGAGATACTCCGTCAGCTGCGCGCGACGTGCCTTGCCAATCATGACGAGGAAATCGCGGAGATTCTCGATGGCAACAATGCGATAGCGCCCATTTTCTCCAGGAGCGAGACGCACGCGCAGCACAAACTCCTCCCCAGCCTCCTCTGAGTAGACGCGCACAAACGCCGCTGCTGTCTCCTCCTGGCTGCTCTTCTCCACTCTGTCGATGCCACGCAGGCTCGTTCCCTTGAGACCAGCTTTCTCGAGTGCGCTTTCCGCATCGAACAGCCCGGAGGCATCGCCATTCTCACTGTCATCGGGCCATGCGCCCGTCGCTACATAGTCCACGATGGCCTGATGAAAGCTCTTGACAAGTGGCGCACGCACCATCTGTGCGAAGCTCTCGACGGCCGCTTGCGCCTCGTCATTCATCGGCTGTCCTGTCTCAAGGATACCGCTCATAAAATCATCATACGAAGCATTGAGCAGCCCGTCGATATCCACGTATTCGGAAAACATGGCAACATCCTGCTTTGTCAGCGATTTTTCAACCTGCTGCAGTGCATAGTCCGGCGTACGCGTATAATGGCCGAAATACCAAGCACCCAATAAACATAAGAAGACAATCAGCACGCCGGCCAAAGCCGCCAAACGTTTCTTCCAGCGCATAGAAAAGCCCTCCCCTTTCACCGCTCAGTGAAGCGGCTGTTCAATGATACCGCCACCGACAACGGTATCACCATCGTAGAATACCACCGATTGTCCGGGCGTCACTGCCCGCTGAGGCTCCACAAAATCGACACGGACGCGTCCTTCTGCCAGTGGCGAAATGCACGCCGCCCCTTCTTTCTTCCCATAGCGTATTTTCGCCATGACATGCAGTGGTTCCTGCAGATTGTCAATGGCAATCCAATTCATATCGCCTGCAATGAGTCCACTGGCGAAGACATCGCCTGCGCTGCCAACAACCACCTGGCGATGCGCTGTATCGAGTCGCACAACATATAGCGGATGCGCCGCTGCAATGCCCAGCCCCTTGCGTTGGCCGATCGTATAGAGCGGCACGCCCGCATGGTGGCCGAGCACATGCCCGGAGAGATCGACAATGTCACCCGGCTGCAGGCAGGCGGGATTCTTCTCCTTGAGATACGCCTTGTAATCATCCCGCGGCACAAAGCAGATCTCCTGACTGTCCGGCTTCCTGGCCACCGGCAGGCCGAGCCGCTCTGCCATCGCGCGCGTCTCCACCTTCGTATACACGCCGAGCGGCATGAGGAAATGGGCGAGGCTATGCTGATTCAGGTGATACAGGGCATACGCCTGATCTTTCTTCTCGTCCAATCCCTTTTTCAGGAGCCAGCGCCCTGCCGCATCCTGCTCGATGCGCGCATAGTGACCCGTCGCTACATACGACGCACCGAGTTCCATTGCCCGCGTGAGCAGGCCCTCGAACTTCACATAACGGTTGCACGCAATGCATGGATTCGGCGTCCAACCTTTCGCATAGTTCGCGAGAAAATCATCGATGACCTTCTCGCGGAAGAGTTCCTTGAAGTCCATCACATAATGGGGAATACCGATGATTTCACAGACACGGCGCGCATCAGCCACGGCGCTTAGCGAGCAGCAACCCCTATCGTTTTCCTCGAAGTCGCGGCTCTCATCGGCAAGGCGCATCGTAATGCCGATGACATCATATCCCTGCTCCTTGAGCAGCGCCGCCGTCAAGGAACTGTCTACACCGCCGCTCATACCAACGACGACACGTTTTTTTTCCATTGCTTCGCCTGTCTTTCCTGAAATATCCTTGGAAAATACTGATTCCTTCAGCGCAACCTTACTCTGTCACTTGAAAAAGACGGATTTCCCGATGAATTCCCTGAGCAGGGAATTATTCGGAACTTCGTCCTCTGCCTCGATGTCATCAAAATACTGACAGAAATCGAGCAACTGCTGCGCGAGCACATGCTCCGGCGCTTCCACCGGCACCACCTCGAGCAATGGCTTCGCGTATTTTTTCAATATGCCGAGCTCGTAGATGAGCGCGGAATTGAACATGACATCGGCTTCCTCCTGGAACGGAAAGATGTTGCGCTCCTCTCCGCGCCGGACATCCGGCCACTGGCGCAGAGTCTTGAGCGCTATCGCGCCGCGGAACTGATAATCCCGCACGAGGCGTCGCATGAGGCGTGCGCCTGTCGTGGGAATGCGGTTATGCGCATCGATATTGAGCTGTGTGAGCGCACTCACGTAGATCTTGTATTTATTACGGCGCGGTACTGCGGCGGAAAGCGATTCGTTAAGCCCGTGAATGCCCTCGATGATGATGGGCTGCTTGGGCGTGATAGCGAGCGGTTCGTAATGTCCCCACTCCCGTTCACCAGTGAGGAAATTATAATACGGCAGCTTGACCTCCTCCCCCTTGAGCAGGGCGACCATCTGCTGGTTGAACAGAGGGACATCGAGCGCTTCAAGCGCCTCGAAATCATAGGCCCCTTCCGGCGTGCGCGGCGTATCCGCCCGATTGCGAAAGTAATCGTCCAAGGAGATGGACACCGGCTCAAGACCATTCACGCGCAGCTGGATGCGGAGGCGCTGTGCGAACGAAGTCTTCCCTGAGGAAGACGGCCCGGCAATGAGTACGAGGCGCAGCTCGTCGCTCCGCTTTGCGATGTGGTCGGCAATCTCAGCGAGCTTTTTCTCCTGGAGCGCCTCCGAGATGCGGATAACATCACCGATCTTGCCAGTGCGGTTCAACCGATTGAGATCCGACACATAGTCGCAGTGCAATATATCTGCCCACCGTTTTGCTTCGAGGAGCACATGGCTGAGCTTCGGCTGCGGCACAGCCGCGGGCACTTCACCACTGGATGTGAGCGACGGTGTCCGCAGCAAAAGCCCCGGTGCGTAAAAATCAAGCGCGAATTTTCCAAGCATGCCCGTGCGCCCGAGCATCGCACCATAAAGATAATCCTCGTAATCTCCGCACCGGTAAATACTCACGATGTCCCGCTGCATCGCGGCGATGAGATTTGCTTTTTCCAGAGAATTGACGCGCCGGAAACGCTCCGCCGCCTCATCCCGCGGCAGGAAAGATTTCACGATGGGACGATCCTCCCGCACGATGACCCGCATGCGCTCTTCGATGCGAGTGACATCTTCCTGCGTCAGTCTCCTCTTCCCAAGGCAAACTTCGATGAACAATCCTTTGTTAGCGGAAAAATCCACTTTGACTTCAGCCGTTGCATCGAGCTCGTGAACTGCCGTGATGAGCAGAAAGACGACACTGCGCCGATAGACATCCCATCCTTCTTTGCTCGCGAGCGGAAAGTATGTGATGACCTGGCACCCATCCACAGGATTCTGCAGATCATGTATCTCACCATCGAGATTCGCCGCAGCAAAATCCGCCGCATGCGCAGAATCATACTCCATGAGCAAGCTGCCTGCTGTCGTTCCTGGCGCAGGCGTCGGGATTTTCTTGCCATTCCATAACATGATGCTCTCTCCCCTCTATACGAAGAAGGAACCACACTTCACCGCAGCATGGTTCCTCCCCAAGAAGACATAACAATCGCCGAATCATTCTCATAAAAACATAAGTATCACCTTATACGCCAGTGCTCCGATCACAGCTGTCGACGGAATCGTCATGACCCAAGCCGCTACCATCTGCTGCGCAACGCCCCAACGCACTGCGCTCAAGCGCTTCGCCGTGCCGACACCCATGATGGAGCCGGATACGACATGCGTCGTGGAAACAGGCAAGTGGAGCAATGTTGCCGAGAAGATAACGATGGAAGAATTGAGGTCAGCTGCAAAGCCGGATATCGGCTCCAGCTTGAAAATCTTGCCGCCAATCGTCTTGATGATCCGCCAACCGCCGACAGCTGTACCGCATGCCATCGCTGTCGCCGCAAGAAGCTTAACAAACGTCGGCACCTCGAATACCTCGATGTAGCCACCCGCAAGCAACGCCAGCGTAATGATGCCCATCGACTTCTGCGCGTCATTCGAACCATGTGAAAACGCCATCATTGCCGCGGAGAGAATCTGCATCTTCTTGAACTTGCCATTGACTGCCGACGGACTGAACCGACCAAATACGCAGAACAGCAGCGTCATGACGAGACAACCCGTGATGATCGCGATGAGCGGCGAGAGGATCAGCGAAAGCACGATTTTGCCGATGCCGTAGAAATTGAGCCCATCAGGGCCGACGGAAATCAACACGGCGCCGATGATGCCGCCGACCAGCGCATGGGAGGAACTCGAAGGCAGCGCGAGCCACCAGGTGAGGATATTCCATAGCACCGCGCCGATGAGCGCGGCGATGATGATGTGTTCATCGACATGTTGCGCACTCTTGACGATGTCGGCGCCGATGGTTTTCGCGACGCCCGTGCTGTACATCGCTCCCGCGAAATTGAGCACAGCCGCCATGATGATCGCGTGGCTCGGATGAAGTGCCCGCGTAGAGACAGATGTCGCGATGGCATTGGCTGTATCATGAAACCCGTTGATGAAGTCAAAGAGCAGCGCGAGCCCTATGACAGTGAAAATCATGACCTGCAGCTCAGGCATATTTCATTACCACGCCGCGAATCATGTCGGAGAGCTTCTCGCAATGATCGAGCGTCTCTTCCAAGTTTTCGAGGATGTCCTTCCATTTGATAAGCTCAATCGGATCCTTGCACTTATCAAAGAGATACGCCATCTCGTGGCGATACACACGGTCGCCCTCGCTCTCAAGGCGCGCAATCTTATGAGCGGAGTCGAGAATCTGTGCCTGGTTCTTCTTGATGTTCTTCAGGAGGGAAAATGCCTTGATGATCTCCTCCGTACATTCGATGAGTAGCTTCGTCAGGGAAATCGCGCCTGGCATCGCCTCTCCTGTACGATACATGACCATGCGCTGCAGCGTTCCCTGCAGGAGATCCACGCCGTCGTCCAGCGAATTGGCCAAAGCATAGATATCCTCGCGGTCGATTGGCGTGATGAACGTCATATTGAGCTTGTCGATGATCTTGTCATTGACAGCGTCAGCCTCATGCTCGATGTCATTGATTTCCTTCACCTTGTCGGATGCCTTGCTGTAATCAAGCATGACTTCATCCATCATAAGCGCGCCTTTGTAAAAATACTGGGCGCTCATGATGAATAAATCATAGAACTCTGTGTCCTTCTTCTTGAAATTGAACATTAATTCTCGAGTCCTCCCCATTTTTATCACATACACACAGATTACTATATCATTTCTGAACCTGTCCAGCAATAAAAATTTCAAAGGAAGGACACCATCGCTTCCTGCTCACTGGCGACGGATATCCGCGACGATTTCCTGCAGAGCAGCAAGAAAGGACGCCACTTCCGCTTCAGTCGTAAAGCGGCCGATCGTCACGCGCAGTGCTGACTGCGCGTGCTCTGCATCCTGCCCCATGGCGCGCAGAACATGCGACGGCTCAAGGGAACCCGCGCTGCAGGCGCTGCCGGCGGAAATGGCAAAGCCTGCCATATCGAGACGAATGAGCAGCGTGTCCTGCCTTATGCCAGCGATACCAAAGCTCAGATGCCCCGGCAGGCAAGATGCCGCGTCGAGAGGCCCATTGCGCCAGCTGCCGCGAATCTCCCGCACCCCTGCTGCCAGGCTTTCCCGCAGGGAGCGCAGCCGCTGTGCCTCATCCCTGAGTGCCTCCTCCGCAAGCGCAGCGGCGCACCCGAGGCCTACGATGGCGGGTACGTTCTCCGTACCTGCGCGCAAGCCGCGTTCCTGCGCCCCGCCGTGCACGAAAGCGTCCGGCACGACGCCGCGCCGCAGATAGAGTGCGCCGACACCCTTGGGCGCATAAAGCTTATGGCCGGAGAGCGAGAGCGCATCCACGCTGAGCGCCTGGACGTCTACCGGCAGATGGCCCACTGCCTGCACGCCATCCGTGTGGAAGAATATTCCGCGCGCGCGGCAAAACGCTCCGATCTCAGCAATCGGCTCGATGGTGCCGACCTCATTGTTCGCAAGCATCACGCTCACGATACCAGTCGTCTCATCGACTGTCTGCGCAAGTACCGAAAAGGACACTTTTCCCTCCCTGTCAACAGGAAGATACCGCACGGAAAATCCCTGACGAGCCAGCCATTCGCAGGTGCGGAGTACGGCGTGATGCTCGACGGCTGTCGTGACGATGCCGCAGGGACGCCCCGCGGCGCGCAGGGAAAACGCCATGCCCTTGAGCGCCCAATTATCGCTCTCGCTGCCGCCGCTCGTAAAGAAAATCTCCTCAGGAGATGCCCCAAGGAGAGAAGCTGTCTGTCGTCGCGCTTTTTCCACAGCCGCCCGCGCGTCGCGCCCGAAGGAATACTGGCTCGACGGATTGCCATATAGGCCAGCGAGCGCCTCCGCTACGCATGACGTGACGCGCGGATCCGGCGGCGTCGTCGCCGCGTAGTCAAGATACACAGACTTCATCTGCCGCACCCCACATTGCCGTGGCGCCCGTCCCTGCATAGGTCCGCCAGCGTGATGCTCCCGAGCACCTCATTGATGCTGTCGCAGACCTTTTCCCAGATGCCTCGCGTCACACACTCGCCTGCCCGTGCGCAGGGATGCTGCGATTTCTCATCCGCGAGCAGGCAGTCAACGAGCGCAATGGGCCCTTCCGCCGCTGTGATGATATCGCAGATCGTAATCTGCTCCGGCGCGCGCGCAAGCTCATACCCGCCCTGTGCGCCGCGGGTGCTCGTCACAAGGCCTGCCTTGCGCAATGTGCCCATGAGCTGCTCGAGATAATTCTCAGAAAGGCCCTGGCTCAGGGCAATGGTCTTGAGCGGCACGATACCCTTGCCATAGTGCTGGGCAAGTTCATAAAGCGCCGTGACACTGTAACGCCCCTTTGTCGATAATTTCATATCAGCACCTCGAATCCCGAGTGATTCTGTCAGATTTCTTTATTCCTATGATAGCAAACCGCCGGCCACTTGTCAAAGCGGCCGACAGATGCCAGGCTTCATAATCAGTGATTCGTCAATACCGCTGCGGCCAGCAATCATGCAGGTACGCGCCGAGTCGCGCCTCTGCGCCGTTCTCCGTCGGCCGATAGTAGCGCGCCTGCTTCAGCTTATCCGGCAGATACTGCTGCGGCGTGAAGTGCCCCGCATAGTCGTGCGGATAAACATACGTCGTGCCATGACCGAGTGCTGCCGCCCCCTTGTAATGCGCGTCTCGCAAATGCAGAGGCACCCCGCCGCAATTCTTGCTGCGCACGTCCTTGAGCGCCGTCTCGATACCGCGATAGGCCGCGTTGCTCTTCGGCGCTGACGCGACATACGTCACCGCCTGCCCAAGCGTGATACGCGCCTCCGGCAGTCCGATGAACTGCACAGCCTGCGCTGCTGCCATCGCGACGACGAGTGCCATCGGATCGGCATTCCCTACGTCTTCCGAGGCACAGATAACGATGCGGCGCGCGATGAAATTGACATCCTCGCCGCCCGCGAGCATGCGTGCGAGGTAATGCAAGGCTGCATCCGGATCGCTGCCGCGCATGCTCTTGATGAAAGCAGACGCTGTATCGTAATGATTATCGCCTTTCTTATCATACGACTGGACACGCTCTCCGAGGATGCTCTCAAGAAGCTCCTGCGTCAATGTGCCGCCGGTCGGTGGCAGCATCGCGGCCATCTCCTCGAGCAGATTGAGTGCCATGCGGGCATCTCCGCCCGCGAACTGCGCAATCGCGGCGAGGATACCGTCCGCCGCTTTGATGGAACGACCGCCCAGTCCCCTGTCGCTGTCCGTGAGCGCCCGCTCACAAATGCTTGCAACCTGTGCGTCGGTGAGCTTCTGCAGCCGCACGACGCGCACACGAGAGAGCAAAGCGTGATTCACCTCGAAAAAGGGATTCTCCGTCGTCGCGCCAATCAAGATGAGACGTCCATCCTCGACGTAGGGGAGCAGCACATCCTGCTGGCTCTTGTTGAACCTGTGGATCTCATCGATGAACACGATAGTGCGACGCGCATAGAACTTCCGCTGCTCCTCCGCCTCTTTGACGATGGCACGCAGATCCGCGATGCCCGAGGCCACCGCATTGAGTTTCTCGAACACGCTATGCGTGTGCGCGGCAATCATCTGGGCAAGCGTCGTCTTGCCCGTGCCCGGCGGCCCGAAGAGGATCATGGACGGCACCTGGTCCGCCTCCATCATGCGGCGCAGGAAACGTCCGGCACCGACGGCTTCCTGCTGCCCGACAAACTCCTCGAATGTACGCGGCCGCATCCGCTGCGCAAGCGGCACAAATCGCGCTGCGCCGCCTGACGATGCTTCCTCTGCCGCGGAAAACAAATCCATATCCTCCATGTGCGTTCTGCCTCCTCAGCCGCGTCCCGTAGAGCCGAAACCGCCCTTGCGTATGCCGCCTGCCGCATCGTCGTCCGCCATAAGATAGTGCGAAAAAATCCCTTGGGCCAGTCGCTCCCCCTTGTGCACAGTGAGCGGCGAAGTGCCAAGATTAAGCACAGCGACCTGTATGTGTCCTTCATTCTGCTCGTTTCCATAATAATCAGCGTCGATGACGCCGATGCCGTTGGCAAGCAGCAGCGAATGGCGCAGTGCCATACTCGAGCGGATGGAGATGCAGAGCACCTCCCCCGGCTGCATATACGCCTTGAGCCCTGTCGGCACCAGCGTCACGCGACCGGGCGACAGGACGGTATCCGCCGCCGCCGCGAGATCATAGCCCGCGCTCGCCGCCGTCTTGCGCTGCGGCAGCGCGATGCCCTGCCCTGCATACGCCGTCACTACCTCGAACCCTCGTTGCTTCATTCCTTTTCCCTCCAACGAAAAATACTGCCCTTCCGTGCAGGAACGGCAGTATCGGTCAGGAAGATGTCATGCCTCTTCCTTTTTTTCCGCTTTCTCACTCGTGAAATTCGTATTGATGGGACGCGCCGGCGTCACCGTGGAAATGGCATGCTTGTAGATCATCTGCTGTTTGCCCATGGAGTCGATGATAACCGTGAAGTTATCAAAGCCGCGTACATTTCCCTTGATCTGGAAGCCATTGACGAGATGAACCGTCACGGCGACATTCTCCTTACGCACCTGATTCAGGAAACTATCCTGAAGATTGATGGTTTTCGTTACCACTGAAATCACCTCAACTAAAATTCTTGCCGACATACTGCGCTTGAGGAGTGACGAATGTATCCGCCTTTCCGCGCCCTGCACTTGCCGCTATGGTCTTATTTCGACTCTTAACGGAAAAATCCTCTTATATTCCAAAGAATCTCGTTAAGAATCTTTTCCTCAGACTTGCCTGATACATCAAACCAATGAATATACCCCATCCGGCGAAACCACGTGAGCTGGCGCTTCGCAAAATGTCGCGTCGCACGCGCGATGGCGGCGAGCGCTTCCTCCCACGTGCCGTGATCAGCGAGATATGCCGCCATTTCCTTGTAGCCGATGCCTTGCATTGGTTGCATATCGGGCGTCACACCAACTGCGAGCAAGCCGCGCACTTCAGCCGCGAGTCCCTGCGCTGCCATCGCTCTCACGCGCGCGTCGATGCGCGCATAAAGCTCCGCGCGCGAACGTGCGAGGCCGATGACATAGACATCATAAGCAAGGTTGCCGCGCTTGCGACGAGAGATCGACTCTCCGCCAGTCGATGCGACCTCAAGCGCCCGGATGACGCGACGTACATTGTGCGGATGAATGGTGCTGGCCGCTACGGGGTCCTTTTCCCGCAGAAGCGCATAGATATAGTCGCCGCCGCGCTCGTCAGCAACCGCCTGCATTCTCGCGCGAAAGGCTGCATCGCCCCCCGCAGCATTAAACGCATAGCCCTCGAGGAGCGACTGCACATAGAGGCCGGTACCACCGACGAGCAACGGCAGACGCCCCTTCTCGTTGAGCGAGTGGATCAGCCGCCCTGCCTCCTGCTGGAATTCCTGCACACTGTAACGCTCCTCCGGCGCCCGGATATCGATGAGATGATGCACGATGCCGCCGCGCTCTTCCCATGTAGGTTTGGCCGTCCCCACATCGAAACCTCGATAGACGAGCATGGAATCTCCAGATATAATCTCTGCCCGGAGCGCTTGCGCCAATCCGATGGAAAGCGCTGTCTTGCCGACAGCCGTCGGACCGAGCAGGACAATGAGACGATCTTTTCCCTGTCGTGTCTTCTTCATGCCAGCGAGAGCGACTGCCCCGGGGCTACGATGTGAACCTCCGCCTTGGACATCGCCTCCGTGACCTCCTTGTATTTTTTCACATCCTGCGCGATGACAGGCCATGTGTCATAGTGCATCGGGATGACGTGGCGCGCGCCGAGCCACTGCGCCGCGAGTGCCGCGTCCTCGAGCCCCATCGTATAATAATCGCCAATCGGCAGCAGCGCATAGTCAATGGCATCCTTGCGGCCGATCAGCTGCATATCGCTGAAGAGCGCCGTATCCCCCGCGAAGTAGATGACACTCCCGCCAAAGTAGACGACGAAGCCACAGGCAATGCCGCCGGCAACGCCTGCGCTGTGCTGGGCAAGCGTCAGCCGTACCTTGCCGAACGGCAGCGTGGTCGAACCGCCGAGATTCATGCCATGCAATTTCATCGCATCGACCTGCTGGCCGAGCAGAGCCAGCACCTCCGGTGTCCCCACAACCTCTGCGCCCGTGCGCGCGGCAATCGCACCCGCATCGCCGATGTGGTCTCCATGCGCATGTGAGACAAGGATGAAATCTGCCTCCACCTCATCTGCCTTGATGGTGGCCGCAGGATTCCCCGTGAGGAACGGATCCGTCAGCAGCTTGTATTTCCCATCATCGAGCAGGAAACAGGAATGACCGTAATACGTGAACGTTACCATAGTATCTCCCCTCCATATGTGCAGTGCAATTTCCTTAGGGAACCGCTGATTAAATGAGGTGCTCCGGATTTACGTGGATGCGCTGTACTCTTCGGAGACAAACCGCAGGCGTAGCCAAAGCTACGCTGAGGATGTCAGGGCGACGAGAGGACAGTGCAGACGCGTGAAGACGAAGCACCGAATGAATCAGGGGTTCCTTAGGCGCCCTACGAATTTACGTGTGCCCTCACCAGTGTTACAATAATTATAGCATAGAACGTCACGCAGAAAAACATCTGCATGACGAACCAAGGAACCCAAGGAAGGAGCGTGTCCCATGACGAAAGAAGAACTCAATCTGCCGCAAGTGCAAGTGAATTTCCACCGCCCACTGCCAGAAGCCTGCCGTCTGCTCGTGCTCGGCGGCAGAACACCCGCCACGAATTGGTTGCAGACACTTCTGGAACAGTCTCCTGCACCGAAGCTCTGGGCCATCGATCACGGCGTTGATGCCTGCCGCAGCGCATCTGCCCTGCCGGATGTCCTCCTCGGCGATGCCGACAGCGCGGCACCGGAAAACTGGTCCTGGGGCGCAGCCCACGCCGCTGTCACGGAACGCCACCCTCCAGAAAAAGATCTCACCGATACGCAGCTCGCCCTCGCGCGCGCTGCCGAGCAAGCGCCTGCCGTCTTGCTGCTCACGGGCGCTTTCGGCGGACGTTTTGACCACGCATTCAGCACAGTCTTTTCCGCTGCACAGCAGCCTGGCACATGCCTGCTCGCCGACGACCGGGAGATCCTGCTGTTCGTCCGTGGCGGCGAGCAGATCAGCATCCACTGCCTGCAGGCACCGGCTGCCATTTCCTTGCTGCCGCTCACGGAACGCGTGCAGGGCGTCACGCTCACTGGCACGCATTGGCCACTCGTGGACGCATCACTCATACAGGCCAAGCCGTATGCCGTGAGCAATGTGCTCGCGGCTGACGCGAACACCATCGACGTTCATATCCGCCAGGGGATACTCGGTGTCCACCTCGTCTTCGAGTCAGCAAGCGATACTCTGCATTGCCCAAGTAGAGAACACGGAGATCTCTGCTCATCTTGCCGTTCACTCAGCGCATGTGACGCTGACGAACCACCTCGTAAAGCACAACAGCAGATGACACCGCAACGTTGAGCGATTCCGCGCGTCCGAACATGGGAATATAGATTTTCTTGCTCTCATCAAGCAGTTCTCTGGAGACGCCATTCCCCTCATTGCCGAATATGATGCCTGTGGCGCCTGTATAATCTGCCGCAAAATGAGGTTCAGCCGCCGCGTCGAGCGCCGTTGCATAAAGGCGCAGCCGCTCGGCGCCAGCAAACCGAAAGAAGTCCTCTCGCGACACCTCCACAGCAAGCGGCAGATAAAAGAGCGACCCCATCGCCGCGCGCACCACCTTGGGACTGAAAGCGTCGGTGCAGCCTTTGAGTAGGATTACTCCTGACATGCCGGCAGCATCCGCAGTGCGCAGGATCGTGCCGAGATTGCCAGGATCCTGTACGCCGTCGAGGACGACGTAGCACGGACGTGCGCCCGCCTCTCTCCCGAGTGCATCCAGCGTCAGCGTCTTGCGCACAAGGACGAGCAGCAGTCCCTGTGGATGCTCCGTGCCACTCGCCTTTGCGTACAGAGCCTCACTCACACAGCCTACGGGAACCAGCTTTTCCTTCAATTGTGCGAGAATCTTCCGCACGCGCGGCTGCTGCACCGCATGCTCCGAGACAAGCGCAAAGGAAATCTGCCAATTTGACGCAGCCGCCATTTCAGCCAGCCGTACACCTTCTGCCACAAAGAGGCCCATCTTCGCTCTCTGCTTTCTCTGCTGCAGACGCGCCGCCAACTTGATTTTTGCATTGGCTTCACTCGTGATGCGCTCCCATGTCTCCTGCATCGTACTCCTCCCAATTCACCAATCATAATTTCATACGGCTGCACGCACAAATATGCACTGCATGGATATCATGCATCTGTCTTAATAGCAAATTACATGCACAAACAGCCACTTTGCAAACATTGTGCATCGCCCTTACAGTAAATCCTGCCAATTGCGTTGCGCCTACGGCTTGTTTTCTTGGGGATTTACACAGTAAAGCAGGCTGCTGCATAACCATCTGCTATGCAACAGCCTGCTTTCATATTCCTTAGAAGCTTTCGATGAACCGCATCCCACCGCCACGCAACTCATGATTTGCAAAGAGGAGCATAGCGTTGCAGAAAACGAAAACGTTCATCGGCTATTCCTTAGAGATTCTCTTTTGCAACAGCGACAATCTTCGCGAATGCCTGTGCATCGGAAATCGCGAGATCCGCAAGCATCTTGCGATTGACTTCGACGCCGGCCTTCGTGAGGCCGCAGACGAGACGGCTGTAGGAAATGCCGTTCGTGCGAGCAGCTGCATTGATGCGAGCAATCCAGAGACGGCGGAAGTTGCCCTTCTTCGCGCGACGATCGCGGCGCGCGTAGTAGAGAGCCTTCATGACAGTCTCATTTGCTTTCTTGAACTGTTTGCTCTTGGAACCCTTGTAGCCCTTGGCGAGCTTCAGAATCTTCTTATGGCGTCTATGTGCAGTCACACCGACTTTAACTCTTGGCATGTTTCGTTCCTCCTAATCCTAGTGACTTATGCGTACGGAAGCATTTTCTTCACGCGACCGAAATCAGCGTGCGAAGCAATCGCTGCCTTGCGCAGGTTGCGCTTACGCTTCGGAGACTTCTTCTCCAGGATGTGGCTCTTGTAAGCCTTGTTGCGTTTGAATTCACCGCTTCCCGTAACAGTAAAGCGTTTTGCTGCAGCTCTACGAGTCTTAATCTTCGGCATGAGTGTTTCCTCCCTTAGGTTGCTTTTTCTCTTTCTTCGATGCTTTCTGCGTCTTTGGCGCGACAATCATCGTCATATTTTTTCCCTCAAGTTTGGCACCGCGCTCGATGGAGACGCTGTCCCCCAGGACCTCTGCCACACGGCCGAGAACCTCCTTGCCGAGCTCCGGATGAGAGAGCTCGCGGCCACGGAACATAATCGTTACCTTGACCTTGTTCCCCTCCTCCAAGAAGCGGACGGCATTCTTCAACTTGACGTCAAAATCGTGTTGTTCAATGTGCGGGCGAAGCTTCACCTCTTTAATGGTGATAACCTTCTGTTTCTTCTTCGCTTCTTTCTCCCGCTTCTGCTGCTCATAGCGGTATTTACCGAAATCCATGATGCGGCAGACCGGCGGCTTTGCCTTCGGCGCGACCTCGACGAGATCGAGATGCTGCTCCTCGGCGAGGCGCATAGCCTCGCGCGTCGGCATGATGCCGAGCTGTTCGCCGCTCGCGCTCGTCACGCGAACCTCACGGATGCGAATCTCTTCATTAATTCTAAGTGAATCCCTGCTAATGGTAAAAACACCTCCTGAAAACTCATTCCAATAAAAAAGGGGCGGCACACTGCCACCCTGAAAAATCACATGCTATGAACCCGTCTGGCCTGACCAGCAGGTGAGAAGCGGTGGCTTCTTCTTCCTGAACACTCCATGAAGTATATCATAGGTGATTTCTGATGTCAATAGTTCTGTTCACGGCTGGCAATCTTTTTCTGAATGTAGGCAATGAACGCATCGACAGACATCGTCTCACTTGTCTTCTCACCATATTTGCGCACGGCTGCTGACTGATCCGCGACCTCCTGGTCACCTACCACCAGCGTGTACGGCGTCTTCATGACCTGACTCTCGCGGATTTTGTAGCCGACCTTCTCGCTGCGATCATCCACCTCAACGCGCAGGCCAAGGTCGAACATCCGTTTCTTGAGTGCATGAGCATAGTCGGCATGCTTGTCCGTGATGGGCAGAATCCGTACCTGCACCGGTGCGAGCCAGACAGGGAATGCGCCGGCGTAATTCTCGATGAGGATGCCGATAAAGCGCTCGATGGAGCCGTAGACGACGCGGTGCAGCATGACCGGGCGATGTTTCTCGCCATCCTCGCCGACGTACGTCAGGTTGAACTTCTCCGGCATCTGCATATCGTACTGAATCGTACCGCACTGCCACGTACGGCCGATCGAGTCCTTGAGGTGGAAGTCGATTTTCGGACCGTAGAACGCACCATCGCCCTCGTTGACGATATAGTCGAGACCGCGGTGCTCGAGGGCCTTGCGGAGACCGTTCGTCGCGAGCTCCCAGTCCTCATCCGACCCCATGGAATCGTCCGGACGCGTCGAAAGTTCTGCCACATACGTCAGACCGAACGTGCTGTAAACTTCGTCGAAGAGGTTGATCGTGTGCTGGATTTCCTCTTCTACCTGATCCGGCGTCACGAAGAGATGTGCATCATCCTGCGTAAAGTTGCGCACGCGGAACAGCCCGTGGAGTTCACCGGACTTCTCATGACGATGGACGAGGCCAAGCTCGCCGAGGCGCAGCGGCAGGTCGCGGTAGCTGTGCTGCTTGGAATTGTAGACGAGCATGCCGCCCGGGCAGTTCATCGGCTTGATGGCATAGTCTTCATCATCGATCTTCGTGAAGTACATATTCTCTTTGTAGTGATCCCAGTGACCGGAGGTCTCCCAGAGCTGGCGGTTCAGGATGATCGGCGTCTTGATCTCCTGGTAGCCGTAACGGCGATGTACCTCACGCCAATAATTGATAAGCTCGTTGCGAATGACCATGCCGTTCGGATGGAAGAACGGGAAGCCCGGCCCCTCCTCATGCAGGCTGAAGAGATCGAGCTGCTTGCCGAGCTTGCGGTGGTCGCGCTTCTTCGCTTCCTCGAGCATGTGCAGGTAGGCATCGAGATCCGCCTGCTTCTCGAACGCCGTGCCGTAAATGCGCTGGAGCATCTTGTTATGCTCATCGCCGCGCCAGTAAGCGCCTGCAACGCTCATGAGCTTCAGCGCCTTGACCTTGCCTGTGGAGACGACGTGCGGCCCGGCGCAGAGATCCGTAAACTCCCCCTGCGTATAGAGCGTGATGTCCTCGCCCTCCGGCAGGTCGTTGATGAGCTCGACCTTATACGTCTCGCCCGCCTTCTCGAAGAAATCCAACGCGTCTTGGCGGCTGACTTCCTTACGCTCCAGCTTGAGATTCTCCTTGACGATCTTCTTCATTTCCTTTTCAATATCGGCGAGGTCACCTTCGCCGAGCTGACGATCCATATCGATGTCATAATAGAAGCCATTGTCGATGGCCGGACCGATGGCCAGCTTGACATTCTCATCCTTATAAAGGCGCTTGAGTGCCTGCGCGAGAATGTGCGATGCCGTATGGCGGAGTGCCCAGCGACCGTCCTCGTCCTCGAACGTCAAAAACGCAATGGATGCATCCTGCGTGAGCGGCGTCATGAGATCCACCGTCTTGCCGTCGAGTTTCGCGGCCAGAACCTTCTTTGCGAGACTATTGCTCACGTTCTTGACGAATTCCGCGATGGTCGTCCCTTCTGCGACCTCGCGCACAGCGCCATCCTTCAAGGTAATTTTCAGCATGATAGTTCCTCCTTCAATAGAAAAAGCCCCGTCCCGCAAAGGGACGAGGCTGATACTCGTGGTTCCACCCTGATTGCTCCTGCAGAAACAGAAGCCACTCAGATTGATAACGGAGTTTCCTCCGGCTGCAGCTACTAACCATTCGCCACAGCAGTTCCGAAGGGGTAACGGCAGGAAGCGCCCGGAATCATCCCAGCAACGACTCCTCTCTGGAGAGCACCCTATCTGCCGTCGTGTCTTCATCACAACTGATCGCCTGTAAACAATGCTCATTATAGGGACATCCTTCCCTGCTGTCAAGAGCAAATGACAAATATTTTCAACCGTGCAGGAAATCTCCTCCGCCACAGCGAAACCTACGCAACGAAAGGAGTAGATTCCATGACCATCCACGGAGCCGTCATCATCGAGCAGGGCGTCACATTCGCCATTGTCGCCGTCAAACCAGAAGTCACGCGCTATACGGTGCGCCTCACAGCCGTACGGCAGGAGCTCGCACCCTTTTTCCCCAGCATGCCCATCATCCTCATGAGCCAGTCAGCCGATGGTACGCCCCATTACTACGGCCGCAAGGATATCGTCGACTTCCTCAAAACCATCCGCATCGAACAGATTCCCTGGAAGACCTACCATTTCTACTGAATCAGCTTCTCTGCACAAGCAGGAGGAGCAAGTACAGCAAGAGGCCGATGCCTGCACCGACAATAGAGCCATTCATGCGAATCCAGAGCAAATCTGGCTCCACCTTGTCGTAGACAAGGCGATTGAGCTGTTCGTCCGTCAGACGGGAGAGCACATCCTGCACAATGATGCCGACCAGTGTCTGCGCATGCAGCGCCGACCGCGCAAGCATATCGTAGAGGAAGTGTTCCACCGTGTGATGCAGATTCCCATTCGTCTCCATGAGTGCGAGCAACCGGTCATACTCCTGCGACAGAAGTTCCTGCAGACGCGGTCTCAGCGCAGGGAGGCAGGCCGGGCTCCCCACCTCCCCCGGTGAGGCAAACTGCGTGCGCATATTTTGCAGGAGCTGCTCGATGATTGCCTCGAGCGGCAGGCCGTCAAGCAGTGTTCCCTTCAAATCGCATAGAAAGTTCTGAAACGCCTGTTCCTTCCTGAGTATCTCCACCTGCTCATAAAAGAGCCCCAACACCTGTTCCTGCAACGGAGAATCCTGCATGCCGAGCTCTTCCGCCAGAGTGATGAGCCGTTTCTGCATGAGAGCGGCCGCTTCCTCAAGATCCACGAGACCGACTGCCTTGGCAAGACTGGAAAACAAGCTGCCGAATGCTGTCTCCTGCGTCTTTTCCCGCTCGTATTCCTCGAGCTGTTTCTCGATGGCCTCGCGTGTTTCTGGCGCGGCAGCACGCTTGCGCAAAATGCGTGAGAGGCAGGAAAGTCCTTCTCGGTCGCGCCCGCTCTCCCGCAACCAGGAGCTGCAGGCGCAAAGCACTTGCTCCGGTGCGATGCCGCCAAGCGAGGCGCGCATCCCCTGTGCCAGCACAGATGCCTGACGCGCGCTGTCCTGCCGCAGCAAGGCGGCACGCAGATAGTGGTCGGCTCGGTGCAGCGCCTGTTCCTTCGTCTGCTGCTGAGCTAGATATGACAGCAGCATAGGCAATAGATGCAGGCGCTCAATATGGTGAAAAATCTTGCTCCTGGAAAAGAACTCCTTCTGCACCATCGTCACAGATGCCTTGACAAAGGCATCCCTGCGGCGCGGCAAGAGTGCCGTATGGTACGGAAAGCCAAGCGGCTTGCGAAATAGCGCTGTCACAGCGAACCAATCTGCGATGCCGCCCACGAGCGCAGATTCCGCACAGAAAAGGAAACCGTTCGCCCACGGATTTCCCCGCGCCTGTAGATGCCAGGCAAGCGCCAGCAAAAAGATGAAAAAAGCACAGCAAAGCGTCCGATCTGCCTTATTCCATCGCCGCCAATCCAGCATCCTCACCACATCCTCTCCGCGAGCGTCACCAAGATGAACAATCCCATGCCGACCAAGGAACCGACGAGGGCGCCGTTGATGCGGATCATTTGCAGATCATCCTGTACCTTGCTCTCCACCATGGCAACGAGCGCGTCGTCGGAAAACTCTCCCAGCCGTTCGCGGATGAGATCAGGGATAACCGCATGGTGTTTTGTCAGCTCCTCTTCCAGCAGGTTCTTGAAGAAAGCGTCGACACGCCTCTGCCACGGCCGAGATTGCACAAAGGCATCGATCTTCTCATTGAGGAACGTCTCGAGCGCCGCTAGCCAGAACGGCTGTTCTCCCTTGACATGCGCATCGACCCACTGCACAAGGAGTGGCAGAAGCGACACCTGCTGCAAAAATCCGGTTTTCCATGCCTGCAGCGCCGCAAGCAGCGATGGATCCTGACTGATCCTGCGCAGCAGCGTCTCAAGGCGCGCCTTGGCAGCGGCATAGGTGGGTGTCTCTCCCGCAATCACCTCGCCGAGTTTCTCCTCCATCCGTTCACAAATGATCTGCGCGATGCGTTCATCGGTGAGTCCAAGGCTTGACAGCACAAACGCGCGACCAGCGGAATCCCCCTCGTATTCCTTGCGCAGCAGACTTACATTTTCCTTCAGCGTCTCACGGAGGACGGGGCTCGCCAGCACGCGCTGCGCGATCTCCGCAAGCGCTCTGATCAGATGGCAGCTATATTGCTCTTCCGCCAGAATCCGAAGGCCCTCCATAGCCACGCGCTCGATAGGAATTGTACGCAGGCCGTCTTTCAAGATGGTCTCGATTTCCCCTGCGACCTTCGCGCTGTCCAGCGTATTGACCGCACGCATCGCAACATGATCAACGGTCTCCACGAGCCGTTCCCGGCCGCCGCGATGTTCCAGATATGCCACGAGCAACTGTGCCACATCCTGCCGACGTACGACCTGCATGATGTTCTCTACGCTCAGCAAATCATCGCTCGCGAACGTCACCAACGCGTCCATGATGCGCTGGCGGTTGCGCCGCAGGATATCTGTGCGGTAGGAGATGCCCAGCGGCTTGCTGAAAATGGCCGTGACGGCGAACCAGTCCGCAAGGCCGCCGACCGCAGCCGCTAAAAAACCGTGATGGAGCAGACCTCCCAAAAAGCCGCCCGCAGGCAATGTGCCCAGGAACCCCGCTGCACTGATGGCAAGCGCTAGATTCGCCTTCTGCTTCTTCTGCACGTCATCCCCTCGCTTTCTGCCTTCCAGCAACGACATACCACATCACGCACTGCGAACGCAACTTGCACGCCGTTCCCACGCAACCAGCCTGCCTTATACTCGCTCAGGACATTCCTGCACCAGTTGACGCAAATACGCACGAAACGCGGGACCGAGATCCTCCCGCCGCAGGGCGAACTCTACCGTTGCCTTCAAGAATCCGAGCTTGTCGCCGAGATCGTACCGCTTCCCCTCGAAAGCGTAAGCGTACACATTATCGAGTTTCGCGAGCACCTTGAGCGCATCCGTGAGCTGCACCTCGCCGCCCTTGCCCGGTTTCGTATTCTCGAGAATCGCGAAGATTTCCGGCTTGATGATATATCGGCCGAGAACAGCGAAGTGGCTCGGCGCCTCTGCGAGCGACGGTTTCTCAATCATGTCCGAGACTCGCAACAGTTTCTCCTTCCAACCATCGACCGGCTCTCCCGCCACAATGCCGTAGGATGAGACCTTCTCATCCGGCACCTGCTGACAACCGAGCACAGAGCCTCCTGTCTGCTCATAGACATCGATGAGCTGGCGTAGCGCCGGACGCTCCGGATGATAGACGACATCATCGCCGAGCAGGACGGCGAACGGCTCATCGCCCATGAATGTCTTCGCGCAGAGAATGGCATCGCCGAGGCCGCGCATGTAGCGCTGCCGGATATAATGCACATTGATGTCGGCCGTCTCCTGCACTATCTGCAGGAGATCCGTCTTTCCCTTTTTTCGCAATTCCGCCTCCAGCGCAGGTGCGGAATCAAAGTGATCCTCGATCGCGCGCTTGCCATGACCGCTGACGATCAGCAGTTCCTCGATACCGCTCGCCAGTGCTTCCTCGACGATATACTGGATTGTCGGTTTATCGACAATCGGCAGCATTTCCTTTGGTGTCGCCTTCGTTGCGGGCAGGAAGCGCGTGCCATAACCAGCGGCTGGGATAACGGCCTTGCGAATCTTTTTCATATTCATGTACCCCCAGTATAATTTTTCTCCATTATACCTAATTTTTTAATAAAAAGAAAGGTGCACGGCATTTGCCGCGCACCACGAAAGAGAAACGACTTTCATATATGCAGGTAATTCATCATCTTCATCGCGAGTTGCTTCGGCTCCGCATCCTTATGCCGCAGCAGATAGGACAGAGAGCAGACGTAGAAGAAAGATGTAATGGGCACAAAACGCCGTCCCTTGCGAACGTTGCCCCAGAGCATGAGATGCTTGATGAGTTGTCGGATATCTTCGCGCGTGCCGCGCTCGCGCCGCATGACACGGCGGAGCTTCCAGTCGCTCTCGATAAAAGATGTAATCTCATCGACGAGCGCCGGATTACCAAGGTCATGCTCGTATTTCTCTACGAGCGTGAACGCTGCGTTCGACCGCCGCAGGCTGCGGCGCATCTCGAGCAGAAAGAGGAGAACGAGCGCGGCGAGCAAGAGATAGAGCAGAACCGTCATGATGTCTTCCCAGCCGTCGCCGCATAAACAGAAAACTCCTGTACGCCGTCGAGATGCAACAGGCGATTGAGCGCCGCATCCTCGAATGCGCCCATCGCGCAACAGCCAGCCTTGAGCGTACCCGCCGCGAGATAGAGATTCTCGCAGACATGTCCCGCATCGAGAAACGCATAGCGATAGCCACGCTTGCCAAAGACATAGAGGAGGCGCTCGATATGCGCCGCCCAGACAAACGTGACGGCGCTCTCCGCCACAGCATGCTGCGTGCGGAACGCCTCGATGAACGGCGCTCTGCTATCTTCCCAAGGAATCTCATCCGCCAGCGGCAGCAGCGCATGCTCATACGCGAGATACCGGTAGAAGCCCGGTACGAGTCCCTCCACCTTCTGCACGAAAAGGTATGTCTCGAACGCATGGCGCGCGCCGGCGCTCGGTACGTTGCGCATGCTGCCGCCCTTGCCGATCGGCATCTTCACGCCCTGTGTGCACCAGAGCAGATAGGAAAGCTCCTGCAGCGTAAACGGTGTCTCTGTATAGCTGCGCACGCTTGCGCGCAGCTCGACGAGCTCGAGGAAATTCACCTCGCGGTCTGGTAAAAGCTCCGGATCCGGCAACCTGACGAGCTTCGCCTCCGCTGGAGCCTGCTTCTCCGGCGCTGGGAACGGCTCGCCTCGCTTGAGCGGGCTCTGCGAATCCCAGGCCGCAGCCGTATCTTCAAGAAACGCCTGCTCCTTTTGATAAGTCTCACCCATCAAGAGACACCTCACATATCGGGACGGATGCCCGTCTTGCCCGTGAACTTATGATAGCTGCCACCCTTGCGACGGCTCATAAGCTCCGCGAAAAGCTCCTCCGGCGAGATGCCATGATAGGCGAGCAGGACGAGGCAATGATACCAGAGATCTCCCATTTCGTAGAGGATCTCCTTACGCACATTGTTCTTCGAGGCGATGACCGTCTCGACAGCTTCCTCGCCGACCTTCTTGAGGATCTTATCCTGCCCCTTGTCGAAAAGGTAGTTCGTGTAAGAGCCCTCGACCGGATTCAGGCGGCGATCCTGGATGACATCGTAGAGCTCGTTGAGGACAATGGCCAGGGACTGCTGCTTCTCCGGCGGCACGACGGCAACGCTCTTGTCATTTTTCTCCGGATGCAGGCGGCGTCCGCTGAAGCAGGAATATGTCCCAGTATGGCAGGCGACACCGCGCTGGTGGACGCGCACGAGCAGCGTATCGCCGTCGCAGTCATAGGAGATCTCCTTGACCTGCTGGATATTGCCGGACTCCTCCCCTTTCTGCCAGAGACGCTGGCGGCTGCGGCTATAGAACCACGTCAGCCCCGTCTCGATGGTCTTCTCCAGGGACTCCTTGTTCATGTAGGCGAGCATGAGCACCTGTCCGCTCTCCTCCTGCACAATGGCGGGTACCAGCCCCTTCTCGTCAAAGTGAACCTTGGAAATGTCTACACTCATCAGAATCGAACCTCCACACCACGAGATTTGAGATATTCCTTGACCTCGCGCACCGTGAACGTACCATAGTGGAACACAGAAGCAGCGAGCACGGCGTCTGCCTTGCCCTCCGTGAGCACATCGTAGAAATGCTCCAGCTTCCCGGCACCGCCGGACGCGATGACAGGCACATCGACAGCCTCGGAGACAGCGCGCGTGAGCTCGAGATCATAGCCAGATTTCGTCCCATCGGCATCCATGCTCGTCAAGAGAATTTCGCCCGCTCCGAGCTGCGTCGCGCGCTTGACCCACTCGAGGCAGTCGATGCCCGTCGGTGTCCGGCCGCCGTTGACGTAGACCTCCCAGCGATGGTCGCCGGAACGGCGCGCATCGACGGCGAGCACGACGCACTGCCGACCGAACTTCTCCGCCCCCTCGCGTATGACGGAAGGATTCTTGACGGCTGCCGTATTGAGCGAGGTCTTGTCCGCGCCCGCCTTGAGCATCTTGCGCATATCCTCCACCGTGCGGATGCCGCCGCCGATCGTAAAGGGAATGAACACCTGCGAAGCACAGCCGCGCGCGACATCCACGATCGTATCGCGTTTGTCACTCGACGCCGTGATATCGAGAAACACCAGCTCATCCGCCCGCTCCTTATCATAGCGGGCGGCCAGCTCTACCGGATCGCCCGCGTCGCGCAGACCGACGAAATTCGTTCCCTTGACGACGCGCCCATCTTTGACGTCGAGGCAAGGAATAATTCTTTTCGTATACAATTTTAGTTCACCTCCGCCGCGATTGCAAGCGCCTCGGGGAGAGACAGGCTGCCCGTATAGATGGACTTCCCGACGATGACGCCCTCGATACCGTCCTTTTCGTACGGCTTGAGCGCCTCGATATCGCGCACATCGCGCACGCCGCCGGAAGCGACGACATGGACGCCGCTCTCCCGCGCGAGCTTCGCCGTCGCCTCGACATTGACGCCCGCGAGCGTGCCATCCCTGCTGATATCGGTATAGATGATGGTCCTGACGCCCGCCTGCTTCATACGTTTCGCGAGCGTGATGACATCGACATCTCCCGAGACGCCCCAGCCGTCCACCGCGACGATGCCGTCCTTCGCGTCGATGCCGACGACAATGCGATTGCCGTATTTCGCGCAGGCCGCAGCCACGAGCTCCGGATCGCGCACGGCCACGGATCCGAGAATCACGCGGCGCACGCCGAGCGCGAGCACTTCATCGATGTTCTCGAGCGTGCGGATGCCGCCGCCGAGTTCCACGGGAATCGTCACCGCCGCGAGGATTTCCCGCACGGTCGCGAGATTTTCTGAATGGCCCGCACGTGCGCCGTCGAGATCGACAAGATGCAGAAACTGCGCGCCCTGCGCCTGCCATTGCTGCGCTACCTCGGCCGGCTGATCGGAAAAAACCGTCTCCTGATCGAAATCGCCCTTGAACAGGCGCACACATTTCCCACCGCGCAAATCAATCGCCGGAAAAATCGTCATATCATTTCCCCCTCAGCCGTTGATGAAACTCCGCAAGATCTGCAGCCCGACGTCGCCGGACTTCTCCGGATGGAACTGCGTCGCCTGGAGATTTCCCTGCGCGACGGCAGCCGTCAGCGTCTCGCCGTACTCCGTCGTCGCCGTGATGACAGACGAGTCCTCCGGCACCGCATGATAGCTGTGCACGAAATAAACATAGGGATGCTCAGAAAGCCCCGCGAAGAGATCTGTCTTCGCCCTGCGTTCCCGGATATTCAGGGAATTCCATCCCATGTGCGGAATCTTGAGCTCTGGTGCCTGGATCTTCCGCACGGTTCCGTGGATGAGTCCGAGCCCCTGCGCGCCCGGGGATTCCTCACTGCCGTCGAAGAGGATCTGCAGACCCACGCAGATGCCGAGCAGAGGACGACCGGACGCCACCAGTTCCTTGATGACAGGAATGAGCCCCGTCGCCTCAAGGTTTTTCATGCAGTCGCCAAACGCGCCGACGCCGGGCAGCACAACCTTTTCCGCCGCGCGGATCACGGCCTCGTCACGCGTGACGGTAACGGGCGCGCCGAGCGCCGCAACGGCCTTTTCCACGCTGAACAAATTGCCGACTCCATAGTCAATGATCGCAATCATCGTATCGCCTCCTCAAAGTACGCCCTTCGTCGAGGGTACCCCCGTCACACGCGCGTCACGTGCCACGGCGATACGCAACGCATGGCCAAGCGCTTTGAAGATTCCCTCCACCTTATGATGCGAATTCGTGCCATAGAGGATGCGCACATGAAGTGTGATGCCGGCATGCATCGCGAAAGCGCGCAGGAACTCCTCCGTAAGCTCTGTGTCATAGCCACCGATCATCGGCGCCATCGATCCGCCCTCATAGACGAGAAACGGCCGCCCGCTGATGTCGAGCGAGACGAACGCCAGCGTCTCATCCATCGGCAGATAGAACGTGCCGTAGCGGGTAATGCCACGCTTATCGCCAATGGCTTCGCGAAACGCGTCGCCGAGCGCGATACCGATATCTTCGACAGAATGATGCCCATCCACCTCGATATCGCCCCGGCATTCGAGCTTGAGATCGAAGAGACCATGCGCGGCGAAGAGATTCAGCATGTGATCGAAGAAGCCGATGCCGGAAGCAATCTCTGCTTTCCCCGTGCCGTCGAGGTTCCACGTGAGCCGGATGCTCGTCTCTGCCGTCGTGCGTTCGACGGCCGCCGTACGCGCACTCATGCCCGTTCCTCCGCAAAAGCCTTGAGAACGCCGAGCCACGAGTCATTTTCCTCGCGCGTTCCCATCGAGATGCGCAGGCAGTTCGTGAGGCGGGGCGCCGCACCGAAGCTGCGCACGCCGATGCCCTGTCGCTCGAACGCCTCATTGAGCGCGGGTGCTGCCTCATGATGGATCAGGAGGAAATTCGTCTCAGAGGGATACACCGTAAAGCCCGGCACCTGCTTGATTGCTTCTGCCAGCCGCTTGCGCTCGGCGATGATCATCTGGATGCGCGGCACATACTCATGACGCATCTGATAGACGATGTCGGCCGTGACGAGCGAAAGCGTATTCATGTGATACGGCATGAACGATCTGCCGATCATGTCCGTCATGGCAACCGACGCGATGCTATAGCCGACGCGTGCCGACGCGAGGCCGTATGCCTTCGAGAACGTCCGCGCGATGATCATGTTCGGATAATCCTTGAGCAGCGAGACTGCCGACTGCCCGTAGAACTCCACATACGCCTCATCGACGAGGAACGCGCAACTCGTCGGGATGTTATCCGCGATGTACTGGATGTCAGAAACGGAAAAGCCCGTACCCGTCGGATTGTTCGGATTGCAGATGACGCAGAGGCGCGCTTTGTTTTTGATGACAGCCGAGACGAACTTCTCTAGATCGAGCGTATAGTCCGGCTCAAGGTCGACCGGCACCCCCTTCGCTTCCGCTGCCGCGGCGTAAATGCCGTACATGGAGAACGAGGGCTGCGGATAGACGATAGCGGCATCCTTGCTGCCGCCAAAGCAATAGAAGAGTTTCTCGATGATTTCCGAAGAGCCGTTGCCGAGCAGGATATTCTCCGGCTGCACCTTGAAATTCGCGGCAATCTGGCGCGTGAGGCTCAGATATTCCTCGGCGCCCGGATAGCGGTTAAACGCGACGCTCGCGAACCGTCCCATGAGACGATCCTCCACGATGGGCGGCAGATTCATCGTGCTCTCATTCGCGTTGAGCGTGATGCGGTATTCATTCGTATCCATGTCATAGGACGGGCGGTCGGCAAGCCCCTGACGGTATTTCAGCATTTCTCATTCCTCCTCAGACGGATGGCGTTGGCGTGCGCCTGCAATCCCTCGGTCTCTGCCAGACGGATGATGTCATCGCTCACGGCGGCGAGCGCGGGCTGCGTATACGAGATGATGCTCGTGCGCTTCATGAAAGTCTCGACGTTGAGCACGGAATAGTAGCGCGCCGTGCCGCCCGTGGGCAGTACGTGGTTCGGCCCTGCGAAATAATCGCCGAGCGGTTCCGGCGAATAAGCACCGAGGAATACGGCACCCGCGTGCCGCACATAGGGCAGCAGCTGGAACGGCTGCGCAGTCAGAAGCTCCATGTGCTCCGGCGCGGAGACATTCGCGAACCGCATCGCCTGCATCATATCCTCCGCGACAACGATGAGACCATTGCGGTCGATGGATGCCTGTGCGATCTCTCGGCGCGGCAATTTGGCGAGCTGCTGCTCTGCCTCCGCCGCGACCTTGCCCGCGAGCTCCTCGTCGTCCGTGATGACGATGCTCGACGCCAGCGGATCATGCTCCGCCTGACTCAGCATATCAGCGGCCGTATAGACAGGATCTGCCGTCTTGTCTGCGACGATGAGGATCTCGCTCGGACCCGCAAGCATATCGATATCCACATGACCGTAAACCTCTTTCTTCGCGAGCGTCACGAAGATATTGCCCGGCCCCGTGATCTTGTCGACGCGCGGCACCGTCTCCGTGCCGAACGCCATCGCAGCAATGGCCTGCGCGCCGCCGATCTTGTAGATCTTCTTGACACCAGCCGCACGCGCGGCGAGGAGCACATACGGATTGATCTTGCCGTTCTTCGGCGGCACCATCATGATGATTTCCCGCACACCCGCGACAACAGCCGGCACGGCATTCATGATGACCGAGGACGGATAGGCCGCCGTGCCGCCCGGTACGTAGATACCGACGCGATCGAGGGGAATGATGGACTGCCCGAGGATCGAGCCTTGGTCGCGGTACGTCATCCACGAGTTTGGCTTCTGCTCCTGATGGTAGCGGCGCACGTTCTCCGCCGCCTTCCTGAGCGACGCAACGACAGCGGGATCCGCCGCCTGCTCTGCTGCCTCAAACTCCGCCTCGCTCACGAGCAGATTCTCCGGCGTGAGCTCGACGCGGTCGATGAGCTTTGTATAATGGATGACCGCCTTGTCGCCATCGCGGCGCACATCACCGACAATCTGACGCACGAGTTCTGCAGCGCTCATATCCTTGCCGAACAGCTTCCTGTTGCTCTCGCGGATTTTCGGATTCAGTTCCACCTCATCGAACGCCGCTTTCGTGAGCAGTCGCTCGACCTCTCTTTCCCCGACTTCTCTTGCCTTGACGATTTTCATGCCTTTGCCTCGCTTTCCAATATCTGCCGCAAATCCTCCACCATCGCATGAATGCGGTCGAACTTCAGTTTGAAACTCACGCGGTTCGCGATGAGGCGGGCCGTGGCGTCCATAATGTAGGCAATTTCCTCCAAATTGTTCTCCCGGAGCGTCGTTCCCGTCTCGACAATATCGACGATGCTCTCCGAAAGCCCGACGATGGGACCAAGCTCGATGGAGCCATTGAGCTTGATGTACTCCATCTGCATGCCGTGCTCATTGAAGAACTGCTCAGCGATATGCGGGAATTTCGTCGCCACGCGCGTATGCGCATAGTCTGTGAGCTTCGGCCGCCGCTCCGGCTTGTGCACCGCCATCATCAGATGACATTTGCCAAAGCCGAGGTCGAGGAGCTCGTAGACATCCTTGCCCGATTCCATGAGCACGTCCTTGCCGATGACGCCGATATCGGCCGCGCCGTACTCCACATACGTCGGCACATCAGCCGTCTTCGAGACGATGAACCGGATCTTCTTCTCCTCATTCGTGATGATGAGCTTGCGCGATTGATCGGAAAGCCCTTCTGCTGTATAGCCGATCTTGGCAAAGAGTTCTGCCGACAGGGAGAAAAGCTTTCCCTTAGGCAACGCCACCGTCAGATAATCCATATCGCTGGTCTGCATGCTGTCCCTCCTGGGTTCTTTTATTAATTAAAGTATTAACGTGATGAATATGGTCATTATCATAGCATGTTACGTTGTAAACGTCAAGCCATGAGAAATTTTCTTTTTGAAACCAGAACCACCTATCAAAGAGCCGCTTGGCATTTGCGTAAACGCACCCGCGGCATATCATCCCCCGCGCAGTTCATCAATTCGCCTCGTCCGCGGCGCGCAGCAGGCGCAGTTCCCTGCTGTCTGTCGCCGCGGATGCTGCATGATGGCAGCGCACCAGCGCTGCCTCCTGTATCATGCCGATGCGCTCGAGCAGGCGCGCGCCGATGGCCGGATGCTCGTAGTAGACGAAAAGCAGCCGACAGCCCGCGGCCGCCCACGCGCGGGAACGCCGCGGGAAGAAGTGAGTGAGCAGCACAGCGGCAACCTTGCCGAAGAGGTCGAGATCTCCCTTGCGACGTCCCACGTCATGAAGCAACGCTGCGCGCAGCAAGAGCGCTCGATCGAGTGCAGCGCGCTCCCGCGCTGCCAGCTGCGCGGCCGTGTACGCCACACGGATGGCATGGCACTGGTCGACGCGGTGCATCGCGTAAAACAGTGACTGTGCTGCCGCGGGAAGATGCGCGCGCACAAAAGCGTCATCCCGCGTGTCGACGCGCGCGGTCACGGCGCGAAAGAACTGACGGATACGCTGAAGCATCATTCTAGATAAACGAGGGTCGCGTAGCCTTTCGCATGGCGCGACGCCTCTGCTTCCGCCTTCGTCTGCGGCGCGAGCGAAAGCTCTGCGACCTTGCCCTCGCTGCGCAGGCTCGTCGCCCTGTTGACAGCTGCCGCCTCCTGTCCCGCACTGTAACCGATATAGACATCCTTTGCCGGCTCCGGCGCACCGATGCCCTGACGCTCGAGCGCGAGCAGCACGCGCTCAATCCCGAGTGCAAAGCCTGTCGCAGGGCAGGCGCAACCAAAGTCAGAGAGCATGTGATCATAACGGCCGCCACCCGCGAGTGGGAAGCCGAGCCCCGCGGTATACACCTCGAAGACCATGCCAGTATAATAGCTGAAATCGCGGATGAGTCCGAGATCAAACCGCACATACTTCTCAAGGCCATACGATGCCAACAAATGATAAATGGCGCTGAGATTGTCGAGGGCGCGACGGCTCTGCTCACCGAGCGCAGACGCATACGCCTGCTGCAGTGTCTCCTCGCCGCCGCTCAGCACAGGCAGCTGCCGCAGGTTCTGCTTGGCAGCTGCCGCAAGATCAAGCGACGCGACCGTCGCATCATAAGCGACGAGATCATGCTGCTCCAGCGCCTTCTTGAGCGTCTGCTGCGTTTGCTCGTCAAGACGATACTGCTGCATGATGCCCGTCACGAACTCCACCTGGCCGAGGCAGACAGAAAAGTCCTTGAGCCCTGCGCGCAGCAAGCTCTGGATGGCCAGTGCGAGCACTTCGGCATCCGCCGTCGCGCTTGCACTGCCAACGAGCTCGACCCCCGCCTGGTAAAACTCGCACTGCCGCCCCATCTGGCTCTGCTCCGAACGGAAAACGCTGCTGATATAGGAGAGCTTGAGCGGCAGCGGCGCGTCCTTGAGACGGCTTGCGACCACGCGTGCGATGGGCGTCGTCATCTCATGGCGCAGCGCGAGCGTTTTCCCGCCCTTGTCAAAGAGCTTGAAAAGCTGCGGCGCAAGCTGTCTGCCGCTGTCCATCGTGAGCGTATCGAAGTATTCGATGGTCGGCGTTACCACCTCATCATAGCCCCAAAGCGCAAAAAGCGCCGCGAGTTTCGTCTCGATGGCGCGCTTGCCTGCGGCCTCTGTCGGCAAGAAGTCGCGTGTCCCGTACGGAATTCCCAAAACCTGTTTTTCGTTGACCATGTAGTTCTCTCCTATTCGCTGTAGATCCGATTATGCCTCTTTGTACAGGCGTGTGAGAATGAGCTTGTATCCATCCGCGCCATAATTGAGACAACGTTTTACACGGCTGATGGTCGCCGTGCTCGCTCCCGTGCGCGCGACAATATCGTCATACGTATGTCCATCCTGCAGCATCCGAGCTACCTCAAGCCGCTGTGACAACGCCTTGAGCTCGCTGACCGTACAAATATCCTCGAAGAACTGATAGCACTCATCGACTGTCTCCAACGCAAGCACCGCCTGGCAGAGCTGATCGCTGAACGCGTCCCGCAGCTTCGGGTTCGTCATCGCTTCATCCCTCCTGCTTTATTCCTTTAATTTGTGAAAATTTATTTACATTGTAGCACATCATCGAGTGCCATGCAACAAAAAGAACCGCTGCCCGAAGGCAACGGTCCAGATTGCTGCATCAACTGCGGCAAGCGCTTATTCAATTCGCTGATGAAAATCTAACCACGGCGTCGGTCCCCGGCCGCAGGGTATCCGCCATATCCTTGGGCAGGGAAACTTTCACAATCAAGCGTCCGTCTGACATATCGGGAGCGTTCCCCTCCGTATTGCCAGGTTTGCTGTCCTCTGTCTCATCACCCGAGACATTGCCTGCGTCTTCCGAGATAGATGATGTCTGCACTGCCTCGTCTTTCTCCTCAGAAGCAGCTGGCAGCGATCCTGAGGCCGCGGTGTCTGGCTGGGCATCGGCAGGATCGACGATGTCGAGTACCGTTCCCTGGTACTTCTTCCCTTCGATGGTATAGCTCACGAACTGACCGAGACGTATTTTCCCCTTCTGGTTTGGCGAAAGACGCGCCTCCACCCAGATATTGGATGCGTCACCGATGCTGGCAACCGTCGCGCCCGCCTTGAGGTCCGCCCCTTCCTGGATGTCATCGCCAAGGTATACTGTGCCGGACACAGGCGCGACAATCTCAGTCGCCTGCGCGTCCTGCTTCGCGTTCTCAAGCGCTGCTTCCGCTTGCTTGACGGCAAGTTCTGCCTGTTTCACGGCTTCCGGATTCGCCGGCTGTGTCATGGTCTGATAGCGCGTCGCGGCAGGCGCACTCACCGCAGGCGCTGGCGTCGCTGCCGCCTCAGCGGCAGCGAGATCCGCCGCTGCCTGATCGCGTTTCACCGCGCTGATGGCGCCCATCTCGTAGAGCTCATTCATGCGGTTGAGACGTGCACGCGCATTCGCGACTGCCTGAGAATTGCCGGAGGACTGCGGCACAGGCATAGGCGCAGGTGCCGCCGACTGCGGCACGGTCACGGTCTGCCCACGCTGGACCTGCGCGAGATTCTGCTTCGCGAGTTCCGCGTTCTGCGCGAGCTGTGCAATCTGCTCATCCGTAATCTTCACTTGCACGCGTGCGATGACATCGCCAGCCTCGACATGATCTCCATCCTGCACGACAAGTTCCGTGATGGTGCCATCGGCCTTTGCCTTGACGCCCACCATCGTGCTCGCCACCTTCGCATCGTAGACCGTGAGCCCCTTCTGGCTGTGCTGGTACGCCCAGACGCCGAGCGCGCAAAGAATCGCAAGTGCCACAAGTGCCAGCGGTCCGAATTTGAGGACTCTCTTGACTTTTTCTGTAATATCGACTTCCAAAATGGAAACCTCCTGTTTAGTGCAAGGACATTATACATGTAGCTTGCAAGGGAAAAGCCCTCCCTATGCGGGAGGACTTCCTTGAAAAGCTGCTATGACTTCTGCCCAGCAAGCGAAAGGCTTGACATAGACTGATCTGGCATAGCAGAGTTCCTTCTATCTGCTCAGCCGAGCTGGGCCTTGATGATGTCCGCGGCCTTTTCAAACGCCTGCGGCAGTGCCTCAGGCTTCTTGCCACCAGCCTGTGCCATATCGGGGCGACCACCACCGCCGCCACCGACAACGGCCGCGGCCTCCTTGATGATCTTGCCGGCATGGATGCCCTTCTTGACAGCTTCCTTCGATGCTTTGACGACGAGGTTGACCTTGTCATCATTGATGCAGGCTAGCACGACAAGACCGCCGGCGAGCTTGCTGAGCGTGAGATCTGCGACAGCACGCAGCTCGTCCATCGACGCCGCCTGCGCTTTGCCGCAGACGACCGGCACGCCGGAGAAG
The DNA here is from genome assembly GCF_000381005.1 of Selenomonas bovis DSM 23594. Classification (GTDB taxonomy): domain Bacteria; phylum Bacillota; class Negativicutes; order Selenomonadales; family Selenomonadaceae; genus Selenomonas_C; species Selenomonas_C bovis. The sequence goes on from NZ_KB908381.1 coordinate 160,599, forward strand.
TCGCTCACCGCCGCGAGGAGCTTGGCCGCGTCCGCTTTATCGCGGTTCGCCGCAGCCTCCTCGAGCTGCTTCTCCATTTCTTTCTTTTCCGCAAGCAGTTTGCCAAGCGCTGTGGGAACCTCTTCCTCCGACGACTTGAGCGCAGCGGCAACTTGCGAGAGAAGTGCAGCCTTCGCATTCATGTAATCGAGTGCGGCTTTCCCTGTCACGGCCTCGATGCGGCGCACACCAGAGGCGACACCTGTCTCAGAGACAATCTTGAACATGCCGATCTGGCCGACATTCTTGACATGCGAGCCAGCGCAAAGCTCCATCGAGAAGTCAGGCACCTTGACGACGCGCACAACATCGCCGTACTTCTCAGAGAATAGCGCCATCGCGCCTGCTTTCTTCGCCTCGTCCAGACTCATGTGGGAGATCTCCACATCCACACCTTTGAGGATTTCCTCGTTGACGAGCGCCTCGACATCCGCGAGCTGCTGCGCGGAGACCGGCTCGAAATTCGTGAAGTCGAAGCGCAGGCGCTCCGGCGTCACGGAGGAACCCGCCTGGTTCACCTGATCGCCGACGACTTTCTTGAGTGCGGCCTGCAGCAGATGTGTCGCCGTATGGTTGCGCGCCGAAGCCAGCTTCTTCGTCTGGTCGACCTCGATGGCGACGGTGTCACCGACCTTGAGTTGTCCTTCCTCGACATAGGAGATATGATAGACCGTGCCGTCCGGCAGCTTCTTCGCGTTCGTCGCTTGGATGCGGCCGAACTCCGAGCGCAGCAGGCCCTCATCGCCGACCTGGCCGCCGCCCTCTGCGTAGAAAGGCGTCTTATCGAGGATGATGCCGGCCTCTTCGCCGTCATGGATCTCGTCGACGAGCTTGCCATCCTTCCAGATAGCGACGACCTTGGCTTCCTTCGCCTCAGGGTCCTGCCTGAGCTGGGTCACATCGATGCCGGAAAGGTCAGGCACCGCAACGCGCGTATTCGCCGCACGGGCCGCGCGCGCGCGGCTGCGCTGCTCCTCCATTGCCTTCTCGAAGCCGTCCTTGTCGAGATCGATGCCATTTTCATGCAGGATCTCCTCCGTGAGCTCCCACGGGAAACCGAACGTATCATAGAGACGGAAACCGACAGTCCCCGGCAGTTCCTTCTTGTCGGCTGCCTTGAGTTCCTTGATCTCAGCGTCGAGCAGATCCATGCCCTGATTGAGCGTCGCCGCGAAGCGATCCTCCTCGATGCTGATGACTTTCTTGATATACTCCTGCTTCGCAACGAGCTCGCCGAAGTCGCTCGCCTCGCGATAAATCTCGACAACGGCATCCACAGCGCCCTCGAGGAACTTATCCTTGATGCCGAGCATGCGGCCGTGGCGGATCGCGCGGCGCAGGATGCGGCGCAGCACATAGCCGCGGCCCTCATTCGACGGCAGGATGCCGTCCATGATCATGATGGCCATCGAACGCGCATGGTCGGCGATAACCTTGAGCGAAATATCCTTCTGCGCATCCTCACCGTATTTCACACCGGAAACCTTGGAGGCATACTCGATGATGGGATAAAGGAGATCCGTCTCGAAGTTCGTGCGCTTGTTCTGCACAACAGAGGCAAGGCGCTCCAGACCGCAGCCCGTATCGATGTTTTTATGGGCGAGCGGCTTGTACTGCCCGTCCTCCGTACGGTCGTACTGCGTGAACACGAGGTTCCAGATCTCAAGATAGCGGTCGCAGTCGCAACCGACACCGCAAGTCGGTGAACCACAGCCGCGTTCCTCGCCGAGATCGATGTAGATCTCAGAATCCGGACCGCAGGGGCCGGGACCGATTTCCCAGAAATTATCATCGAGCTTCACGATGTGATCCTGCGGAAATCCCGGCTGCGATTTCCAAATCTCGATGGCTTCATTATCATCCGGATACACCGTTACCCAGAGCTTGTCCTTCGGCAGCTCGATGACCTCCGTGAGGAACTCCCACGCCCAAGGAATGGCCTCTCCCTTGAAGTAATCGCCGAACGAGAAATTGCCGAGCATCTCGAAATACGTCTGATGGCGCGCGGTACGTCCGACATTCTCGATGTCACCCGTGCGCACACAACGCTGACTCGTCGTCACGCGCGTGCGGGGCGGCTTCATCTTGCCGGTAAAGAACGGCTTCAACGGTGCCATGCCAGCACCGATGAGCAGGAGCGTCGGATCGTCCTGCGGAATGAGAGAAAAGCTGGGCAGCCGGAGGTGGCCCTTCTTCTCAGAAAAGAACTGCAGATATGCCTCTCGCAGTTCATTGCCTGTCATGTATTTCAAAACCATCTACCTCCAAAGGGTAATATTTCGGAAACACTTCATTTATCAGCGCTTCCTTACCAATATCTCAATTAGAATACCATATTTTGCACGCGAGGTAAAGAGATACCACGCACCCCGGCTCATTTCCCGCACACAGCACCAAACGATTGCACGCTCTCGATATACGGTGTGCCGGCGAAGCTCGGAAAAAGCACCGTGGAAGCGATGACGCGGCGCAGATAATGTTTTTGGCGCGCGCCGCCGTCAAAGGTGAAATAGCTGCTCATTGCCTGCAGCACACACGGCACACCAGCATCATCTGTCCCAAGGTACATGAGGACGTGTGTCGGTGTCGTAAGCAGCGTTCCTACGGGGAACTGGCGCAAAAGCGCACAGCGATCTTCCGCCGAGCCCTCGAGGTCCGCACGGTATGGCAGAACCTCTCCCTGTACATCCGCGTCGCGCGGCAGCTCGATGCCCATGCTGCGGTAGACGTCCCCTGTAAACGCCGAGCAATCCACGCTACCTTCGAGCCCGCCCCAGCCATAGGGCGCGCCGAGGAAACGGAACCCCTGCCGCACGAACTGGTTCTCCGTACACGGCAGATAGCCGTGGTGCAGGTCGCCGCCAAAGGACGCCGGTCTCGGGCAAACCTGCAGCTGCCCCGCCGTCGTGCGCACGGGGAGGAGCAACATTCCCTCATTAGAGAGCGGTATACGCGCACCCATCTGATAGCGCTGCGCACGCGCCGCCTGCAGAGTGAGCGCAGGCGCCGTCACAACGGCGAAATCCGCGGGTGCCGCGTATTGCTCCCACGTCACGCGGTCGGTAAAAGCCAGTGCCTCTGCGGCAAGCCAGCCGCTGTAGTGACGCAGGATGCAGAAGAAAAACCGGCCGTCAGCGCTCCCGGTGAGCACAAGCGCCGGTTCCGCAGGATCGACAGCCGTCGCCTGCAATGCATCGTAATGCACGTCAGACGGCGTCTCGAACCAACCGTCAGCAACAGGCAGCAGGCGCAGATCTGCCCGACGCACCACAACGCCATAACGTACGCCGACGCGCTCCGGCACAGCGGTGAGCGCGCAATTCTCCCTTGCCGCCTCGTATGCCGCCTGTGTGAGCACCGCGCCGCCGGCGTAAAGCTCCGGCACCGCTCCGGTGGCGAAATCGCCAATGGCCTGCACCGCCGATATGCGATGACGCACCTCGTCCCCGCTGTACACTGCCGGTGCCGACGAGAGGGCTGTCAGCGTCCGCGTCTTGCGACGCATTTCTTCATTGAGCGCCGCGATTCCTTTCTCATCGAGCAGGAGCCGTTCCCCCTCCGGATGCCGCTCCAGCCAGTACGCTGCCGTCTGCCGCGCGTCCGTCAAGGCAGGCGAAGCCGCCGCACGGCAGATAACAGCGGGCGTCTCTCCGCCGAGGTCTGGCGACGCCGCCAGACAAACAACACAGATGGCAGTCAGCGCGAGTGCTCTGCAGAAAATCCATCGTTTTCGCAAGATCTTTACCATATACGCGATTCGCCCTTTCCACCGAACATACATTGCCGCTTGTATCTCATCTACCTATCCGGCAGCACGATGCCGCCGATGAACATGCGGTGCCAAGGAAAATAAAAATTCAAGTGATCGACGCCCGGATACGGCGGCAGATTCCGCGCGGCAAATTCCCTCAGCAAGCGCGTCACACGCAGCTGCACCGCCGGCTCGTAGCGGCCGAGGTTCAGATAAGCGCCGCCATCGAGCAGCATCGCCAGCTGGTTCGTCACCGCTGTGCGCACGTTCGACTGATACCCCCAGTCGTCGAGATAGCGCGCAAGCAGCAGACGATCGACATCATCCTCCGGCAGACGCACGCTCAGCACACCCTGTCCGAGTGCGAACCCCACACTGTTCGTCGCCGTGTTCCAGCCCGCGTAGCCATAGAGCTTGAAGAGCAGTCCCGCGTCGCGCAACGCATTCATGAGCGCATTGTCCGCGCCGTTCGTGCGTGTGATATCCGCAATGGCCACGCGATAGCCCTGTGCGATGAGGCTTGCTGCATAGCGCGCGAGACTCTGCGCGTCATAGAGGTCGGTCCCGTCATTATCCGGTGCGTTACCGTAGCCCATCTTTCCATCAGGCGGCGTATTCACGAGCAGCACGAGATCCGCGTGCGCCGGGTCAGGCACAGCGACTGCGCCCGCAATGAGCAGGTCCGACTGGATGGAGTCCGCGATGGGCTCATCGGAATAATCCGGCACCATCGCGCCACCGACGCCCCAGTTATACTGCACGTTGACAAAGGGAACGACATGTTCCTCGTCGTTCACGGCACGCGCGAGGAGGAGCGCTGCGAACTCATCGATACCTGCGAGCATCTGGAACCGCGTGCGCGGCACAGCGGCGGCGTAGCGGGCGAGCCGCAGGCTCTCCGCATGCGTCGCGGAGAGCGGCGCGTTGTCGTCCTTGCCGAGGATGAAAAGATCCAGTGCGCCTGTGCGCGACAAATCGATGAGCCGCTCATCCACGGTGAAATTCTTCGCGCGCCGCTGCGTCCAATCCTGCCAGACCTCAGAGGGGATGGTCGCCGCGAGATCCTGGAGTTCCTGCGTCTCTCCATCCGTCAGACCGCCATGCTCCTGTTTTTCGAGCAAGCCTGAGCGACGGAAAATCTGCGCGCCATAAGTAAGATAATAGTCTGGCTCCTCTCCGCCGGAGGCCGGCCCGGAAGCAGGCGTGCGCATCAGGGAGCCGAACGCGTAGACCTTGAGCCTGCGGTTGAGCTTCTTGAGGCTCGCGATACGCCCCACGCGCTCCTCTAACTCCTGCTCGCTGAGTTCATGCTTGCGCGACGCCACGAGCCCGCCGTAGATGAGGGAATCCGTTGAGATCACGGCAGCATCCGCCTGCGCCGCCTGTGCTTCTGCCCAATGCCAGAGCGCATCCGGCTGCCCCTCCGTAAGCCCGCCGAGCATCTCCTTCGGCGGCATGAGCACGCGATAGCCGAGCTTCTCCGCCGCCTCCGCCGACTGCTCGCACGAAGTCGGACGGTTGTCATGCGGCACGAAGAGAATCGTCTTCGTCTGCTGTTCTACAGGCTGCACTTCCTTGCCACCGCGTGCCTCCCCTGTGCCGCTCATCAGCCAAGAAAAGAAAGAGACTGTCAGCAAGAGAGCTGCCACAAACGACCATCGTTTCCCCATCCATACGCGACCTGCTACCATGCTCCTATATCCATCCTCTCATATTCATGAATTCACAATCGTTTTCTATTATAACGCATCTTCCTCCCTGCCGCAAAATGTCTTTGAAGAAGCGCTGATGAAATGAAATGCCTTGAGTCTATTCGGATGCGCTGTATCTCTCTAGGAGACAAGCCGAAGAAGTAGCAGTCAAAACGCTCCATCGCGTTTTGTGCTGAGGATTGTAGGGCGACGAGAGGACGGTGTACTGAATGAATCCGTGAGTCCTTACATCCCCTCTCTCCTTGCAATGCACAAAGAATCAAAAAATCCCTGTCCCTCTATCTCTTGTCCCTTGTTTCAGCAATTTCCCGGGCTCGTTTCGAGCAGTTGCCGCACCTGCCGCCACTCCGGCATGTAACGATCCATAAGCGCGTAAAAGCGGCGGTTGTGGCCGCGCTCCGCGAGATGCAGGATCTCGTGCAGCATGACATAGGTGAGGCAGACGGGCGGTTTCGCCGCGAGTTGCAGATTGATCCAGACGCGCCGCGCCTGGATATTGCAGGTTCCCCAGCGCGTCTTCATGTCCTTCGTGCGCCACTCCCGGACAAAGAGACCCGTGCGCTCTTCCAGCGACGGCGCGACCTCTGCCATGCGCGCAACAAGTGCGTGCCGATACTGCTCGCGCACGAAGCGGACGCGCTGCGTATCTGTCAGCCCCTCCGGCACGGAAAGGAACACCTTACTGCCGCACACGAGGAATCCCTCGCCGCGCGCCCTGCACCCGACGTGCACGACAAGCACTTTACGCTCGCCCCAGAGGTCGATGGTCTCGCCTGTCAGATAGCGATGCGGCTGTTTCACCGGCAGGCAGCGAAGCTGCTGTTGTTTCTGCTCAATCCACGCGGCATTTTCCGCGACGAACGCCTCCAATACCGCGCGCGGCATGGAAATGGGCGCCGAAAGCACCACGCGTCCCTCCGGGCCCTTTACATGCAGATGCATGCGCTTGATGTGCTTGCGCTGGAATTCGACGGGGATGACTTTGCCACCCACGTGTACCAATCTGATTTCTCCCATACCATCACCGGCCCCCACATAGCGGCGCCGTTCCCCCCTCACCTCGCTGGCTCGCGCGCCGCTGCCGCAGTGCGCGGATACGAGCCTTCGCCGCCGCACCGACCTGCTGTGATTCCATGATTTTCTGCAGCGCCTTTTGATACGTCACATCATCAAGGTTACTCTTCAGCAGATATGCGCTCACAGCATGCGGATACCTGATGTAGAGAATCGAGATGGCCCACGCCACGGCCATCATCGCGTAGTATGACTGCCCGGAAAGACGATCGAGCACGGCAAGATCCCGTGCGAGATCTGCCTCTTCCACATAATAATCAAGCAGCATGACACAGGCAAACCGCACGGAATATTCCCTCTTGGAAGAAAAATACGACTCCAGGAATGACCATACCTCTGCTTTATGGGCACGCGTGAATTTCAATCCGGCACAGAAACTGTCACAGACGGACCAGTTATCGATGAGCGGCAGGAACCCACGCACCCTGCGGAGCCGCTCCTCGCAGCTGCACGCTGCGCAGCCGATCACCATGCCCTGGAGCATCACTTCCTCAAAGGTATCTTTCCCTGCCGCCTCGAGATACGCCCGCCAATCACCACCTGCGATCTCGCGCGCCAGATGGCGGAGGCGCGGCAGGCGCACGCCGATAAGCCGCGTACCGGGCGGCAGCAACCGCGCGCTGAACGCGCGGTACCGTTCCTCCGCCAGCCGCGCAAGCTGCCCACGTACCTGTGCGACACATAACTCCAGCTGACCGTCTGTTTCCATGCGTTCCTCCCCTTTCTAACCATATTAGAATAGCATATTTCCTGCCGTTTTCCCGCATAATTTTTTCAATATGCCGTTTTCCTATACCTGCATGCCCGTACGTCGTCAGCAAATCTGCAGCAATCATCCGCCGTTTTCTATGCAGTGCGCAATATATGACAAAGAAAGTCGCGGAGCATGACGTACATTGCTCCGCGATTCTTTCTGTTTTATCCAATGCGACATGATTCATGTCTTTTTCACGGCAGCCTCGTCGATTTGCGTGCCATCCGGAAGGAAGCAGCGGACAATCAGCATACCTTCATCGGCATCCAGTGTCAGATAGTTATCCGTCTCCGGCTGCGGCGCTACGACCTCGTCAAGTGCGTGATCCACCCAGAGCCCCGGATAGCGCACATCGCCAGCCACGCCGGTCAGGATGTAGAGCGGACCTTCCGCACTGCGCTCGAAGCCTTTGATATGGCCGCGGTTGCGGTACGTATGGAGATGGGCGGAGAGAACGAGGTCGATGCCCGCCGCGTCGAAGAGCGGCATCCATATTTTGCCCTCTTCGGAAAATCCTTCCCCACGCTCCGGTCGTCCGTGGATGCGATACTGCAACGGGTCTTTATGCATGAGCACGACCTTCCACGGCTGACGCGTCCGCTGGACATCCGAACGGAACCACGCCTCCTGTGCCTCCGTGATATGGGGATGGCGTTCCTGTTCCTCTCCCTGCTGGGTATCGAGTACGAGAAAATGTACCGGACCGTAGTCAAAGGAATAATAGCGGCGGTCATACTCCTTGCTGCCATTTCCTGGCAGCGCGAACTCACGCAGATAGGCCACAGGTTCGCGCACTTGCCACTGCTTGTCATACGTCTCGTGATTCCCCATGAGCGGGGCGATGGGAATGGTGTCGATGATGCCCTCCACGCCATCCAGCCAAGCATTCCACTGCGTATGATCCTCCCCATTATCAACGAGATCGCCCATATTGATGAAGAACTTCGCGTCAGGGTTCCTCTGCCTGGCCATTTGGGCGAGCTCCCTCCAGCCTGCATAGTCGCTCGACTGCGAATCGGGAAAGATGAGCGCGCGAAACGCGCCGCCATCGTCTGCCTGGAGCGGCGTCCAGCCGCCTCGCTCCTCACCCGCCGCAACGCGGTAGCGATACCGCGCACCACGCTCCAGTCCTGTGACCTGAGCCGTATAAAGATAGACCGTCACGCCGTCCTCCGTGAAAGCCTCCTCCTCTGCGGGGAAACGCTGCATCTCCGCCGCCCCTTCGCGCGTCAATTCCACGGCGGGCGCGACAAGCGACGCGGGAGACTGCCACATGATGGTGCGCGCCGCCGCGTTGTCCTGTGCGACGATCTGCCGCAGATAGGTGACACGCCCCCTCCCGAGCGCTGCCGCAGTCCTGTCCCTGAGTTCCGGCAGGATCCGCCCGCGCGCGAACACCCAGCCTCCGCCCAGCACGACAGCGCCGGCGCAGAGTGACAGAAACTGACGCCTCGAAATTTTCTGCATATACCTTGCTCCCTTTTCCAGTAGGATTGTTTGTGAGCAACGCCGCTGCTTTCTCATGCTCATTCACTTACGCGGCGACTCTTTCCTCCGTCCCCATCATAACAAAAAGCCGTACGGATGAGAAATGCCTATGTAATATCACTAACAATACAGTACATACATGACAAGTGCATTTCCTAAGCTATGCGAGACACACCATATCCGAAAAGTAGACGTCTGTGCGCCACGTCTGTTATAATGAGAAACAACATCTCACTGGATTTCATGCGCCCGCGCGAGCACAACAAACGTTACGCTTCGACAACGGCGCGAAGAAATGAGGCTATCACATGGAAAAACATTTCGATATCAACGAGCAGGGTTACAGCATCCGCTGCAAGCTCATCTGCAGCGACCACGACAAGACCGCACGCGCTTTCGACCATATCGCCATCGTCACACACGGTTTCGGCAGCAGCAAGGAAACGGCCGGCACATCAAAATTCGGTGAGCACCTGACTTCCAAGTACAAAGGCTGGGCGGCCATCGCGTTCGACTGGCCCTGCCACGGCATGGATGCGCGCAAGAAGCTTACGGTCGCGGAATGCCTGACCTATCTGTCCATTGTCACGGACTACGCCAAACATGAGCTCAAAGCGAAAGATCTCTGCAACTACTCGACCAGCCTCGGCGGCTACCTGACGCTCCGCTACCTCATAGAGAAGGGCAATCCGTTCTGCAGGATTGCCCTGCGCTGTCCTGCCATCCACATGTACGAGACAATGAGCGGCCGTATCCCCGAAGCTGACCACGCCAAGCTCCGGAAAGGCAAGGAAGTCCAGATCGGTTTCGAGCGGAAAATGAAGATCGACCAATCCTTCCTCGATGATCTCAGATCTTTCTGCCCCATGGATCACGAGTACTTCGATTTCGCCGACCACATGCTCATCCTGCACGGCACGGCAGATGAGATGGTCCCCATCGAAGATGCCCGCGCCTTTGCCGAAAACAACGTCATCGAATTCCTTCCCATCGACGGCGCCAATCACCCCTTCCAGAATCCCGAGCACATGGCGCTTGCGATTCATGAAATCATCGAGTTCTTCCATGCAGGGACACTCTGAAAACAGTTGATGAAAAATCCATCGCCGCAGCAAAAAGCAGCCACGCCATGTGACTGCTCTTTGCTGCGGCGGTGAACCATAGGAACAAAGCAATATGAGAAAATCAGCCGACCGAAAAACAGAAAGGGGCGTCATGCGGCATGAAAGGAACAATCATTTACCATTCGCCAGCATGTGATATGCAACTGGAGTGGGAAAACGATGCGGTCACGGCATTGAAGCCTGCCGCCACAGGTATCAGGTCTGGTGCAGCGAACGAATTGACAGCACTGGTGTTCCAGCAGCTCGACGAATACTTCAAGGGAACGCGAAAAACGTTTGATTTCCCGTACCAGCTGCACGGCACACCATTCCAGAAAACTGTCTGGGCGGCGCTGCGGGAAATCCCTTATGGAGAAACACGCAGTTACAAGGACATTGCAGAAGCTATCGGCTGTCCACGAGCGTTCCGCGCGGTCGGTATGGCCAATCACGCGAACCCTATCTTCATCGCTATTCCCTGTCACCGCGTCATAGGTGCAGACGGAAGCCTTGTCGGCTATGGCGGCGGTCTGGGTATGAAAAAGCTGCTGCTCGAGCTGGAGAGAAGAAACAAGTAACACAACCATCGGCAATCGTCTGCTTTATATTAAGGAAGCGCTGATGAAATGAGGTGCTCCGGATTTACGTGAATGCGCTGTACTCTTCGGAGACAAACCGCAGGCGTAGCCGAAGCTACGCTGAGGATGACAGGGCGACGAGAGGACAGTGCAGACGCGTGAAGACGGAGTGCCGAATTAATCAGGGGTTCCTTAATGCCCAATGCCCCGTATAAAGCGAACTGCATACAGAAACGGCATGATGCCACTTCCTCTGGAACTCACGCATACAGGACGATAGGCGTGCGCTGTCCGCCAAGTGCATCGTCAGGCTCCGTCCACTCATCTGTTCGCCAGCATCCGATTGACCCGCTCCGCAATCACAGCCGCCAGCAGAGCTTTCATGATATCGCCGGGAATGAACGGGAACACCGCCATAGCCATTCCCTGGATAAGATCAACATGCATGACATACATCATCGAAATCAGACCGCCGACATATGTCAACGGCACACCCGCGACAACTGCGACGAGCGCATAGCGCCGGAAGCTCACCTTGCTGCCCTTGAGCAGACTTTCCACCAAGCAGACGAACGGCCAGCCAATATAGAAACCACCCGTCGGTCCGAACAAACGTCCCAGACCGCCTACACCACCTGGAAAAATCGGCAGGCCGACAGCGCCTAAGAGCACATAGGCCGCCACGGCGATGAACGTAAGCTGCGGCGGCAGCACCAGCGCCGTCACCGTCAACGCAATCGTGAGCGCCGTCACGAGTCCCGGCGTGAACGGCAAAGGAAAGGAAATGAACGCTGACACGCAGCAAAATGCAATGCAGAGCGCCATCTTCACCATATTTTGCACTGTGAAAAGCTGTGCCTGCTTTTTCCCTGTCGTCATATCTGTCTGCATATATAACGCCTCCTAATCGTAACTTCTCTCATTATACGAACATCAACAGGATACGTCAACTTATCTCTCCGTTTGGTTTACTGCATCGATAGGCACCCTCAGGCACGCTTGCTCTACTATGCACAAATGCATATAATATAGATGACTGGCAAAGGCAAGATATCCGTTGCTAAGTGATTCCCTGCCTGCTGCCGTACAATGAGGAGGAACCGCCATGCAAGCCATCATCATCGGCGCGACCGGCGCTGTCGGTCGCGATCTGCTCACCACACTCCTGCGCGACGCGCGCTATGACAGCGTCATCACCTTTACACGCCGTGAGGTCGGCATCGACAATGCGAAACTCCGCTCCTACATCGTCGATTTTGAGAAACCAGAGGGATGGCATGATCTCGTGCGCGGCGACGTGCTGTTCTCGGCGCTCGGCACCTCCAAGAAGCAGGCGGGCTCTCAGGCGGCGCAGTACCATGTCGACCATGATTACCAGATGATGTTCGCCCGCTTCGCGAAGGAAAACGGCGTGCCGCGCCTCGTGCTCGTTTCCTCCGTCGGTGCCGATACCCACGCACATTTCTTCTATCTGCGACTCAAGGGCGAAATCGAGGAAGAAATGAAAACGCTCCAGTTCGAGGGCCTCACGATCCTCGCGCCACCCGCTCTCATCCGGCCGCATGCGAAGCGCCCGCTCGAAACCATCTCCGTGCGTGTACTCCAGGCCCTCAATACGCTCGGCCTCGCACGCAACATGGCACCGATGCCGACATCCGTCGTCGCCGCCTGTATGGCGGCAAAGGGTGCCGACGGCTTCCGCGGTACGCGCCGTATCTCAGGCCAGGCCATCCGCGCTGCCTGCTGAACCGCGGCACTTCACGGCACAGCCAACACTTGCAGACACGCAAAGGTCCCTCCCATTGCCAGGAGGGACCTTTCGTTTGTGCGTTGCGTTTTGCGCGTCCAGCCTGCTTTGCAGGACGTTTCCACATACTCAGGCAAACACGCGTTGGACGAGCAGCATATAGAGGGCTGTGCCTGCCGCCATCGAGACCAGCATGCGGCGCAACCAGAGATGCAGCCCAGCTGTGACAGCGACAGCGATGAGTTCCGGCATGCCATGCGGCGGACGCCCCCAGGCCACATCCTTCAGGCAATAGACGACGAGCAGACCGAAAATCGCTGCGGGCAGGGCATTGCCCAGATAACGCACGAGAGGCGGCGTCGGCTTGCGCGCAGAGATGACGAGGAAGGGCAGGAACCGCGTGAGCATTGTCGCGGCCGTGCAGAGCAGCACTGTGATGGCCTGCTGATAAAGCGGCATGTCTGTCATCGCATCACACCTCTCTCCACCGCAGCGCCCTGCCGTCCGCCGCCATCCCCTGCTGCCTCGGACTCCGAGAAGGGCGCTGCATACCGCTGCTCCAATGGCCGACGGGCCAGGAGCAACACCAGCAAGATGATCACCATCGCCGGCACCATGAACGACTGCGCACCGAAAAGCGCCAGACTGCCGCCCGCCGCCAAGATACCGAGCATCGCTGTCGCATGACAGGACTCATGGAGCCACTGCTCAAGGAAAATAACCACGAACATCGCCGTCATGACGAAGCCAAGCCCCGTCGTATCAAACGGCAACATGCCGCCGACCAAGCCACCAAGCAAGGCGCTGAGCACCCAGTACCCCTCATTGAGCCAGGTAATCCAGAGCATGAACCAGCCCCGGTCCACATCTTTTGGCAGGCGCCGTTTCGCCGTGAAGACAATGGAAAACGTCTCATCGCAAAGACCGTAGATGAGGAAGAACCGCTTCCAGCCAAGACCGCGGTATGTATCGAAGAGCGAAAGCCCATAGAAGAGATGCCGCGCCTGGATGAGCAGCGCGAGTAAAAATGTCGCGAGCGGCGCAAACGGAGCAAGGAGCAACGAGACAGCGACGAACTCCAAAGAGCCGCCAAAGATCACAAGTGCCAGCAAAAACGGATAATAAAACGGAAATCCCATGACGTTCATATAGACGCCATAAGCGAACCCCAGGAACGCAAATCCCGCCAGAATGGGAGTCGTATAGGGGAACGCAGCCAGAAGCGCCCGCCAGCAGACATGCCCTTTCGTCATCTCTCATCCTCCTTCTTGCCAAAACAGTGCCATTCAATCTTGCCTGTCACCCTCATGTCAGTGCACGCAGTCCGACGATGCCCACGACAACGCAGCCGACACAAAGCATCTGCGCCAGACTCATCGTCTCGCCGAGCATGAGCACGCCCACGAGCACCGTACCGACCGTACCGATGCCCGTCCAGACACTATACGCTATACCGAGCGGCAGCGTACGCAGCGCACGGGAGAGTAGCAAAAAGCTCGCCATCATGCCGAACACCGTCACGATACTCGGATAAAGGCGCGTGAACCCTTCCGTATATTTCAGTGCTACCGCCCACAGAACCTCGCAAAGCCCTGCGAAAAAAAGGACGACCCACTGCATCTTTCTTCCCCCTTTCCAGTATCATAGACAACGCGCCGTTGCCCTACAAGACAAAAGGCATCGGCACATCCCTTGCGCACGCGGCGCTGCCTACGGGATGTCCCAATGCCCTTCCTGCCATCCGGCGACGAACAGATCTCTTTCTCTGCGGTATATTAACAAAAATCCGCTTGCCTGTCAATAAGGATCACACCCTGCAGTTCCCTGTGCAGTCCCCATCTCCACTACGCGGTTTTCGCCTTTGCCTTCGTCCGCAGCTCCACTGTAAAGCGTGTCCCTTTGCCAAGCGTGCTTGTGACCTCGATGCTGCCGTGGTGCAGGTTGACGATCTCCTGCGCGATGGAAAGTCCCAGCCCGTTGCCGCCCATCTCGCGCGAACGTGCTTTGTCTACGCGATAAAAGCGGTCAAAGATACGGCGCTGATCCTCTTTGGCGATGCCGATGCCTGTATCCTGCACAAAGAACCGCACGCGCCCCTGCGGCGCTTTCTCAAACCCCACATGCACCTCGCCTCCATCCGGCGTATACTTCACCGCGTTATCGACGAGGATGAGCATAAGCTGCTTGATTTTCTGCTCATCTGCCTGTATGACATGCGCATCGCAATTCCGGATGTCGAGCGCGATATGCTTCTTGTCCGCGAGCGGCTGCATGAGGCGCGCCGTCTGTGAGAGGAGCTCCGCCGCATCGAATTTTTGCAGCTTGAGTTTCAGCGCCTTGTTGTCGCTGCGCGCGACGAGCAGGAGATCGCTCACGAGGCGCGTCATCTTCTTGACCTCGTCGCGCACATCGGCAATGACCTGCTTGAGGAACGGCGATGTGATGGACGGATCGTTCTCTAGGAGATCCGCCGACGCCATGACGACCGCGAGCGGCGTCCGCAGCTCGTGTGAGGCGTCCGCCGCGAACTGCCGCTGTTTTTCATACGCTTCGCGCAGCGGCACCATCGCGCGGCCTGAGAGGATATGGCCGAGTACTGTTGCCAGGAGCAGTGCGACGATACCGAGCACGACCATCGCGTACGTCGATTTCTGCAGACCGTTGTACATCGCTGTAACATCCTTGCCAACATAGACCGTCTGCACGGAGCCGTCATCATTTACGACCGTTTTGGCCGTCATCATGATGCGCGTCACCTGTTCTCTCTCATTCTTCCTGCCGAATACCGAGACCTCCCCCTCCTGTGCCTGCCAGTTGCTCACGACATCGAGGATGAACGGCTCGATATGGAACGAGGCCCGCGCGAAATTCGACAGCCGTCCATCCTGGTTGAAGACATAGAAAAACAGCCTGTCATTCGTGCTCTTGTAACCGGCATCCTCGAGCGTAAGCCCCGGATGCTGGTTGAAATACGCCTGCGCCTCCGCCACATTCCCCGCCGTATCGAGAAGCTCGCGCGCCTGCTCCGAGAAGATCGACCACTCCAGTGTCTTGTGCGCGATGAAAATGAGCGCGATGAGGAACACGCACATGATGAGCGAATAAAAGAGCGTGAGGCGTCGGCGGCCCTGTCCGAAGATATTCGCTGCCATCAGGTATCTGCCTCAAGCTTGTAGCCGACGCCGCGCACCGTCTTGATGATGGTCCTGCCATCACCGGTATCGAGCTTCTTGCGCAGAATCTTCATATAGGAATCGATGTTGTTCGAACTCACGTCAGACTCCAGCCCCCAGATGCGATCGAGGATGATGTCGCGCGGCACGACGATGCCGAGATTCTGCGCAAGCAGATCGAAAATCTGGAACTCGCGCGGCGAGAGCTGGATGACCTGATCCGCCTTCTTCAACACCTTGGCCGTGCGGTTGAGCGTAAAACCGCCGACCTCGACGACATCCTGCTGAATTTTCTGCGTGCTGCGGCGCCCGAGTGCACGCAGGCGCGCGAGAAGCTCTACGAACTCGAATGGCTTGACGAGATAGTCGTCCGCACCCGCATCGAGACCTGTCACGCGATCCTCTACGGAGTCGCGCGCCGTCAGCATGAGAATTGCGCGCTCATAACCGTCCTTTCGCAGGCGGCGGCAGGCATCCACGCCGCTCTCCCCCGGCATCATCCAATCGAGCACGAGGATATCATAATCCGTAAACTTCGCGTAATCGTAGATATCGCTGCCATCCGTCACCCATTCCACCTGAATGTGGTTCTGTTCGAGCATATATTTAATGAGCTTTCCAAGTCTCTGGTCATCCTCCGCGAGCAAAATACGCATATCAGTCTCTCCTCCATTCTTTGCCATCACTCTAGCGCCCTGCGCTGAAAACACACTGAAAGACGGTTGACCTGGTAGCCCCCAGTGGCAAGCCTCATCATACCGGCCCCTATGGGCAGCACACAATGCCGCATCCCCATCCGCACAAAGCTACATGCACAAACGTCCACTTCGTGGGCATTGTGCATCGCCCTTACAGTAAAAAAGGCGCTCCCGCCTGCTGGCCTCCTTGCGGAAACGCCTGCACGGCAGAAGCACCTCTTTCCTGCGCAGGTATCCCTGCGGGAATTTTCTTATTCGCGGCTGTTGAACTTATTGCGCAGGATGACATCATGCGAGCCGCCCTCGACGATCGACGTCGAGGAGACAAGCGTCAGCTTCGCCTTGTCGCGCAACTCAGCGAGATTCAGCGCGCCGCAGTTGCACATCGTCGAGCGCACCTTCGACAACGTGATGTTCACGTTATCTTTCAAAGAACCGGCGTACGGTACATAGGAGTCGACGCCCTCCTCGAACGAGAGCTTCTTCGCGCCGCCGAGGTCGTAGCGCTGCCAGTTGCGCGCGCGGTTCGAGCCCTCGCCCCAGTACTCCTTGTAGTACGTGCCGTTGATCTTGACTTTGTCCGTCGGGCTCTCGTCGAAGCGCGAGAAATACCGGCCGAGCATGAGGAAGTCCGCGCCCATCGCGAGTGCGAGCGTCATGTGGTAGTCGTGCACGAGGCCGCCGTCCGAGCAGACCGGGATGTAGATGCCCGTCTCCTCGAAATACTTATCGCGCTCGCGGCAGACATCGATGAGCGCCGTCGCCTGACCGCGACCGATGCCCTTCGTCTCGCGCGTGATGCAGATGGAGCCGCCGCCGATGCCAACTTTCACGAAGTCCGCACCCGCCTCCGCGAGGAAGCGGAAGCCCTCCGCGTCGACGACATTGCCCGCGCCGACTTTGACATCCTCACCGAAATGCTCGTGGATATAGCGGAGCGTGATGCGCTGCCACTCCGAGAACCCCTCGGAGGAATCGATGCAGAGCACATCGGCGCCCGCCTTGAGCAGGGCCGGCACGCGATCCGCGTAGTCGCGCGTATTGATGCCCGCGCCGACGACATAGCGCTTGCCCTCATCGATGAGTTCGTTGCCGTTCTCCTTGTTGTCCGTGTAGTCCTTGCGGAAGACCATGTAGCGCAGGCGCTGTTCCTTGTCGACAAGCGGCAGCATGTTGAGTTTCTTGTCCCAGATAATGTCGTTTGCCATCGAAAGCGTCGTCGTCTCCGCATCGGCATAGACGAGTTTCTCAAACGGCGTCATGAACGAGCCCGCCTTTTCATCGAGGCTCATGCGGGAAAGACGATAATCGCGGCTCGTGACGATGCCGAGCAGCTTGCCCGTCGGCGTGCCATCCTCCGTCACCGCCATCGTCGAATGGCCCGTCTTCTCGAGCAGCGCGAGAATCTCACCGAGCGTCGTCTCCGGCGTGATGTTGGAATCACTCGTCACAAAGCCCGACTTATAATTCTTGACGCGCGCGACCATCGCTGCCTCTTCCTCGATCGACTGCGAGCCATAGATGAAGGAAATACCGCCCTCCTTGGCGAGTGCGATTGCCATCGTATCGTTCGAGACCGCCTGCATGATAGCAGAAACCATCGGGATGTTCATCGTAATCTTCGGCTCTTCACCCTTTTTGAACTTCACGAGCGGCGTCTTCAAGGAAACGTTCGCAGGGATGCATTTATCCGAGGAATACCCCGGGACAAGGAGATACTCTCCGAATGTATGCGATGGTTCAGGATAGAAATAAGCCAACGAAACCCCTTCTTTCTTTCATACTTGAAAACTGACGAAAAATTATTGCTATCATTATAAACCGTTTTCGCCAATTTCGCAAGAACCCGCGCAAGTATGAACAACGAGACTTCTATGCCTTACGAAGGGAACGCTACCACCAGCAGCATCTTGAAATTCTCCGTACCATGGACAGCATGCGGATGATGCGCTGGCATCACAATGCTCTCACCGGCCTTGAGCGCATAAGACTGCCCATCAATCGTGATGCATCCTACACCATCGAGCGCTGTCACCATTGCGTCTCCCTTCGACTCATGTGTGCTGATGCCCTCGCCTTTGGCAAAGGCAAACAACGTGATGCCAAGTCCCTCGTTCTGTATCAACGTCTTGCTGACTACTTGACCGCTCGCATATGTCACCAAATCCGATAGCCGCAGGACCTCAGTCTCGGGAATATTTCTCAGAATATTTTCCACAAAAATGCACTCCCTTCTGAATATGAATCATTGTCTCTCTAAGTATGTCACATTGTTATCAATTCCGTCGTACCATTTGTTACATTGCAGCGAATCAGACATGCTCCGCACGCCGCGTCTCTTTCCTGTGGCGCACTGCCAGGCCAACAAGCACGACGCCTGCAGCAAGCGCGACCTGCAGCGTCGATGCCGCCCAGCTGCCTACGCTGCCCGTAAGTGCCGCACCAATAATCTTATCATGCGCAATCATCGAGCCCGCAGTCCAGCCGAGAAGTCCTGCCCCCGCATAAAGGATGAACGGGAACCGGTCCATGAGCTTTCCAATCAAAGTGCTGCCGCCCACGATAATGGGAATGCTGATGAGGAAGCCCAGCACGACCAACAAGAAGCTCCCGTGCGACGCACCGGCAATGGCCAGGACATTATCGACGCCCATCGCGGCATCTGCGATGATGATGGTCTTCACAGCCCCTATGAGACTCTCAGAGGGCGCGACCTGCGCCTCTGTCTCCTCTGGCATCAGGAGCTTCACGGCGATGGGCAGCAGGATCAAACCACCGATTGCTTGCAGATATGGAACGGTGAGCAACCATACCGCCGCCAGCGTCATCACAAGGCGTATGAGCACCGCACCCCCCGTACCGATGAGGATGACCTTTCTGCGCAGGTGCGGCGGTAGTTTGTTCGCCGCCATCGCAATCACAACAGCATTATCGCCGCCCAAGAGCAGATCGAGGAGGATCAACGTTCCCAGCGCCATAAAGAATTCCACCGACAAAATTTCCATCTCTTTACCCGCCTTTCTCAAGAGGATGCTGCTTTTCATCAGCATCCAACAAAAAAGAGACTCTCGCATGGTATCCCAAAAACGGGTATCATGCGAAAGTCTCACCTATCACTTATCCCAGCTACGCCTTGCGCGTCTTCGAGATTCCACCATGATGCTGCTGCCAGCCGCGGGTGCGGCATGTATGTTGACAACAGCCGAGAGGCTACTCCCCTTCGCTATTCTTTTCTTTTTGCAGTCTACCATATCGAACGTCAGATGTCAATCTCTCTCCGTCTTCGACTCGATGTAGTGGCTGAAGCTACCGATGACGAGCTGAGGGAATTCCTGATGCAGTGCGCGCAGAAAAGGTTTCGTACCGAGCGGCCTCTCCTGCTGCGGCGGCATGATGGCGAGGAACGCATCCGGATCGATGTTCAGGTTCCTCACCTGTATCATCTGAACAGGCAGCTCCCGGAAAAATTTCTGCCAGGCTGCAAGCTCCTCCGGCCGATCGTTGAAACCGGGGAAATACAAGAGATTCAGCGAAACATAAACGCCACGTTCCAGCGCATAGCGGATAGAGGCTTTGACATCCTCAAGGTGATAGCTGGCACGATAATACGCGTTATAGCTTTCAGCGCGCGCGCTGATAATGGAAACGCGCAAGCTGTCGAGGCCCGCATCGACAATCTCGCGGATGCCCTGCGTATAGCCGGCATTGGAGTTCATGTTAATCTGTCCCCGCTTGGTCTTCTCCCGTATGAGGCGGATACCCGCCGCTATGTTTGCGGCCGCCAGGCTAGGCTCGCCTTCACAGCCCTGTCCGAAGCTCACGATACCATCCGGTGCGACGGAAAGATGATACACGCCGACCTCGGCAATCTCCTCCGGAGTTGGCCGGAACGTGATGCGCTGCTGCGGCGAGGGGCAGCATTCTGCCGGCTGCAGAGAAATGCAGCCGAAACAGTTGGCATTGCAGACTGGAGAGGCCGGGATTCCCACCTCCCAACGGCGATAAAAGAGATTCTGTGCCGTGCAGCAATGCCACTTAAGCGAGCAACCAGCCACCTGTTCCACGATACGATTGCCCGGCAGCTCTTTTTTCGTCCGCTTGACGAGCTTCTTGAGTTCCGGCGTATTGTAATGCACAGGATCCCATTTATCATTCTCATCCGTGTAGATGGCCGCACAGCATAGTTCATCGCGATAAACGACGACCGCCGTATAGCCGTAGAGCGGCAGTCGCTGTGCTCCCTCCTCCCGCACATAGGCCGGGAGATAGAGACGCGTATAGCCGGCAGGCAGGATGGCGGCGACGGCCAGCCCCGTCATGGGGAGCACCTCTCCCTCCGCCGTCTGTCCGACGGCCTGATGCTGCGGTAGGAGCATGAGATCTGCACTCTCCGGCAGCGGAATGAGATCCTCCGGGCGGAGCGGGACATTCTCGTTGCCGAGGCGCCCCATACCGCGCAATCCTGCCGCATCGAGGATATTGCCCTCTTCGTCTGCATAGACGGCCGTAATGAGCTCATCAGCCTGCGTCATCGCGATACCTCCTCTGCCTGGGAGGGCTCGGCTGCCGTTCCCACATGTTCCTTGCTCTTGCTTTTCTTTTCCTTCTTGGGATTGTAACGGTTCATCGCCTTGTCGACATCTTCCGTCACAATGCACTCGATGGCCGGAACGAGGTAATGGATGGCCTCGGAGACTTTCGCCGCATCCTCCGGAGGAAACGGTGCCAGCACATGATTCACGACCGTCCAACCAGGCAGAGGACGGCCGATGCCGATGCGTACACGAGCGAAATGCTCATCCCCCAGATGCGCGAGAATCGATTTGATGCCATTATGCCCGCCGGAGCTTCCTTTCTTGCGGATACGGATGGTGCCAACGGGAATATCCATATCATCATGCGCGACAATGAGATCTTCCGCCGCCAGCTTGTAAAAATTCATGAGGGGCGCAATCGCGCGCCCACTCTCATTCATATACGTCTGCGGTTTGACGAGCAGGATTGCCTCACTACCGATGCGCGCTCTCGCGATGAACGCATCATACTTCTCCCGCCACTCAGTGACGCCGAGATGCGCCGCCAGCGCATCCACCATGAGGAACCCGACATTATGTTTCGTCTGCGCGTACTCTCTTCCCGGATTGCCCAGGCCCGCAATGACCTTCATAAAAAGCCTCCTCAGTCGTTCGCTGTCGGATCACCGACCAAGAACATATACGCCGCTACGACGATACCGAGCGCGATGCGGTACCAGCCGAATACTTTGAAATCATTTGTCTTGATATAGCTCAAGAGAAACTTAATCGAAACGATCGATACGATAAACGCAGTTGCCATGCCGAGGACGAGGATGAGCACCTCTGCACCCGTATAATGGATGCCGAACTTCACCATCTTGAGGAAGCTCGCACCGAACATGACAGGAATCGCGAGAAAGAACGTGAACTCCGTCGCGACATAGCGGCTCGCTCCAAACAAGAGACCGCCGATGATTGTCGAACCAGAACGGCTCGTGCCCGGCACAAGCGAAAGCACCTGGAAAAAGCCGATGATGAGTGCTGTCTTATAGTCGAGATTCCGCAGATCCGTCACGCGCGGGCGGCGACGCTTGTTATAATTCTCAACGACAATGAAGAGGATGCCGTAAAAAATGAGCGTCGTCACGACGACAGGCGCCGTCATCAAGTGCTCTTCCATGAATTTATTCAGCATGAGACCGATGACAGCTGCTGGCAGAGAAGCCACGATGACCTTCTTCCAAAGCTCGACGGTCTCCCCCTTCTCCCGGCGCGTCTTCGCAGCAGAAAAGGGATTGAGCTTCTCGAAATTGAGCACGACGACGGCCATGATGGCACCGAGCTGGATAACCACGAGGAACATGTCCATGAACTGCTTGGATACCTGCAGTTTGATGAACTCATCTACCAGGATCATGTGTCCAGTGCTCGAGACAGGCAGCCACTCCGTCAGTCCCTCAACCACGCCGAGCAGTACCGTCTTCAATAGGTCAGCAAACGTAACGTCCAATCTTGTTTCCTCCTATGTGGGCAATATTTTTTGCAACAGCCTTCATTATAGCACAGAGCCACACTCCATAACATGAAAAATTCAAGGAAGCGCCGAATGAATCAGCGCTTCCTTGAGACTATAGATGAATCCAGCAATGCTGAACACCTTTCCTGTCGATCATGGCGGAAACGGCGCGAAATTACCCTTGATGAAAACAGGAACTTCCCGCCCATCAGCGCGGCGCTTGCCGACGATAGAGAGATCGTTGCTGCCGACCATGAAATCCTCATGCAGCAACGAGTCATTTACGCCGCGGCGCAGCAGTTCCAAGCTCTCGAGCGATGCACCATCCTTCAGGCAGGTCGGATACGCCTTGCCAAATGCAAGATGGCAAGCGGCATTCTCATCAAAAAGCGTATTGTAGAACAGAAGGCCGCTCCTCGAAATCGGTGAATCATAAGGGACGAGCGCCACCTCGCCGAGATGGCAGGCCCCCTCGTCCGTCGCTAGGAGTTCCCTCAGCTTCTCCCCGCCGCTTTCCGCATGTGCAGTCACGACGCGGCCATGCTCGAAGCGCAGGCGCATACCCTCGATGAGGCTGCCCTGATAGACCAGCGGCTTCGTGGCAACGACCGTACCATCCACGCCATCACGATGCGGCAATGTGTATACCTCCTCGGTCGGCATATTCGCAACGAATGACACACCCGTCTGGGAATCCTCCGAGCCACCCGCCCAAAGATGCCCCTCCGGCAATTCGACGACCAGATCCGTACCCAGCCCATTCGTATAGTGCAGGCTTGCGAAATCCTGGGCATTGAGGAAAGCCGCAGCACGATGCAAGAAAGCGATATGTTCCTGCCAAGCTGCGACTGCATCCCCGCCACCTATGCGCACCGTCTTCAAGATGGCTTCCCAGAGCCGCTGTTCCGCCTCTCCTGCCACGCAACCCGGAAAGACCTTTGCCGCCCAGGCCGGTGTCGGCACGGACACGACACACCAAGTATTCTTGTTGCTCATGAGGCGCGCACGGTACTCGAGCAGAGCAGCCCCTGCCGCCTGCTGCGCAGAGGTCAGCCGCTGTGGCTCAATGTCATGGAAGATTTCCGGATCTCGCGCGGCGATGGACACAAACGCAGCCCCCTGCTCTGCATAATCCGTATAAAACAGGCGCTTCCACTCGGGAAACTCCGAAAACACAGAACGCGGCGCCATCCCGTATTTGATGTGGTCAGACACCTCATCATTCCAGCTCATGACCACCTCGTGCGCACCAGCGCGGTACGCCTCCTCCGCGAGCAGGCGCGCAAACGGCGCGCACGTGAGCGGCGTATTGACGACGAGAATCTGGTCCCGTTGCAAGTTCACGCCGACCTTCACGATCAGTCGGGCATAGGCTCGGAGCAGTTTCTTATCCGGCATATCATGTCCTCCTTCTAGATCAAGTTGCTCTCACATGGAAAACATTATACCGACTCTGCTGCCAAATCGCAATCGGGTACCTCCTCGCGCGTCTCTTGTCCCGCATGCGATCTCATATACTGATAAAAGTCCTCCATCGGCATCGGGCGCGCATAGTGAAACCCCTGCAAATACGTTGTATCCATGCGATCGAGTGCGAGCGCCATCGCCTCAGACTCAACGCCCTCCGCCGTGATACTGAAACCGAGCTCGAGGAACGCACGGATCGTATCAGGAAGGAGCGTATTAGGCTGGCTGAAATGCGCCCGCACGAACCCCATATCGAGCTTGATATTGATGAAAGGAATCTGCCGCACCATCATGAGATTGGAATACCCGCTGCCATAGTCATCGAGCACGAAACTGAACCCCGCCTCACGCATGCGCGCAATCTGGTTCTGTAACGTATTGAGATTGATGATAGACTCTTCAGTAATCTCCAGGTGTAACTTATGTGCCGGCACCTGATACTTCTGCTGGATGCTGATGAAATCCTCCGCGAGATGCGGATTCATGCATTGGATAGGCGAGAGATTTATGTTGACCCAATCGAGCTGGAGCATCCTGATGCGCGGCTCGCTCATGAAAGCGCAGACCTTCCGGAACACCTGCATGCCAAGCTCCGTGATACTACCCGTTTTTTCTGCAAGAGGGATAAACTCAGAGGGCGCGATATAGCCCAGCTTCTCATCATAAATACGCGCCAACGCCTCCGCGCCAACGATTTTCTGCGTATGCGCATCGACGATCGGCTGGAAAAAGACACTGACATCGTCTTTGGCAATCGCCCTTTTGAGCGCGCGTTTGACAGCCCTTTCCTGGCGCAAACCATCAAAATACTGACCATCAACGCGAATGGGCGTCTGACTAGGCACCACCGCCTGATCTTGCTGGCGATGCGCAATCTCCAGCGCGTCGAAAATATCATCCACTGACTCTGCACATACCGAGCTGTCCATGACCGCGCAACCAACGCCGACGAACATCTCCGCCGCATCAATCTGCCAGCTCTCCTGGAAGCGTCGATAAGCAGCGGCAACGACGCCCGCCTGATCAAATGGTGAAAAAGAAAGAATCACGAACCTGCCGTTACGCAAATAGAACATCGGCTCCTTGGGAAACGTCTGCTGCAGCCACACGCCAATAAGGCCGAGACACCGATCCATCTGTGCCGCACCATAGAGCTCACGCACTTCTCCATAGCTGTGAATACAGCAGGAAACGAGCCAGAACCGCCTGCTTTTATTCTCCCGCATCACACGCTCAAATGCCTGGCGATTAAATATCCCCGTACGCTGTTCCATAAAGCGTTCGGGATTCTGCGCACCAAAATAAAGGCCGAGACTCACAAGCAAAAACAAATAGCTGAGGACATGGAGGACCGCACTGTGCACGAGAACTCCCGCCAGTGTCAAACAGAGATTCGCTGCAATCACACTAGCGAAAATCCGACTCTGCCGTAACGGCGGATATTTGCGATGAAAATAGAAGCCAGCCAGCAACACCTGGACCGGCAAGATCATCGCTGCTATCTCATAAGGATACTCCATCATCCAGAACAAAATGCCTTCTCCCTTCCTGGGCCCATTACGGACACAGTACGTTCCCACTTGAAAATTCACTCTCAGGAAAATGTATACGCGTCCCAAAACGTACATTTGTACATACAATTTATAATCCTTGCTATATAGTATAGCATATCCCGTCAAGTTTTTGACCGTGTTTCAACAATTTTCATTTTTAGGAACGGTTTTCTATTTGTACAACTTGGCATCACTTACCGCCCTGTTCAATCTGACGGATCTCATCCTTGGAAGCGTTTTCGAGCGCGGCATCCTGGAACTCTTGATTATGCGGCAAATCCATCACAAATCGATCTGTCTTGTTGAGCAGCGCCTTGCCTCGCTCCATCTCGATATCGAATACATGCCCCCCACAGATGCAGGCATCGTCGAGAAAATGGAAATGCCAACCCGCAGTATTCACCCCCTCGAGATACTGCGGGAAATAAAAACAGACGAGCGAACCTGAAATATTCTCAAATACGAACCGGCGCTCATCCTTCGCGAGCACCTCGGCAAACTTCTTGAACGGAGGCTCCTGCTTGAGTTCTGTGCGCGCAGCAACGCGGTGAAAAACGCCGTCCACACGCACGATGTAGAGATTGTTCGCGCCGAGCAACTCGACGCGCTCATCAAGAAGTCCGCGCAGCGCATCAAGGCTCTCCATGGCACCGAGGCTGATGGTATCTCCTTCCTCGAGGAACGAAACGCTTGCAAATGTCACACGATCTTCCATCGCCGCGAGCCGCGCACTTCCATCACTGAGGATTCTGTAACAGCGGTGGTTGAGCAAGATAAGCTCCCCATCAGCCGCATGGAACATCCCCAGACCGATATCTCCGAAGCGCAGGAGCTGTTCCACCGTCGTCGCGCCATAATAATTCCCCATGATCAGAGATTGCAGCGTTGAAATCTGATAGATGGGCTGCTTCTTCTTGAGATAACGGACGGGCGAAGTGAGAAAATCCATAGAGCATGCTCCTTTGTAACAATATGTCAGCCTGATGCCGCTGGCAGCGAATTAGAAAGCAACATCGCATCGACAACAAAATTTATTATAACACGTGCTAACGATAACTCCAATGAATTTCTTTATCAAGAAAGAAAAAAGCCCTCTCAAAAAAGACAAGCGCTTCTTGAGAGGAACTTTTTGTATCATGTATCAAATCAGCCGTTCAAGTGCACGATGCGCGATATCCTTGCGGAACATCTTATCCTTGAAATCGATAGCGGAAACGCCATCATATGCTTTTTCCACGGCCTGCGCAACATCTGCCGCCTCTGCAACGACACCGAGCACGCGTCCGCCAGCCGTGACGATCTTACCGTCTTTCTCTGCCGTCCCTGCCTGGAACACATGCGCACCTTTGGCTGCCGCCTCAGCAAGCCCCGTAATCTCATAGCCCTTCTGGTAGGACTTCGGATAGCCGCCAGACGCGAGTACGACGCAGACCGCTGCGCCGTCACTCCAACGGATGTCGAGATCCTCCAGGCTGCCGTCACCGCGCGCGCATGCCGTCATGATTTCCACGAGATCGCTGCGCAGCAACGGCAGGACGACCTGTGTCTCAGGATCGCCGAAGCGCGCGTTGAACTCGACGACCTTCGGGCCTTCCGCCGTAATCATGAGCCCAGCGTAGAGGCAGCCCTGATACTTGCGGCCCTCCGCCGCCATCGCACGGATGGCCGGTGCGAGGATGGTCTCTTTCGCCTGCGCGACGAGCGCTGGCGTCATGACAGGCGCCGGCGCGTAAGTGCCCATGCCGCCTGTATTCGGACCTTTGTCTCCGTCGTAGGCACGCTTGTGATCCTGCGACGAAATCATCGGCACGATGGTCTCGCCGTCGGTGAATGCGAGCAGCGACGCCTCTTCGCCGTCCATGAACTCCTCGATGACGACGCGGCTACCCGCCTGTCCGAACTCCTGAGCCTCCATGATGTCCGTGATCGCGCGCAACGCCTCTTCCTCCGTCATCGCGACGACGACGCCCTTGCCCGCAGCAAGGCCGTCCGCCTTAATGACGATGGGCGCGCCCTCCTTGCGAATGTAGTCCTTCGCAGCTGCCGCGTCAGTGAAGACTTCATACTTTGCCGTCGGGATGCCATATTTCTTCATGAGTCCCTTGGAAAAGGACTTCGAGCCCTCGATCTCCGCCGCGAGCTTACGCGGGCCGAAGGCGAGGATGCCTGCCGCTTCGAATGCGTCGACGATGCCGTTCGTGAGCGGCACCTCAGGTCCGACGACGGCGAGGTCGATGTCATGTGTTTTCGCAAAATCAACGACTGCCTTATTATCCTCGATGGAGATATCCGGCACGCACTCAGCAATCTCCGCCATGCCAGGATTGCCTGGGATGGCATAGAGCTTCGTAGCCTTGGGGGACTGGGCAAGTTTCCAGGCAAGCGTGTGCTCACGCCCACCGCCACCGATCACAAGAATCTTCATGTATGCTACCTCCAAAAAAGGGCTGCGCCTGCAGCCCCTTCATCATATTCCGTTGCTGCAGCCGAAGCATATCGGCTATCGCAACGCTTCCTTACTTTTTCAGCTGTTCAGCGAGATAGTTCTGGATCATGTCATCGTATGCCGCCGTATGCGCAAAGGCCTCCTGCGCCAGCTCCATGCGCGTGCGGTCGTCGACACATCCGTCTTTCTTCACCTGCTCAGCGATAGCCGCGTAACGGTCCGGATTCGTAACCACCGTGACGAACTTGAAATTCTTTGCTGCGGCACGTACCATCGCGGGACCACCGATGTCGATGTTCTCGATGGCTTCGGCGAGCGTGACGCCCGGCTTCGCGATCGTCTCCCTGAACGGATAGAGATTCACCGCCACGAGGTCGATGCCCGTGATCTTGTGCTCTTTCATTTCTCGCACATGCTCCGGGTTGTCACGTACGGCGAGGATGCCGCCGTGGATATACGGATTGAGCGTTTTCACGCGGCCGTCCATGATCTCCGGGAAGCCCGTGACATCGCTCACATAGGTGACAGGGATTCCTGCCTCCTTGATGGCCTTCATCGTACCGCCCGTCGAGACGATTTCAACGCCAGCCTCATGGAGTGCACGCGCGAACTCGACAACGCCTGCCTTGTTCGATACGCTGATTAATGCGCGTTTGATCTGCATACTCGTTTCCCCTCTCTGACTACTTTCAATTAGGATTTCTCCGGCAGGACGCATACCTTGCGTCCCTCGACCTGCAACCTGCCTTCGCAATACCATTCGATGACCTGCGGATAGAGGCGGTGCTCCTCCTTGAGAACACGCGCACCGAGCGTCTCCTCTGTATCACCGTCGAGTACGGGTACTGCCGCCTGTGCGATGATAGGGCCGCTATCCGTGCCCTCATCGACGAAATGGATGGTGCAGCCGCTGACCTTCACCCCGTAGGCGAGCACGTCGCGATGGGCATGCGCACCGGGGAAGCTCGGCAAGAGTGCCGGATGGATATTCATGATGCGGCCCGCGTAGGCGCGGACGAAATACGGCGTGAGGATGCGCATGAAGCCCGCAAGCACGACGAGCGTCACGCCCGCCTGCGCAAGCTCTTCGATGAGCGCTTTCTCGAACTGCTCCCTATCCTCGTATTCCTTGCGATTCACACAGACGGCGGGAATACCAGCCTTTCTCGCGCGCTCGAGCGCATAGGCCTCCGGCTTGTCCGCGAGCACGACGCCGATCGTTGCATGCACCTCGCCGCGCGCAACCGCGTCGATGATGGACTGCAGATCCGTGCCGCGACCGGAGCAGAGCACGCCGAGCACCTGTTTCTCATTTGCCATCGAACACGCCGCCTTTGATCGTCACATCGTGCTGACCGCGCACGACGCGACCGATCGTGTAGACCGTCTCGCCCGCGCCACTGAGATGTGCCTTGACTTTCTCCGCTTCTTCCTGGCTCACGATGAGGATCATGCCGATACCCATGTTGAACGTGCGGTACATTTCCTTCCAGTCAACATTGCCCCATTTCTGCAGCAGCTGGAAGATCACCGGCATCTCCCAGGCATCATCATTGATCTCAACCGCAAGATCATCCGGCAGCGCGCGCGGGATGTTGTCGTAGAAGCCGCCGCCCGTCACGTGCACCATGCCGTGGAGGTCGAACTTCTCGATGAGCGGCAGGCAGACCTTCGGATAGAGACGCGTCGGCGTCAGCAGTTCCTCGCCGATGGTCTTGCCAAGCTCCTCGATGTATTCGTCTCCCTTCATGCCCTGGCGCTCGAAGACAATCTTGCGCACGAGCGAAAAGCCATTGGAATGGACACCTGTCGACGGCAGGCCGAGGAGAACGTCTCCCTCCTGCACGCGGGCGCTCGTGATGACCTTGGATTTCTCCACGACGCCGACGGAGAAACCGGCGATGTCGTATTCTCCGTCAGGATAGAATCCTGCCATCTCCGCCGTTTCGCCGCCGATGAGCGCGCAGCCGGACTCCTTGCAGGCATTCGCGACGCCTTTGACGACGGACGCCACCTGCTCCGGATCGAGCTTCCCGACCGCGAGATAATCAAGGAAAAAGAGCGGCTCCGCCCCCTGCACGAGGATGTCGTTCACGCACATCGCGACAGCATCCTGGCCGACCGTGTCATGCTTGCCGAGCAGGAACGCAATCTTGAGCTTTGTCCCGACGCCGTCCGTGCCGGAGACGAGCACCGGCTCCTTGTATTTGCCCGCCTGCAACGCGAAAAGGCCGCCGAAGCCGCCGAGATCGCCGAGCACTTCCGGACGGTACGTCGCGCGCACGCTGTCCTTGATGAGCTTGACGGAGTAATTGCCCGCGTCGATGTTGACGCCTGCATCTTTATAGGTAAGTTTGTCAGACATTTCATTCCTCCAAAGTCGTTGTCCGTTGCTGTTCGCTGCTTTATTTCTCAGCACTTGCGCTGCTCAAAGACATACTTGCTGTCGCCCGCGGGCTTTTCTCCCTGCGCGACAGGATAGGCGCTGTTGAAGCACGCATAGCACATATCATCCGCGTGCACACAGTCGACGCACTGCTTGAGCCCTTCGATGCTCAGGAAATGCAGGCCGTCCGCGCCAATGTACTCGCGGATCTCCTCGACTGACTTCGTCGCGGCGATGAGTTCTTTGCGAATGCTCGTATCGATGCCGTAGAAGCAGGGATAGCCAATGGGGGGACTGCTCACGCACATGTAGACCGCCTTAGCTCCCGCCGCGCGCAGCATCCTCACGATCTTGCCGCTCGTCGTGCCGCGCACGATGGAGTCATCGACCATGATGACGCGCTTGCCCTCGACTACGGAGCGGATGGCATTGAGTTTGAGCTTCACCGCCGTATCGCGCGCCTTCTGCGTCGGCTTGATGAACGTACGGCCGATGTAGCGGTTCTTGATGAGACCCTCGACGAACGGCAGACCCGCCTCGTAGGCATAGCCCGTCGCTGCCGTCGTTCCAGAGTCCGGCACCGAAATGACGATATCACCCTCGAACTTCGACTCCCGCGCGAGGATCCGCCCCATCTTGAAACGCGCCGCATGTACGCTCTGCCCGTCGATTACGGAGTCAGGACGCGCGAAATAGATATACTCGAAGACACAGGAGGCAAGTTTCTCTCCCTCACCGAACATATACGATTTTACGCCATCGTCATCGATGACGACCATTTCGCCCGGCTTGATATCGCGCACGAACTCCGCGTCATTGACATCGAGTCCGCACGTCTCTGAAGAAAGAATCCACGTTCCGTCGTCAAGCTTGCCGAGGCAGAGCGGACGGAACCCCTGCGGATCACGCGCGCCGATGAGCTTGTTCTCCGTCATGATGGTCAGGCAGTACGCGCCCTTGATCTTCTTGAGGCTCTCGATGATGCGTTCCTCGATGGTCTCCTTGCGCGAGCGCGCGATGAGGTTCACGAACACCTCCGAGTCAATGGAGGTCTGGAAGATCGTACCTTCCTGCTCGAGCCCGTGGCGGATCTCCGCCGCGTTCGTGAGATTGCCGTTATGCGCAAGAGCGATCTTGCCGCCCGCGTAATTCACCATGAGCGGCTGCGTATTCGCGAGCAGGCTCGATCCCGTCGTCGAGTAACGCACATGCCCGATGGCGATGTACTGGTTCTCCATGTGCGGCAACTGATGACGAAACACCTCATTGACGAGGCCCATGCCGCGCGTGACATCCATCCACGCGCCGTCCGTGAGTGCGATGCCAGCGCTCTCCTGTCCTCGATGCTGCAGTGCGTACAGACCGAAATACGTCATCTCCGAGACATTCTCCGTGCGCGAATAAACGCCGTAGACGCCGCACTCTTCCTTCCATTTATAGTCCATTTCATACATAGTTGGCTCTGATTCTCCCCGCTCTGTGCGATTAAAGCTGTGCCTTGACACGGGCGGCTTTCTTCTCGACGCCCTCGACCATCTCGCCGCGGTAGTCCGCAAGCTTCTTCGCGAGCTCCTCGTCAGAAACCGCGAAAATCTGTGCCGCAAAAATTGCCGCATTCTTCGCCCCATTGATGGCCATAGTCGCCACAGGGATGCCCGACGGCATCTGCACCGTCGAGAGCAGCGCGTCCATGCCGTTGAGCGCCGTCGCATTGATCGGTACACCGATGACCGGCAGTGTCGTATAGCTTGCCACGACACCTGCGAGATGCGCTGCCGCACCCGCAGCAACAATGAAAGCGCCGACGCCCTTCCCCGGCGCCGCGAGTACGAAATCGCGTACCTTCGCGGGCGTACGGTGCGCCGACGCTACCTCTACCTCTGCGGCAATGCCGAACTGCTTCAAAAGCTCGACGGCCGGTTTCAGAATCGGCCAATCGGAATCGCTCCCCATGAGAACTGCCACTTTCATGAGACAATCATCCTCCCCATACTAAAATCGAAAGCAATCTCCCACCCCGTACTGTACGGAAGCACGAGGCAGGCTCTCCATGGCATAAGATGCAACTCATATCCATTTCACATCTTCCATGATAACGGCAAAGCCTCTGCCTGTCAATAAAAACAGGCATTTGTCCTTCAGGCCCGGATACATGCATAAAAAGAAGCGGAATGGTGTCCAGGAGCAAGATACGTCTCAGACCTGTGCGACCTCGATTCCCATCCGCTTCGCTTTGGCGATAAACGTCGCATCTGCGAACTTATCTGTCACGATTCCATCAATCTCGTGCAAATCACACACCTTGAGAAAAGACGAACCACCAATCTTTGTATGATCGATGGCGAGGATTTTCTTTTTCGCACGCTCGACGAGCACCTTCTTGAGCGCCTGCTCATAAAAGACCGCGGACATCACGCCATCCTCGGCATCGACTGCTGTCACACCGAGAAAAGCGATATCGATGCGGAACTGGCGCAGCATGCGCAGCGCAAGATCGCCAAAGAACCCCTTCGCGCGCGGCTCATAAATACCGGAAACAGAGATGAGCTGGATATTCTTCGCATGGGAAAGAATATTGAGAACAGGCAGAGAATGGGAGAGTACAGCAATATTCTGCTTGCCGCGCAGTGCATCGGCAATCTCCACCGTCGTCGAACCATTGTCAAGATAGACGGCACTCCCCTCGGGGATCTGCTGCGCGCAATACTCTGCTATCGCGCTCTTCTCCCGCCGCATCGTCTTCTCGCGCACCGTGAGCGCAGGAAGATAGGCGCCGCCCTCATTGTAAACAGCGCCGCCATGGACCAGCGTCACGATATCCTCATCTGCCAATCGCCTTAGATCGCGGCGAATCGTCATCGTCGAAACCTCGAGATCCTTCGCCAGCCCTTCGATGGTCACGCGTCTCCTTTCCTTAAGCACCATGAGCACCTGCTCCCTGCGCTGTCTTGTCTGCACAATCCTTCCCCCTTTTCTGAACTTTGCACATGTGGATGTGAATTTTACATCTATTACTGTTACATTTCACAAAACTACAAAAAAACCTCTTTTTTTCTGCAAAAATACGAAAAAACGTCTTGCGCAAGCCGCTGCTCGAACGTAAAATAAAAGACGTCAAAGGGAAATATGACGTTAAGCGAATCCATCAGGTAGCTGTTGACCCCTCCTCAGTTACACATGATATCTACTTACCGTTATCCTCCATCCCCCTGTAACTTTTGATTCTATTGTGTGTGTGAAAGACCGCCGCAGGTTCCCCCCTGCGGCGGTCTTTCTATTTCTCGTATGTTACACGCCGAAAGACCATCCTTTCCCTGCGCAAGATCTGCTCACCCCTGCAGGAACCGGCCCACAATCCAAAAGACAGCGGCTGCAACACAGAGGACAGAAAGCACTGGCAACGCAATGAAGAAGAACACCAGCCCGAAGGCAATCGCCCCCGCCGCAAGTCCGAGCTTCCACTTCCAATGCGGCCCAAGTATCTGCCGCAGTGCAGTACTGAATATATCTCCCGTGCCCGTTGTCTCGAAAATAACATGGGCACGCCGCGCCTCTTCCTCGCGCAGCGTCTCATAGGCATGCCCATCCGACGTCTCCTCGAGGGTAACACCATCGTAGTCCGTGCGCTCCCGATCCGACATCACGCGCACCCGCGCCTCCTCCTGCGCGCTGCGCGCTCCGCTCGCATCATCTTTTGCAAAGTCATCCGCCATTTCGCCGCCTCCTGTCTTTTCAAACTTCTCATATTATTTTATAATAGCTATATCAAAATTCGAGGGAGTTCTATGCGATGCATCTACCATTCTCAATAGAAAAGATCCTGGCCATCACCACCATTTCGATTGCCTTTGCCATCTGCATCATCGGCGGCATCTCCGTCTCCATCACCAATCACAACCGCGTCATCCTCGGCGTACAGTCAGAAGGACAGTCGCTCGCCGGCATGTCAGAGACAGAAGCCCGTCAATTTTTCCTTGCAAAAGCACGTACAAAGATGAAGAAGACCGCACTCATCGTAACGAACGGCCCGCAGCACTGGGATATCCAGGCAGCCGACATCGATCTCACACCAAGTGTCGAACAAGCTGTCAGGGAAGCCTACGACACAGGACGCAACGGCAGCCCGCTCACCAATACACTTACGCAGATGCGCATCGCGCTCTTCGGCAAAGATGTACGACTCACCGCCACCTATAGTGATGACAAATTGCAATCGAAGCTCAGCGCCATAACTGCTTCCCTCGCGCGCGCGCCGAAAAATGCCAGTCTCACGCTCTCACCCAAGGGGAATATAGAGCATCACATGGCACTCACAGGACGGCAGGCTGACACTTCAGCACTCTACGATACCGTCGCGCCAAAGCTATCGGCCCTCGCGCTCACCGTGCGCACCGAGATTCCTGTCGAAGAGACTGAGCCCGTCATCACGGACGACGCACTTGCCTCCATCGACGGCGTGCTCGCAAGCTACCATACACAGTATACCCCTGGCAACCGCGGACATAACATCACCCTCGCAGCGGGCAAGCTCAATGGCACCCTCGTGAAGCCGAACGATATTTTCTCGTTCAACGATACTGTCGGCCTGCGCACGGCGGCCGCGGGCTATAAGGTCGCAGGCGTCATCCTTGACGGCCAGCTGGCCGATGGCATCGGCGGCGGTGTCTGCCAGGTGAGTTCTACGCTCTACAATGCCATCCTGCTCGCCGGACTCACACCGACGGCACGGACATCGCACGCGCTGCCCTCCGCCTACTGCCCGCCGGGACTCGACGCAACCGTCGCAGACGGCCAGATCGACCTGCAGTTCCGCAACCAGCTCGCGCACAGCGTCTATCTGCTCACGAACGCCGACGGCCACACGCTCACCGTCTACATTCTCGGCACACGGGCTGATCTCGGCGGCAAGACCATCCGTCTCGAGAGCACTGGCAGCCGTCTCCATCCAAGCGTCTACCGTCTCTACCTCGCAGGCGGCCAAGTCATCGAGCGCGAGTTCCTGCACACCGACAGCTACGCAAGCTGAACAGCGTGGCATGACCGGACGGAAGGCCACCGGTTGCCCCCGCAATCTTCTCAGGAATTGAGCTCGCGAATCACCGTTTTTTCCTCCTTGCCAAGCACCCAGCCAAGCACTTTGGCCTCGGCATAGAGCATGGAAAGCTGTTCATGGTTCGGTGCGTCCATCTTGCGCAGATCCTGGTACTGCTGCCGCTTGAGATTGTAGCGTGCCGTCACTTCCGGCATGCTGCGCGGCTTCGCATAGCTCCGCGCATTGTAGTGGGCAAGCATTTCTCTCGTAGTATCATCCATCATATATCATCCTTCCTCAAACCGCTGGCAGATGCCAGCGGTTTTTCTCTCACTATATCTTTTCTCCGCCAAAAGAAAAACTCCTGCCGCCTGTCCGTCACAGCCACTGAGCTTTTCCAATACCCCGGCAGCTAATGCATCTTTCCATGCAAAAATGACATGACCGTCCTGTCATAGCGTGCGGCATCCTTCTGTGAGGCAGCTGAATGGATGGCCTCGGGCACAAGCAGCAGTTCCTTTTCCGAAGTGCATGCGGCATAAAGCGTCTCCGCCATGGAGGCTGGCACCAGAGTATCCGCTGTCCCATGGATGAACAGCATGGGCACGCGCGCATGGCGCACGGCCTCGATTGGCGCTGCCTCGCGCAGGGAGAATCCCGCCCGGCTCCGGCAGCGCCAATCGAGCAGATTCATCCCTGGGAAAGATGGCAGGCGGAACGATATCTCCATCTGATAGGCAAGCAAATCGTAGGCACTCGTGTAGCCACAGTCCTCGACCACCGCCGCCACCTGAACCGGCAGTGCATCCGACGCTCCCGCCATCATGACGGTCGCCGCCCCCATCGACACACCGTGCAGCACAATGCGGGCCTCAGGATTGCGCGCGGCAATCTCCTGCGCCCAACCAACGATATCTCCGCTCTCGCGCAGCCCCATCGTCACGAACCGTCCTTCACTCTTTCCAGAACTGCGCAGATCCGGCGTGAGCACGTCGTATCCCTGCGCGAGATAATGTGAAGCGAGATAGTAGGAATTCTCCTGTGTACAGCCGTAGCCATGCACGATGATGGCCCAATTCCCGCGTGGCCGCTCCGACCGGAAGTGCGTCGCCGTCAGATGCAGGCCATCCGATGAGATGAGCCGCCACTCCTCGCTCGATGCATCAGGACGCGTATAGTTCCATGTCCCCGGCGGCATGAGCAACGCATAGGCGCGCGGCGGCGCCTGCGGGTTGTCCGACGCACCGCGCACGAGCCCGAAATCCACGAGATAATTGCCGATATAATAGCCCGCCGCCACAATGGAGACAGAAAACGCCATCGCCGCTGTCAGCAGGAACGTCACAAGTATTTTCTTCAAAAAAAATCCTCCCTCCAGTAGAAGCATAACAGCTTCTGCTGAAAAGAGGATGAGATTCCCTTTCCTGCCAGAGCCAGCGTTCAGGGAACCACTGGCGGATCGATAGCTTAGGGAACCGCTGATTAAATGAGGTGCCCTGAATTTGCGTAGATGCGCTGTATCTCTCTAGGAGACAAACCGGAGGCGTAGCAGAGCTACGCTGAGGATTGTAGGGCGACGAGAGGACAGTGCAGATACGCAAAGGCAAGGTGCCGAATGAATCAGTGGTTCCTTAGAGCGCGCCGCCGAAGGTCGCCGTGAGCACGAGATAGGCAATCCCGCCCATGATCGCCGTGCAGGGAATCGTCATGACCCAGGCGACGACCATCGAG